>CAZASF010000103.1:0-1672 GCA_964487725.1 uncultured Bacteroides sp. | reverse complement strand
ACAGTGTATAACTACGGATTCGGCAACCTTGCCAAATCTCGCGCAACCGACTGGGAATTCTCCATGCCGGATGTGCCTGACGAATCGGTATATTCCGAGTTGGACGAGTATGAAAATACTTGGTGGCCTGACTATACGAAAAAGAATTTCAAGATTACAAAAAATTGTAATCTTGGCTTTAACAATGTCGGACAGACCATGTATGTGACAAGTGGTGCCAAATGGACACTTTCCGGTACCTGGAATAACGGCAACGACCATAACGCCACTATCTATGTACTGCCCGGAGCAACTCTGGAATTTACCGGGTCAGGTTTTGAATGTGCCGCCTCCTCCGACGCTCACATAACCATCTACAATTATGGAACATTGGCTTTCAATGGTGGTGAAAACCAATGCCGTCTCGGTGGAAACCTGACAGTTTACTCGCAGACTGCAGTAGATCAGATCCCCAACCTCAACCTTGCATGTGAGTTCTCAACGAACGGCGCAGTGAAGGTAAAACGTGTGCATTTCAATAATGAGGCCAATGTATGGATCGGTTGCAAGATAGAAGCTGATCAGGAAGTGATTTTCGATAACGAATCTACATTCCATGTAGGTTATATCAAATCTCCCAAGATTTCGGTTATGGCTAATCCGACGATAATTGTTCGCGATGGCGGATATATCGAGACCAATGAACTGTTCATCGAGAATGCTCAGTCTTCAAAAATCTATGCAGAGGACGGTGATGTCGCTCTCATCAAAGCAAAAACTATCAGAGTGAACAATGCAGGCGGTGATAATTTGAAGGGTACATTCGGAAACGTCAATATCCTCTGTGAGAATTGGTCGTATGGAGAGCAAGTGGAACCGACCAAAGAAGGTCTTGGCCTGAATGCCAGCGTAAATCTCAATGGTGAGGTTGACGTGAATGTGGAAAACGGTGATGATTGTGCTCCTGTGATTGTAACACCCAAGGATGAAACATCGGAAGAAAAGCCTTCATTGGAGACAATAGCCTCTGTCACCAACGACCACTCTCATCCGATTTCCGCTACTTGCATCCAGTTCAACGGTGACAAGGCATACGTGTCATGGCATGAGCGTGATGACGGTATCCACGGTTGTGTGGAAGTCGTAGAGAATACTCCGGAAGGTCTGAAACTTCTTGCCTACGCAGAGGACAAAAGCACCGACTACAACCACATTCTGTTCGATGGTAACCGTCTGCTTGCTGTCGGTCATAACGACAAACATGCTATTGTCGGTGAAATAGCACTTACCAACGGTACATTCACTCAGGGTGAATCTCTCAACTTTGTCAACCTGAAAGGTAACAAGAACGGAGAAAATCCGGAGTTTGTAGGTGGTGACGGCAACTGCATCGTCCGCAACGGTGACTATCTTTCCGTAGCCTCTTACAACGGTCTGCATACCTTGAATTCCGACCTTACACGTTATAATAATGGCGTTTCCGGAGCCGTGCCGACTACCGGTTCCGGGAAACACCTCTCTCTTGTAGGTGGTAAGATTCTTGAACTTAATCTCACGGCTCGTGAAAAGGGTGCTGAATCCTCACCTGCTGAACTCCGCACATTTGATGCAACTGATTATACATGGAGCAATCCTACCGTAATCGCATCCGACCTTACCATCACTCCGGTTGACGGCAAGAATACAATAGCTC
>CAZASF010000102.1:0-1840 GCA_964487725.1 uncultured Bacteroides sp. | reverse complement strand
CCGTAGCATTGAAAGAGCGGTCAAGGAAGCTATCTATATAGCTACTCTTGTTAGCTCCCGTCAGCAGATTGTAGAAACGCCACATATCCAACTCTCCACCCTGACAGAAGATGATATGATGAAAATCGCAACCTTGAACAAGCAAGATACCGGCAACTTTGACTTCAACGAACCTACATTCGTGAGAAGCCTGATCAATCTGAAAGCTTGATTCCGGTCAGTCGAACAATTTAACCGCCACTGCAAATTGATGCAGTGGCGGTTAAGTATTTCTTAGCTGATTGTCAAATTGACTTGCCCATTTCGTAAGCTTCGGAGAGGGCTTTGTGGCCTTTTATGTCGCCGGGCATAGTAACTCCGCCGCCAAACACAGTACCCTTTAGTGTGGCACGTTCGAAGCAGTCAATCCAGCCATGAAGTCCTGAGATTGCTCTCACAGGCGTTCCCGGTTCATCCTCAGCTGCGCTTGTCAGCATATAGATGTCGGTGAACTTATAGTCGGTGCCATACAGCGGATTGCCACGGTCAATCATCGTCTTCATCTGGCCTGACATCTCATAATAATAGATTGGGGTTGCCCAGACTATCACATCTGCATCGTGCATCTTCTCGACAATAGCAGGGGCATCATCTTTGATTACACATTTGCCGGTTTTCTGACAGGCAAGACACCCCATGCAGTATTTTATCTCTTTATCGCGCAGACAGATCAGTTCCACATCGTTACCTGCTTCTTTGGTTCCGCGGGCAAATTCCTCTGCCAAGGCATGAGAGTTGCTGTGCGCACGAGGACTGGTTGAGATTATGAGTACTTTCTTCATTTTATAATTGCTTTCTTTCCGTTGATAATATAAACGCCCTGTGAATGCGGGCGTGATGATACAATCCGTACGTTGAGGTCATACACCTTATCCGTTGCAAATTGGCCCGCCGTTATCTCATCTATCCCGGATTGCGATTGCAGCGAGATTGTCAACGTAATATTGCCGCTGCCAAGGAAAGATTGACCAATGAATAGTCACTTACTTTACATACTGAAAATCTTCCTTTGATAATCTTTAGTTCCATCACGCTTGATTTTATAATTTACATCACGTTTAGTAATTCATCCAAGATTGAGTAATTCGGAAAAACTATCAATCATGTAATTGGGATTGGCGGCTTTAAGGGTGGCTATTGAGCCATTACCATAGGTTACAGCACATGTCTTACAATCTGCGGCATTTCCCATCATAATGTCAACATCGGCATCGCCAACCACCAACGTTTCTTCAGCATCCCAATCCAATGCTTTCAACACAGTCAGTACAGGCTCCGGGGCTGGCTTACCCATGGTTACGCTGTCCGCTCCGACAATGTAGGCAAACCATTCCTTTATTCCGAGGCGATTAAGATAGTTATAAATAGAGTCCAGCCGCCGGCTGGAGGCTATGGCAAGTCCATGACCTCCTTCCCTCAGTTTTACAAGTGTCTCCATCACTCCGGGGAATGTCTTCTCATGAGCATCTTTCTTCAATCGTTCATAGTTAGACCGGAAGAATCTTGCAAACTCAGCATCTGATATATCCGAATCCGGATATAGATATTTCCCTGCCTCATCGGTACGGATACCGATAATAGAGCGGCATTCATCGTCAGTCTTTGCCGGAAGACCCATCTCCTTGATAGTCGCCTTTATCGTTGCTAGTATGACACCCGACGTATTCATCAAAGTGCCGTCAAAATCAAATATATAGTTCATTATTAGCCAAGTTTGAATACTATTCGCTGAACACCATCGGCATAGCGGGTGCTGGTAATACGGAATGTACCGATTTCTCCAGTGCGTTTCACATGTGTA
>CAZASF010000101.1:0-1853 GCA_964487725.1 uncultured Bacteroides sp. | reverse complement strand
AATTTAGTCGTCAATCGAAAGGTTTACCAATCATCAATTTATTGCAAATTGATATTGCCCGGAATACCTCTCGTTTCACGGTCGATATTTCGCAATCCGGGTTATCAATGAAATATTGGAGAATCGAAATCAACGACAAAAACAATGAATCGGCATGGATAGCGTCGATTAGCTCCTTACAGCCAAGCAATTCCGCCTGCAAACTTTTCATGTAGGTCGTCAGCGAACTCTCTCCGCTCTCCCAAATTGGGAGTATCTTAAAGAATAGATTGATGAGGGTGCGGAAGTAATTCGACAACACCTTGGCGTCCATTGGCACGCCGGCCGTGGTCTGAATCATCATAGGTGCAAATCCGTCAAATCCCCATGGTTATACGAATATTCCCTCATCATATTCGTAAAGTCCTTCTTTGCCGCTGCGTGCGCGTTACTGATGCGCATGAGC
Source organism: uncultured Bacteroides sp. (assembly GCA_964487725.1). GTDB lineage: Bacteria > Bacteroidota > Bacteroidia > Bacteroidales > Muribaculaceae > Paramuribaculum. The sequence continues at coordinate 1,408 of CAZASF010000101.1, read as the reverse complement.
AGCTCGGCTGGGGAATATGTTGTAAAGTCCTTGGTATTCAGCGCATTCTCAAGGCTTTCCTGTTTATATGTATAAGGCTTTAGCCACTGCACAATCATACCCTCAGAAACAATATCGATAATTTCATCCATATCCTCGTCTGCAATTTCCACATTAAATTCACGCACCACATCATCTGCGGTGGTCGTCAAGTCGTATTTGCAGATTTTCTTAAAGGCTGCGATTGCGCGTTTCATATATCCATCAACCAAAGCGTTTCGCTCGAAATCCTTCATATTGACAAAGTCATACTCTGTGATTTTAGAGAGAAACGCCCCTGTAAATCTGTCATAGGGAACGCTCATATTTCACGCTCCTTACCGCTCTACAAGTTCAACACCAAGACATTTTTCCAGTGTGGAAATTGTCCTGTTGGAGTCGATGCGTCCATCCGCGATAAGCTGTCTCGCCCGATAGGCAACAGATTTCTTTTGACCATCGGACAATTTGGAAACAGTCGCCTCAATTTCATCCGCATCCTTCTCAAAGAACTTATCAAAGTCCTGAATGGGGATTGAGGATTTGTAATATTGGCTCATGCCGATGTAGTCCACAATCCATGGCTCATCGAACATAAACCAATTGTTGATGAAATATTTCTTGTTGGAATTGCGAGCGTTTTTCAACTCGCCAAGCTCCATATCCTGTTCGGCGCCAAAGGAGTCCCACACGAATCGCTCGCCGGTCTTTCGGCTCTTGTAAACAAGCCGGCCTTGGAAACCATTGCGGACAGTAATGATTTGGTTCGGGTCAATATCCTTTGGCACAAGCGGCTTTTTGGCTTCTGCTTTCGTTTCTGTCGCAGCCTCATCCACAGCATCGGCTGCGGTATTTTGGACAGACGCTGCTGCATCATTGGTCGTTGCGCGGGCCGCTCTTGTGCGCCCGGTTGATTCATTTGCCATACTATCTCCCTTTCATACATAATGCGGGGCCCATTGCGGGCCCCGCTGATTGGTTACTGATTACGCGATTTCGTAGCGGCCGATACCAGCGTTGCCGCCGGCCAGCACGATACCCATACCGTACTTCTCGCCATACAGGTACTCCTGAGTCAGGTCGCCCTTGCTCATCGGGTCGCCCATCAGAACAATGGGGTCGCCTTCGTACACGCACTTGATAGGCTTGTCGTCACCGGCAATGATGGTCAGAATATCGTCATCCAGAGTGAACTCGGTGGAACCGACCTTATGCCGCTGAGGGGTCACCACCACAGGAGTCCCGTAGAACTTGCCGTAGTAACCCATGTTGTACAGGTCGCTCTTAGAGTCAGTGCCCTGAATGGAAGGAGCCAAGTTGCGCACAGCCTTCTTTGTGCCGATGATGGTAGCTGTCTTTCCACCGGCAGCAGCCTCGACATGGGCAATGA
>CAZASF010000100.1:0-2193 GCA_964487725.1 uncultured Bacteroides sp. | reverse complement strand
CCGAACCACCAACCCCATACCCTCAATTACACCCTCCGAGGCAGAGCCGCCCGACAATCAGGAAGACGCTGCGCAATACCGCACCGTAACACTCCACATCCCGTCCGATGCGTCCGGCAACGAAAAGCAGCCACAGAACCCCACTTCATCCGACCCCCACGTCTTTCTCCCCTAAGCGGCGCCATGACCGCCCCTCCAAATCATGGCAAAGAGCACTTTGACATTTTGAAATACCCAATCCCACAACAAATGTAGGGTCGTCTACCCTGTAGCGACCGCCTCCACCCGAAGACTCCTAGCTATCAGCTGTATAGCTCGCTGTCCCACCCGCATTGCAGCAGTGTAGCTGCTTCTTAATATTAGCCACGGGTGAGGCCGAAGGTCGTAACCCGTGGAAAACTGATCCGAAAAAAGCCCCGCCGGAGCGGAGCTTTATATTGTATATGTGCAGGATGTCACACGGTAAGAATTTCTTTCTCTTTTGCGGCGAAGATTTCGTCGATTTTCTTCATGTATTTGTCATGAAGTTTTTGGGCTGTGCCCTCAGCGTCTTTCGACACGTCCTCTGCCATGCCCTGCTTAACTGCTTTTTTCAACCCATCAATAGCATCGCGACGTGCGTTGCGCACTGACACTTTGGCGTTTTCAGCCTCGGCTTTTGACTGCTTTACCAGCTGCTTGCGGCGGTCTTCAGTCAGCGGAGGGATGCAAAGACGGATTACCTCCCCGTTGTTTTCCGGGGTTATACCGAGGTCGGAGTTGATGATGGCTTTCTCTATCTCCTTGAACATTGCTTTTTCCCATGGGGTTATAGCGATGGTGCGTGCATCGGGCACTGACACATTGGCCACATTGGAGATGGGAACTGCGCTACCGTAGTATTCCACGCGTATGCCGTCGATGATTTTGGGGTTTGCTTTGCCGGCGCGGATGTGGGCAAGTGACTCGTCAAGGTATGCCACAGCCATTTCCATTTTCTCTTCGGCCGGATTCAGATAGTCTTTTACGTCCATGATATGTAGAATTGATTTGATTATATTTAATATACTAAGGTGCCTATAGGTTCGCCGGCTATCACTTTGGCCAGGTTGCCCGGAGTGTCCATGTCAAACACCACTATAGGCAGGTGATTCTCCTTGCATAAGGCGGTCGCCGTCAGATCCATCACGCGCAATCCGCGGGCAAGGACTTCATCGTAGGTGATTTTGTCAAATTTGGTGGCAGTGGGGTCCTTTTCCGGGTCAGCGGTGTAAACGCCGTCGATTCTGGTGCCCTTGAACATGGCATCGGCACCGATTTCCACACCGCGCAGTGCTGCACCGGTGTCAGTGGTGAAAAACGGATTGCCTGTTCCGCCTGACATTATGGCCACCTTTCCGGCCTTCATTGCGTCAATGGCCGCGCGGTTGCTGTAATGTTTGCCAATGGGATACATGTTGATTGCGGTGAACACCTCTGCGCTCTGACCTGCGTCTTCGAGGGCCGAGCTGAGTGCGAGCGAATTTATGACGGTGGCGAGCATTCCCATCTGGTCGCCTTTAACGCGGTCAAACCCCTTGGCTGCGCCTTGCAGACCTCTGAAGATGTTGCCACCCCCGATTACGATGCCTATTTCCACGCCCTGGCCGGCTATTTCCTTAATCTGAAGGGCATATTCTTTCAGTCGGTCGGGATCTATTCCGTAGCCTTGGTGACCCATGAGCGATTCGCCGCTCAGTTTAAGCAATATCCTTTTGTATTTTGGTTCCATTGATATTAGGTTTTGTACATTATTATATATAAGGATTTACAAATATAGTGTCTCTTTCCCGAAACATCAAATAAACGCCCGATTATTTCTTTTTAAAAGAGACGCGCTGAATCCATACGTTAAATCAGGGTCGAGAATTTAGCAGATTATAACAAGTAGAGGACATTTATTGATTCACAGACGGTTAAAGATGTAATTTGATGAATCTTTCAAAAAATGCGTTAAATAATTTGGTGGTGAAGTAAAAAGGGCGTACCTTTGCACTCGCTTTCGGGGATGGCTCGTATGAGCGCCTGTGGAAGCGGGCCTGCGGAGGCAGGCTTGAAAAGATAAAACAAAAATAAATTCCGAAAAGTTTGGCGGGATGGGAAAAATCCTCTAACTTTGTAAAGATTTTCGGTCCGGATTAAAAACCGGGAAGAGAATCCGGAAACAGAGAACAT
>CAZASF010000099.1:0-2391 GCA_964487725.1 uncultured Bacteroides sp. | reverse complement strand
CATTTCTCTAACCAAGAGAAATGAGAAAATGTAAAACATTTGATGCCGTTGGTTAAGTACCAATCATGAGTCAAGAAGACTCAAGATATTGCTATTGGCGTTATCAACCACAGAGGTATCAAGAGATGCCAAATAAATTCTTGTAGTCTTTTCGGAATCATGTCCCATGCCCTCGCAGATGACAGATAACGGGACATTATTATCCCTCGCTATTGAAGCCCATCCATGCCGACTGCGGTGGAAAGTCAACGGCTCAGTCAAACCGAGCATGACTCCCAACTTCTTCAATCGTTTTATCAGCCTGTCATAAGCCCGAAGGTATTGCTTTCGATAATCCGGTTTGGCGGAGTCAATGAGGGGAAACATGAAATCGTTATCGCTGTTTGCATACAAAGCTGCAATCTCCTGCATCTGAGGCTCCCACCTGATAGTTAGATACTGTCCGGTCTTCTGCCTCCGATAGGAAAGAATGCCGTTCTTCAGGTTGCTTTTTCTCAGATATGCCATGTCGACAATCGTCATGCCACGTGTATAAAAACTGAAGAGAAACAGGTTTCGAGCAAGGTCTGCCATGGGGTCATCTCTCAGGTCAAGGGCACGCAAAGCTTTCAAGGTCGTTAGGGTCACCGCTCTTTTTATAGTTTTCGCCACGCCGGTATAGACATGTTTGAACGGATTATGCTGGGGTGTGAAATCCTGCTCCACAGCGCGATTGTAGATTGCGCGGAGATTACGCATATAATAAGATGTAGTGTTGGGGCAATGACCAAGTTCTTTCAGATAATTCTCATATCTCCCCATCAGATTGCAGTCGAATTCATCAAACAGCAATTCTTCATCGCCGTGAAACCGTACAAGGCTGTTGAGCGCCGTGGTATAATGTTCAGATAGTCTTATCTTGCCCATCTGACGTAAATCAGAGATATGCTTGCGAGCGAAAGATATAAACCCGACGACGGCATCGGGCGAATGATAGGCGTTGATGATGTCATCAACAATGAAATCAGCGAAGTTCTTTTCAAGGGACGCCACTATTCGGTTAATTCGCATTATACCATTATCCAGCTTGGACTGTACTGCTTTCAGGTAGTCCTCGCGTTCTTTATTTCCTGTATTGATTATCTTGCCGGATGCTATATCCCATTCGTCACTATTAAGCCTATATCCGGTATGAATCTGACGAGTCTTTCGTTTGTGGATGATACGGTAAAATAAGGTCCCTTCGTTAGAACCGTGAGAGGTTAATCGCAATATCACTTTTGTTGTTGCCATGATTTATCAAACTTTGGTGTAAGATAAGTAAAAGGGACACACCCATAGACTGAGCGTATCCCCCTTATTATTATGCTATAAACGTTTTATGGTTTGAAAAGCAGATTGTACTCCATTCGTCTTCTTTCATTGAGCATCTTGTGCCACTTGCCTTTATAGTGGCAATGGGAGGTATACTCCTTATATATATTGGTATCGCCACGGAGCAGTTTCTTATAGACACTCGACTTGTTCACCGCTCCGGGACCGATGTTGTATGCCAATACCCCAAGCAGCAGCTTGTACTTCGGCAGATGCTCGTAGAGTGCCACAAACTTTCGCAGGTCTTTGCGAAGAAGTGTCTCGGCTTGCGCCTCAGTCAGTTGGATGCCTTTATGATATGGCTCGCCACGTTGAACTACATGGCCGTAGCCTATTGTTGGCCAATGACATCTTTTATGTAGTGATTCATAGTGCTTTATTAAAATAATGGCGATCTCGAATGGGGGTAAGTCCTTTATATTCCGCTTGGCAGCAATCGTTGGCATTGTTCCCACGATGGAGAACAATGCCACGAACAGAAACAATAGTTTCCTCATTGGATTAACGGTGTTATTGGGCCGACTACCAAATCGCTGTTGTTGCCACCATCATCTTCACTGTCATCGTTGTTGAACTCAAAGGTCTGCTGCCAAGGAGTTGAGTTGAAGGAATCTTCCACAACTACCAGAAATTTATGTGAATCAGAACTGTGAGCGGTATAATTCAACCTGAAAGACTTGCTTTCAAGGAGGACTCGGTCGTTGTTGACCAGCACCGGGCCGCCGACAAGTTGGAGTTCTCCGTCGCCTTCGTACTGGAAGTAGCGGATGGTGTAGAGGGTGTTGGAGTAGTTGCCTTCGGGCTTGATTTCAAAGCGCAGTTCAACGGTCTCGCCGTTGGCGATTTTATCGCCGTAGGGCATTACGTCCACGGTGAAGGGATAAGATTGCTGCACGTCGAGGTCATCGTTGCAGGAGCAGAGGGAAAAGACGAGGGCAAAGAGGGCTGCCCAAAAGCCGAAAAATCGGAAGGGGGTGAGGCGAATGTCGCCTATTCTGTTGAGGATTGTTTTCATTTTCAGAGTTTGAGTTTTGATTT
>CAZASF010000098.1:0-2575 GCA_964487725.1 uncultured Bacteroides sp. | reverse complement strand
GAGCGTCGGATTCATAACCCGGAGGTCCCGAGTTCAATTCTCGGTCCCGCTACAAGAAAAGTGCCGTTCCATTGGAGCGGCTTTTTCTTTATGCGAATATTGGACGATTAAGTCGTGATTTTCTACTGCCCCGTGATTTTAGGGAACATGGAGCCTAAAGAGGGGTCAGTAGATATTTCGGGTGGATAGGAGTGGAGGGAGAACGGCTAATGGAACAAAACCGGGTTTGGGGGAATTTTTCAGTATTTCAAGGTGCTCTTTGCCATGATTGGGAGGTGGCGGTCATGGCGCCGCTTAGAGGAGAAAGGCGTGGGGGTCGGATGAAGTGGGGTTATGTGGCTGCTTTTCGTTTCCGGACACATCGGTCGGGATGTGGACTGTGACGGTGCGGTCTTGTGTGGTACCGTCCGGGTTGTCGGGCGGGTCTGCCTCAGAGGGTGTGATTGAGGGTATGGGATTGGTGGTTCGGCGGAGTTCGTTGGTGAAGGTGTTGACACGCATCCGCGGGTGTGGGGTTCCGTGGACAACGAGCAATGTACCGGGACCATCATAGATAATCGGAGAGACGGAGCGGAGTATGCGGGTAAGATGTCGGCCTTTCTTGGGGTAGCGGTCAGCATCGAGAATCAACGCCATTGGGAAGTTGAGCCCACGGACATATTCCGGGCTGCGGGCTGTGGCAGTGATGATGTCGGGATGACGCGGGACGAGTGATTTGAGTTGTGCTCGTGAAGGTGCGATCACGCAGTAGTTTGTGGTAGGCCGTACAACGATGGTGAGCCAACGGACGTAGTCAACGAGGGCACGCTGCAGCAGACCGGATTCGGCGTTGGAATCGGAGACATAGAGACGCTGGGGCATGCGACGGGCGCGCTGACGCTCGAGCTCAGCGATGAGACGACGGGCGTGGGGATGGAGGCTGTAGCCGAGCCATCGCTCGAAGAGTGCGGCGAAGTTGCGCCGTGGTTTGCGGACAGCGGCAGGAAGCGGGCATGATATTTTTCGTGCAGCGAGCATGCCGCAAAAGTAATATCGGTTTGGGGGCGATGTGGGCGTGGTTCTATATTTGAAGCCCCGCGATGCGGAGCGATACATTTTATTGGCTTTTCCACGGGTTACGGCCTTTGGCCTCACCCGTGGCTATGATTAAAATGCGCCTACAGCGCAACCATGTGGATGGAGCGGTGAGCAATCGGGCTGATAACGAGGAGTTGTGAAGGAGGCGATCGCTATAAGATAGACGACCCTACAAGGGCTGTGCAGCGGAATTGATTATAGGTTTAGTCCTGCGCAATCTATTCACCGGAAATTTCTACTGACCCCTAAATAGATGTTGAAACAGAGGCTTTTCGTGCTGTCGGGCGGAAGTATATGCCTCGGCCGGAAATGTCAATCACCAAATCCTGCACAAATACGTTAAGAGGATTGAACTGATATGTATCCTCGTCATTGTCATAGTAGTACACAGCCTTGCTACCGCATCTGTTGCCGAACTCAACGATGGCTCTATCATCAACTTTTGCAGCGTAGGCGGCAACCATTGTGTATGTGGAGTCATCATGTAGTGTATGAGTAGCTCTTGGGATTTCGCTTACCGGCATCTTTATTGCCGTGCGCTGAAGACCGGTGTCAAGTTGATATAATTGAGTGTACTGATTTACGGTAAGTATCATGTATACTCGGTCGGATGACCATATATGGTCCTTCAAGCTTACGTTAGAAATAAGATTGGCCACGTGTTGATAGCTCTCAGGAATGGAATCGTGAAGCGTCATGCTCCGGTCTAAGTAATTGAATTCCAGCTTGAATTTTTTCAAAAAGTCAAGACCCAATGTTGAGAGTGACTCAGACGTTTGGGCGAAGTCAACGTTCAATATCTTGTTGGTTGGACTTCCGGTATAGGAAATTCGTCGGCGACCCAGGCTGTCAGTAGATATGTCGTATCCACCTATGGGTAAAGACACGGTGTAGCGTTTGGGTGAAAAGATGTATCTGCCGTATCCGTCGCGTCCTGTCATGGGACGGAGTGATTCCTTTATTTCGTAGCCCATCTCACGGAGTTTGTCGGCATCTATTTCGGAGAGTGTTGATATGTCGGCTCCGGTGTCAATTTTGAATTTAAGTCCGGGAGCCAACATAGCGCAATATGGCATGGAAACAACCGGAAGAGTCACTCCATCCTTGCCCAGCCCTTTTTCAAGGGTAAGCGAGCTTTGCGATGTGCGGGTTATCCAGATCCATCCACCGACAAAAGCAACGAGTAATATCAGCACGGTTGTTAATATTGTGATTCTTTTCTTCATTGCAAAATGTGATTTCTCACACAAAGATACATGGAGTACTTTGCGAATACAAAAGTGTTAACCATTTTGCAACAGTGATTTCACTCGTTTGTAACATTTCCCTATGTGTGTTACAGATGTTGCGGTTTGTGAGACGGCTTTGTCATAGTTCCGTCATTTGGCGCTTGTGTAAATACCGTGATGAAGCTAAAAAAGCCTCTGTCCGGTGAGGAGGAGGCTTTGTGACTCCTACAGGATTCAAACCTGTAACCTTCTGATCCGTAGTCAGATGC
>CAZASF010000097.1:0-2694 GCA_964487725.1 uncultured Bacteroides sp. | reverse complement strand
AGAGAACCGCAACCCGTTCCGGCACGTCTATACCGGAGTGGACAAGACCGTGAAAAGAGCTTTGCCGCTTCCGGTAATTAAGAAAATCAAGGCGTTGGATTTGTCACTGACTCCATCATTGGATTATGCCCGCGACATGTTCATGATGAGTTTCATGCTCAGGGGCATGAGTTTCATCGACATGGCATATCTGCGTAAAACCGACCTCGCAAACGGCTACGTCATCTACCGCCGCCGTAAGACCGGGCAACAACTCACGATTGAATGGACAAAGGAGATGCAGCTCATACTCGACAAATACCCTGAAAATGCCTCCGACTACCTCCTGCCCATCATAAGGAATCCCGGCACGAATGAGCGGTGCGCCTACCGAAACACCGGATACAATATCAACCACAACCTGAAAAAGATAGCCAAGAAAGTTGGTATAAGTATCCCTCTTACACTATACGTTGCCCGGCACAGTTGGACGTCCGCAGCCAAAGCGAAAGGAATCCCCATAAGTGTAATCAGTGAGGGGATGGGACACGACTCAGAAACGACAACCCAAATCTACCTTGCCTCACTTGATGCCTCCGTGGTGGACAAGGCGAACTCACTAATCTTGAAGGCTCTTTAACCTTAGTCCCGGTTTCCTGCGTTTGGAGATTGGGGCTTTTTCGTTTAGCAATCGTCCAAATCTCTTGGTAAGAGATACTTAACCGACTGCAAAGATAGCTAAATTCCTGCGATTTACGTCAATAAATGCGGATTTTTTTTTGATTTAGATACAAATTTAAGTGTATTGTTTAGGAAATATGGGTATAACAAACCACATAAATACCAGAAATAAAACGACTTATATTCTATCCAAATCTCTTACCAAGAGTTACTTATGCCAAATAATACTTCGTATTCTGTAAAATGAGTGCAGATGTACATATCTCAAATAGTTTATCGCCAGTGGCTGATGTCGTTGACGACGCCGTAGGCGTGGGAAAAAGCTACTGGTTTGTGGCAATAGTGAACCATAATTCCGAGAAGCAATCATCCGAGAAACTTAACAATCTGAACATTGAGAACTATCTGCCAACTCAAACGGAACTCCGGGTTTGGAAGAACGGTAGGAAAAACAAAGTTGACAGAATAGTCATTCCTTCCATTATTTTCGTCTATTGTACAGAACAAAAAAGGAAGGAAATAGTTGGCCTGCCATTCATATTTCGTTTTATGACCGATAGGGCTGGCACATCTTCAACCTCACCAAGCAAACCACTTGCAACAATTCCCGATGAACAGATAAGACGGTTGAAGTTTATGCTGGGACAATCCGACATTCCGGTTGAAATTACAGAGAAGCCTTTTAAGGCAGGAGACAAGGTGCGAGTTATAAGAGGCGAGCTTGCCGGATTAGAAGGCGAAGTCTTGGAACTCAGGAACTCCAAAAGCGAACTCATTGTAGGCCTCAATTTCTTCGGTTGCGCCCGCCTACTGATTGACACCATAAATTTGGAGATTGTCAAAAAATGAAACAAGACACATCATATATGAGCAGTAACAGAACCATCATTCACGGAAGGAGTCTCTTCGGGCATGTATGAGAATAAGATCCGTATTGTGGGTGGTCAGCTTGACGGATATAAGGGTTATCTGCTCACGACACGGGAGTTCCAAAATCAGACGTTTGCTTGTCAAATTGAACGGTCTCCTTGCTGCGGGTGTAGAAGTCAGTCCTGAATACATACAGCTTATATATAGTACAATTTCTGAGCAAATACTATGACCTCTAAACGTTTTTTCGACATAACAGTCTCTTTCATTGTTGTCTGCACCTTGTTCCCTCTTTTCTATTTGATAATAGGTACAGCCATCAAACTGACCTCACATGGACCTGTATTGTTCCGCCAACAGCGTAGCGGATTAGGAAACAAGCCGTTTACATGCCTGAAATTCCGAACAATGGTAGTTAACGAAGAGACGGATGTATTGCAGGCTGTGAGCAATGACAGACGCATCACGACCATAGGAAAGTTTCTCAGGGAGACCTCATTGGATGAGTTTCCCCAGTTCATAAACGTGCTACTTGGTGACATGTCCATTGTCGGTCCTCGTCCTCACATGGTTTACCATACAGAAATGTATTCAACCGTTATTCCTGACTATATGCGGCGGCTAACTGTCAAGCCAGGCATAACCGGGTTGGCGCAGATGCTTGGATACCGTGGTGATGTGTCTAATATGGATAGGCGTGTAAGATTTGACCTATGGTATATAGACCACCAAACATTTAGGCTGGACTTATACATATTTGTATACACGCTGCTTGATTTCCTGAAAATAAGATAAATGACTAAAAATATACGAATGAATACAAAATCAACAATCCTTGCTATTCTGTGCATGGTAGTATGCGGCAACCTGCATGCGCAGATTGAAAATCTGGACAAAATCCAGTGGCAAAGGGTGGAGCGTGACTCGCTGCCCACTCAAATAGACTCTTTATTGGCAGAAGACTACGTACCCAGGCTTCAGCCCACCGACGACCAGTACCGTGTCGTAACCAACCGCTTTTGGGACAACTGGTGGGTCTACGGGGATATCGGGATGCATACGTTCCGTGGCGACTGGAGTAGTAACGGCAAGTTCAAGGAGACGCTTTCACCGGATTTCACGGTCGGTCTCGGCAAGTGGTTCACGCCGGGATTCGGTATCAAG
>CAZASF010000096.1:0-2921 GCA_964487725.1 uncultured Bacteroides sp. | reverse complement strand
TATAGAATATTGGATTTACGGACACTCGCATTACAACGTTGATGTTACAATTGGAGCGACTAAATGCGTATCCAATCAGCTTGGGTATGTGTTTCACAACGAGCATATAACCTTCAATCCAAGTGCTATAATAGAAATATAACTCTGAATATCATATTCGGAAAGACTCACAGTCATAATTACCCTCATTTTATTCTCATTTTATCTTCATTCTACCCTCATACGCCCTCGTTTTACCGACATTTACATCGACATTTACACCGACACTTACACCGACACTTACACCGACACTTAGCCATCAACAATATAGAACATCTTGCCTTTCATCGTTTTTTATAAAGATACGGCCATTCACGTAAATATTTTTACGAGAATAGCCGTGAATTTGTGTATGGTCTGAGTTGTCAGTCGAGCAAGTCAACCAGCTCTTGCTTCATGTCGTCGTCAATAGTGCGGTAGCGGGCAAAGGCTCGGCTACCTTCGGTGTGACCGCTGAGTGAGCCTACAAGATTGGGGTCTTTGACCTTCTTGTAGAGGTTGCCGATGAAGGTGCGTCGAGCCAAGTGGCTGCTGGCGATCTCATCAAGCGGTCGCTTCTCCTCCTTGCCGGTGGTGGGGTTGAGTACCGTCACCATACGGTTTACACCACAAGTCTTGAAAATTTTCTTGATAGCCACGTTGTATTTCTGAGAACTTATGAAGGGGAATAGTTTTCCGTTCAGGTCATCGCGGTCCTTGTACTTCTCGATAAGAGCCTTGGCACGGCTATTGAGGGGTACACGGATAACATTGGGGCGTTCTCCAGCAGTCTTCTGTGCGATATACTCAATCGCTCCATTGATAAGGCTATCCCTTGTCATTGACATAAGGTCGGACACACGGCAACCAATCAGACACTGGAAGATGAAGATGTCGCGCTGGGCTTCGAGAGAAGGATTCGAGGAAAGGTCGTAATCGGCAATCTGGTCGCGCTCCTCGATGGTGATGTAGTAGGGCGTGCCATAACGTTCCGTAGTCTTACCATTGTACTTGGCAAACGGATCATTGTTGGTTAAGCCTTGTTCCCGGCACCATTTGTAGAAGGCACGCATCAGTCCGAAGAGGCCAACAATCGTATTGTCTCCCTTGGGATGTGGCTTAGGCTTCTTGCGCTGAGAGTGGGTGTCTGCCGGAACAGCCTCATAAATCTTTGGATATTTCTTGTAGATGAGATGTTCGCTACGCAGGAACTTTTCAAACTTATTGATGTCCTCGACTGCGATGTCGTTCAATTTAAGTTTGAATCGTTTGTTGCCATTTGCGCGGACGTAAAGCTCGTATCTCATAAGGGCACGCTTCAACACCCGAAGATGTTTGATGCGCCACTCCGAAATGTTCTTCTTTGAGATATAATCCTCAAAGATGTCGAAGAAGTCCGGTTCTTTGGGTTTCTTGGGCTCTTTGACTGCCGGAGGATTCAGATACAGCTCAAGCTGCGCCATGACGAAATCTTTGTCGAGTTTATCCTGCGGCGTGCTTTCGCAAAGACGTATGAGGAACTGCTCCATGTCGATGAGCTTTTCCTCGACCTCTCTGACCTTTCGCTTTTCTTCCGGGTCGCGAGGAATGACAAATTTGCCATCAACAAGTCGCTTTCTTTCGATGTAAAGACCGCTCTTAATTCTGATGATTACGGAGCGGCTAACCGATATTCTGAGGTGTATTTCGACAACGCCAGTCGGACTGGCCTTTGTCGATAAAGTGCGTTTTATCGTCGCCATTAGAGAGTTCGATTAAATTTATTTCGGTTGTATTACCTTGATGCAAAGTTAATAAAACCCTCCGACATACACAAATATTTTTGTCAACCGTTTGTCAACCGAAGGTGTATTTTAACACACCGGGTTCAATTCTCGACATAATTTGAACTGATTTATTTCAGTTCAATATAATTAAAAATCAATATTTTAGACGATTTTCGACATTCAACTAAAATTCAGCACTAATTATTTTGATTCAATATTAATGCTCCTGTTCTGGGCACTAAAAAATCCCGTAACTCATTGAAATCAAGGGTTGCGGGATTAACCTTAAGTTTTTGTCAGCAAATTGCCAACGAATCCTGAAAAATAGGGGGTGGTTGACCCTATTAAACTCAACTGAATAGCTTGAAAATATCGTATTTAATTCTTTAACATTAATCAATATACACTCTTCCGACGCTATGAGCTACCTTACTATAGAACAATCCATCAGTCTTCTTCCATCAGAGTTCAGTAATATCGTAAAATGTAACGGAAGGAGACCTATCTATTCTTCTTCAATGGGGAACCTCTATTTCAGAGGGTCTAAGGATTTTGAATATAAGCATAAGAATTGGTGGTATAGCATAGATCCGGACGTGATAAAGAGTGAGAGAGTCGCATATATCGTTCTTGCTGCCGATGTAAAAGGTATATTCCTTATTCCATCCTGTGTATTCTTTGCATATAGAGAAAGGCATCCAGTGGGAGCAGTTAAAGGAGGACGAGAAGATTTCACAATCTTATGCAATAACAATCGCTATGTACGGAGAGAATCAAGATGTAGTGAGGAAGATATCACGCGATATTTTATCTCAAAATAAGGGTCAGTAGATATTTCTGGTGGATGGATTGCACAGGACTAACCCTGTAATCAATTCCGCTGCACAGCCCTTGTAGGGTCGTCTATCCTATAGCGATCGCCTCCTTCGCAACTCCTCGTTATCAGCCCGATTGCTCACCGCTCCATACACATGGTTGTGCTGTAAGCGCATTTTAATAGTAGCCACGGGTAAGGCCGAAGGCCGTAACCCGTAGAAAATCCATCAAAAATGGTCAGGTTGTCCACCCGGACAACGATCTTTCGTAACCGGAAATCTAGGACCTGCGCAAGCGAAAAGTGTTAAAATTTCATCAAGA
>CAZASF010000095.1:0-2923 GCA_964487725.1 uncultured Bacteroides sp. | reverse complement strand
AAGTGGGAAAGTAGGTAACCGCCCCTTCAACAGAAAGCTCCGAGGAAATCACTCCTCGGAGCTTTTATTTTGTCCCTGGCGTAATGAATTAACAAAAATTCACTCCCCCTAACAATATTTTGCATTTGCGCGTTAATATTATTATATTTGCATTTTATGATAGCTCTCTTTTAGGATATAAGTGATTCGGCCATAATGATTGATAGATTTCGGTTGCCCATAGCATTGCTTTTCATAATGATATCTGTGTTTGCCATTCGGGTTTCGGCGCAGGATAATGTTGTGGTTAAAGGACGAGTCCTTGACAGTTACATGCACGAACCGCTCGAAACGGCCACTGTTAGAATATATCATCTGCCGGACAGTGCAGTACTCGGCGTCTGCAAAGCTGATATCTGGGAGGGACAACCTGACGGGTCGGAAAAGACATATACGGGAGAATTCAATGTGAGGATTCCCCGCGGAGGGCGATGCATTATTGAAATATCGGATTTCGGCTATCAGACATTGTGGAAGGAGATTGATCTTGATTCAATCGGTAAGCGTCAGATATTGATAGACATCGGCACACTTCAAATGAAGCCGGAAGGTCGACAGCTTGACGAGGTCGTTGTCAAGGCATCGCTTATAAAAATCTACAATAAGGGTGACACATTAGTTTATAATGCCGATGCGTTCAAACTCGCCGAGGGAAGTATGCTCGATGCGTTGATAGAGCAGTTGCCGGGAGTTGAGCTAAGGGATGACGGCGCCATTTTCGTTCAAGGGCGTTATGTGGAGGCTCTGATGATGAACGGAAAGGAATTTCTGGGGAATAATAATCAGTTATTGCTATCAAATCTTCCATCGTACACGGTGAAGAATGTTCAGGTTTATGACAAATTGGGCCGGGCAAGCGAACTTGCCGGAGCTGATTTAGGCGATTCCCAATATGCTATGGATGTGAAGCTGAAGAAAGAGTATATGGTGGGAATGAATGTCAATGCAGAGGCAGGGTTGGGAAGTGATAACCGTTATCTGGGGCGTCTGTTCGGAATGTCATTTACGCCTAATAATCAGTATATGGCGTATGTCAACGTCAATAACCTGAACGACAGCCGAAAGCCCGGTCAAGACGGGTCGTGGTCACCTGACAAGATGCCATCCGGAATTCTGCGTACAGCGATGGGCGGTTTCGATTACAGCATCAAGACCCGCAATTCATTGTGGGAAATAACCGGTAATGCGAGTGCCTCCCACACACGTGAAAATGACGGAACAGAAAGATACGTAGAGAATTATCTTGTTAATGGCAGAACTTACGGATATTCTTTTTCGCGAGAGCTGAACCGGATGCTGAATCTTTCCACCTCTCACCGTGCGTACTGGAAGCCCGGCTCAAGATATGCCATGCAACTTAGCCCTAACGTGAGCTACCAGAATTGGGACAGGGTGGCCGGCGATGTCAGCGCAACGTTTAACAAGGATTATAATGACGTTACTTCGGCATTCATAGAGGGCATTTACTCAGGTAGCAGCAATGACGTGCTGAAAACAGTATTGAACCGGGCTATTTCCCAGACGCGTACGCGCGGTCATTCCCTCAGTTCCGGCCTCGGATTGTGGCAGGGTATCAATTTGCGGAGTGGAGATGTCATTTCAATAAACATCAATGGCAGTTACGCCAACAGTCATCAGCAGCGGATACGTGGTTATGATATCCGGGTCGGCGGGGTATCCGATGATGGCGAATCGCGGCTCCAGCGCTTCAATGACTATCCGGATTACAGAAGGAATCTTGGCGCAGGGCTCGACTATCGATTCGTGATCAGGCCGGGGATATCGGCGCTGTTTGGCTATGGTTACACTGGCGGCTATGTCAAGGAAACGTCAATGCTCCATTATTTAGAGGGGCAGTCGGAGGTGGAGGACTTCATGTCCGGACAGTTGCCATCGGCTATGAATGGTGCTGTGCTGGATGCTTCGAACAGTTTTGTCAGCCGGGAGTCGTCCGGGTTGCATAAGTTTAAGTTCGAATTTAATTTCAGCGTTCCCCGATGGTGGATATGCGTGAGGTTGCCGATTGTCCTGGCGCACAGACATCTTACATACGAGAGGGGAGATATCCACACGGCTTTCTCCACTAACCGGATGCTATTTGATACAAGTATGGGAAATTCCTGGATACAGTGGCGCAAGGACAATCATAATGTACAATTGTCATGGACGTTGCAGTCAATTGAGCCGTCAATGGTTAACATGGTTGATTATGTAGATACCACAGATCCCCTTTACCTCATATCGGGTAATCCGGATTTGAAGAATGCGCTGAAAGTTGATACCAAGCTCTCATACAGTTACAACAACAGCCAACGGAGTGAATATTTCGGAGTGTCGTTTATTTACGGACTGTTGCATAACGGCATTGCGCTTGGCTCGGATTACGACACCACGACCGGCGTGAGGAAATCCAAGTACATGAATGTCAACGGCAACCGGAATGCAGCGGCGCAAGTCAATTACCGGCGTCAGATCAGGAAACTTCAGATAGAGAACGGGGTGAAGCTCGCGCATGTTACCAGCGTGGATTTTATGGGGCAGGATGCTTCCGGTTTGTCGCTCAGCAAAGTGTTTGACAATAGTTTGTCAGAGTCATTGAGGTTGACATACTCATTCAGCAGAGTCAAGTTGGGAATGAATTTCGCAGGCTCGTTTAACCGATTCACTTCCAACCGCAATGATTTTTCCAATCAGAACACATGGAATTTCAATACCGGCCTTAACGGGGTGATATCATTGCCGGCGAATTTCTCGCTGTCGGCCGACCTAACAATGTACAATCGACGCGGATTTTCCGACCAGGCGCTCAACACTGACAATTTTGTGTTGAACTATAAAACCCCTCCGTTAGACGTAATATCAAGACCGGCGGCTTGAACGAGCT
>CAZASF010000094.1:0-3147 GCA_964487725.1 uncultured Bacteroides sp. | reverse complement strand
TAATTAAATAAATTTAAATAAATTTTGGCTGACTGCAAAAACCTTTTTGCGGCCAGCCTTGTTCTTAGTATAGATTTTTAATTAAAACCCAACTATTTAGTTATGAAAAAAGCTCTATTATTGATTACGATGATGCTTGGATGCATGACCGTTTTCGCTCAGAAGATTAGCAAGAACGAAGCAACTCAGATCAAGTCATTCCTTGCCCAGCAGGCAGAGAAGGACGGAACGAATGCAAATGTTCTTAAGGTTACAGACGTTAATAACATCGCCGGTATTGAAGGCATTACCGTTGAAAACGGACATGTCACCGCCATTGAGTGGAGCGACAAGAAACTTGCCGGTACCCTCGACCTCTCAGGCTTTACCGCGCTGAAGAAAGTTGACGTTTCCCGTAACAAAATTACATCTCTTACCGTTGAAGGCGATGCAGCTCTTACCGAACTCAATGCGTCACGCAACGTGATTACCGGAATTGACCTCCAGGGTGCCACCGGATTGGTTAAGTTGTCTCTTTATAAGAACCGACTCACCGAAATCTATCTTGAAGGTCTTCCTATCCTTGAAAATGTCAATGTCGCCAACAATTACTTTGTAAGCCTTGACGTTTCTAACTCCTCTACTCTCAAAACTCTCAACTGCCAGGGCAATCACCTCGAGAATCTTATGGTATCAGGTTGCACCGCTTTGAAGAACCTTTACTGCGGCTACAACAAACTGACCCAGCTTAACCTTTTCGGAGTTGAAGCTCTTCAGAACCTGAACATTGACGACAACGAGATCACAACAATGGTTGTATCCGGTCTGCCCAGCCTCGCAACATTTATCTGCAGCGATAATAAAATGCAGACTTTAGGTGTTCGCAACTGTACAAACCTGATGGACCTCGTTTGCTCCTACAATGACCTTACCACACTCAGTGTTGAAGGCTGCACCAACCTTACATTCGTTGACTGCTCCTACAACGACCTGACTTCACTTACCCTGTCAAACCAGAACTTCCTGCAGCGTCTGCTCTGTAACAACAATCAGCTCAACATGCTCGATGTTTCGTTTGACCCCGCACTCACTTACATCAACTGCCGTTACAATATGATTTCCGACCTTCGTACAATGGGCGACGACAATCTGACAATGGTAGCTTGCCAGTGGAATTACTAAGAATGACTTCTGAGTATCATACTAAATATGTGATATGATCTATCCGGAAGGGTTCCCGCCGAAGGGTTGGGAACCCTTTTTTGTTGTTGTCGGTCGCGGATGTGTCGCGATTTTTCACTACTTTTGCACTCAATATGAAAAATATCAGGAATTTTTGCATTATTGCGCATATAGATCATGGCAAGAGTACTCTTGCCGACCGTCTTCTGGAATTTACAAATACCGTAGGAGCCAAGGACATGCAGGCACAGGTACTTGACGATATGGATCTTGAACGCGAACGTGGTATCACAATCAAGAGCCATGCCATACAGATGGACTATGTGTACAAAGGAGAGCATTATGAGTTGAATCTCATTGACACTCCGGGACACGTTGACTTTTCCTACGAGGTTTCTCGATCAATAGCTGCATGCGAGGGTGCATTGCTGATTGTTGATGCATCGCAAGGCATACAAGCTCAGACTATTTCCAATCTATACATGGCCATTGACAATGATTTGGAAATAATTCCGGTTATCAACAAATGCGACCTTGAAAGTGCCAAACCGGAGGAAGTTTCCGATCAGATAGTGGACCTTCTTGGATGTGACCATGATGATATAATCCGTGCCAGCGGAAAGACCGGATTAGGCGTTGAGGAAATACTCGCCGCAATTATCGAGCGTATTCCTGAACCGAAGGGTGATTCCGATGCCCCGTTGCAGGCACTCATTTTTGATTCCGTGTTCAATCCGTTCAGGGGTATCATTGCTTATTTCAAGATTGTCAACGGTACCATCCGTAAGGATGATTTTGTGAAATTCGTTGCTACAGGGAAAGAATATCATGCCGATGAGATAGGTGTACTGAAATTAGAGATGTCGCCCCGTCAGGAGTTGTCGGCCGGTACTGTAGGCTACATTATTTCAGGAATAAAAACTTCAAAGGAAGTGAAAGTCGGCGATACTATAACCCATGTTCAAAGACCGTGTGAAAAAGCAATAGCCGGCTTTGAAGAGGTGAAGCCCATGGTGTTTGCCGGTGTTTATCCCATTGAGACGGAGGATTTTGAGAATCTACGTGCGTCACTTGAAAAGCTTCAGCTTAACGATGCTTCCCTGACGTTTCAACCTGAGTCGTCAATGGCTCTTGGATTCGGCTTCCGTTGTGGATTCCTTGGATTGTTGCACATGGAAATCATTCAGGAGCGACTCGGCCGTGAGTTCTCGATGGATGTTATCACGACTGTTCCTAATGTATCATACCGGGTATATGACAAACATGGAAATATGACGGAGGTTCACAATCCCTCGGGATTGCCGGACATCACCCTTATTGACCATATCGAAGAGCCTTACATAAGGGCATCGGTAATAACTGCAGCTGAGTTCATTGGGCCTATAATGACGTTGTGTCTTGGTAAGCGCGGCGAACTTGTAAAGCAGGAGTATATCTCCGGAAATCGCATGGAAATGATATTTGATATGCCTTTAGGCGAAATTGTTATCGATTTCTATGACAAGCTCAAAAGCATATCAAAGGGCTATGCTTCGTTTGACTATCATCTGCATGACTTCCGAGAGTCAAAGCTCGTGAAACTTGATATTTTGCTCAATGGAGAGAGTGTGGATGCACTCAGCACTCTGACTCATGCCGACAACGCTGTTACTTTCGGACGAAGAATGTGTGAGAAGTTGAAAGAACTTATCCCAAGACAACAGTTTGACATAGCTATTCAGGCTGCTATAGGAGCGAAGATTATTGCGCGAGAGACGATTAAGGCAGTCCGCAAAGATGTGACAGCCAAATGCTACGGAGGTGATATTTCGCGTAAGCGCAAGCTTCTTGAGAAGCAGAAGAAAGGAAAGAAGCGTATGAAGCAGATAGGTTCTGTTGAGGTACCTCAGAAGGCGTTCCTCGCAGTTCTGAAACTTGACTGACCCCGGTTGCGGAACTATATTAATCCTGAGTTGTTAAAATGAATATAACTCATTAAATTTTAAC
>CAZASF010000093.1:0-3197 GCA_964487725.1 uncultured Bacteroides sp. | reverse complement strand
GAATTTATCTTGTCGCGGAGTTCCGCAGCCTTTGCCTCATACTTCCCGCTATCTTTCCCAAGCAACTTGGCAAACTCAGCCATGTATTTATTGACAAGATAATAGTACACGCTTGAAGTATAATCGGTTGGAGTCTGAGCATTGTATGAAAGCCAGTCACCGATACCGTTTGTCAGCAAGCCCTCCTCGTTCTCCTGATGCGCACACCAGTCAAAATACTTTTCAAAGGTCGGATAGAGGTTCTCAATCACGCGCTTGTCACCATAATACTTGTAAATAGCATCAGGTATGATGAACAACGCGGCATCCCATACCGGTCCGGGCCAATCACCGTAGCCCCAGCCTGCCGACGGAATAATACCGGCTATATTGCCCGATTCGCGCTGATTGTCGATGAAGTCATTCATCCATTTCTCGTAAAGCGTTATGCCGTCAAAATTCAGCAGGGCAAGGTCTATGGCCACATGAGCATCGGCGGTCCAGCCGTTTTTCTCGCGTTGCGGACAGTCGGTGGGGATGCCGTGGAGATTACCGAGATAGCTCAGCATTGTGGCATCATAAATACGGTTGAGCAGTTCATCGGAAGAATTGAATGAACCGACAGGCTTCACGTCAGTGTGCATGAACATGCCTGTAAGATTCTCACCGGTCAATTTTACAGGTCTGTCGGATTTCACCTCCACATATTTGAATCCATGGTAGGTGAACTCAGGCTTGAACACTTCCTCCTTTCCCATTCCTGCGAGAATGAACTCATCGGTCTGGAATTTTTCACCCGGCTTCTCCGGCCGATAATATATGTCAATGTTTCCTTGCTGAAGACGCCCGTTGTTTTTCAGCATCTCTCCGCTTGAAATCACAAAACGTGTCCCCTTTTCACCTGAGACTTTCATAGACGTCACACCGGCGATGTTCTTACCCATATCGAATACGAATATGGTGTCACCCCATGATTTCAGCAACTGAGGCTTGATAGTCTCCACCGGGCGTATCGCCGGCATGCTCTGAGCTTTCAGCAGAGGTGACGGAGCGGCCACTTCCACGGCATGAGACCATGCCGTAGCGTCATATCCGTTGTCGTGCCATCCTTCCGAAGCCTTGAGCCCATCATAACGGTCCCCACTATATATATTGTTATAGGTATAAGGTCCTGTTGTTGTCAACCAGCTTTCATCTGTCGCCACCACAGTGCGTTTCTTGCCGTTTTTGTTATGCGTGACGACTTCACACAATAGAGCCGGACGGTTACGCCATCGGGCAGTTTCAAAATCCCACACAGCCTTGCTCTGACAATTATAAAAACCATTCCCGAGCACGGCCGTGATCACATTTGAACCGGGCCGGAGCATATCAGTGACATCATGGGTGGCATACAGATTACGCTTGTCATAATGTGTATAACCCGGATCCATGTGGTGATTGCCCACACGCTTGCCGTTGATATATATTACATAATAACCGGCGGCGGACACGTACATCCTTGCATTATCCATGTCATCACCGACCAAAAATTCCTTGCGCAACATCGGGGCGGGCTCGTATTCCTTGTCACAGCTGTCCGAAATCCACATGGCTGACCAGTCCCGGGGCTGGAAGCGCCCTGTCTCGAACCTGGCGCTTGCCTGTTCGGTTATCTTACCGTTATTATCTTTAGCTTTCACAGTCCACACGTAACGGGTATCGGGTAGCAGTCTCAGTTCGGGTGCCACCATCCTGACATCACCGTTCAGCCGTTTGGAGCTCCACACTTTTCTTCCGGTTGTCTCCTCAGCAATTTCCACTCTGATTTCAGCGACAGGCGAGTCGGATGTAATCTCCCATGTCAGACGCGGAGTCTTTGTGTCTATACCAAGCGGTGCGCTGAGATATTCGCAACGCTGGTTGTCAATGGTGGTCCTGGAATAGCCCGGCAGGTAGAGTCCGGCCAATGCGAGGGCGATGATGATTGATTTATTGTTTTTCATTTGCAAATGTGAATAATTATAGGCAAATTTAAGCATTAAAATCCTTTAATAGATGATAAAAATTGATT
The DNA here is from genome assembly GCA_964487725.1 of uncultured Bacteroides sp. Taxonomy (GTDB): domain Bacteria; phylum Bacteroidota; class Bacteroidia; order Bacteroidales; family Muribaculaceae; genus Paramuribaculum. The sequence goes on along the minus strand of CAZASF010000093.1, from coordinate 1,165 downwards.
TTGCCGGATATTTAATTGATTTTTAACGTCTTAGATTTGGCAAAGCCCCTGGATATTAGTAACTTCAAAGAAAAGTTTGACCGCTTTTCCATGAAAGTTACAACCACTTCCAGGGACGGTGACAAAGTTAATCAAATCGTCCCGATTATCAAAGAGCGCCTTGGCAGCGTGATGAATCTCGCTCGTATTAAATTGCTGGCATTTATGCTTCATGCACTCTGTGTAGTGCAGACCGTAAGCCTTCACAAGATAGCTGCGGCTATGCCTACATTAGTAAGGATAAAACACAAATCAAAACTTCTAATTCAACCGCGCACGAAATAAGTCCTGCACTATTGGAGGAAAGGATGAAAAATGATTTGGATTGGCAGCAGAATGTACTGGACTTGTTAGCCAAAGAAGATCGTTCACTTCCTTCCGGTACTACTCTGAACGACCATATCTCCAATTTCTTCATCTACCTTCGTATTCAAGGATACGAAAGCAGGGGAGAAAAGGATTGCCGCAGCCTCTTTTACAATAAACTCATAAAGGAGTACTTATAATCAGACAAAAATGATACCGTAGGGAACAGGCTGGCATTGAGAAGAATATCACTATTCACGGTTTTCGTCACACGTATGCACCCTGCAAATTGCATCAGGGACAGACATATACACCGTTTCAAAGATGCTTACCCATCACAACGTCTCAACTACTTATTATGCCGATTTAGTAAGTGAGAAAAACGTGAAAAAGTTAACAGGATCACATTAAAATAAATTCCCCAACGTGGGCTTATGCGTTGCTCTTTCAAGTAATTAGCCTATTAAATACATTACAAAGATACGAGAAAGCCCTCAGAATAGTATAACTTTTTTGAGGATTTTCTTTTATGCATATCCACCAACATACTATAGTTCCATGAATTCCATCATCTCAATATATCATATAATAAATATTTTTGCTATTTTTACACTACTTTATGTAGGTATGAGGTCAGAGTGATGAGTGACGATGTTCTTCATAACTCGTAACTTTGACATCTGACGTAAAATATCTTCATAACTCGTAACTACAACCTAAAACTTAATTAACATGGCAAAGAACACGATGGGGACTAAGTTACCCCGAAAGTTGGAGCAGAAAATGGCTATTATGGGTGAGCAGATAAAGCTTGCCCGGT
>CAZASF010000092.1:0-3442 GCA_964487725.1 uncultured Bacteroides sp. | reverse complement strand
ATTGACCGCAACAACGCAATGGAGGAGATACGCCGCCGTCTCAGCGAAGGACAGAGCTATCGGACAATAGCGGCGGAGATGAACGTTGGTATGAAAAAAATCCGCTCAGCTAAAGTGAGTATGCAACCCTGACACTTCGGTCGCATTTAGGATCGCTCTCCGTGCTCTCATGCTCTCCGCGCTCTCCTGTTATTGGAGGGGAGCGGGGGGAGCGGGGAGCGGAAAAACGCGGGTAAGTCGGTGGCGGCTGTGAAGTTTTGGATGAAAAGCGGTGAAATTGAAGAAAGATTGCTAATTTTGCCGCAGAACACTATGGCACTCTATGACGTTAATCCAACAACTACCGACAACTGAGAGATGATTATGAAACGCACACACACCACCATAGTTCTTATCGCCATCATTATGATGATAGTTGCCGGCGTCGGAAATGTCGCCTCGGCACAAGCACGCCCCGCTACCACCACCATAAAGAAAGTCCTGTACATCGGCGACTCCATGACCGGTTGGCTGTCCGAGAGGCTCAACGCCTACGGAGCCGAGAATGGCTTCGTGGTATCAACCGTGATGTGGGACGGCTCCACAATACGCAAGTGGGGCACCTCAACCAAGCTAAAGTCCATTATTGACCGCGAGAAGCCCGACGTTGTGTTCGTGAGCCTCGGCCTTAACGAGCTGCTGGAACCGAATCCGGAGAAACGCCTGGCTGCAAACGTTGACAACATACTCCGGGCTGTGGGCAACCGTAAGCTCGTGTGGATAGGGCCTCCGTCGTGGCCCGGCAAGGGCAAGGGCGAGAAGCTCGTCAACTGGCTCTCCAACAAGCTTGGCCCCACGCAGTTTTACAACAGCTCATCGCTGACGCTTAACCGGCAGAGTAAAACGAATCCCCACCCCACAAGGGCAGCGGTGATTACGTGGACTGACAGTATTGTGAGTTGGTTGAAAGCCAACGCTGCGCTGAACTTTGCTTCGCTCAACAAGCCGGTGAAAACCAACATGCTGCGCGGCAAGTCGTTCACTTATCTGCGCATGCGCGACAGGCTGTAGGAAAAGAAGTGCCAGAGGGCTATGCCCGTGCTGACTGACACGTTAAGGGAATGTTTCGTCCCGTACTGAGGGATTTCGAGGCACACGTCGGCGGCATCAACCACCCGCTGGTCAACTCCGTGAACCTCATGACCGGCCACAATGGCATACCGTCCATCCTCCTCAGGCACGAAGCTGTCAAGGCTCACACTTCCCTTTACTTGCTCAAGGGCACACACGGTGTAGCCCCGTCGGTGCAGTTCCGTGATGCAGTCAAGTGTGTCCGGAAAGTACTCCCACTCCACTGACATTTCGGCTCCGAGGGCTGTCTTATGTATTTCGGGCGATGGGGGCGTGGCGGTGATTCCACAGAGCATTATGCGGTCAACGAGAAAGGCATCGGATGTGCGGAACACCGAGCCTATGTTGTTGAGCGAGCGAATGTTGTCAAGCACCACCACCAGCGGCAGCTTTTGTCGCCGGTGGTATTGCTCTATGGTGTCGCGATGCAGGTCCCTGATGGTTTTCTTCTCCACTCTCAGGGCCGTGATTAGTCAATGATGGCGAATCCGGTGTACTTCTGCAGGCATTCCGGAACGCGGATACCCTCCGGAGTCTGGTTGTTCTCAAGAAGGGCGGCCATGATTCGCGGCAGGGCGAGAGCCGAGCCGTTGAGGGTGTGGCAGAGGTGGGTTTTCTTGTCCTCGCCACGGTAGCGGCATTTGAGGCGGTTGGCCTGATAGGTCTCGAAGTTGGACACGGACGACACCTCCAACCAGCGCTTCTGGGCTGCGGAGAACACCTCGAAGTCAAACGTTATGGCCGATGTGAAGCTCATGTCGCCGCCACACAGGCGCAGGATGTGCCAGGGCAAGCCGAGTTCCTCGAGCAGATGCTGCACGTGGTCCTTCATCTCTTCAAGCGCTGCGTAGGAATCCTCCGGACGCTCTATGCGCACAATCTCCACCTTGTCAAACTGATGCAGGCGGTTGAGTCCGCGCACGTCCTTGCCGTAGCTTCCGGCCTCACGGCGGAAACATGCCGAGTAGGCGCAGTTTTTCTTGGGCAGGGAGTCGCCGGGAATGATTACGTCGCGGTAAATGTTGGTCACGGGAACCTCGGCCGTGGGTATGAGATAGAGGTTGTCCTCGCCAACGAAATACATCTGGCCCTCCTTGTCGGGCAGCTGGCCCGTGCCGTAGCCGGAGGCCTCGTTGACAACGTAGGGGGGCTGTATCTCTGTGTAACCGGCTTTACCGGCCTCGTCGAGGAAGAACTGGATGAGAGCGCGCTGCAGGCGTGCGCCCTTACCCACATAGACGGGAAATCCGGCACCCGTAATCTTGACGCCGAGGTCAAAGTCAATGATGTTATATTTCTTGGCAAGCTCCCAGTGAGGAAGAGCATCGGCAGGAAGCTCGGGCATAGGGCCGCCCTCTTTCTCCACCACATTATCGGCGGCGCAAGTGCCTTCCGGAACCATGGCGCAAGGAACGTTGGGCACCGTCAGCAGCAGGTCGCGAATCTGAGTCTCGGTGGCCGACAGCTGCGAGGCAATAGTCTTCTGGTCCTCTTTTATGGCAGCCACGGCTTCCTTAATCTCGTTGGCTTCATCCTTTTTACCCTGCTTCATGAGGGCACCTATCTGAGAGGCCAGTTTGTTCAGCTCTGCGGCCTTGTTGTCATTGTCGAGCTGGAGGCGTTTGCGCTCGTTGTCAAGTTCAACCACGCGGTTGATCACTTCCTTTCCGTCGAATCCTTTCACGGCAAGACGAGCCACAATCTCCGACGGGTTTTCTTTGATTTGTTGAAGGGTAAGCATTTATGCGTAGGTTTTTAATGTTCATGCAAGAAGCTCGCGGACTTTTGCCGATATGGCTTTCCCATCGGCACGGCCTGCCAGGGCTTTGGAAGCCACGCCCATCACCTTGCCCATCTCCTTGGCGGAAGTGGCTCCGGTTTCGGCTATGATTTTTTTGAGTTCGGCAGTCAGCTCTTCGGCAGTCAGCTGCTTGGGAAGATATTCCTCAATCACGGCAGCCTCGGCAAGCTCATTGGCAGCTAACTCCGGACGGTTTTGCGAGGAGTAGATTTCAGCCGTCTCACGGCGCTGTTTGGCCATTTTGGCAAGGATTTTCACCGCCTGGGCATCGGGGAGGGTTCCGTCGCCCCCTTTCGCGGTTTTGGCTTCAAGAAACTCTTTTTTGATTCCGCGCAGCGTTTCGAGGCGCACTTTCTCGCGGGCAAGCATGGCTGACTTTATGTCGGCCGAGATTTTATCAAATAAGTCCATAACGGTTCTCTGAGTATGTTCGTGCAAATTTACGCAGAAATTCTGAATTACCGCATCACGTTGACCGTAAAAAAAGCCCCACAGAGGAATTCTGCGGAGCTCTTGCGCTTCAGGATGGGC
>CAZASF010000091.1:0-3465 GCA_964487725.1 uncultured Bacteroides sp. | reverse complement strand
TCAGTCCCAGCAGGAAAGCCACGGCAAGGATTTTCTTTTTCTGCGGTGCCGCCGACTCGATGCCGCCCGACGGCGGTGTCAGGATGCGTGTGTTGTAAGGGGTGAACGCCTGCGACAACTCGTTCTCCTCGCGTTTCTGCAGCAGGAACAGGTAAAGCGCCTCCTTGACTTTCTGCTGGCGTCCCACCGTCTGCAGGTATTTCGTCTGGTCGGGATTGACGGCTATCTTCGCCGTGGTCCGTCTCTCATTCCGGAGAAGCTCGTCCCGCTGCATGTTCAGTGACATCACTAAGTTGTCGATAGAGGATACGATGGAGCTGCGCATGGCTGCCAACGACTGGTCAAGGTCAGTGATCAGCGGGTTTTGGTCGCTACTGTTTGCTATTAGGTTATCCCGTTTGAGTTGTACGGTATTGTATTCGGTTATCAACCGTTCTATGTCCGCATTCTCCAGACCGAGGTTCACCGGGATCAACTGGTTACGTTTCTTTCCGCCGGTGAGATGGTCGCGGATGTACTTAGCAATGGACGCCTGCGTGCTGATGGCGATCAGTCTGTTGTCGTTCTCCTGCGCCTGTTCCATGAACAGCATGGAGGCTTTCTCCGCATCCGGCAGCAGGTTCTCACTCTTGTAAGTGGAAATATCCGAGTCCACTTTGCCGAGTTCGTATTCCAACGCCTCGAGGCGTTCGGAAATAAACCGGGAGGTGTTGACCGTAACCTGATTTTTGTCTTTCATCCACTCTTCGTTATACACCGCGATTACAGTGTTGAGCACGTCTTCCGCACGGGCTATGGAGACATCCTTGTATGAAAGCTCTATAACCGTTGCATCTTCCGAGCTGAGTTCGGCCGTCAGATTCTCAATACAACCATCCACACAATCATACAGGTTGGTACGCGACAGGTAGATAAGCGGGTATTTTTCCGTGGCGGAATAGACGGACGTCGGTACCAATACAATCTTTCCTAACGGTGTCTGCAGGGTATCGTTCAATGTTCCAGTGACGGGTTCGCTATTCAAATCCCTTTCGGAGCTTTTGAAGTCGTCTAATTCCGCCTTTCCGCCCGGCAGCAATTGAATGGTGAAAGAGACCGATTCCGCATCTTCCAGCTCGGGTAATGCTACCTTCAAGGGCAGCTCTTTCCCGTATAGGATTTCCTTGTGCAGAAAGCCGTTTACCCGGTAGTCCGTGTCAAGCCCCAACCGCCTTACCACCTCCCTCACCACCGAGGGCATCCGTATGGCAAGCAGCTCATTGTTCACGTTGACGCTTACTTGGTTCAACCCTAAATCCGCGAACATGGAAGCCACATCACTGCCAATCACCTTACCCTTGGTGTCTTCCTTTACCATAAGGAAAGCAGAACGTGTATAGATTGGCACTGTACAAAGGATATAAAAAGCCGCCACGCCCACACACGACAGTATGGAAACGACAAACCACCGCCACTTCGCCAGACAGAGGTAGAAAAACTCCTTGACCCGGAATGCATCATCCGGTTTGCTACCTTGCAGCTCCTGCAAGAGCAGGTCCATGTTTATATTCGTCTTGTCAGCCATAGGCAAGGATTATTTGAAGATCAGTACCCCCAGTGTCGTCAACAACGAGGCGAGCGACATCCAGAAAGAGGTGGAACGCACGTTATTGCCGTTCACGGTGGAGTGCCGCGCCCGTACTTCGTTAGGTTCCACGTACACCATGTCATTCTGCTTCAAGTAATATACTGGGGAGGTGTGGAGTGACATCGCGTCGCAGAGGTTCACGCGGTAAAAGGTCTCCCCGCCATTCTCCTGTCGTATCACCAGTACGTTCTCCCTTTTCCCATAGATGGTCAGGTCGCCCGCCATGCTGAGCGCGTCGAGCAACGTAAGGTAGTCACGGTCAATGCTGAACCGCCCCGGACGGTTCACCTCGCCCATCACCGAAACGCCCATGTTCAGGAATTCGACAATCACCACGGCGTCTTTCACCAGGTTTTTCCGAACCAGCTCGTTTTTGATATAGGAGGCAATCTTTTCGCGTTTTAATCCTTCCACATGCAACTCTCCCAGTATAGGGAAATCGATGTTGCCGTTGGAATCGACCGTGTAGCTCGATACCTGCTGGTTGTAGTTGTAATTGCTGTTCATCGACTGTCCGACACGGTGTGCCATTATCGGCAGATTGAACATGTCCGCCAACTCCGGATTTTTGCTATTTATAACGATGGAAATCTTGTCCCCGGGCTGCGCTGACACCGGTATCGTGGCAACCTCTCTTCTCACGTCGGAGTGGACATCCTGCATGTAGGCTATCTTGTGCGAAGCAGAACATCCTGCCAACAGTAGCACCATGCCCAGCAGGAGGATACATATAATTTTCTTTTTCAACATGCCATTTAGCGGTTATGAACTTTTATTTTCCCTCCACAGACTGCAGTTGCTCTACCACGGCGTTCTTCTTGCCGGGAGCGATGTCACGGCAGACCACACCGTCGGGAATATGAATGGAAACGGAAACCATCTCGCTGTTTTTCATTTTTTCAATATCCGCGCCCCCAAGTTTGAAAGCAGCGTTATACCATCGTCCGTCCGCCCATTCACTGCAACATGCCCTTGGCCTTTCTGCTTTCAATACCACGGAATCACCATCGGCCAACATGAACTTCACCCCCGGACTGATGATGTGCATGGCTGAGTCGTTCTTCAGCACTTTGGCAAGCAGCAAGCATCGGTCTCCGTATTTGATGATACGGCATCGGAAAATGACTTTTCCCGAGTCGCGTAGTTTCTTCCCGGAAAGAAGATCCACGGTGGCGGATTCCATCACCCCGTATTTGTCAGCCCGTACCTTCCGTGGAGTGCCGGCTGATATACATCCTATGCCTATGAGCAGCAGACACAGGATGCAGATAATATTTCTCGTTCTTATTTTCATCATATTAGCACAGATTTTATTTGATGTACTTGATGGTAATCCGCGCGCAGCGGTTCAGTTTGGCCTTGAGCCCCCGTGTGCTTGTGTCATCCACACGACCGATAGGATCGGACAGCACATTGATGGAAAAGTCGCCGTGTTTTAATTCCCCAAACTTGCCGCTCTCCCTTAACCATTTGATAGCTGAGAAGGCACGGTAATGGGACAATGCCCGGTTGCGGGCCAGCCCGACCGCCTCCGCATTCTCCCCTGTGTAGTTGTCCTGACTGGTGGCAAGCCCCTCGGCCTGCACATGCAGTATCTGTCCGTTTTCAAGGATATCCCTGATTGCATCCACAGCCTGCTTATCCGAGAAGTTGCTGACATATCCTTCGTCGCCAACCAATGCGGCGTACACGTCGGCAAAGCTATACAATGTCGTGCCGTCTTCCAACGGCATATTATCACGTACCATGGAAAGCCCCGCATGGGCGTTCAGACCGTATGAGGTGGTTTCTCTGTAGTTTTCACGGCTCAACAGGGTTTGTGTACGGGTCTCATCGTC
>CAZASF010000090.1:0-3564 GCA_964487725.1 uncultured Bacteroides sp. | reverse complement strand
TTGGCGATGTTCGTTCATTGGAGTCTTGCCGTGGCGTCATGCCGGGTGTGGATTACATCTTCCATGCCGCTGCGCTTAAGCAAGTTCCTTCATGCGAGTTCTTCCCGATGGAGGCAGTAAAAACTAATGTTATCGGCACTGACAATGTACTTACAGCTGCTATTGAAGCCGGTGTTGGTGCTGTAATTTGTCTTTCAACAGACAAAGCTGCCTATCCAATTAACGCAATGGGAATCACCAAGGCTGTTGAAGAAAAAGTGGCAGTCGCCAAGAGCCGTTTCTCAGGAAAAACCAAGATTTGCTGCACTCGTTATGGTAATGTGATGTGTTCGCGTGGTTCTGTGATTCCTTTGTGGATTGAGCAGATGCGCTCGGGCAATCCTATTACTATTACTGAGCCGTCGATGACACGTTTCATTATGAGTCTTGACGAGGCTGTTGACTTGGTACTCTTTGCTTTTGAACACGGTCAAAACGGTGACATTCTCGTTCAAAAAGCTCCAGCTTGTACTATCGGCACTCAGGCCGAGGCTGTCTGCGAACTCTTCGGCGGTAAGAAAGAGGATATCAAAGTTATCGGCATCCGTCACGGCGAGAAGATGTATGAAACACTGCTTACCAATGAGGAATGCGCCAAGGCTGAGGATATGGGTAACTTCTATCGTGTTCCTGCCGACAATCGCGGTCTGAACTATGACAAGTACTTCAAGGAAGGTGACGAGACGCGCAATATACTTACCGAGTTCAACTCCAATAACACTCGCCAATTGGATGTTGAAGAGACTAAGGCTAAAATCGCTTCACTTGAATATATTCAGAACGAACTTAGCGGCGAAGGTAATTTCGTGCAGTAATGAAATTCGATAAGGCTCTTTTCGACTTTGTCAGCGCAGAGGCTAAACAATCGCCTCGCCTTCGCATGGCTCGTGATATGCGAACCACATCCAATGACCAATCTCAGAGGATGCTCAATGCTATCGAACCAGGAACTGAGTTGCCGATACATCGCCATCGAAAAAGTACAGAGACATGCGTCGTCTTGCGCGGCTCTGCCGAAGAAATCTTTTACGATGACAACGGCAATGAAACAGAACGTGTGCTGATGAAGCCCGACTCCGATTGTTGTGGTGTCAATATAGAGGTTGGACGTTGGCACAAGATTGTATCTCTTGAACCGGGAACAGTCATCTTTGAGGCCAAAGACGGAGCTTACGAGCCATTGTCACAAGAAGACATTCTCAACGTATGAAAATATTAGTTACCGGTGCAAAAGGCTTTGTTGGCAAAAACCTTTGCGCACAACTCAACGCCATAAAAGACGGTAAAGACCGTCGCTTCCCTGACCTCACGATTGACGAGGTCATGGAATACGATATCGACTCCACGCCTGAGCAATTAGACGAATATTGCGCCAAGGCGGATTTTGTGTTCAACCTTGCTGGCGTAAATCGTCCCACTGACCCCGAAGATTTCAAAAATGGGAATTTCGGCTTTGCCTCAACTTTGCTTGACACACTTAAAAAGCATGGCAACACTTGCCCGGTAATGCTGTCAAGTTCAATTCAGGCAACGCTGATTGGCCGCTATGCAGGGCATCCTTATGGTGAGAGCAAGAAGGCTGGTGAGGAGTTGTTCTTCGACTATGCTAAAGAGACCGGAGCAAAGGTTTTGGTTTACCGATTTCCAAATCTTTTCGGCAAATGGTGCCGTCCGAACTATAACTCCGCAGTCGCAACCTTCTGCAACAACATCGCCAATGACTTACCCATTCAAATCAATGACCCGTCGGTAGAACTTGAATTGCTATACATCGATGACCTTGTTGATGAGATGATACTTGCCCTACAAGGCAAGGAGCATCACTGCGAATTTGACGGCGTTGAGACAGTTCTGAAAGAGGATGGTCGCTATTGTTGCGCCCCGCATACCCACAAGGCAACTCTTGGTCAGATTGTAGATTTACTCAATCAATTCATGGAGCAGCCCAAGACACTCGTTATTCCTGAGATTCCTGACGGCTCATTTGCCAAGGCCCTTTATTCGACTTATCTGAGCTACTTGCCTATGGAGAAAGTCTCTTTTCCACTAAAGATGAATGTTGACCCTCGTGGTTCTTTTACAGAACTGGTAAAAAGTACTAATGTTGGTCAAGTAAGCATCAACATTTCCAAACCGGGCATAACCAAGGGCGAGCATTGGCATAATACCAAGTGGGAGTTCTTCATAGTAGTAGCCGGACACGGACTTATACAGCAACGCAAACTTGGCACCGACGAAGTTCTCGAGTTTGAGGTAAGCGGTGATAAGATTGAAGCCGTACATATGCTCCCCGGCTACACACATAACATTATCAACCTGTCGGACACAGAAGACCTCGTGACGGTAATGTATTGCAACGAGTGCTTCGATCCTAACCATCCTGACACATTCTTCGAAAAAGTAAATGGCTGAATTTAAGAATAACGGGAAGCTAAAGCTTCTCATCATAGTTGGCACACGACCTGAGATTATCCGCCTTGCTGCTGTAATCAACCGTTGCCGCGAATATTTTGACGTAATCCTTGCCCATACTGGGCAGAATTACGACTACAACCTTAATGGCGTTTTCTTCAAAGACCTCAAACTTGCCGACCCTGAGGTATATATGGATGCCGTTGGCAAAGACCTCGGTGAGACAATGGGCAACATCATCGCTGCCTCTTATCAGCTGATGGTAGAGACTAAGCCGGATGCAGTGCTGGTACTCGGAGATACCAATTCCTGTCTCAGTGTTATTGGCGCAAAACGTCTTCATATTCCAATCTTCCACATGGAAGCAGGCAACCGATGCTTTGATGAATGCCTGCCGGAGGAAACCAACCGCCGCATAGTTGACATCATTAGCGATGTAAACATTTGCTACTCGGAACACGCACGCCGCTATCTCAACGCATCGGGCGTTGCGCCACAGCGCACCTACGTAAGCGGTTCGCCTATGGCAGAGGTGCTTCATAACAATCTCAAAGATATTGAGGCATCCGACATTCTCTCGCGTCTCAATCTTGAGAAAGGCAAATACATTCTCCTCTCGGCTCACCGCGAAGAGAATATTGACACGGAGAAAAACTTCCTGTCGCTTTTCAACGCCATCAACGCAATGGCAGAGAAATACGATATGCCCATTCTCTACAGCTGCCACCCCCGCAGCCGCAAACGTCTTGAAGCATCCGGCTTTCAACTTGATAAGCGAGTTATTGCCCATGAGCCGCTTGGCTTCCACGACTATAACAATCTTCAGATGAACTCATTCGCAGTGGTCAGTGATTCCGGCACACTTCCCGAAGAGAGTAGCTTCTTCCTCAGCATAGGCAAACCCATTGCTGCCGTCTGCATCCGCACCTCAACAGAACGTCCCGAAGCACTTGACAAAGGCGATTTCATCCTTGCCGGCATCGATGAAGCATCGCTCTTGCAAGCCGTTGATGTAGCCGTAGAGATGAATAACAACAGCCACCTCGGTCTCCCTGTACCCAACTACGTTGACACCAACGTATCGACGAAAATCGTCAAGCTTATCCAGTCCTA
>CAZASF010000089.1:0-4240 GCA_964487725.1 uncultured Bacteroides sp. | reverse complement strand
TTATGTAGGTCACCTCTTTCCAGGCCGTAGGGATGTCTATATTTGGCGACACCTCCTTCATGGCATCAGCAACATCTTTTACAGAAACCTTGAGAATGCTTTTGATTGGTATGGCTCCGTCAAAAAAGGCCAGAACCTTTGCAATTGCATTTAGTTGCTTGCGGTCTCTTGTTTCGAACTCGGCTTCCGGAAATGCCAAATCTCCACCCTTTAAGAGCAATCTGTGAGGGGTGCGGGTGATTTCCTGCTTGCCTATATACAATTTTCGAAGTATGTTCAAATCATTCTGCAGAATACGAGTTCCAGAATCAGTCAGTGGTAGTCCAACCTTATGACGAAGCTGTTCTGATGTCAATCCATCGGGATGGCATACCAATGCATGTTCGATTTTACGAAGCCTTGAGGCTCTGCGATAACCCAGCTCCTCAACTCCACTCCAATTTATAGTCTCATTCATAAGCATAAATTTTGACGCAAAGATAGTGAATTATTCTTTATAATACAAATTTTGCGTAATATTATATTCGTTTATTTATGGGGTTGCTATAGTGATAGGAATTTTAAACGGGCATAATCCATGCTCAAGTATAACATAAATAATATATAATTAAGATACTTAAACTATTTATATTTTAGTAATTTATACTATGATTTCATTCGAATTTTATATTCGTTTTATCTTTGTAATTTTGTGTAGTGAAATAAAAAGCATTGATGAGGTATTAACCGAAATGAATGTTCGTAAATTATAGCGAACTTTGCATCGTAAAACAAAAAAACAATGAAAAAATCAGACAAAATCAAAAGCGGTGTTGGAGCCGCAGCCGGTACGGCAACAGCACTCGGTGGCCAAGCTGCCGCCATGGGTATCGCAACAACTTTCGGCACCGCCTCGACAGGCACTGCCATCAGCACACTCTCCGGAGCGGCAGCAACCAATGCCGCCACAGCATGGCTTGGAGGGGGAGCTTTATCGGCTGGCGGATTTGGCATAGCCGGAGGCACCGTGGTTCTTACGGCGATACCTATTATTGGTGGCGCAGCAGCCATTGGCGCTGTTGGATATGGGATTCATAAATATTATAAATCTAAAAAACAAAAACGATGACTACAGAATGTCCCTTCTGCGGCATGGATAATGCCTTCTGCGACCGCGTTGAGTACGTTTGTCTAGACTGTGATGCCACTTGGCCATGTGACGAAATCCCGGATGATGACGACTGGGAAGACGAATCACCCTCTACTTAATTATTATTAACAACAGTCAAATTTCAAGCAGTTATGAAACCGACTAAAAATCGCCATTACTGTAATGGTTGCCAGCATCACAAGATGCTATTCGAGACAAAAGAGGAAGCAGTTCGCTTCATCAATTTTAATGCCGATACCATAGAAGAGGAAACAGGCAAACGTCCCGTCCGTGCTTATTATTGCTATGCGTGTGGAGGATGGCATGTGACCTCGCGTCCTCATTCCCAAAGCCGAAAATCCATAATAAAGCGTTTCGGAGAGGAAGTGGGAACGGAAATATACGCAAAGATAATTGAAATCACCGGCAAATGCAGAAATATTGAAGAGGGACTGCTCCGAAAAATAAAAGAATTGCGACATCTCCTTAAGTTCGACCAAATAGATGCTGAAAGATGCTACGATAAGATTCAGACACTAATGGAGGATTTTGAGATGGTGATTCGATGGAGGTTTGGTGAACAGACAAGTATTGAAAACCTTTTCGAAAAATTTAAAAATCTATGCTCTATATATCTTCAGAAAACAAAAATAAACTTACAACCTGCTTAAATAATAGTAGATTATGAAAAATTTGGAATTTTTAAATCGCGCATCCAATGATGACCTGCGCCTCCTCTGCGACATCGTCGTCAAAGACAAAAACGGTAACTACCGCGCTACGGAGACCATATCCCATTTGCAGGTATACAAGGACAATTACCCACACAACATCAAGGGTATGCTTCGTGAGCTCGTATTGGAGTTTCGTGAATTTGGCGGAAACAGTATCGCAAACTTCTTTAGAGGCGAAGGACCGGAGTATTCAGAAATACTCCATGATGTAGCAAAACGCAACAAGGTGAATTTCAATACAAAATCCTCAGACGAAAGAATCGAGATGCTTATCCTTCAGAAACTGTTTGTGGATTCTGTTGAGAACGCATCAAATGATGAACTCAAACGAATGATGGAAGAACTCGGCTTCCCAACTACTAATTTCACGCGACAAGCTGCTATTGCTACGCTGATAACAGCTTGGAAGGCAGGAGGATTTAAAAGTTACATTCTGCTTGTCTCCGTTGTAAATGCTGTCATGAAGTTTCTTGTAGGCAGAGGTCTGTCGCTCGCTGCAAATGCAGCCTTGACAAGAATGGCATCAGTCATGATGGGTCCGATTGGCTGGGTGCTGACTGCTCTCTGGACAATCATTGATATTGCCGGACCGGCATATCGGGTTACCGTTCCTGCAGTTATCCAAATAGCATATATCAGGCAAGCAGTCAACCATCCGTCTCACCTTCTTAGATAGCTCCAAATGATTATATTGCTTTGGTTTGTTGCAATTATGCAGTGGATATCATTTATCTATCTGCCGATCTCGGTATTATATGCAATATTAAGAACGCTAACGGAGCAAGATCCGCTACCAACTATATGCTCGCCGTTTCTGGGGATAAAAAATGTTAGCCATCTAAGAGGATTCATGATTTGGATTATCCAGCTTTTACTCGCTGGTGTAGTACTTTATGACCTTGCCCAATGGTGGCGTTTTGGAGTCAATCCCATTATTCAGATGTGGTAATCACGATATAAACAAGCGTGTGTCAAATTCTCATAATTCAGAATTTGACACACGCATAACCCAGCTATCTTATATTTGCGAAGTCATTGTAGTGGCAGCGGGCGAGGAAGCGGTCGATGTCGGACTGGGTGTACCAGTATTTGTCGCCGTGGCGGGAGTAGCCAAGGAGACCATTGTCGCGGAGACGCTTCAGGTACTTGTCTTTGATACCCAATAGCGCCATGAGTGATTTGTTGTCATATATTCGGTCTTTGTCTGTTGATACTTCACTGTTGGAGAGTGGGTGAATGTGTAGTGCTTCCACAAGATGCAGAATCTTGTGGAGAAGTGATTCGATGCTGTTCATCTCAATTGGGGTGAAAAGGTGAAACTTCAGTTGCTTACTCAAGTGACCGATTTTGTAATCAATTAAATAATCGCACAATCATGTGATTGCCCAGTTAAGCGAGTAATCACGTGATTGAAGTGGCGATTGATTGGTTAGTTGAAACCCTGACTAATCAGGACCTCAGTCAATCAGTCGCCCAAATGCTCAATTAGGCACTTGAAATTGCATATATTCAATTAACTACTTGGTTAGGATTGTAAAGCCATTCAGGATTACTGTATGAATACAATCTGCGGTCGTAAGTGTGGTAACATTTACCAGCCACGCTTAATGCGCTGCAAATCAATAGTGGTTTGACGAGGCCTCGGATAACTGATTAGTTGGCTAATCAGTTGACCTCATACAAACTCATACTTTTTAGAGAATTCTCATGTTGCCAACTCGCTTTCATAAGCCTCCCGTCGAAGGCGTCCATTGTCGTTGACTGCACAAAGTAAGACAAATTCATCCACTTCCGCCAAATATTTTTCGTCAGATATAGCGTTAGGTTGTACATGTATCGCAAAATATAGTTCTGATATAGCATCGGTCAGAGTCCTTTCTCACCATATTTGCGTCTCATGGGGATTGGATAGGCAGCTTTCATTATTGATGCATCCTTCATAATCTCGCATTGGTAGTTTCTTATGATATGGTGTTCATAGGAACACAGCAAGGTGTCCGAATAGTTACTATTCGGATTTCGGGTAACTCGGTCGTTCCCACGAAATGTCCTTGCTGTGTGGGTTGGGAACACTCCAAAGTCGTATTCCCCGTTGCTATGCCTGCGGCAGGCTATGAGGCACTGATGATTTTTCTCAGAGATTTCAGAATTGTTCAGGGAGGAAGGAGTAGTGGAGTTTCTCTACCTCAGCGGTGAGGGTCTGAGGGAGGAATTTGGCATAGACCTTTTCTGTGACGTCTGTACTTCCGTGGCCAAGGAGGCGACTGATGACAGTCATGCTCAGTCCATCGTTGAGGGCAAGTACGGCAAATGTGTGTCGGGAAAAGTGAAAAGGCATAAATCGGGACGGAAATTTATAAGCAAGTGCAAATAAATA
>CAZASF010000088.1:0-4547 GCA_964487725.1 uncultured Bacteroides sp. | reverse complement strand
CTGAATTTGTCTAATCCTACCATTGTATTTCGTTAATCATTCGTTCTACTTCATTCTCCACACGCGGGTCGTTATCATCCTTTAATGTCAGTGCCAAAGACAATCTGTCAACATATTCCGACGGCTGACCCTTTACTGATACCGGTGGATATTTCCAGACCTCAATTATTATTCTCCCGTCATACTCATTAAGATTCTCAAATTTATTCTCTTTTAGGTGCGAATGGTATTCGGCAGAGGTCATCGCAAACCATTGCTCCCTATCGGGATTCAGCATTGAATAGTGTGACAAAGCATTTATTCCACATACCGGAAAACTATTATCAGCATTGAGACTGTCGCAAAATATCCTCTTCTCCGCTGGATTAATTGTATATTCAGCTACCTTCGACCATAGGTCTTCCTTCTGATATTTGAATTTTACGATCTTTGATTTTGCATCTTGGCGTTCTTTTTCGCACAAGCCCAAGTCACACAGACACGTGATTCCAATTGACACACTCTCGTATGAATACGGCATCAGTTTTGATATATCGCTTACGGTCAAGTTTTCAATGCTTCCGATTTGTAAATGATACAAGAGTAGATATTGTGCCACTGGTGTCAGTCTGGTAGCTTCTTTCCTTGATGAAATTCGTTCCAAGGCAACAGTCATAGGCAAATTTGCATATTTGTCGGACATGATAAAATACACATCCTTGTCAAACAAACGTTGTCGCTCATAAGTTGGTCCCGGATTGAGAATATACACAACCGGGAACCCGAACAATTTCTCCAGACGTCGGGCTGTAATTGCACAGCTTCTTGGAGATGGATTTTTGCCTTTAGGCTTCAGGAAAACCATCTTCACATCACGATATTCGCCATCATAAAAATCAAACAAAATTTTATCCATCATGGTAATGCCTTTAAGACTACTTTCCGGCAACGGCGAGATTTCGATTCTCCTACCCGCAATACTTATATAGATGGTTTCTACTTTTTGCTTCATTTTAGTATGCTATTAAAACGTAGCAAAATTACGAATAATATTCTACACAACCAAATATTATGAAGATTTTACATCAGATTTTATATCGAAAGTGGCGAAAGACGGAGCGGTCTTCATTATTGGCGGCGATTATGCCGTCAAAAGGTATAGGGCGAGCCTTATATATTGACCGCATCACGCCTACTGAATGACAATTCGCACCTTTCGCTATTTTGATTTGGAAATGGAGGTAAAATACCCCAGTCTTAAAATCAAAATTGCAAATATGGATGTTTTGATTTTGGCGAACCGATTTTCTTGACTAACTTTGCACTCAGACAACTATTGGTTACTCAAATCGACATAGTTTAATGATACAAGAACTAAAAATAAGAAATTTCAAATCATTCCGAGATGAAGCGGAATTGAGTTTCGAGCCAACCGCAGAAGACCACTTCAATAGTATTGTAACAATGCCGGATGGCATCAAGCTGCTTCGTTTTGTCGTGGTGTTAGGTGCCAATGCGAGCGGAAAGTCCAATCTCCTTGAGGCCATAGATTTTCTTCGTCGGTTTTGGAGCAATCTTCCATCATCCAATGACGAGGGAACTGACGTTCAACCGTTCTTGCTCCGCAAGGAGGCTCTGTCTTTCGACTCTGAAATAGAGCTGAAATTCTACGTTGAAGGCATACGTTATTGGTATAAGTTGACAATAAATCCCGAGAAGGTTTGCAATGAGTCACTCTACGTTTATCTGACCAACAGACCGACAAAGATTTTCTCACGAAAGGATTACAATGGAGTATCCAAACTCAACTTCAATCCGGCTGTTGTCAAGTTGACTCCGGCGGAAACTGAGGTTATGGCGATGAATTGCCTCCGCAACATGTCGGTTCTTGCCGTGCTGAAGAAAGTGAACGTATCAGTGCCGTATCTATCTCAGATGCGCACATGGGCTGATTCCAAAATCCTGCCCTTGCAGAGAGGCGCATTGGAAAATCTATCATCGGATGCGAAGAAGTTGATATCCGACAGCGAAGACTTCAGAGAATATCTCGTAAGGTTTGCAAATGAGGCAGACTTCAATATTTCAGATATAAAAGTCCAGAAAATGACGGCTTTGTTTTCACATACAGTCGAGGGCGATTCGGAAACGGATAATTTCTACTTGCCAGAAGCCTGTCAAAGTGCCGGAACAAAAAGAATGGTCGAACTGGAGTCGTTGATTTACTCACAGCTTCACCGTCAGGCTTTCCTTGCAATTGACGAGTTAGAATCATCCATGCACCCCAATCTAATGGAATACATTCTCGCCAAGTTTATCAATACGCAGGAGAATCAGTCGCAACTCTTGGTTTCGACTCACTATGATCCGATTCTGAAAGATATTGACGATATTTTTGGCAAGGATTCGGTATGGTTCACCGAGAAGGGTAAAGACGGCAACTCATCCCTTTTCTCCTTGTCAGATTTCAGTGGTCTCAACAAGCTTTCATCCATTCACCGGGCATATATGAACGGTCGATTCGGTGCTCTTCCCAAAGTTCTTTGAATAGACTGAGCGGCATTCTGATAAATCAGTCCGCATATAGGGCCTGTATCACATCCTGCGGATAAAGGATTGTCATACCAGTTGGAGCGTCTTTCGGTTCGTTCTTCAGAAATAGCACTGGCACAATATCTTTGTCTTTGGCCAGTGGTAGTCTTCCGGCTTTCTCTACGAGTTTGCGGTGCAATTCCGATGCTATTTCAGGATTTGTCCATTTGCATTCGCCCACCAACAATGCACGCCCATCGGTCGATTCGGCAATTACATCAAACTCCATTTCCCGGAATGTGCCTTTTGTTTCACAGGGTACTGTGCCCCACCATCTGCCGGCTTCTCCCCAGCGATGACCAAACATTAGGTTGCCGCTGACAGCCTCACGGCATAGATGTTCCCAGTGCCCTGCGACATATCCGGTGAATTTGCTTTCAATATCTTCCATCACAATGTTCTTGCGGCCTCGTGCGAGACTCGACATATTTGGCATGATAAACGTGTAATAGAAGTCCATCATGGGGTCGTTTATGCGGTAAATTCCCTTTTTGGATTTCTTCGGACTTTCTCCGAAGGGTATCTCCCTGCGGATATAAGTCATCTGAATCAGCTTGTCGAGCGGCGCGGACAACGATGTGGCCTCACGACCCATTCGAGAAGCAATCTCCGACAGACGGTTTGCACCTCCGGCAATAACCGACATCAATGATTCGGACTGCACGGTTGCGGTCATGTCATCAAGAAAAAGTTTCTTGGGTTCGTCATACAAAACCGCCGTGGGTCCGAGCAGCATCCCTCGTATAGCATCCGCAAGCGAAAGATACTCCTCACGTAGTTCCCAATAGCGAGGCACTCCTCCCCATACGCTGTATTCCTCTACCGTGGATATGGCATCCAGGCCCAGTCCCTCCTGCAAATATGGCAAAGGGATAGGACGCACATCTATTATGGCATCTGCCCGACCATAGAGCGGCTCGCTCTGGCTTAGAATCATTTCCTGCATCATCCGCTGGGAGCTTCCACAGATTACAAGATTAAATTTCAGAATCTTTGCATCAAGAATGCGTTGGATTATGGATGGCAGTTCCGGCGAATGCTTCACCATATATGGAAATTCATCGAGGCATAAGGTGAATTGTTGATCCGTAAGACGGTTGAGCATCATAAACAACTCTTCCCAACCGGAGAATTTAGCCATACCTATTTCCGGGAACTTTTGCGACAATAACTCCTGAAGCATTTCAAGCTGCACGTTATCAACCAAGTCACCGGCCATATAGTAAACGTCGTTTGCCGACAGCACACGCTTTATAAGAGTGGACTTGCCAAGTCGCCGTCGTCCAAACACAACGACAAATTTAGGAGACTTTGAATAATCAAGCACCCTTTCAAGTTCGATTATCTCATCTTTACGGTCAAGAAATTCCATAATTATTTTCCGATAGAATTATTTTCCGCAAAAATAATAATAATTTTCGTAATCACAAAATTCTTCGTACATAATTGTCAAATTTGAAAGCGGCGAAAGACGGAGCGGTCACCATTATTGGCGGCGATGATGCCGTCAAAATGTGCAGGGCGAGCCTTGCACCCATTGACCGTATCACGCCTATTGGCAACGCCGGAACACCGATAACCAGCAACGCCTCAAGGTGAGCATCGGGGACGTTGCTTTTCACCGTGAGACTTATTGCCGTCTATCCGTGTTCTTATTCGCCGTTGCCGTATAAGGACTTTCACGACCGTTCCGTCACTCGCCGCTTTTAGTCAGCATTCCACGAGACGAGACAATGTCTATTCCGCTTCTCTGCATAGTCATAGACTCGCCTTTCCGGGAATGGACTGTACCATTTTGCCATAATCAATTCTATTTTTCTCAGGGTAATCCAAGTCAATATGTCATCTCCTGTTTTCACCGATGCGGCTTCTTAACTCCATTTTCTCGGTGATTATCAACTATGGAAGTGTGGCTTGCTCGGTACGTTGAACGTGTCTGACCGGGATATTCTATGCCGTCTGTCAGAAAAATCTCCAGA
>CAZASF010000087.1:0-4624 GCA_964487725.1 uncultured Bacteroides sp. | reverse complement strand
CGCCTATCACATTCTGGATGGTGACTTTGTCCGATGAATAGAGAGCCTTGAATGTAGGCCAGTAAGTATTGTCTTTCCATTTCGATGTCTCTTGAATGGAATTGCGCTCAAAGATTTTAAGCGAACCATCTGCTTGTGGCAGACAGAAAGTCTCGTAAATGTCGCTCCCTGCATGCTTCTCATTGAGATAAAATGCTCCACCGGCTATGTCAAACGTCATACGTTTGTATTGCAGTTTGCCATATATGCTGGCTTGTCCTGCATTGGAAGTATTCTCCCATCCATAGACTTTCACGTATCCGCCATATTCGTATTTCTGCATTACGAAATTCACAACATGCGCTTTGCCAAGAAAACGAGGGTCGGAGGGAAAATCGTAATATTCCACTTTCTTTACATCCTGCATACGCATACCGTCCAAGTCCTGCTTAGATGCCGGAAGAAAATCTATGAAAACATCCACACTTTTGCCGGCCAAGTCCTTTATCTCATCATTGGGCGAAATCCTCAGTTGAGGAATAGCCATCCGATTCAATAAATCCGCGGCAGTCTGAGCGGCATTCTTCTGCTTTGCCGTTGGTATATACGTTGACACCTCCGCCCCAAGTCGTTGGTTGCGCGCTTCAACAATAACCTCATTCAGTTCTTTCGTCTTTAATGTATCTGCATAAGGGATGGATTGTTTGGTTGCGTCTGTTGTGTCCACTTCCTTGCCATCTTTGCCGACGATGTGTACTCTGCGACTATCTCCGCCTAACGACGCAATCATGAAAGCCACCGGCGATTGGAAATACCGGACAAGAGTCTTATCAACATCAGAGGCAGAACAGCGTTTGTCGTTGCCATCCTGATATGAGTATTGTATGATGGGTGCATTAGATTTCTCAAAACCAACGGCCTCCCACACGAACTGCTTTTCTGAGTCCTCAATCTTTAGAATGAGCCCGGGAAGGCCTCCGAATTTGTAGGGACCAAACGGAAGTGGCAACTCTGATGTAAACCATGCGGTGTAAGTACGTCCGGCAAAATCGGCAGTCGCCTTGTTACATTCATAACCGAGGATGGAGGTGCTTTCTTCGGGGGAAAACTCCCATTGGATAGACGGTACTGAATCCGTATAGACAAAGAACCCGCTGATGCCAAGCCGATATTTCATATAGGCATTGCCACCACGCATCGGTCTGATAATTTCCACAGGCCAAGGCATACCCGAGACATTTGAATATGACGACGCTCCATGACGGACTTGTTCAGTGGCAAGAGAGTCGAAATGATTTATTATATCGCTGAAATCTTTGATGCTTCTTTTACCAATCTGCACGATTCTGGTGTCACCGAAGTAATCTTCCTGTTGGTCGGGATGGAATTTGTATTTCAATGAGTATGTCACCTTGTATTTGGCTGTATCTATAGGTGTCGCTTTGTCTATAAGTCGCGAACAGGTTTCCTGTGCGGATGTAGTCACGCCAATGAGAGCGAACAAAAGAAAAATTAGCTGTTTCATATTTTCGTAGTTTTAGAATATTCTGAATCTTATTTTTAGAAGTATGCTGCGCGAGCGAATATTGTATATTGAATTGGATTCGGTCAGTGCCGAACGACTCGAATACACATATTCCCTGCGGTTGAGGAGATTGTCACATGAGAGTGTGAAGGAAAACCGTTTTATGGAATACCTCGCCTCTGCATTGAGCAAGATGAACGATTTATCACCGTCATTGAAGTTGTTATAGTAATGATAAACGGACGAGCGAAGACTTACCCCTCCCGGCAAGTTGAAGTCCAACGTGCCTTTGTTGGTTAGTGTCCTGATCCACGGCATCCTCTCAAACCCTTTCTGACGGGTCGCAGACTGGTAATACTCGCCCTCGTATGAAATTGACATCCATTTGAACGGAGTGAGACTGATGTCTCCGTTTACTCCTATGGCGTTGCCCGAATATCGGATAACCGAATTTTGCACAAGCAGAGGACTTGTGTAATAACTATATGAAGCGGAAAGTCCGATTTTCAAGCGTCGCCAATCAAAACCCTTACTGCCACGTATAATAGCAGAAATCATATCTGATGTTTCGTTGGTGCGTTGGCTGATGACTCGCTCTACCAAGCCGTCATAATATGAGCCATACAGCACATCCGGTTTCTGCCTGTTCCAACTAATATCCACTCCGGCAAAACTCATAAAGAATAGATTCTTGAAACTATACGATAGAGTGTTGCTGAGATTAAGTCCCTCAAACAAACCTTCTACATCGTATGCTGACAATTGACGATATGAGGTAAGGATATAATTTGAATATAGATTCTGAATGGATGGGGTGGAATTGTTCAGCGCGGACTTCAGACTGAGGTCGTGGTTGCTGCTGATCTTGTATGAGAAATCCAACCGAGGTTCAACCCGCACATGGTTCTTATCCGTGCGAACATCAGTAAGACGGTTTTTCAGATTGAAAAATCTATATGTGACAGGTATATACAGCGAGGCATTGACCTTGCGGTAGCGCCATGCAATTTCTGCACTTATGCCGGTTGCCAGATTATCAAGATGCAAATCATTGTGCGTATCTGACAATTCACTTGTCAGACTGTTGTGGGTATAGTTCAGAAAGTAGGAGGGATGTATATTCACATTGCCGATTCTCCATGCGGAAAGTAAACCGACGCGGTTTTCAGTTGACAAATCGCGAGAATCAACATTCTGCCGGAGCATATCTCCGTTAATCAATTCGGGGAAAAGATTCGGAGAAACGGACAAACTGTGAGGCCGCTTTTCAAGATTAATCACCGAATAGATTTCATAACCATGGTATTCCGAACTGCGTTTTGTCATGTGGAATTTATTGAACAGACGGTATGCATCAGTTTTCCCAATCTGGGTGATGTCGTCACCTCCTGCAATGATTCGGCTGTCGGCATTGGTTGAGGACCAGTCGAATTTCAATTGTTCTTTAATATATTTGGTGTCGCCATTCAGGAGATAGGTCAAATCACCATACGCCTTGTTGGTGCGTGAGAAGCCATTCATCAGTTCATCTACAATATTCTGTGAACCATCGGGTAGAGTATTGGCTGTATTTGAATAGCTTTGACGCGAATCACGGTCGTTTAGATATGCGGCATTTATACCGAATTCGCCCGATTTGCCGATACGATAGACATTGTTGAAAGTCGCGCTGTGCGAGCGGTTGAAATAATAGAACCTCTTGTCAATGCCGGGAGCCGAGGGCATTGAGATGTTGGTAATGTTTGACGTGCGCGAATAGTCATTGTCAAAGGAATAGAGTTCTCTCGACAAGTCCTCGCCCGTATTGTTCCCTTTGTATGTAGCAAGGAACTGGCTGGAGCGCGTGAAGTAGGTAGCGATAGCGGAATTGTTCCATAAAGCCTCATCGCCATATCCTCCTCCAAGAGTGGCGATAAGGTTGAATACCCCTTTTACACCCTCCTTCAGGCGGATATTGATGGATGCTTGTTCTTCTGGGCGCAACCCTTCGAGGGCTTTTATGTCCTGATGATTTTCCAATACTTGCACGGTGGCAATATTGTTAGGGTCAATATTTTGTGTGGCAATGCCATAATGACCTTTCATGAGGTCAAGCCCCTCTATATAGAAATTCTTGATCGGTTTACCCTGATATGAAACTTGGCCTGATTCAGATACAGAGATTCCCGGCATCTTTTTCAGTACATCGGCAAGAGCCTGATCATTCTGTCCGAGAAAGTTTGCCACATTATAGTTGATGGTATCGCCATGAGAATATATCTTCTTTGATTTTACCACAACTTCTTTCAGCTCAATGGTTTTATCCTCCACTATGATGTCGTATTTCCCGGAACGATTTGGAATTTTGATAGTTGTCGGAGCTATCTCGATGCTCGATGCTTTAAGTAGCAAGCTATCGCAATCAAAAGATACGCTCAATGTATAACTCCCGTTTTCCTCTGTAAAAGTTGAGGCAAGAAATTGCTTCGGTGCATTTGCCGGAGACACAACCACGCTCGCCATATCCACACCACGCCCTTGCGGAGTCTTGACAACCCCGGTTATTGCAATTTGTTGTGCGTTTGCACACATCGCAATAATCATAATGAGGAATAGTATTGATATCCGTGGTTTCATTTTGCGTGATAGCGTATAGTCTATTTAATGCAAAGTTACAGCCAATAAAAATAAAAACTCTCAACAAATGTTGAGAGCCGAGAAATTTAACACTAATTGCCGTCATTCCTTCGCAATCGGCTCAGATGTGTCGGTGTGATATTGAGGAATGATGCGATGTCTTTGAGCGAAAACAGGTCGAATAGGTCGGGATATCGGCTTACGAGTTCATCATACCGCTGCTGCGGCGACTTGACGTATAAATCGACATAGCGGTCATAGACAGTTGTATAAACTTCCTCTGTAGAGTGCATCACAATATCCTTGAAATTAGGGTCGGAGTCCATCTTTTCCTTAACCACCTGCGAGGATACGCAGTATATCTCGCAATCGGTTACAGCTATAATCGCCAATTTGGCAGGTATGCCATATATGCAGAAAGGCCAGTCAGCCACAAAATCGCCGTCACGACTCATTCCCATCACATGCGCAGTGCCATCCTTGGAGTATGCGACATATTTGAGT
>CAZASF010000086.1:0-4883 GCA_964487725.1 uncultured Bacteroides sp. | reverse complement strand
ATATAAATACTGATTAGAAAAATTATGGATTATACGGTTGTATGGCATGAGGCGTTGAGCCGGTTTTGGTTCGCGTTGATAGCTTTAGCGTGGATTTTTTGTATGATTTTTGTTAGTTACAAAATGAAGGGCATAAGAGTGATGCTGTTTATAAGGGTTGTGATTTATCTTGGAATCACAGCAGCCTATCTTGGTATAGTAATCAGCCTCTCGGCAGTAGGTATTTTTGAATAATGATGATATGGAAAGTTTTTTCAATTTAGTCTTGGTGCTTGGTGGCGCATCACTGATCCTGGGCATATTCGAGGGACACTACCAGGGCCGGAAAAAACTGATGATCGGTTCGGTTATTGGGCTTGTGGTGCTGATAGCGGTATATTCCATTGGCGGGGCGTTCCTACTGTACCCCTACGGCGACTAACGGTTGATGTCGGTAAGCTCATGGAGGGTGGCGTAGAGACGTTCCCGGGCGGGAGTCAGTTCTACCTGACGCCGTGCCATGACGCGACGGGCTATGGCGAAAAATTTTGAGAGCGGGACTTCGCTGTAGCCACTCGTGGCACCTCCTTCGGAGAATGATCCCACGAAGTTGCGGGGATAGCCGGTGCCGTGGATATTGACGCCTACGCCAACGGTGGTGGCGGTGTTGAACATGGTGTTGATTCCTGTCTTGGAATGGTCGCCCATTATCAATCCGCAGAATTGAAGGCCGGTGCGACGGAATCGGCGCGTGGGGTAGTGCCAGAGTTTTATCTCGGTGTAATCGTTCTTGAGGTTTGATGCTACGCATCCGGCGCCTAAGTTGCACCAGGAGCCAATCACTGCGTTGCCGAGGAATCCATCGTGGGCTTTGTTGGAGAAGTCGTGCATGATTACGTTGTTGATTTCGCCACCCACTTTGCATTGGCGCCCTATGGTCGTGGCGCCGTAGATGCGCGTTAGCATGTTGACGGTTGCGTGGTCAAGAATGGCTATCGGCCCACGCAGACATGAGCCTTCCATCACTTCGGCTCCGGGGCCAATGTAGATAGGACCATGCTCTGTGTTGAAGGTGACGGCTTCGGCTTTTGCGCCCTCGGCCAGAAAGATACGTGCTGAGGTGCCTATGACGGTGCATGATTTGCTAATCGGAACTGAGGAGCGAGTCTCGGTAAGGAGGTCGAAGTCAGCCCCAATAGCCTCGCCGTTGTTGAGAAACAGGTCGTAGATATATTCTATTGAGGTGATCCGGCCGGGGTAGGGGATAAGGCGCTCGGGTGAGCCGCAATAGGCAATTACCTTGCCGTCAACTGTCAGCGCTTCGCCGGCCGACATGAGCGCGATGGTGTCGGCGAGGCTACGTGATGCCACTATGTGGGAGGCTATCACTATGGTGCCGGGGTCCGGTTCTGTGTTGGGATATAGCTCTTTAAGGTAGTCCGCGGTGATGTAGGAATATTCCCCTGGAAGGAGCAGCTCCCATTTGCGGCGCAGAGTGTTCATGCCCAGCAAAAGCTCACTAACAGGGCGTGTGAATGTCAGCGGGAGCAGACTCCGGGCTATTTCAGGGTCATCGGCAAGTATGATATGGCGTGGCATATATTCGGTTTTCTTGCAAAATTACATCTTTTCAACCGAAAACGGGTTATTTGCGCGGGATGATTTTCCCCTGTCGCGAAAAAAACATAACTTTGCGCTGATATGAAATATACCGAATTGGAAATACCGGGAGTGTGGCTCGTTGAACCGAAGCGGTTCGGCGATGCGCGTGGCTATTTCATGGAATCGTTCAAGCTTGAGGAGTTTCAGGCCCATTTGGGCCCGGTTAGTTTTGTGCAGGATAACGAGTCGATGTCCACCCGCGGAGTGCTTCGCGGGTTGCATTTCCAACGCGGTGAATGGTCGCAGGCCAAGTTGGTTAGAGTTTCAATGGGAAGAGTGTTGGATGTTGGGGTGGATTTACGCTGCGGTTCTCCAACATTCGGACGCCATGTTGCCGTGGAGTTGTCGCAGGAAAACGGACACCAGCTTTTCTTGCCCCGTGGGATGGCGCATGGTTTTGTGGTGCTCAGCGATGTGGCTCAGTTCCAGTACAAGGTCGACAACCGGTATGCGCCGGAAAGCGAGGCTACATTGCGTTATGATGACCCTGCGCTGGGAATTGACTGGATTCTGCCGGCTGTTGAGCTGATTCTCTCGGAAAAGGACCGACGCGGCCTGGCGCTGAATGAGATTGGCTCGGATTTTACCTATGTTTGAATCTGTGTGCAAATTTTGCACTCGCTTGTTGAGAGTGGGGAGTGAATAAAGAGTTAAAATTATTTGGTAGTTAGGAAATTAGTTTGTAATTTTGCATCGCTTTTAAGCATGAAGAAGGGCTGACCGGCAGCTAAATCCCTGATGGATAAGGCGATGGTTGGCTATGGATGTGTGCTGAAAGCGACATTGCGAAAGTAATTGAAAACGAAAGAATAACGAATAATTAATCGAATTAAGTAAACAAAAAGAACTAAGATGCCAACAATTCAGCAATTAGTAAGAAAAGGACGTGTGGCTCTTGAGGACAAGAGTAAGTCGCCTGCGTTGGATTCATGCCCGCAGCGTCGTGGCGTGTGCGTGCGCGTTTACACCACTACCCCCAAGAAGCCTAACTCTGCAATGCGTAAGGTGGCTCGTGTGCGCCTCACCAACGGTAAGGAAGTCAACTCTTATATCCCCGGTGAAGGTCACAACCTGCAGGAACACTCAATCGTGCTCGTGCGCGGCGGTCGTGTAAAAGACCTCCCCGGTGTTCGCTACCACATTGTACGTGGCACTCTCGACACCAGCGGTGTGAAGGATCGCACCCAGCGTCGTTCAAAATATGGTGCCAAGCGTCCGAAAGCAGCCAAGAAGTAATCCTCACTACAGCTAATCTTACAGCCCTCGGCCGCGGGGCTTAAAACATAGGGGCCGAATAAAGAAAAAAGTAACTGAAGTAAAAAAATCTTCGCTTTTTGATTTATTGGAAGGCTAATTCGAAACATAATCGACGGTTGAGTAAACGACCGAGCCAGAGGGCCGGCGTTGAAGATGAAAGATGCAGCAACCAAGCAAACAAAAAACGATAAAATCGCTCAAAACACAAAATGAGAAAGGCAAAACCTAAAAAACGGATTGTTTTACCCGATCCCGTTTTCAACGATGTAAGAGTTTCAAAGTTCGTCAACCATCTCATGTATGACGGCAAGAAGAACACCGCTTACACCATTTTCTACAGCGCTCTTGAAACTGTTAAGTCAAAGCTTCCCAACGAGGAGAAGACCGCGCTCGAAATCTGGAAAAAAGCCCTTGAAAATGTAACTCCCCAGGTGGAGGTTAAATCACGTCGCGTGGGTGGTGCCACCTTCCAGGTACCTACCGAAATCCGCCCCGACCGCAAGGAATCGATATCAATGAAAAACCTTATCCTTTATGCACGCCGCCGCGGTGGCAAGACGATGGCCGACAAGCTCGCAGCCGAAATCGTTGACGCATACAACGACCAGGGTGGCGCTTACAAGCGCAAGGAAGACATGCACAAGATGGCTGAGGCTAACCGTGCTTTCGCTCACTTCCGCTTCTAATTTTTATCAAGTTTTTCATTGAATTTTATCCAAAAGAACAACAATGTCTAAAGCAGACGAACTTCTTAAGTTTACCCGTAACATCGGTATTATGGCTCACATCGATGCCGGTAAGACCACCACATCGGAGCGTATACTTTTCTACACGGGTCTCACCCACAAAATCGGTGAGGTTCACGATGGTGCCGCCACCATGGACTGGATGGAACAGGAACAGGAACGTGGTATAACCATCACTTCCGCCGCCACAACCGCATTCTGGAACTATGACGGCAACAAATATAAAATCAATCTTATTGACACTCCGGGACACGTTGACTTCACTGTTGAGGTTGAGCGTTCACTCCGCGTTCTCGACGGTGCTGTGGCAACATTCTGCGCTGTTGGTGGTGTAGAGCCCCAGTCAGAGACCGTTTGGCGTCAGGCTGACAAATACAACGTTCCCCGTATTGGTTACGTTAACAAAATGGACCGTTCGGGCGCAAACTTCTTCGAGGTTGTGCGCCAGATCAAGGATGTGCTCGGAGCTAATCCCTGCCCCATACAGATTCCTATTGGTGCCGAAGAGACATTCAAGGGCATCATTGACCTGATTACCATGAAGGCTATCTTCTGGCACGACGAGTCAATGGGTGCTGACTTCGACGTTGAGGAGATTCCCTCCAACCTCGTGGCCGAGGCTGAAGAATGGCGCGACAAAATGCTCGAGAAAATCGCCGAGTTTGACGATGCCATCATGGAGAAATACTTTGATGACCCCTCAACTATCACCGAAGACGAAATCCGCGCAGCTATTCGCAAGGCAACAATCGCCATGGGAATCGTACCTATGACTTGCGGTTCATCTTTCAAAAACAAGGGCGTTCAGCCGCTGCTCAACAATGTCTGCGCTTATCTGCCCAGCCCCGTTGACGCCGGCGCAATTGAAGGCCACAATCCTGACAATCCTGATCAGGTTGAGACCCGCGAGCCCCTGCCCGAATCGCCCATGTGTGCCCTCGCATTCAAGATTGCTACTGACCCCTACGTTGGCCGTCTGACATTCTTCCGCGTTTACTCCGGTAACGTTGTTGCCGGTAGCTACGTGCTCAATGCCCGTTCAGGCAAGAAGGAACGAGTGTCACGTCTGTTCCAGATGCACTCCAACAAGCAGAACCCCATGGAAGCCATCGGTTGCGGCGATATAGGCGCAGGCGTTGGTTTCAAGGATATCCGCACCGGTGACACCCTCTGCGCAGAGGATGCTCCCATCGTGCTTGAGGCTATGGACTTCCCCGATCCCGTTATCGGTATCGCCGT
>CAZASF010000085.1:0-5010 GCA_964487725.1 uncultured Bacteroides sp. | reverse complement strand
ATTTTTTACTACTTTTGGTTCCATATTGCCTGACAATCTAATTCATTTATTATAAAAACTTATGAAAGAAAAAATCACCCAGACTTTTGCTGAACGCTTTGGCGGCGAAGGCACTCTCTACGTTTCACCCGGACGTTTCAACCTCATCGGCGAACACACTGACTACAACGGCGGCTTCGTGTTCCCCGGTGCTATTGACAAAGTCATCATGGCCGACATCCGTCCCAACGGACTCGATGTTGTCCGCGTATATTCAATTGACATTGACGAAGAAGTAGCATTCGGCCTCAATGAAGAGGACGCTCCGAAGCAGTCATGGGCACGATACATCTTTGGCGTTTGCCGCGAAATCATCAAACGTGGCGGCGTGGTCAAAGGCTTCGATGCCGTATTTGCCGGCAACGTACCCTTAGGCGCAGGCCTCAGCTCATCAGCCGCTCTTGAAAGCTGCTTCGCTTTCGCCCTTAACGACTTGTTCAACAACAATACAATTGACAAATTCGAACTCGCCCGCATCGGCCAGTCAACCGAACACAACTATTGCGGTGTGAACTGCGGTATCATGGACCAGTTCGCCTCAGTAATGGGCCAGAAAGGCAAACTCATGCGCCTTGACTGCCGCTCAATGGAATTCGAATACTTCCCCTTCGATCCGAAAGACTACGAACTCATCCTCGTTGACTCCCGCGTGAAACATGAGCTGGCCGACTCTCCCTACAACAAACGCCGCCAGTCATGCGAACGCGTTGCAAAACGCCTCGGAATCGAAACCCTCCGCGATGCAACCATGGAAATGCTCAACGCAGTAAAGACCGACATAACCGCTGAGGATTATTTCCGCGCCAAATTCGTAATTGAGGAAAAAGACCGCGTACTCGCAGTGTGCGATGCCCTTGTAAAGGACGACTATGAAACCGTGGGCAAGAAAATGTACGAAACCCACGAAGGTCTCTCTAAGGACTATGAGGTTTCATGCGAAGAGCTTGACTACCTCAACGACGTTGCCAAAGAATGTGGCGTCACCGGCTCACGTATCATGGGCGGCGGCTTCGGTGGCTGCACCGTGAACCTCGTCAAGAAAGAACTTGCCGAACCGTTCATTGAAACCGTCAAGGCTAAATTCAACGAAAAATACGGCCACGAACCCCGCATCTATCCCGTGGTTGTAAGCGACGGCTCACGCCGCTACGAAGGCGAATAAATCAGCCCATATTCCCTAACGCATAATCTCGCTCCGGCCCGCAGTCACCTCTGACTCAGGCCGGAGCTTCTCATTTCTGGACAATAAGAGCTTATCCTACATTATAATAAATTGCGACGGATTCTAAGAAGTCCGCATATTGCCGCTGTAGAGCATCCATTGAAGTCGTTGTCTATATAATCAAACGCACTCGATGAAGAATCTATTGCCTTCAGTATTTCGTGAACGAGATTGACATCTGTTGCGTTTGATAAATCAATTTCTCCGGTCATGTTCCACTGATACACACCAATAGCATACTTGGCAAGTCGAGTGTTGAGTTCAGGGAAAAGTTTCATATATCGCTCATATTCACTTTCGGCACCAAGTTCCGCAAGCCACCATTTTATGTATTTCTCGTAAGGATTATTCATTTTACTTTTTACGCAAATGTAATATGCTACTTGTTTCAAAAAGTAATACAGGTAAAAATATTTGTGATGTAGCGATATATGATACACCAGTGATTTATCTTTGTCGTAAATTTGGCAGTTGAAAACAAACTTTCGCCAACTTTACTGAACTAACAAAAATTATTATAGAAAGATGAATATGAAGAAATTCCCTGATATAGATTGTTTCACGAAATATACTCTTGAAGACGCATATCTTGATGTCTCCAATCAAATACTTGACGAGGCTTCCCAATATGTTGTACATTGTTATGCTGAGTGTCCTTGGGCCGAAGCTGTAAAGGAGTTCAACCAAAAAGTATATCACTGTACATATCATGATTGGGAATTATTCCTAAATAGAATCGGGCAGCTAAAGGGGATTAATGTATTTGTAAATAAAGACGAGTGTTCGGTGACAATAAGACCTTCAAAGAAGGATACGGCCCTCCCTGAATACGAGTTTTTATATGCAAAAATATCTTATGGAAGATACCCATTTGTTAATATTCAAACAGAAACAAAGAAAGATGAGAAATATATTGACTTAACATACAATCATGAAGAGAAATATCTTTTCGTAACGACCGGAGCCGAGCAATTGTCAAACGTTCACGACATAATTGAAGGTCTTGTAGTGCCTCCCGAATCAGAGGAAATATATGATTTAATACATAGGATACAGATGGTCTTAAACAATGGTCCTGAATATATAACGGAGAGCATTAAGTCCGCAAAAATCGTGTATAATAAGGCTAAAAAGACATTGCCTGAATTAGAATCAAATATTAAAGAGGTGATGCTGGAATTGAACTGGCAAAGTCCGTTCAAAGTGGAATGGGATATGTATAATAATGACTTTTGGCTACATATCGGCACGTATCAAGGAGCATTTATGAGATATATTGGCGATAGAGAAGACGCCTTTCGGCAAGTAAAACCGCTGATTAACTATGCTCGAGAATATTCTCTATTGCGTGAACAGTATAAGCAGTTCAATTATATCAAGAGTCTATGATTAATTTAGATTCACAACACTCTTGAAAGTGTCGGTATCACTGTTGTGTGTGGTTAGGATGCGTATCGCTTTTATAGTATCCTTTTCAGTAATACCGATGATAGGATTCGTCTCAACTAAATGCGAGCGGTGCGATTCAGTAAAATCATCAAGGTCGTCTATTATGACATAATTTTCGGTCGGATGAGTTTTGAGATAGCAGTCAATATCCTCGCCACGCGAGATATAAGATGCGCCTGCCAGAACTACATCGTAAATTTCATCGGGCAATTCTCTGACGCTCCACATCATTCTAAGACTTCCAAGTCGGTGGATATAACGCCATGACGAAGATATGACTATGCGAGCATCGGTAGCGGCAACAATTTTGTGAAGATTGCCAACTGCACGAGGGTCAAATAGTGAACCCCAAGCATCTTTTACCGGTTTGCCGTCCACAGCAAGCCGGGCTTGATACTGCTCAGTATTGAGTACACCATCAAAGTCCAAAAATATAATTGGTTTTGTCATATCAGTCTTATTGGCACCTGTTTTGTCCATAGCTATTTTTATTTGTTACGTCACAAAGGTACATAGGCAGGTGTTTCATAATCTATTACAGGTGACATTTTTTAATTTTTCCTCAACCTGTAACACTAAATGATACACCCGGTACGTTAACTTTACAGCCGAAATAAATTTTCGCTATATGACACAAACAGAAAAATATATCTGGCTACTGAACACCATTCATCAGAGTCGTTCACGGGGAATAACCCTGAATGAGATTTCTGAGAAATGGAAGGACTACATGTCTTCCGAGAAAGGTCTTGACAGAGCCACGTTCAATCGTTGGAAGGCCGGAATTGAACTGCAATTTCACGTCATCATCGATTGCCACAAGCATGGCGGCTACCGTTATTACGTTGCGAATCCGGAGGACATTGACGAGGATAGATTAAGCAAATGGCTTCTTGACTCTGTGTCGATGGGAACTACCCTTATGGGGAGTCTTGATATCAAAGACCGAATATTGCTTGATGAAATACCATCAGGGCGCGATAATCTGACAACGATTATTACCGCGATGAAGCACAACCATAAGGTGCAAATAACATATCGAGGATTTGGCAAAATCTACGCGTCAACGTTTGATATCAAGCCACTGTGCGTGAAGCTGTTTAAAAAGCGTTGGTATGTGGTAGGCGAAAGTTATTTCAACAAGAAGTGGCAACAATTGACGTATGGTCTTGACCGTATTGAAGAGGTTACCGAGCTTAATGAAACCTTCACTTTCCCGGAAGATTTTGATGCTCAAGAATATTTCGGCGATTGCATAGGTGTGTCACGCAGAAGTTCATCTGACACAAAACAAATTCGTTTTCGCGTCTACGAGCCACATAAAAATTATATAAAAACTCTTCCAATCCATCATTCCCAAACTCTTATCGTTGATGAGGGCGAGTATGCGGAATTTGATATCAGAGTCGCTCCCACTGAGGAGTTCTTCATTGAAATGCTTCAGGGCGGCTCATGGATTGAAGTGCTTTCTCCGGATGAAGTCGTAGATGAGATGAAACAATGGGTGAAAGACTTGTATAATGTTTATTTCAACAAGTAAGGAAGATGCAGAATTTTATAGCTATAGATTTCGAAACTGCCAACGGACGTCGATGCAGCGTGTGTAGCGTTGGCTTAATTATAGTGAGAGACGGTGAGATAGTCGACCGTTTTTATAGCCTAATTAAACCGACTCCCAATTATTATTCTTATTGGACAACTGAGATTCACGGACTTACCCAAGCTGATACCGATGATGCTCCCACCTTCCCCGAAGTATGGGCACAGGTAGAAGATAAAATCAAAGGCCTACCCCTTGTGGCTCATAACAAGCCTTTTGATGAAACATGTCTGAAGGCAGTGTTTGAAGAATATGGGATGGAATACCCCGGCTATGAGTTCCATTGTACGTTGGCAGCGTCGCGCCGCAAACTTCGCTCACTGCCATGCCATCAGCTACATGTGGTTGCGGCAGCATGCGGCTATGATCTCGAAAACCATCACAATGCCCTTGCCGATGCCGAAGCCTGTGCCGCCATCGCCTTGAAAATCCTATAAAGTTCAAAGCATCACCGACCAAAGCGGCCATCACTTCAAATTTGATAAATAATCCACTTGCGTGTGTCAGGTTTTGATACATGCCGGTCAGTATCTTTGCAGAAAAAAGATCAGACTATGGATGATAAACCTAAAGCAATAACGTTTGGTGGAGAGGAACATAATGAACCTCTCGCCGATATTTCAGGATTAGTAGAACGCCGCAAAACTGAATTATGCAGAAAAGCGATGAGTGCTTTCGGCACTTACAATTACGGTGTGTT
>CAZASF010000084.1:0-5197 GCA_964487725.1 uncultured Bacteroides sp. | reverse complement strand
CCCCTTCAACAGAAAGCTCCGAGGAAATCACTCCCCGGAGCTTTTCTTGTTTATACTCGTTTGCGCAGTCAATAATATTCGTTAACTTTGCCCGAGTATGTCACTCAGAAACATTTACAGCGCTATTTGTCCGTATCTGCCGGCTGCACGTTCGGTCGTGATGTGGATGTGTGTGTTGTTGGCGTTTGTGTCATGTCACAAGGATGAGCCTGACGGCGGTTCGTCCAGTGGCGGTGGAAGTTCATCGCAGGACTTGATTGAGGCAACGGTGAATGTGACAATGACTCTTCCTGAAATATCGGCTACGCGGACCATGCAGTTGCAGTCGGGTCATATACACAGATTTATTGTAGAGATTCATAATTCTGCCCGTAAGGTTATAGATCGCAAAGTCGTTTTTGCCGATATTGAGGGATTCACAAAAGCTGTGGCAGATTTCACGATAAATGTGGCGGCCGGGAGTTACAGGATTGCCGTGTGGAGCGACTATGTCCGAAAAGCCCAGCCTAATAATGATTTGCTTTATGACACCTCAACCCTTATTCCCGTAAAATTCAACGGCAATTATTCGGCTAATAGCGAAGCAAAGGATTGCTTTTGTGGGACTATGGATGTCACTATCGCTCAAAGGTCAAGGGCATCAACTGTGGTTTCGGCGGAGATGCAGCTGCAACGCCCTATGGGTCGAGTGGAATTTGTCACTACGGATATGTTGAAATTCCGCAGCGAGCATCTGAAGGAGATTGCATTGGGAGAGGAATATAAGTTAAGGATTACGTATCCCCAATACATAGCCAGCGGGTTCAATGTGCATGATGATGTGATGAAAGAACTTGTTGCCTCTGTTTCATTCATGACGGTCCTGGATACGTCAGTGGCAAATGACAGATGCGTTATAGCCTTCGATTATCTTTTTGCGGAGAGCGCCGGATCGGAAATTCCTGCCGTGGTGGAGCTGCTTAAGGATGATGAAGTGCTGGCGAGGAGCAGCGTTAAGATTCCTGTCAGACGAGGGGAAAACACCATTGTCAGTGGAGAATTCCTCACACAAAAACAGAGTGGAGGAGTGTCAATTGACACGGATTATGACGGAATAATCACCATTGATCTTGGAACTATATAGATAAACTTAATCATATTCAAGGAATGCATTATTTTATATCAGCAGGTGAGCCTTCGGGCGATTTACATGCTTCGGCTCTGATGGCGGAGTTGAAAAAGCGTGATCTGGAAGCGAAATTTACTTTCCTTGGAGGCGACATGATGGTCAGCGCCGCAGGCCATGACGCTGTGATCCATTATAGCCGCATGGCTTTTATGGGATTCAGCGAAGTGCTTAGAAACCTCGGAACAATCAAGGAGAATTTCAGGATAGCAAAGGATGCGCTTCGAAATTCCGGCGCGGATGCACTGATCCTTGTGGACTATCCGAGTTTCAATCTGAAACTGGCCAAACTTGCAAAGCGGCTCGGAATTACGGTGTTCTACTACATATCGCCTAAGGTGTGGGCATGGAAGGAGTGGCGCGTGAAAGAGCTGCGCCGATATGTTGACCACATACTGTCAATCCTTCCCTTTGAGGTCGACTATTTCAATGGTAAGAACGTCAGGGTTACTTATGTGGGAAACCCTTCGAGAGAGGAAGTGGACCGTCGTCTCGCCGAATCAGTAAGCATTGACGATTTCATCAGGGAGCATGGATTGAACCCCGGGAAGCCTATCCTTGCTCTTGTTCCGGGCAGCCGAAAGGGAGAGATTCGCAATAATCTTCCGATAATGGATGCCGTGGCTCGCCGGCATGCTGACTTTCAGCCTGTCATAGCGTCTGCACCCGGCATGGATCCGGGATTCTATGACCAATATTCCGATTTGCCCCGTGTGGCGAATGACACATT
Source organism: uncultured Bacteroides sp. (assembly GCA_964487725.1). Lineage (GTDB taxonomy): Bacteria > Bacteroidota > Bacteroidia > Bacteroidales > Muribaculaceae > Paramuribaculum. The sequence goes on along the minus strand of CAZASF010000084.1, from coordinate 3,302 downwards.
TCGGCTCATGCATTTCGCCGCTGCGGCGTTGGTAACATCCGGCACGGCGACCCTTGAATGTGCATTGGCCGGAACTCCACAGGTGGTATGTTATCGCGCCAACGGGTCAAAGCTCAGTTACAACATAATGAAGCGTCTCATAAAAGCTCCGTTCGTGTCGCTTCCAAATCTAATAGCCAACAGGGAGATTATTCCGGAAATGCTGGTACACCTCTGTACGGTAGATTCAGTTGATGCCGAACTCTCGGCCATCCTTCCGTATGCCCCGGGGAGGGAGTTGCAACTCGATGGATATAAGGCTATGAGAGAACGGCTTGGCGATGGTACAGCCGCTGCGACAGCTGCATCACTAATTATATCAGAACTGCGAAAAAAGGATGAATATATTGCAATATAAACGGGTCCCGAAAATAGAGCGAGCACTTGCGGGAATAGCTAACCCCAAAAAAGTTAGAGTGCTGTTCGTGTGTCTAGGCAATATCTGCCGGAGTCCGGCTGCCGAGGGTATGATGTTGGAAGCTGTTGAAGAGAATGGGACCGCCGATAAATGGGTCATTGATTCGGCCGGCACGGGCAATTATCATGTTGGGGACCTGCCGGATCCCAGAATGAGGGCACATGCGCGACGGCGAGGATTGGCGTTGACCCATCGATGTCGTCAGGTCCGGGAACGTGATTTTTATGATTTTGACCTGATAATCGGGATGGACGCATCCAACATCAGCAATCTGCGCCGCATTGCCCCGACTCCCGAAGCGGAAACTAAAATATTGCCTATGAGTGATTTCTTTGGGGTCAGCACCAAGTACGACCACGTGCCGGATCCGTACTACGACGGTGCAGAAGGATTTGAACTTGTGCTCGACTTATTGTCGGACGCTACGCGGAATCTTCGCGATACTGTTGAAGGTTTAAGCGCCAACTCTTTGGCATGATATTTGTTGATATAAGGATATAAGAAAACTAAAAATTAAAAGATTATGGAAAAAATACAACCCGGAAAATATGTTGAACTCGGATATGACCTTTATGAAGTCACTCCTGAGGGAGAAAAACTTGTACACCAGACTTCGGCCGAGGACCCGGAACGCTTCATATTTGGCGTTACCAAGGGCGTTATAGAACCGCTCGAACATGCCATAGACGGTCTTGAGGCCGGTGGCGAATTTGACATAAAAGTGAGTGCAGATCAGGCATTCGGACCGTATGATCCCGAGCAAGTAGCAACTCTTCCTCGTGAAATTTTCGAGGTCGACGGCAAGGTTGATGAGACCGTTGTTAAGCCTGGGGCAGTGCTCCCGATGATGACGGCCGACGGTTATCGCATCAACGGTGTGGTGAAGGAAGTGACTGACAAGGATGTGAAGATGGATTTCAATCATCCTCTCGCCGGCAAGGACGTTCGCTTCAAAGGAAAGATCACTCTTGTGCGCGATGCTACTCCGGAGGAACTTCAGCCCGCACAGGGATGTGGCTGTTCGGGATGCGGCGGCGGAGAATGTGGCTGCGATGACAGTTGCGGTTGTAAGGACGACAGCTGCGGCTGTAGCAACTAATTGCCCCCATTCACTACAAATTATAAAGGCGTGTCGGGCATCCCGGCACGCCTTTTTATTTTAGCCATCTAACCTGGAGTGAGAGTGCGGGGGGGCTATGTGGGTGAGGCGGTCGCCATAGGATAGACGACCCTACAAAGGCTCTTTAAAGACGAAGAAACATTAAATCAGATTTGCCAAAGTGGCTTTATTTATCTATTTTTGCTAACACAACAACCAATCATAATCATGTAAAAAACATGCGCCATATTCTCCGCACAATCATCACAATTTCAACTGTTGTGGCTTTTATAGGTTGCCATAACCCGGTGCATAACTCCCTCAATCAAGCTGAGGCAATCATGGAACAGGACCCTGATTCCGCGCTTACCATAATTTATTCCATTGACTCTACGACAGTTACCTCAGTCTCTGACCGCGCATTCTACGCCCTGCTCTCCACTCAGGCTCTTGTCAAGACAAACGCATACCCCACCGATGACTCTCTAATATCCACCGCAGTCAACCACTATGAATCGTTCGGGTCCGACTCCAATCTGATGAAGTCGCTATTCTATCAGGCGCAGGTTCGACTTTATGACCGCAATTATACAGGCGCAATAATCCCGGCAATGAAAGCGAGGGAAATGGCTGTGGATATGGATAATTCTTATTGGCGTGCAAAAGCTTCCGAACTGATAGCAGATCTTTTTAACTTCACTTATTATCACGCAGAAGCAATAGAATATCGAAAAGACGCTATAGCACAATATGGCAACGTCGGTAAAACAGCCAACCAAAGATTCTCACTGTGTGATCTGGCTATGGCCTACGTTGACATACACGATTATGAGACGGGATTGAATCTGGCTGACAGTATATACAATATCGCTACCGAGTTGGAAGACACGGCATTGGCGTTATACTCTGCAAAAGCTGCCTTTATTGGCCATTATAAATTAAAGGATTACCGCGAGGCTGACTCAATAGCCACCTATCTGATACGTTACCAGCACATCCAACCCATGTCCGGCATAGATAAAGCATACGCCGCTCTGTCAAGGATGTATACAGGCAATTACAAGGAAGCTGACAGCCTTGTCCGGCTATATTATCAGGATTCTCTGAATATTAACCGATTGATGAAGTTTATCTTTCTTACTTCATACTATGAATCCATTGATGACTCATATCAGTCACGACGATTTCAGGACAGCGCATCAGTTGAGCAGGACTCTATTGTTGCAAGATTGATTAGACAATCCATAATTTCACGACAGCGGGATTATATGTCGGACTAGCGCCAAAAAGAACATGCCCGATTTAAATCACTGGAAGCAGTTACCGGATTAATTGTCGTAATAACCGTTTTGATTATTCTGATAATGATTATGGTTTATCGTCACCGGCTTAAAATAAGGGATTTGAAGTTGAATCAGCACCTTGAGGACATTTATGAACTCACCTCACAAATAAAATCAGCTTCTGACAATAATCAAAGCCTCGCTGACATGCTTCAAGAAAGAAATGCCGACAACAGCAATCTCAAACTCATAATAGAGAAGCAAAAAGACGAGAACAAAAGTATGTCCGTTGAAATGGAGAATATGTTCCGTGACAAATGGAAACTGCTCAATGAATTATGCAGCAAATATTTCGATAACGAATCCGATAAAATAAAGCAATCCCTGATAAATAATATTGAGGAACAAATTAATAACAATGGTTCGTTAAAAATTTGACTTTGGAAAATATGATATAAAACAT
>CAZASF010000083.1:0-5455 GCA_964487725.1 uncultured Bacteroides sp. | reverse complement strand
TAAAAGAAATCAAGCAATTAGGCTTTGTCTAACTGCTTGATTTTTAGTGATCCGCCTGGGGCTCGAACCCAGGACCCCAACATTAAAAGTGTTGTGCTCTACCAGCTGAGCTAGCGAATCTCCGTTATTGGGTGCTTCTTTCCAAAAGCGTTGCAAAGGTACCGCCTTTATCTGGCCTTACCAAATTTTTTAACAATTATTTTTGCGTAAAATTTGGATGTCGGAGCGGAGGTTGTGGGTAACCCATTGAGAATAAGGGGTATTTTGACCTCGGCATTTTCAATCGACCTCCTGCAAATGCCGGGGCGGTTAGGGGAGTTTTGCGCGGAGGTAGTGGCCGGTGTGGGAGGTGGGGTTGGCTGCGATTTCTTCGGGGGTGCCTGTGGCAACTATGTTTCCGCCGGCTTCTCCGCCTTCGGGCCCGATGTCAATGATGTGGTCGGCGCATTTTATTATGTCCATGTTGTGTTCTATGACAATAATGGTGTGGCCCAGTGAGATAAGTCGGTCAAATGACTGCATGAGCAGGTTGATGTCGTGGAAATGCAGGCCGGTTGTGGGTTCATCGAATATGAACATGGTGGGCTCTTGTGATTCAAGGGCGAGGAAGTAGGCGAGTTTCACGCGCTGATTTTCGCCGCCGGACAGTGTGGATGAGCTTTGCCCGAGAGTTATATATCCGAGGCCTACTTGCTGCAGAGGACGGAGGCGTTTCACGATTTTTTTCTCGGTCAGGCCTTCGCTCTGGCTGAAAAATTCGATAGCGTCGTCAATTGTGAGGTTGAGGACTTCGTTTATGTTCAGCCCGCGGTAGCGTATGTCGAGAATGTCGCGTTTGAATCGTTGTCCTCCGCAATCGTCGCAGGGGATGGTGATGTCGGCCATGAATTGCATTTCAATGGTGAGTGTGCCCTCGCCTTTGCATGTTTCGCATCGGCCGCCTTCGGTGTTGAACGAGAAAAAGCCCGGTCCGAAGCCCATCTGTTTTGCTGATTGCTGGTCGGCAAATAGTCGGCGTATTTCGTCGTAGGCTTTCAGATATGTGGCCGGATTGCTGCGCGATGACCTTCCGATTGGGTTTTGGTCAACGAACTCCACAGCTTTTACTCTGTTGAGACACCCACCGAGGCGCGTGAATAGGCCGGGTGCATCGCCGCCTTCGCCAAGATGGCGGGTTAGGGCGCGATAAAGTATGTCGCGGACAAGGGTTGACTTCCCGGAGCCGCTGACGCCGGTCACCACTGTCATGGCCTGGAGTGGGAAGCGGACATCGATGTTTTTGAGATTGTGCTCTCTTGCACCGATAACTTCCACATAGTCGCGCCAGTTACGCCGCTTTTTCGGCACCGGAATTGTCATCCGGCCGGTCAGATATTGAAGGGTGTAGCTTTCGGCGGCCTTATCGAGAGATTCTACCGGTCCCTGGTATATTATTTCACCGCCTAGGGTTCCGGCTTTGGGGCCAACGTCAATAATGTAGTCGCAAGCACGCATAATTTCCTCATCGTGTTCGACAACAACGACCGTGTTGCCTCCCTGCTGAAGTTTGCGGAGCACGCCAATCAGCCGTTGTGTGTCGCGCGAATGCAGTCCAATTGATGGTTCGTCGAGGATGTAGAGCGAGCCCATCAGTGAGCTACCGAGAGAGGTGGCAAGGTTTATGCGCTGGCTTTCACCGCCTGACAGTGTGGATGAAAGTCGGTCAAGGGTGAGATATCCGAGCCCTACTTCTGAAAGGAATGTCAAGCGGTTGCGAATCTCGGTGAGGAGGCGGGAGCCTATCCGGCGGTCGGTGTCGGAAAGTTCCATGGTGTTGAAAATCTCCAGCAGGTTGCTGACGGGTTTCCGGACCATTTCGGTGATAGTCATTCCGGCTACCTTTACGTAGGAAGCGTCCTTGCGCATACGTGTACCGTGGCACACGGGGCATTCCGTTTTGCCTCGGTAGCGGGCGAGCATCACGCGATATTGAATCTTATACTGGTTCTCCTCCACCATTTTGAAAAATCCCCAGATGCCGGGAAATCCCGGGAATCCTTGCCACAAAAGTTTACGCTCATGCTCGTTGAGGTCGCAATATGCTCTGTGGACAGGGAAGTTCACCCGCGAGGCCTGACGTATGAGACTCTTTTTCCATTCGCTCATTTTCTCTCCTCGCCAGCAGACCACTGCGTCCTCAAAAACCGATAGCGATGTGTCGGGTATGACAAGCCGCTCGTCAATGCCTATGATTTTGCCAAATCCCTCGCAACGGGGGCATGCACCGAACGGGTTGTTGAAGTTAAACATTTGCTCGGTGGGTTCGGTAAATGTCATTCCATCGGCTTCAAAACCGGATGAGAATTCTCTTCGATTCACCCCACTGTCAGTCCATGTGAGGAGCCATGCGCGGTTATGGCCTTCGAAGAAGGCTGTTTCTGCCGAATCGGTGAGCCGGCTCATGGTGTCATTGTCACGAGGGGCTGCCATGCGGTCGATGAGCAGCAGGTAGCCGGGTGACAGTTTGTCCGCGCTGTCAATAATGTCTGTTATGTCCACGAAGTTACCTTCCGGATCAATCAATCGGGAATATCCACCCTGCAGCAGTACTTCAAGGTGTTGTTTCATCGTGCGACCTTCCGGAGGGATAACGGGAGCTCCAACCGCAATCCTTGTTCCTTCGGGAAGAGCCGCTGCGGCGTTGACAAGGTCTTCAGCCGATTGTTTCCTCACTTCCTGACCGCTGATGGGGGAGTAGGTGTGGCCTATACGGGCAAATAGCAGGCGTAGATAGTCATAAATCTCGGTTGATGTTCCTACGGTGCTTCGTGGATTGCGGGTATTGACTTTCTGCTCAATAGCTATGGCAGGGGGGAGGCCTCTGATGAAGTCGCATTCGGGTTTGGCCATCTTGCCCATGAATTGCCGAGCGTAGGCCGATAGGCTTTCAACATAGCGCCGCTGACCCTCGGCGTATAGTGTGTCGAAGGCAAGCGAAGATTTTCCCGAGCCGGACACTCCGGTGATAACCACCAGTTTGTCGCGCGGAATGTCCACGTTTATATTTTTCAGGTTGTTGACCCTTGCTCCTCTGACGGATATGGTGTTGCTGTCATTGCTCCCGTTAGCGGGGGCCAGTGCGTTTTTTCGTTTCTGCATAACATACAAAATTACAAAAATCGTGCCGAATATGCAAACCGGTTGGTGTCCTCGCGGACTCCAACCGGCAAAAAAGATTATGTATAATTCCTAAATCACTAATATTCGTCAATTATTTGTTCATGGCAAATTCCGAATTGTCGGCCAGATTGGTTCCAAGTACACGGCGTGCGCCAACGAAGTTGCGTTCGTAGTAGCCGTTGTCGGGGAAATTCTGGTAGGTTACGCGTCCCTTGCCGGATGAGGCATGGATAAATTTGCATGAACCATCGGCGTTAACCTCAGTCACCATAGCAACGTGTCCAACACGGCCTTTGCCGCTTGAGCGTGAGCTGAAGAAGAGCAGGTCGCCCGGACGCAGGTTGTTGAGGCTCACCTTTTCACCCTGCAGGAACTGCTGGCGTGAAGTGCGGTCAAGCTGAATGCCGAAATTGCGGAACACGTAGCCCACGAATCCTGAACAGTCGAAAGCCGAGGGACCCATTGCACCGAGCACGTAGCGGGTGCCGAGGAAGCGGGATGCGTAGTTGATGAGCTTTCCGGCCGAAGCATCGGTTGAAGCATCGGCATCTTCCTGCAGGAGTTCGGGCATCTGTGCAAACGGCGAATTGCGGCGGGTTTGCTCAACGGACATTCCGATGAAGGAATTTGATGAGTCGGTGGTTGAAAGTTTAGTTTCGTTGCGGGCAATTGTCAAGTGTGCTTTGGGCAGAGACTTAGCTGAAGTCATGATAGGTGACAAAATGCCACAGATAAGAGTATAGAGTAATATATTGCGTAGTGTCATTTCTGAATTAAATTATTAAAAACTATTGATTGGTTGATCAATACTATATTGCTTTTGACACTGCAAAATTACTGCTTTTTTATCGTGTGTGCAAGTCGTAAAGTGTTGATAATGTCATATTTGACGTTTTTAAACGTTTCCGCGGTGTGATAAAGGCTTGTTAGCAGTTGCTGAGAAGTGTTAATTTTATGGCGTTTTGCGGCTTGTTTTGATACAAAAATTAAGATATGTTTGCAATTGGTTTGTTTTCGTAAATTATTCTTGCGCACACGCACTCTGAGGTGTGCAATTTTGTTACAAACGCAAACAGCGGGAAGCCCCGCTGTTTATAACAATTTTTAACCATTTTTCTGCGGCTTAGAAGCGCAAAACCATTTCAAGAAGTATCTTGTCGCCATTCTCGGGGGTGGGATTCACGCCTGAATGGTAGAAGTATTTCTCGTAGTTGGCGCGTATGTCGAGAAAAAGGTTTTTGGCCTGCATGTAGGTGATTGTTGAGCCAACTGTCACTCGGTTGCGTGGCAGCTCATTGACAGTGAGCTGTTTGTCTGCGTTGCGGGCTCCGTTGGAAAAAGCCGTGATTCCATCGAAACGGCCTTGAAATGAGAGCTTGTTGAACATACCGGCGTGGATTGGCAGATGATAGTCCACCCAGGCATTGTAGCTTTGGCTCGCTTTCTGGGTGCTGTTGCAGTAGTGCATGTGCATGTACTCAGCTTCGGCAATCCATCGGCCGGACTTCCATGTAATGGCCGCGTCGGCAACATTGAGCCTTACCGAGTCGGGCGAAATTGAGGCGAACCCGGTTGCTAAAGTCACGTTCTGTATCCTGTAGGAGGCTTTTGCGGAGTAGGTCAGAGTGTGATTCCATGGGGTGTGGTCCTGAATTGTTGTGGGATTGAACGCTCCGGCTTCAATTGTCAGCGGAGCTGAGGGGAGGGTATAGACCAGTTTAGCACCTACGGCGCGATGGTTAAACATCTGTTTCCCCATGAATGAGCGGTTGCCGAATATGTAGTTGTCGGGGGCACGGAAAGCATCTACTCCGAACGGCATGCGGAACTGTCCGGCCTGGAATTTAAGTCCTTCCGCCATTTTGAGCCTAATCCATCCGTCGAGAAACTTGACTGACCCTCGGTCGCAGAAGTCGGCTTGGACAAAATAATCTATTTGCGGGGCTATCATGCCGGTAAGGCTTACGCGGGCATTGCGCAACTGGAAGCGGTAGACGTCATCTTCAGTTGACATTTCAAGGCGTGGCCGCAGGGTGCCGTGGATTGTAGGAACGTATGATATTGACTCGGTCTCGGCAGCTGTTATCGCAGGAGCCGATATTGATAATATGCATGCTGTCAGGATGGATTTAGCCAGAAAGTTCATGATTGGTTATGCAGATATGAATTGATTTCTGATTGCAAAATTACAAAGAAATCATGACATAACCGCTTTCCGCCTGGCTTTATCCTTTAATCCTGTCACGGCTCTTTCATTTAAAATCTCTTGGATTTATCCGTAGGATTACTTTTTTAT
>CAZASF010000082.1:0-6524 GCA_964487725.1 uncultured Bacteroides sp. | reverse complement strand
TCTCGCGTTCAAAGTTTTTCATGGCGTTCCATGCAACACCATCGGATGGGGCGCTGGTGGCATCTACGGTTGCTATTTTCGCTTCAACCATATCCAATGAATCCAAAACGAGACTTTCCAATCGCTTCATTTCATCCGGGGTAAGTTTTCGGTTCTCTGAAATACCCAAAAGCTTCCGTCCGCTTATGACACTTGTTTTTACAGTGACCTTGCGTGTTTGTTTGCCAACAGAGTCGGTATTGTGATTCATATTGTACTCTGACTGTATTCTTAATGTGTCCCCCTCTGTTGCTGACCCATGGGACCTCTCTCTGTCATACTCCGCCAATGCGTTTGACACTGTGGTTTCTAACTTGTTCTCGTATTCAGTGACTGAGTATTCATAGCGGGCATAAAGCCAATAGACTTGCATTCCGAGGAACGCAAGTATTGCAACAATCGAGAGTATGTAGAGCGTCTTTATTCGTTTTTCCATGACACAAAAATAATGCAAATCCAATTTCCGTCATCCAAAAAGCGGGGATAATTTCCTCGGAGTAATAATTTAGTAATAATTCCATAATGTTTGAGTAAGGATTATTTTCATTTAATGGCCTCCATCCATTCTAAATTTGCAGCACGAAAACTAAATATTCTACCGAAATGAAAAAAATAACATCGCTCGTCATTGCTATGACCATCATGGCATCCGCCCTATCAGTATCCGGAAAAGTAATTCGAAGGACCCTTGGCATCTTACAAAACAGCGTACCGGAAACCGAAACCATTGCGCCTGAAACAATGGAGTTCGTCTATGACTACAAATGGTGTAACGATACTACCGGACAATTGGAGGACAGCTATACCTCGGACCGGATGCTGCTGCAAATCAGTAGGGATGGCTTGTCAAAATTCTCCAGCTACAAGAATTTAACTGTTGATTCCATCTTAATGAACATCTCCCAAGAGCAGCTTATTGAAGCGGCAAGCGATGGGAAGCTGTCAAACGGCGAGTTTATGACAATCTTCAAGAACTATCCGGATGGCAAACTGACACATACCGAAAAAATATGTATGGACTGGTTTCGTTATGAAGAGGATATGCCGGAACTTGAATGGGAATTGATTGACAGTGTCGAAACTGTTTTAGGCTATGAATGCCATGCCGCTAAATGCAATTTCCGCGGACGTGAATGGATTGCATTCTACTCCGAGGAAATCCCCGTTATGGACGGTCCGTGGAAACTGTACGGACTTCCGGGACTCATTATGAAGGCTTCTGACAGTGATGGTCATTACAATTTTGAATGTATCGGCATCAAGTCCAATGCCGATCGTCCTATAACAATATATAAGGTGCCCTATAATAAAACAGACCGAAAAAAATATTACGATGCCAAACATCGCTATGACATAAATCCCTACGCCTACTATGAGGCTGGCGGACACGGCCGAATCACTGTGACTGACATGTCTGGGAATCCTGTTTCCGATGCGTACGATCCTATTGAACTGCCTTTTGATTACATAGAACTCGATTGGAAGAAATGATACGACTCGGCTTTTTCATAATTTGTCTCATCCTATGGCTGCTGCCCGAAACGGCAGTTGCCCAGGATGAGTTTAACGGCTCGGTGGTTGACTCCGATACAGGACAACCGATTTCGGGCGTGGTGGTCCAGGCTTTGAACACCAACGGTCGCCCAATCGCTTTCACCTCCACCTCAGCCAAAGGTAGGTTCAAGATAAAAGTATCGGCCTCGGTTGATTCAGTGTCATTTCGTTGTGTGGGCTATGAATCAATCAAGTTGCCCCGCAGCTTTGATTTTTCAGCGGCAGTGGAGCTACATCCAAAGGCCACACAACTTAGGGATGTGATTGTTCAGGCCCCCGACATCTACGCCAAGGGGGACACGCTCGTATTCAATGTATCGCGCTATGCCAATGCAACCGACAATGCCATAATTGATGTTATCAAACGATTGCCCGGCATCAAGGTTGAGGAGGATGGTACAATAAAGTATCAAGGGAAACCAATCAACAAATTCTACATTGACGGCGATGATTTCCTCGGAGGCCAGTATGGGCTCGCTACAAACAACATATCTCACAAGGACGTGAAGTCAGTGGAAGTCATGGAGAATCATCAGCCGATAAAGGCTCTTGAGGGGATTGATTTTCCTGAAGAAGCCGGCATTAATCTTACTCTTAAGGAGGACGCCAAAGGAAAATGGGTCGGCGTTACTAAAGCCGGAACCGGTGCTCAGCCATGGCTTTATGACGGCTCGGTTTATGCCATGCGGATAGCTACCAAAGTGCAGAATATCCTTACCATGCGTGGCGGAAATACCAGCTGGAACCCTGATGAGCAGATAACGGAACATGATTTCAATGACATGTCGTTCACTGATTATTCTGAGTCACTCTGGCCTGAATATATAGCCGCCGACATTATCAATGCGCCGCTTAATGACAAACGGACCCGTGATAATCTCTCATGGTTAGCTAATTCCATAACTTCATGGAAGCACGGCGATACATCAATGCGCTTCAAACTTAACTATGTTGGCGACCGTCTTGACTACAATACCGGAATACACACGGACTATTTCAGCAATACAATTCCCGAATTCACACAAAACAATAGTCTTCGCACGCAGAGCCATGATGTTTCGGCTCAGTTCAATATGCAGATTAACAAGCGTGAATATTTTCTGAAGGATAAATTTACAGCTGAGGGAGTCTGGGAGCGTTCAAATTCGGTCATTACGGGTTCTTTTGTCCTTGACCAGCGTATCCGTCGACGAAATCTTTCAGCAGCCAACGACCTTAAGCTTGTAAAACGTAATGACAAGAAACTTTTTGAACTGACCTCGCGAAATACGTTCTCGCATCGTCCGGACAGACTGTTTGTCAATGGAGAAGAGAATGCGACCCAAAGCGTAGGCACGACTGATTTCCGGAGCACTACAGAAACTCGGTGGGGCAAACTGGGCCGATTCTGGAAATTCTACATCAACGGTGGCGTTGACCTGAATTATCATCGTATGGATTTATTCCTGATAGGAATGGGGGATTTTGACAATTCTCGATATTTCAACTCATTTCTGTCTAATATCTATGCGACTCCTCAACTTGACTACGAGCGCAATGGGTGGTTGCTTTCGGCAAAAGTGCCCGTGAAGTGGCTTCATCACAGTATAAACGGACAACATGGTTATATTAATATTTCGCCAAGATTTTATGCTCGGAAAAAGACTTCGGCAAAAAGTGAGTTGTCGGCATCCTTTGCATATCAACTCAGTTCACCACAAGCTTATATGAACATATCTGAACCGATACTATCCGATTATCGCAATCTTTTCATAGCCAATGAGATTGATAAGTATTCGCAAAATTTGGCCACAACCGTAAGCTATAAATACCGCAATCCTCTGACATCTTTCTTTGCCAACGTCTCACTGTCCTATAATTATAGCCACAGCTCAATAATGTCAAATCAACTGTTTATAGAGGATTTTATCGTCTCGACATACGCTGACAAACTTTCAGACAGTAATTCATGGTATATTGCCGGAGGTGTCAGCAAAGGACTTGGCCACAGCCGCATGGTTGTGGGATGCGACGTATCGGCTTCCACAAGTTCAGCATCCTCAATGCGTGACAATGTTGTGGAAGATTACAGTCAGCAGACACTGAACGTCAAGCCATATTTCCGGGGAAGTCTGTGCAAGTGGCTCTCAATGAACTACGATGCCAACTATGGATTATCCCGTATGAAAATCGTTGAAATAGGTAACAACTTCCACACACTCAATCAGAAGATATCTGCCACAATCATACCTCAGGACAAATGGCAGTTCACAGTTGGCGCGGAGCATTTCATGACACGGTTTCCGGAGGGAAACACTGAGCAACTCCTTCTCATTGACGCCTCTGTCGTATGGCAATTCAACAATAAAATCCGGCTAGCACTCACGGCCGATAATGTTCTTGACCGACGTCAGTACCGATATGTTACATACGGCACACTGTCGCGTTCCGAGCACTCATTCCGGATTCGCCCGCGCAACATACTCGCATCAATCCAATTCCGGTTCTGACCTGGCTATTTAGTACGCTTCAGAGTATCAAGATCAACCTGAGGCTTAAAAATGTCGTTAACCTTTTTGGCGCTTCCCTGAACATCCGCCTCAAGTTTGTGGCGGATGTCGCGGCTTGAGGCTCCGATGAGCAGTTCGTACTTGCCGGGAGCAACCACCCACGAAGATTTACCCTCGTCAAAGTATGCCAAATCGTCTATAGGGAACGTCATGCTAACGGTAGCTGTTTCGCCGGGTTGCAGTTCATCGGACTTTGAAAAGGCCTTCAATTCTTTTGCCGGCTTATTTGAAATCTTACTGTCAGGAGCTGCCGCATAAAGCTGCACAATCTCTTTTCCTGCATGTTTGCCGGTATTGACCACATCTACAGTCACTGTTATCCGACCATCGGCCACACTGAGTTTCGGATTAGTGTACTCAAACGTTGTGTATCCCTGACCATAACCGAACGGATAACTTACCGGTTTGTCAAAACTGTCAAAGTAGCGGTAGCCGACATATATATCCTCATTATAGCGGGTGTAATTATAATTACGAACGGGATTATTGACATTTGACCCGTCATCTACCTTCATAAGTTCCTCGTCATTCATATTGAGGGGGAAGTTGGCAGTAGAGGCAACGTCCGTGAGCGCAATGGGGAATGTCATGGTCAATTTTCCTGAGGGATAAGCGCGTCCATTGAGCACGTCAACAACGCTGTTTCCACCCTCCTGTCCTCCTTGCCATGCACACAGAACAGCATCGGCATAGTCCTGCCATGACTTAGTTTCGATAACACCGCCGATGTTTAGAATAACCACAACTTTCTTGCCTTTTGCATGGAAAGCTTGGCTCACATCCTCCAGAAGTTTTTTGTTGGCAGCGGAAAGTTCAAAATCATCTGTTGTCCGGTCAAGAAACTCGCCGGAATTCCTTCCTATGGTGATTATCGCTACATCTGCATCCGTTGCGTGCCGGTTGATTTCATCGGCACTGAATGTAAGTTCCTCGGGGCGGGGAGTTGGAAGATACTGTGCGTATTCTCCGGTAGGTTTATTCCGCTCGTTTTCCATCGCAATGTATTTATTATAGCGGTCCTCAAGTGTATTGTCAGCAAGAGTGTAACCGGCATTTCTGAGCCCATCGAGCAGCGATACCGTGTAAGCTCTGTTCACGTTACCTGATCCCGTTCCGCCTGGAATCCAATCGTAGGACGAACAACCATAAAGAGCTACACTTTTGATTTCATTGCCAAGAGGAAGCGTCTCATCACAGTTTTTGAGAAGTACCATGCCGTCCGTTGCACTACGGCGCGTCATCTCGGCATGCGAAGCGAGATCCGGATGATTGGTAGCAACGTATCCCTTGAATCGCGGCGTTTGCAGAATGAGTTCAAGGATGCGCCGCACATTTCGGTCGAGGTCTTTCTCGTCAAGTTTGCCACTTTTTACGGCCTCTACAATAGCCTCATACTGTTTGTCCTCTCCGGGCATGAGCAAGTCATTACCGGCATATTCCTGCAAAGCACCATCAGAGCCGCCAAACCAGTCAGTCATGACCATACCTTTATAGCCCCACTCGTCACGAAGAAGAGTTTCAAGTAGTTCATGGTTCTCGGATGCGTATGTCCCATTTATACGGTTGTACGATGACATAACCGTCCATGGGGCTGATTCCTTAATCGCAATCTCAAATCCCTTCAGATAAATCTCGCGCAGTGCACGCTGACTAACCTGAGCGTCATTACCCATACGGTTAGTTTCCTGATTGTTGACTGCGAAATGCTTGACCGAGGTCCCTACTCCATTGCTCTGTATGCCATTCACGTATGCGGCAGCTATGTTTCCGGTCACAACAGGGTCCTCGGAATAATACTCGAAATTACGTCCGCATAATGGGTTGCGATGAATGTTGAGGGCCGGAGCAAGAAGCACATCAGCTCCATACTCCAAAACCTCGTTACCTATAGCTCGCCCTACATTTGACACGAGCGTGGTGTCCCAAGTGCATGCAAGCATGGTTCCGATAGGGAAATGCGTACAATAATATGTGTTACTGTCACCCTGACGTATTGGGTCAATACGCAGACCTGCGGGGCCATCGGCAAGAACAACCGACGGAATGCCGAGACGAGGTATGGCGTATGTGGTACCGGCAGCGCCGGGTACAAGTTCGTCAGTCGACCCAACCACTGCACTTGTCCCATCTGAGTCTTTCATTCCGGTGCCAACAACGAAATGGGCCTTCTCTTCCAGAGTCATAGCAGAAATGACTTCTTCTATTGGAGACTTACCTAATTGCGGCGCCTTGTCAGCGTTCCCGGTAGTCATGATTCCTGTAACCATAATTGTAAACAATAACCTCTTCATACTAAAATAATATTTCTGCAAATATACACAGAAATATATAAACAAGAAAAGCTCCGGGGAGTGATTTCCTCGGAGCTTTCTGTTGAAGGGG
>CAZASF010000081.1:0-6589 GCA_964487725.1 uncultured Bacteroides sp. | reverse complement strand
TGTATGTAGTATCCAAGATGCTCACCCACCGCAGCGTCCGAACCACTCAGATTTATGCCGATGTGGTTGGTGAAAAGAAGCGCGAAGCCTCCAACGCCATCACCTTGAAATAAACTTTTCAAGCGCAAAACTTGCCGATATCGGCAAGTTTTGCTATCTTTGCACTATATTTTCAACAAAAACTTGCCGATAGTATGGAGTATATATCAGTCAAAGAATGGGCAGAGAAAAATGGCGTTTCAGAAAGAACTGCCAGAAATTATTGTGCGCAAGGTAAAATAAAAGGGGCTTTTATTGTTGGCAAAACATGGAATATCCCCTTCGATGCAGACATTCCTAAACACGCCCGGAAAGACAATCCGAGCCGTTTGTTGGAAATGTTACGTGACCAAATGATGGGGAAAGTTAAAGGCGGGATATATCACCGCATACAAATTGACCTGACTTATAACTCCAACCATATAGAGGGAAGTCGGTTGACCCATGACCAGACCCGATATATTTTTGAAACCAACACAATAGGAATTACAGATGAGTCAGTGAATGTTGATGACATCATCGAGACAACAAACCATTTCCGGGCAATCGACTACATAATATCCGAGACCGCCTCAAAACTGACTGAAGCATATATAAAGCATCTGCATATGCTGCTCAAATCCGGAACATCAGATGAGAGGAAAAGTTGGTTCAAGGTAGGAGATTATAAGAAGCTGCCCAACGAAGTTGGAGGGAATGACACCGTTGCACCCGAAAATGTCCATGATGCAGTAAAAGCCATACTGAAAGATTACAACAACAAGAAGAAACCCTCATTTGAGGATATTATTGATTTTCACCAACGATTTAGGCCATTCATCCATTTCAAGACGGTAATGGGCGCGTTGGCAGACTTATAATGTTCCGGGAGTGTCTGCGACACGGCTATGTACCATTTATCATTACGGATGATTTGAAGATGTTTTATTATAACGGACTGCGCAATTGGCCTGCTATAAAAGGTTATCTTATGGATACCTGCCTGACAGCACAGGATAATTTCAAAATGATTCTCAACAAGTTCCGAATACCGTATAAGGATTGACACGTCTAAAAAATGTATAAAAATGCCGCTTTGCAGAAATGCAGGGAGGCATTTTAACATTTATACGGTGAACTATCTCTAATCCATTCGTGTTTAATCTTGTTTAGAAATTTCAGCACAAATTAATACATTAAAAACAAGTAAAGAAAAAAACAACGAATGAAAGACCTGATTAAAGGCCACAATCCGCTTATGCTATTCTTCGTAGCTCTGATGAGTCTCTTCTTTGCGTTTGCGGTTAGAAATAAGATTGTCGGTGAAGGTCACACCGACTTAAATGCCAATTTCTTCTTTTTCATGGTATTGGCAAGTTGTATCGGAATATATTTCCTGATACATGAGGGCATTAAGGAATTTACTGATTTCTTCTGCAAGAAGAGCTGGAAGAAACGAGGAATTGTTCCACAGACAGTAAGCAAACCGTTGCCCACAATTCAAGACAACAACCAATGTGTCAGAGAAGAGGTCAAGAATGAGAACCCTCCTCTTACAAGAGAAGATGCAAGACTGTTATTGACTGAGATATTTTCAGTTAAGGCAGAAGCTGCATCTGACAACAAGGAGGAATTGGTCAAGAGCATTAACAATAACATGCTTGACCTGTCGAATGTCGCAGCAAATGCCGCTGATGAGATTGAAGCAGGACTGCAACGCACATTCCAAGAGGCTTGTCTTTATACCATCGAGGTTCTCGGAGCCTATATGTCAAAGGAACACTTACAACTGTTGATAAGCCGCTTGTCAAAATTCCAAAGAGCCGGCAATCGCACTTGGACGGTTCTCGCAGAAGGAGAGACGGTCAATAAACGTGTTGAGACCCATGCCCCAATTAGCAAAACAGACTTGTATCATTACGGTTGGAATATGCAACAACTCTTTGGCAAAACCGGCCCTCAAGCAGCATTCTTCCTACAAAGCACTTTCCACGAGCATTTTGATGACCTTCAGTTGAAGACTATCAAGGGAAAGCTCAGAAACGATCCACACAAAGGTATCATAAAAATAAACAAAGAGTTTAGCCCTAACTATCGTAATCGTGTTGAGCGTGAGATAGAGAACAACCGCCTGCAACTTGCTAAAGAATATGAGGAAGAGCAAAAACAGAAGAAGTTTGAAGCGGCTGAAGCTCGTAGGGAAAAGGCAGCAAAGAGCCCCGATAGCAATAAGCCGACTCAAATCACCCAAATGAAAGCAGTTCCGATGCCTCCTCTGACAACCAAGAAGGAAGAGCCTGCCATGGATTTTGATGACATCGATGACGAGGATGATGAAATCCGGGAGGAACTTTCATGCGACAGTTATGAGAATGAGGAGGACTATTGGGAAGATACCAATGATGAGCCGGCGGATGATGAATTCATCTATGCAATGCTTGAAAGGAGCGAAAAACGTAATCAGAAAATCAACGAGCCGGCTCCTTGGAAAACCGGGGACTCTTTGGTAGTGGATAGAGATTGGTAAGTATCTCCAACTCGTCTCCACTCGGTTTCTCCACAAAAAACTGCTGAATTTCAACTCCGGAGACGTTTTGGAGATAGTTTAGGGACGCTTTGGACCCTATTGTTCTCCCTTATTTCTCCTCCTAAATTTGCAACCGAATCCTTGACACGGACGTGCCATGTTGGCATGACGTTTTCCCAAGGGTTCGGTTGTAATATTATGCAAACATGCATCACCTTCGATAAGTTGCCCGAGGCGGTGACTTATCTCACCGAGATGGTCTCGCACCTTCGCGGTGAAATCCGGGAGTTGCGCAACGCACTCTCCCCTCCAAAACTAACAGCGCCCGATTTCATTTCAACGAATGAGGCGTGCGCAATTCTCGGAGAGTGCAGGAACACTCTCTATAATAAGGCGCAAAGCGGCACTATACCGGCTTATAAGAATCCCGGTGGTAAAGGCTGGCGCTTTATCCGCAGCGAGTTGCTCGATTATATGGCATCGGGCAAACCAAAATCCCAGTCTCAGCAGTATGACGAGATGGTAGCCGAGATGAGCAAAGGGCTTCGACCCGGAGGTAGGAACAAACCCCGACGTGCCTATGAGTGAAAAATCTACTCCTCAACTTATCCTCGACAAGGCTATTGACCACAGTATCGCTCTCAACGGTAGCGGATTTCCCATCAGCATCTTTCCTTCAAAAATTCAGAAAATCATCAGGGAGGTAAATGATTGCTATGGCTTCCCTATCGACTATGTGGGAGCGGCAATGCTGGTCGCAGTGTCTGTCGCGGTAGGCAACACACATCTCGCAAGAATGAAGGAGGGCTGGGACGAAAGTGCCATTCTATATATGGCGCTTATCGGTCGCCCCGGAGCCAACAAGAGTCATCCGTTGAGTTTCGCCATGCGTCCGTTTGTTGAGCATGACTATGAGCAGAACCGGATTTACGAGAAACAGTATCTGGAATATCAGGAACAGATGGAGATGAGCCGGAAGGAACGTGCAGAAAAAGGTATTGAGGTCTGCCCCCGTGAACCTGTCCGCCGTCGATTCTTGGTTTCTGATATAACACCGGAAGGACTAAGTCTCGTTCATTCGCAAAACCGCCGTGGTCTATGTCTTCTGTCAGATGAGTTGTCAGCATGGGTCAAGAACTTCAACCGATACAATAATGGATCTGAAGAGCAGTTCTGGTTGTCGGTATTCAGTGCCAAACCCACGATGTCCGACCGCAAGAGTTCCCGCAGCTCAATCTTCATCAAGCGTCCGTTCATATCCGTAATCGGCACCATGCAGAAGCGTATCTTGTCGGAACTTGCCAAGGGTGAACGCTCGGCAAATGGCTTTATTGACAGAATCCTGTTTGTGATACTCAAGCATGAGCTTTCAACAAGATGGTCAATGAAGCAGCCAACATTCAATGTGGCTGGTGAGTGGCACAAAATTCTATCCAAACTCATGGATATTGAATGTGCCTACGATGAGAATAATGACATTCTCCCGGCTATCGTCGGGTTTTCTGATGAGGCAATGCAGCGACTCTTCGAGTGGCAGCATGAATTGTCAGACAAATGCGATATGGAGCCTAACGAGACCCTTGTCGGCATATACTGCAAGCTTCAGATTTATGCCATACGTTTTTGTCTGATAATTCAGATGGCGCGATGGGCGTGTAATGATGCCGGCAAAGATGTCATAGATCTAATTTCGGTTGAACGAGCCATTTCCCTCGCTGAATATTTCAAGGATTCGGCCATTAAAGTACAGACAATTCTCAAAGAGCTATCGCTCACAGCACAACAGCTGGCTATTGTCACCGCCTTACCTCCGGAATTTACTACAGGGAGAGCTATCGCCGTGGCAGCAGCCAATGGAATGTCGGAGCGTGCGCTCATGGAGTTTCTGAAGAACTTCAATGACAAACTCTTCCGCAAGTCGAAGCATGGGAATTATATCAAACTCTGACACCTTGCAGTATCAGCAGATTCAGCAGTTTGGACTTGGAAACTGCCGAAACTGTTGAAACTGCATGGCTCAAATCTCGGAAATGCTATGAATGGACACCGTTTTATTCTCCAGCCTTACAAAGGCGTGGGCAGCCGCCATATCTGCCCCGCTTGCGGTAAGCGATATTGCTTCTCTCGATATATCGACACCGAAAATCAAGTGACATTTCCGGATGAGGTCGGCAGATGCAATCATGAACAGAGTTGTGGATACCATCTGACTCCAAAAGAATTTTTTGAGCAGAATCCACAGTTGCGCCCTTTTGATTTCTCAACTCCGTCAGCTTGCAAAGCCACGCCGACCGAGCCGAGAAAGACTACCTCCTTTATCCCGGCAGAGACTGTTTCACAGACTCTGCGCGGCTATCATCTCAACAATCTTTTCATCTTCCTCCAATCCATGTTTGGAACGGATGAAGCCGAAAGATTGATGAAGCGTTACAGAATCGGCACCTCCAAGCATTGGCAAGGGGCGTGTATATTTTGGCAGACCGACATTCTCGGTAGAGTCCGAGCCGGAAAGGTTATGCTCTACAATGCCGAGAGTGGCAAACGTGTCAAGCATCCTTTCAATCATGTAACATGGGCTCATTCGTTGTTGAAGATTCCAGATTTCAAATTACGGCAATGTTTCTTTGGCGAGCATCTTCTCAATGAAGATAGGATGAAGCCGGTGGCATTGGTGGAAAGTGAAAAGACGGCACTCATCGCGAGCTGCTATCTACCGGAATATACATGGCTCGCCACCGGCGGGAAGAATGGATGCTTCAACTCTGAAGCTCTTCGTGTGCTACGTAGTCGGAACGTGACATTGTTCCCCGACCTCGGTGCAACCGAAGAATGGAAGGCAAAAATCTCAATGATGGAGGCTGTCGGCATTGACGTTTCGCTTTTCGACCAATTGGAAAATTTGGCCAATGATGACGAGCGTCAGAATGGTCTCGACATTGCAGATTATCTTCTGAGAATGGAGTCAGACCAAGCCGTACTTCAGTCGATGATCAGGCGTTATCCGCAGCTTCAAACGCTCATTGACACACTCGACTTGGAGCTCGTGTCGGTCAGCAGGATTGATAAGGATTCCACCGATAGAGACGGACAGCAGCGATGATTCTCGAGGCTCGAAGAGATGAAGAGAATGATAGGAGCAAGTTAGTGTTTTGGTGCAACCAAAACTCGCCGAAGCCCCCGGTCAGAGGCTTGGCGAAACTTGCATCCCGTCGGTCTAAAATATTTTATCAACCAGTCGCCACCAATGGCGCGTTAACCCTTAACTTCTCTTTTTACAATGAATGAGAAAACTCCCCGAAGGAAAGGTGGCAGACCTAAGAAATCAGTCACCGAGAGGAAGCAGTATCGCTTCACAGTGAAAGTTTGCACTGCCGAGAAATTCGACCTTTTGACCAAAGCCGGTCAGGCAGGTCTTACCCCGGCAGAGTATATCCGGCAGAGCTTGGCACACTCTGTCGTTAAGGAACACATGACTCCTGAACTCGCCGAATTTCGGCGCGACATCTGCGGCATGAAGAATAATCTGAACCAGACGGCACACATCGCCAACCGTGACGGATATTCTTTCGCAGCACAGATGAACCGTGAGCTTTGCGTCCGCCTTGACAACGCCCTCAAATATTTTGGTCTATGATGTCGAAAGTGAAAAAAGGTCAGGCATTCCGTGGCGCGGTCAACTATGTCCTCAACGACAAGAAAGGTGCTGAGATTATCGCAGCCGATGGTCTGATGCTCGATTCTGTTGATGCTATCACCCATAGCTTCGAGGCGCAGGCAGAAATGAATCCGAGGCTGACGAAGAATGTCGGTCACACCGTATTGAGCTTCTCACCTCACGATGCGCCAAGAATGAGCAACGAATACATGAGCCAAATCGCCCTTGAGTATCTGGAGCGAATGGGTATTCGTGACACACAGTTTATGGTGGTTCGTCACTATGACCGCGAACATCCCCATTACCACATAGTGTTCAACCGTGTGAGCAATTTCGGGAAGACCATATCCGACAGCAACGAGCGTTACCGCAGCCAAAAGATATGCCGC
>CAZASF010000080.1:0-6801 GCA_964487725.1 uncultured Bacteroides sp. | reverse complement strand
AGAGGAGAAGCCTGCGGGGAACGTGTATATCCGTTTACAGATGAACCTGAACAGCGATGGCCCAGCCGGCAGCCGTGCGACCTCACGTGCCGGTGAAGGCAGCACAGACCTTGAAACTCCCGGCAAAGACAATGAAAACGCAGTCAACACCGTTGACATACTCGTCTTTGATGCCACGACCGACAAACTGACCGATGTCGTATTCCTTGACGAAACCCAGATTGGGCAAATCACATCTGACGATGGTATTGTCGTCCCCATCTTTGCAAAGCAA
Organism: uncultured Bacteroides sp.; assembly: GCA_964487725.1. Lineage (GTDB taxonomy): Bacteria > Bacteroidota > Bacteroidia > Bacteroidales > Muribaculaceae > Paramuribaculum. Next base: position 6,527 of record CAZASF010000080.1, on the reverse strand, counting down.
GGTCAGACAGTAAAGATATACGCCGCTGTGAACATGACCGCAGCGATGCGCCAGTTCTTCACCCTTGGCTCAACAGGAACCAATTTTACCCTTTCATCGACCGGCAACAGCTATTGGGATGTCATCAACGAATTTGTCCCCGGCAGCAACGGCAAGCAGGCCATTCTCGAAGGCAACCCTAACGGCGGCATCCCCATGACCGGCCAGTTTAAAGTCGAATCAGTCTCAGATGGTGACACAGACAATACAACAGGCAGCGGCGACATCACAATAAAAGGACATACGACAAAAGACAACCCGTTAAGCGTCAAAGCCGATGTCAGCCGCATAGTCGCCAAAGTCCACGTCCTCGCAAAATCAATACCACTCGAAATCTCTTCCGGTGAGGAGATAAAATATGCCATTGCTTCAAGTACAACACCTACAGAGCAGGATTTAACGAATAAAGATTATAGCAAATGGATTGGTTGGATTCGTCTGGACAATGTACGCTATATTCTGAACGGGACAAACAAGTCAACTTATATTTTCCCACAAGCAAACGACACTGAGAAACCGTATCCTTGGAAGGACCGGAATATGGATTTGGCTCATTACCGTAATGGTAAAATGTTCAGCGATTACGAAAATGATTTTATGTTCTACGACGGTATGTCCCTGCATAGGGAGAATATCTCGCCCACAAGTCATTTCGCACAGGCTGAAAAATATGTTGAAGAAAACACTTGGAATAATACAGTGAACGGTTCAGACAACGCAGACCGCTACACCGCCGGTCTCTACTGTCTGGAGAACTATTTCGACGCGCCGACTGCTGATTCTGAGGAAGACAAATTCTACGCCACATGCGTAGATGCCATACCGATGATAACACATCTTTCCATAGCTGCCAAACTCACGCCTCGCAGCATCGTGGTAAGGAAGGATTATGAAACGAGAATGGATGGATTTGTCAAAGAATACGGTGATAATCCCGATAATTTCCGTAAAAAATACGGCCTGACGACGGAGGATTTCAAAGACAGCGACAAAGAGAGATGGGAAAACACGATTAAAGGACGCTATTTCAGCACCACTTCGGAAACTTATCGCACCGACTTCATTATCATCAAGACCCAAAGTGAGGCTGACGCAGCCGACCTTATCAACTGGTCGCTGATGATTAACAATCTGTGGAGCGGCGATGATGCAGATTTCGAGAATGGCAAATATCCCGCCTCCACATTCTATGTCTATGACACGAAGTATGATGGAGAGCAGACGGCAGAAGCCACATGGAATCAGCGTTACCTTTATCTTACTGCCGGAGCTGTCAATGCGGCAACAGCTACTGCAAACATTAAAATCAAGACCTATTCCGTGCCCCATATCGGCGGCTGGGGATATTACTATACATACCTTGACCAACTCCAACTGACTACCAATAACAAGACCCCTTACAAGGCTTCGCAGGTCACAAGGAACACATATTACCTTGTAACCGTTGGCAATTTCGGTTTTCCGGGAGGAACAGTCACACGTCCGGAGTATATCAAGGTCAATACCATGCCGGTCGGTTGGGATTACAGCGGAAAAGGCGAAATAAACTTACATTAGCTTGGATATATGAAACATAGATTCTATCATATTGTAACGGCCGTGTCGGTGACATTCCTTTTAGGAGTGTTGCCGTCATCATGTATCTATGATGACGGAGATACGCCTGAACAACAGTCAGGTACTATCCGGGTGAATACATTGGCTGTCAATGGCACACGTGCGGCATCCACAGAAGACGGCGACAACACATTTATGGTATTGTTCTGGCAAGATACAAACCATCTTGAAGACCCTGAAAAGTCGGAGAACGCCTCTTGGACAACTCCCTATCTTGCCAGTTGTGCCCCGCAGCCGGTAGCCTTTTACAGCCAGTCGGTCTATGACACACGTTATCCTTATCCTGACGAGTCATCAAAACTGTATGCCACAGGGTATGCGCCCGGCAAAGTGCTGGCTCCCGATAAGACCGAAGGCTACCGCAAACTCACGGCAACAGTCAATGACCTGGAGAAAGGCCGTTATGACTTTCTCGGCTGTGATGTATGGAGCGATGTCTATAAAGGGTCTCAGAGCGACCCGTTCGCACAGGATAAGAACAAACTCTATTTCCGTCACCTTGCGGCAAAACTCGTATTCTATGCTGACCGCGACAAGGGAACGATGGAAAACAAGCAGTATGTCCGCAACGTGGAAATAACCAACCTGCGGATGAGCATTGATGACACATGGGTTGGAAATGAAAAGATGTACACCCCTAACGTGTTCGAGTGGGAATCGTTGGGCAGCGATGACTTCACTACCTCATACAATAAGACGATAGCGGTGGCAAAACTGGTTACTGGCAACACCGGTATCACATCCAAACCGACTGCCGGATACATGCCTACTGATGCCGAAGCATTTGCCGGTGCAAACAACCCGGATTTTAAATTATCGAGACACGCCACCGACCGTGTGCCTATCAGCGGTATGTATATAGATTCCATATTTGTTTGCAATCCGATAGATGATGGAGTAATCCAAAGTGCCGCTAATTCTATCCATCTCAAAATGGATATCAGTGCGGAACTGTCGTTTCATCCTGATTTCCCAAAAAGCGACGGAGATGGTTCAACGACCGATGACCTTACATTCACCCGCACATGGAAGGATGTCGAACTTGAGGCGATTTACAAGTTGGGAGATGACGGTAAAACCCCGACTGACAAGATTACGGAATTCAAACCCGGCAACGAGTACCGTATTTACATACATTTCTACCGCACGGGGGTGAACCTGACGGCTTTGGAGATGCCTTGGAACTATGGCGGCGTGCATTACATCACCATTTCCGGCGGTGACAAACAACAGACCGAAACAAACGAAACGAATAAATAGAACCCTATATGAACAGGAACTACAACATATTGTCCGGCGCACTGCTTCTCCTTGTGTCAGGAACTTGTTTCCAATCCTGTCAACAGGATGATTTTGGAGATTTACAACCGGATATAGAGACGCTGGTTGCAGAAGGTCGCTACATCACTGCACGCAGCGTGGATGCTTCCGAATTGGCGAGCGATACGGAGGAACCCCGGCTGTTTGCAGTCGGTACACCATACCGTCTGCTTGCTTTTACAAAACCATATAACGCCACTGATTTTGGAAATACGAGTAATACCGTAAACTATCCACGCTTCAACAAAGTGGCATGGGAAGGAGAGACATCCACCGGTATGCGCTTTATCAACATAGACAGCGAACCCGACAAATGGTTCGGTTTCTCGGCTCTTGCTCTTGACGGCGAGATCGGCGGTGATGACAACCTTGTGTCGCTCGATTTCTACGGCTTCACCTACGGCAAGGAGGCTGAACATCCGTTGGATTACATTGAACTGGACGGTCTCAGCGGCCAGACAGTCCCCGCTGACGGGTCACTCGAAAACCTAAGTCATACCGAGTCTCTGCTCACGACAGAGGACGGCAATACAGAGTTAAACGACCTGATGCGCGGTGTGCTGCTCAATCAGAATATACAAACCGCCGGCAAGAGCGATGACGGAAATACGGATAATGCCTATACCCAGAGCATTATGCCGTTCAAACATTGCTTCTCGAAACTCCGTTTCCAGATTTCGCAGCAGGGCGACGAGGAAAACCCGGATGCCGACGGCAACCCCACTCCGAGCTTCAATAACCTTTATGTGGACAGTATTAAAGTTACAGGTACCTACGGCACAGGAAAGGTTTACCTCCACGATGGCAAAGTCGAACTGTCCGGTGATCCATGCGTCCGCAATCTTCCATTCAAATCCGGATTCAGCGGCCATGTGACCATCAAGAACACCGATGTCGGCGATATGATAGTCTTCCCGTCGGACGGCGATGCCCTGACCAATATGGCTGACGGTTATGATGTCGGTCTGAGCATCACGGTAAGAAGCACTGAAAAGAAAGACATAGAGAATATGCTTGTCAACACAGGCAGTGTTGATGCGAACGGTAATGCCGTAATAAAAGAAACGACAGATGAAGCGGGGACTAAATGGTACTCCGGAACGATAAAGAAGGACAAAATCATTGACTACTATGATTTGACAAGCACCGACACGCCGTTGTATTTCAAGCAAAACACCTCGTATATGCTCATCATCACCTTCCAGAAGGATGCGGTGCGCATCATTACGGTGATTCCGCAAGTAGAAGAATGGCTACCCGGCGAAGGAACCGAGAAAAATCCCTGGCAGGAACAGGCCCTCGGCCAGCCACAGATGTTCGATAATATCGTATGGAGCGACCGTAACCTCGGCGCAGACCACTACGACCCTATCAATGCCGATTTCGAGCATTCTATAGGCTATTTCTATCAAGCCGGCAGGAATATCCCTTATTATCCTTTCAAGCGCTCAGACTTCACCGGCGATGGCAAGCAGCTTCCCACTATTGAAGACCGGCAACGACTACAGCACTATGAAGATAACAGTACGGCATGGGGCGCAAGTCCTTACTTTTTCTTTCCGGTTGTCGATAAAAAGATCCTTAGTATCGGCAGCCCTTCAACTTGGGTCATCAGTGATAATCCACAGATGGTCATTCCCGAGGTCACTCCGACCGGCAAATATTTCGATTTCGACAAAAATCTTGGCCAAGATGATGACGTGAAATGGAATGAAGACCATAACAACCAGCCTGTATCAGGCGAGTGGCAGATACCGACGAGCGACCAGTTCATGTCTGTTTTCCCCAGCACCCCGCATGCCGGAAATTTCGCATTCAAAACCGGTGGATATAATAACAACCCAATGGACTGGGGCAGCGATGGCGGTAAAGATGATGCCCCATGGATTATGGATGAATCTGTTAAGACGTTAAGGGTCACTGTGCCATACTATAATCCAAATGAAGCAGCCCCAGACTCAAAGAATGATGACTCCGGGTTCATGAAGGCTTGGAATATCCTGAAAACCAACAGTGATCCGGGTACAACACACTCCGAGCTGTATACGAAAGGAGGCCCGAAGAATAACATAAACAACGATCCCAATGGCGACCCGGAGGATGGTTATGCTTCCATTTATGTGATAAGCAGGGAGGATGGCTCAGTCGAATATCTTCCAGATAAGTACAATAACAATAATTTCTGGATAAAGGAATGGGGTACAATCTACGCCATCAAGCGCGTATATACCAGCAAGGCATATCGAATGAGATGGCGAGTGTTTATCGCGCAGGAAGGCATGGTGAATCCCGGATATGTAGTAGAGATATGCCGCTACCGATGCACGGATAAGGATACGTTCGATGAATCCGACTATATGAAATACGACTGGGAACATCCCGCAGCGCGCATCTACTTCCCTGTTTGCGGACTGGGAGACCATCCGGGAACCTATATCAATTACGGCACCGAATGCCAGTATGCCACGTCCGATCCCATTAGGAATAATTTAACAAGCACGGTACAGATCAAGGTCAATGGTAACAACACTGCCAACGCATATATATCGATTGTCAAGAATGTCGTAAATCGCCGCTTCGGTATGCAGATTCGCCCAGTCGGGGGGATAAATATCAGTAAATGAGATAGTTATGAAAATAATTAAATTATATATATATCGTCTCGCGATGGCAATGTTGTTGTTGCCGTTGCTATGGGGTTGCGACCGTCAGGACTGTCCAGACCCTGACGGTGGCACTGTGCCGGAGGGGATGGTGGAAATCCGCCCTGTGTTGCCGGGAATGTTCGGTTCCATCCCACGTGACCCAGCCTCGGTTCAGTCTGTCGCTTCCAGAGCGTATGACAGCAATAATGTTACAGATGAAAAACTGAATAAGACTATCCGTCTGCCGCAAGGCTCCACTGTTTGGCTGATTGCTGAAAGCAAAAAGGACGGTGAGTCAACTATCACCTACGTTAAGAAATCGTATGTGGTATTCAACCCTTCGGAGGGGGATACCAATAAATCCTACCTTGTCCCCTGTACCGTTGATGACGATGGCAATATGATTGACATGGAGGGTACGCCTCTCTATCTGAAAGATGGTCACACTTATAAATTTTACGCCATCTCCCCGGCGAGAAAACTTGACGAAAACTTGTTCAATAAAAACCAAGTCGGCTTTCAGGTGAAGAACGGCGAATATTTCTATGCCAACGATTGCCGGTACTCAAAAACAACCCCTGACGAAGTGACAGTCAAGAGTGATAATACGGAAGATGTGCAGATTATAGACCTCAAACCAATGATAAACCAGACTGCACAGCTCAAATTCCAGATTCAAAAGGGAGAGGGGGTGCATGACCTTGACATACAACCTGCCGGCATACAGATTTCCGGACTACAGAACGACAGCCCGGATGAATATAATGATGACGGCACTAAGAATATTTACGGCAATCCCAACGGTTTGTTCTGGCACATGTCACAATCTACAACTGACGAACCAATCACGTTGCAGCATGGCGGCAAGTCAGGTACTTTCAACCGTTACGATTACACAATCGACAC
>CAZASF010000079.1:0-6846 GCA_964487725.1 uncultured Bacteroides sp. | reverse complement strand
ATGTAGCGGCGGATGTAGCGGCGCTATCCTGTAGCGACTGATAGCGTTAGCCGAGGCGAGACACAGCGTAAGCAGGACCGAGAGTATCTGCGAGGGACGATAGCGTCAGCGAGACCGAAGGTTTCAGCCGAGACAGTAGCGTCAGTGGGGGATATTTCCCGCGGACAATAGCGTCAGTTGGGGGGAATATCCTGCGGTGGCGTGTATGTGGCGGTGTATATGCTGCGGTCGCTACAGGGCTGAGCCCCTACACCTGACGGATGAGTGTTACCGTGCTCTCCTGCTCCCCTGTTATTGGAGGGGAGCGGGGGGAGCGGGGAGCGCTGGTGGCAAAATCAAGGGACTGCGGTGGCTTATGGGTTTTTATGTGTGGCGGGGTTTTAGTAACTTTGCAGCGGTTTTCAATTATTAACCCCCACCACTACCCGACACAGACTAATGGTTTCAGACATAAAAATAGAGGATTATAACTATCCGTTGCCTGACGAACGGATTGCCGCACACCCGCTTGTGAAGCGCGATGATTGCAAGTTGCTCGTTCGCCGCAGCGATGGCTCCCTTGAGGACCATCTGTTTTCTCAGCTGCCTCAGCTGCTTCCGGCGGATGCGATGCTCGTCTACAACAATACGCGTGTGATTAACGCCCGATTGCGGTTTCGTAAGCCCGGAGGCGCCCGGATAGAGGTGTTTTGCCTTGAGCCGGTTGACCCGGTGGATTACCAGATGAGCTTTTCAGCCGAGGGTCGCTCGGTGTGGAGTTGCTTCGTTGGCAATTCGAAGCGATGGAAAGAGGGGCCGCTGGAAATGCCTTTAGTGGTTAATGGCGCCGAAGTCAGGCTGACTGCGCGCCGATTGGAGAAATCGGACAGCGGGTCGACGGTGGAGTTCACGTGGGAGCCTGCGGCAATAACTTTTTCGCGCATCATAGAGGCTGCCGGCGAGATACCGATTCCGCCGTATCTCAACAGGGCAACCGAGGATAGCGATTCCACGGATTATCAGACGGTTTATTCCCGGATTGAAGGCTCAGTGGCAGCTCCTACTGCCGGGCTGCACTTCACTCCCGAGGTGCTTGAGGCCATTGACCGCCGCTCGATTCCGCGCCGCGAGCTGACGCTCCACGTTGGGGCCGGCACTTTTCAGCCCGTGAAGGCGGCCACGATAGGGGGTCACGGGATGCACAGCGAGTTCATATCCGTAGGCCGTTCGCTCATTGAGGAGCTGGCCGCTACTGACTGCAGGGTTATTGCTGTGGGGACCACCTCGGTGCGTACGCTTGAAAGTCTCTACCATCTCGGCCGCATGGTCATCGAGGGGCGCGAGCCTGACGAGGTTCCGCAATGGTATCCTTATTCGGGGCCTGAGGTGCCTGTGCGCGAAGCCCTTGAGGCCCTTGCCGGTTATCTGAGGGAACGAGGGCTGACGCGGCTTACGGCGTCGACAAGAATCATCATAGCGCCGGGCTATGACTATAGGGTGGTGGAGGGGATGGTCACCAATTTCCATCAGCCGCAGTCAACGCTGCTCCTGCTCGTGTCGGCATTCACGGGCGGCGACTGGCGCCGGATGTATGACCACGCGCTTGCCGGCGGCTACCGGTTTCTGAGCTACGGCGATGCCCAGTTGCTGCTGTGAAACAATGCGGCGTGAATGTTCCACGAGTTATTGACATTAGGTGTCATTTATGAACATTTAACGCTGTTTTGTAGCGGTCGGTCTTTAAATATCCCGTGAAAAGTGATTACTTTGCAGTGAATCTATATAGAAGTAAATTATATTAGCATGGGTAAAATCATAGCAATTGCAAACCAGAAGGGTGGCGTTGGTAAAACCACCACAACCATCAATCTTGGAGCATCGCTGGCGGCCGAGGGGAAGAAAGTGCTGATTGTGGATGCTGACCCTCAGGCTAACGCTACATCGGGCTACGGTATCCGCCCGGACGACATGGGCTCGTCAATCTACGAATGTCTGGTCGACGATTATCCTCTGTCGGGGTCGCAGGTGGCCACGTGCATGAAAGGTCTTGACCTGATAGGCTCACGCATTGACCTGGCCGGCGCGGAACTTGAACTGATCAACCGCCCCAACCGCGAACGGGTCATGGCAAGAGCGCTCGAAAGCGTCCGCGATGCGTATGACTACATTCTTATCGACTGCTCGCCCTCGCTCGGACTCATCACGGTCAATGCCCTGACGGCGGCCGATTCGGTCATAATCCCCGTTCAGGCTGAGTATTTTGCGCTCGAAGGCATCACCAAGCTCATAAACACTATAAGGATAATCAAGCCGAAACTTAACCCCGGCCTTGAGATAGAGGGCTTCCTGCTGACGATGTATGATGCCCGCCTGCGATTGGCCAACCAGATCTACGAGGAGCTGAAGAGCCATTTCGGCGACATGGTGTTCACAACCGTCATACCGCGCAACATTCGCCTCTCAGAAGCGCCCTCCCACGGATTGCCCGCGCTGCTCTATGACCCTGACAGCCGTGGCGCTACGTCACACACCGCCCTCGCCCGCGAAATCATAGCCAAACATCGCCGTCAATCGCGGCGGCAAACCACATCCAAAAACTGACAATATAAGACAACATGGCACCACGACGCAACGCACTCGGACGCGGCCTCGACTCGCTCATCTCGATGGATGACACCCCGGCACGCGGCTCATCAACGATAAACGAGATACCCCTCTCGCAGATATCGCCTAACCCTGACCAGCCACGCAAGAGCTTCGACGAAGAGGCCCTTGAGGACCTGACAACCTCCATACGCGAGTTTGGCATAATCCAGCCTCTGTCGCTGCAGAAAACCGGCCCTGACTCTTACCAGATAATAGCCGGAGAGCGACGGTTCCGCGCTGCATCGCGCGCCGGACTCAAATCAGTTCCGGCCTACATACGCACGGCCAATGACGTGGAGCTCACCGAAATGGCCCTCATAGAGAACATACAGCGCGAGGACCTGAACGCCATAGAGATTGCCCTGACGTTCAAAAAGCTCATTGACCAGTATCAGCTCACTCAGGAGCGCCTCAGCGAACGCATAGGCAAGAAACGGGCCACAATAGCCAACTTCCTGCGCCTGTTGCGATTGCCGGCCGATGTGCAGCAAGGTTTGCGGGTAAAGCAGGTCGACATGGGGCATGCCCGTGCGCTGCTGTCGATTGATGACCCCACCGTGCAGCTGAAAATCTACAACCGCATCCTGAAAGAGGACCTGTCCGTCCGCAAGGTGGAGGAACTCGCCAAAGAGTGGCGCGAGAATGAAGCGGGCCAGGGTCAGCAGAAGCCAACGGGCCGGAAAGCCACGAGCGAGTATGACATACTGGGCGAGCATCTGTCGCAGCGATTCTCAGCTCCGGTAAGTTTCACCTGCAGCCGGTCAGGCAAAGGAAAAATCACATTTAGTTTCACCAATGAGGCGGAACTTGAAAGATTAATTACTATCTTTGACAATCTAAAACCTCACGACAACTGATCGGCTATTGGGAATTATTGATTCAAACTAAGCATAAGCCTCTGAATTATAGCCGAGTAAATGAATAGAAAGGCAAAAGGTGCAACGTATAGGACGGAAAGCGTCAAATATGGAATATGCGGTCCTCGGCATGGTATTTATCGTGCTGTTCATGCCCCTTAACATTTTTTCAGCAAATTTGACTAAGCTGAAATCCGTGCCTGAAACAGTTGTTGAGAACCCTCTGCCGCAATTGCCTGACACCATTCCTCTCGGCCCCGAGCCGGTCAAACTTCCGGCTGAACTGGAAGAGGTGGAATTCAACGTCAACGGCGACACTGTCAGATTCACCCCTGTTGATACGCTGAAGATTGTCAACTCATCCTCGATGACCGCCCTGTTTGACGACAGCGTTGTTGTCAACAAGCCAAATCCCGATGCTGTCAAGATATTCACCCCTGACCCTACACGAGCCGTGTGGCTCTCCGCACTGTGTCCCGGACTCGGGCAGATATATAACCGCCGTTACTGGAAGCTCCCCATCGTTGTGGGCGCATTCCTCGGCCTTGGCTACGGCGCATCGTGGAACAACGGCATGCTCAGCGACTACAGCCGCGCCTACACTGACATTATGGACGATGACCCGTCAACCAACTCATACATGGACTTTTTCCCACCCAACACATCCGAGAGCAGTCTTGACAGCGCTTGGCTTCAAAGGGTGTTGAAGAGTCGCAAGGATTATTTCCGCCGCAACCGCGACCTGTGTATAATCTGTATGGTCGGCGTCTACCTTATTTCGATGGTCGATGCCTACGTTGACGCCTCATTGTCAAATTTCGATATTTCTCCAGACCTCTCCATGCAAGTTTCGCCGGCTCTCATCCGGGACCCGCAGCGGGCAATGCCTATACTCGGGCTCCAACTGGCGTTTAACTTCTAACCCTTTAACCACCTGAAAGATCATGAGACACCTACTAACAGCAGCGATACTCGCCATTTCGGCAGCCTCTGCCCTTGCTGCACCCTCGCCGAAACCGGTGCCGTCAGTCCTTGACATAAAGCATTCATTGCGCGATGACAATGTGCGCCCGCCTGAGAGCTTTGAAACACAGAGCCGCGCTCTTGAGGAAAACTTCTTCCTCAAGAACTATACCGACACCCGCCCCAACTCCAAGGACTATAAGCTCGGAAATGATGCGGAGTACACCCGCAAGCTGTCGGAAATCCATTCAGGCATAGAACTGCCCTACAATCCGGTGGTGGGTAAGTTCATCGACATGTATATCGGCAAACGCCGCAGCCTCGTGTCGAATATGCTCGCACTCCACGATTATTACGGAAGCATGTTTGTTGAGGAACTTGAAAAGGAGGGAATGCCTCTTGAACTCCAGTATCTGCCCGTGATTGAGAGCGCTATCAACCCCAACGCCGTTTCGCGCGCAGGAGCCACCGGTCTGTGGCAGCTGATGCCGGCAACCGCAAAGGGTCTCGGGCTGGAAGTCAGCTCGCTCGTCGATGAGCGTCGCGCTGCCCTTGAATCAACGCGTGCGGCCGTCAAATACCTCAAGCAGCTATATAATATATATGGTGACTGGTCACTTGCCATAGCAGCCTACAACTGCGGCCCAGGCAACGTCAACAAGGCGCGCCGCCGTGCCGGAGAGGCCAACTCCGACTTTTGGGAAATCTACAGCTACCTCCCCTCGGAGACTCGCGGCTATCTCCCCGCATTCATAGCAGCCAACTATGTGATGAATTATCATGACGACTACGGCATTCACCGTCCGGTGGTGAAGCGTCCGCTGATTACTGACACCGTGGAGATTCGTGAGCGCGTCCACTTCAACCAGATTGCCAACGTGCTCAACATCCCCGTCGACGAAATCCGCATGCTGAATCCGCAATATCGCCGCGATGTGATTCCCGGATCGCAGAGCCATCCCTACATACTCACTCTCCCATCCCAGCAGGTGCTGAGCTACATTTCGAGCCGCGATGCAATCATGGCCTACGAGGAAAGCAAGTATAATCCGCGCACAACGGTGGAGATAGGCCCCCGCAAGAAAGAGGGCGACGCCGAAGAGGCTGTTGTGGCCGACGGTCAGACTGCCCCGGAGAATGCTGATGCACAACTCGTGGCTGCCGTCAATACTGACGAGGTTATCAAGAAAACCCACACTGTGGGCCGCGGTGAGGACCTCGGTTCCATAGCCAAAGCCTACGGAGTCAGCGCCACGGACATAAAGCATTGGAACAACCTTCGCCGAGGCAAAGTGCGTGAGGGTGACCAGCTCGTAATAGAGATTCGCCAGCGCAACACTGTGGCTACCGTCAACACTCGGTCAAGCCGGACCGATACTTCGGCTGACGTGACAACCTCCAGCGTGAAGGCTCCGACTGAAACCGCTTCGTATAACACGTATACCAGCAGCAAGACACAGCGCGCCGTTCCCCAGCGTAACTCCGAGAAGTACAAGAGCAGCGGCTACGCCTCTAAAACCACTTCAAAGAGCTCCAAGACAACCGCTAAGAAAACTCCGGCCAAGCCTAAGGAAGTCAGCGTGAAGAGCGGCGATAGCCTTGAGAAGATAGCCAAGCGCAACGGTACGACAGTCGATGCACTGCGTAAGGCCAACGGCATGAAGAAAGACCAGACCATGCTGCACCCGGGCGACAAGCTGAAACTCCCCACATCGTCGAAGTCAACAACCACTTCGTCAAGCAAGTCCAAGAAGACAACGAGCTCGTCAAAGTCAACCAAGTCCTCCAAGTCAACCAAATCAACGAGCTCTACCTCAAAGAAAAAAACGAAGAAATGACGTAATACATAGCAAATTGCTAATGGCAGCCTTGAATTTAACTAAATTTAAGGCTGTTTTTTAATCCACTGCTCAGATAATATTCACTATATTTGCAACTGAACTACTAATACCATTAATAATCACATCAAAATTCAATATATCATGGATATTAATAAAATCATGAGCTCTCTTGAGATGAAGCATCCCGGAGAGAAAGAGTATCTGCAGGCTGTAAGGGAAGTCCTGATGAGTGTAGAGGATGTCTACAACCAGCACCCTGAATTTGAGAAAGCTAAGATTATTGAACGCATGGTGGAGCCTGACCGCATTTTCACCTTCCGTGTAACCTGGACCGATGACCGTGGCGAAGTGCAGACCAACATCGGCTACCGCGTTCAGTTCAACAATGCCATTGGCCCGTACAAAGGCGGTATCCGTTTCCATGCGTCAGTCAACCTCTCCATACTGAAATTCCTTGGCTTTGAGCAGACTTTCAAAAACGCGCTCACCACACTCCCCATGGGTGGAGCCAAAGGCGGCTCTGACTTCTCTCCCCGCGGCAAGAGCGATGCCGAAATCAT
>CAZASF010000078.1:0-6882 GCA_964487725.1 uncultured Bacteroides sp. | reverse complement strand
AACAATTCAGAAAGCAAATGTTAACTCTGAATCTCGCTGCAAAGGTAAAAGTTACGAGAGATCATCGTCCTGCGGACGATACCCCTCCGAAGTACTGAATGATGATGAACGCAGGGCGCGGCGTGGCCGCGGCTACAATTAAAATGCGCCTACAGCGCAACCATGCAGGCGAGACAGTGAGCTACCAGGCTGATAGCACGGAGCATGCGAGTAGAGCAGTCGCTACAGGGTAGTCGCCCTTGCAAGCAGGGAAAAATTCTACTCACCACTTTCCTATTCACTATATCAACTCAATGGCGCGTAGCAAGAAGTGAAAAAAAGAAATCGGCTATCTCACGACAGCCGATGAATCTTTAACCTTAAATCTAATACCATGAAAAAAACACAGTGCAATATAGTAATTATAACTCTATAACGCGATGTTGACGATTTGGTTTTGAGCAAGACCATATTTAACAATATTTAACCTTATATTTTATTGCGCGTTTCGTAATTTTGCGTGACTAAAAACAGAAAGTGTAAACAAATCACCTGACATTTCAGAAAATCTTTGATCAGATGAACGAAAAAATACTTGTAATTGACGATGAAGAAGCTCTGTGTGAGATCCTGAAGTTCAACCTGGAGAAAGCAGGCTACAACGTGGACTGCGCCTACAGTGCTGAAGAAGCTCTTGACATGGACCTTACAACATATCAGCTGATGATAGTCGACATAATGATGGAGACTCTCAGCGGCTTTGACTTTGCCAAGCGAGTGCGTAGCAATCCGGCTACGGAATTCACGCCCATAATATTCTGTTCGGCGCTCAACGGAGAAGATGACACCGTGACGGGGCTGAACATAGGAGCCGATGACTATATAACGAAGCCTTTCGTGATTGGAGAGGTGCTGGCACGCGTGCGCTCGGTGCTCCGTCGCAGCAACATGGCAGCGCAGGCTCCCATGCTGAATAAGAGCAATCTTGATGCCGACGTGACGTTCAAGGGGCTGCGTATAGATCGTAATGACAAACTCGGCTATCTCGACGGCAAAGAGCTGAATCTGACCCGTACGGAGTATGACATACTCCTCTTTTTCCTGACCCACCGCAACCGCATCTACTCGCGCGAAGAACTGATAGAGAAAATATGGGATAGCAACGTTGTGGTGACAATCCGAACAATAGACACTAACATAGCCCGACTCCGTAAGAAGATAGGCGAATACGGAAATTATATTGTAACACGTCTGGGATTCGGCTATGGGTTTAAAGAATAGCATACGCTGGCGCATTTTTCTCCCCGTTGTGTTGGCAATGTGGGTGGTTGTTGGCATACTGATAGCTTTTCAGTATCAGCATGAGATTGAGTATAGGAAAAGCGTTATCAACCATCAGCTCAACTTCATCAACTCCCGTATCATAGCTGCTTACGAGCGCAACGACGACATAAAGCCGTTTCTGAACTTTATCCGCAACTATCTTGACAATTCAGTATTTGACCAGATAAAGATCAGCGCCTACGATGCCGATGACCAGCTGCTCTATGCTATAGGACGTCCGTTCAAGACGCCCAACGAGGCCATACTCAACAACACTACCCAGGGTGCCATCCAGACTAACGCCGAGAACAAGGTATACTTCTACAAGGTGACCAAAAGCGCCGATGGCAACGTGATTATACACACGGCAATGCCTTGGACTGCCTCCATTTCGGATGCACTGAGAGTTGACGATACCCTTCTCATTACGATATTACTGCTGTCACTTCTCGCAGTTACCATTCTCGCCTACTTCTCCACAAGTTTTATTGTCAACAACCTCAAGGTGCTCCGTGAATTTGCACGCAATGCCAACAATCCTGACTTCAAGATTGACGAGCGCCGCCTCGGGCACGATGAGTTGGGCGACATATCACGCGACATCATCAAGCTCTATGAAAGCCGCGTAGAAGCCAACCGGCGTAGCGAGCGTGAACATGCCGTGGCCATCCACGCCATAGAGGAGAAAGGCCGCGTGCAGCATCAGCTTACCAACAATATAAACCACGAGCTGAAAACCCCGGTAGGTGTGATTCGAGGCTACCTCGAGACGGTTCTTTCATCGGAGGATATGGACCCGCAAACCCAGCACTACTTCCTGCAGCGCGCCCTCGACAACGTGGAGCGCCTCTGTTCGCTGCTCAACGATGTTTCAACCATGACCCGACTCGAAAGCGGAGCAGGCAAAATCAACTTCACCGAGATAAACATCCATGATCTGGTCTACACGGTCCACAATGACCTCCTGCAGGCGGGAGCTCTTGGCGATCTCAAATTTGAGATAAACATTCCGTTGGAGTGTACGGTCTATGCCAACGCCAATCTGCTGACCAGCGCCATAAACAATCTGATAAAAAACGCCGTACTGCATTCAGGGGGCACGAAAGCGGGTATGAATCTCGTGTCAGAATCAGCAAAATTCTACACCTTCTCGTTCTGGGACAATGGCAAGGGAGTGGACGAGGAGCATATTCCTCACCTTTTTGAACGCTTCTACCGCGTGGATGCGGGTCGCTCGCGCAAGTCGGGAGGAACCGGCCTCGGACTGCCCATTGTCAAGAACACCATTGACTCGCTGGGCGGTGCAATCTCAGTCTACAACCGCAGCAAGGGTGGGCTTGAATTCCTCTTCACACTCAAAAAAGTCAACTGACAACAATTGTCAATAATGAAGTTCTTATTGATACTCATTGTCTGGCCAAGACGACTATCGGATACTGAATTTGGCTTCTAAACGTGAATTAAAGTTAAATAGTAGTGGTAAGAGGATGGTGTAACAACAATGTAACACAAGAGTAACTTCATCGTTACATCGCCAGTATACTTTTGCATCAGAAATCATTCTCGTTTAGATAATAAGCCTACAAAATATACAACACTTCTATACCAATCAACATTTGCAAAATAGTAATTAAGAAAACAATCATCATCCAATTCACGCAAGCATCGCCGAGATTGCTTGCGTGATATTTTATGAGGATATTTTGTTTATATAAATATTTTGTGTTTATAAAATCGGTGTTTCACACGCAAAACAAGAAAAGAAGATGAACAAAATTTTTACATACATACTGGGAGCCTCTCTTATCGCCATCACTCCATGGGTGGAGCTATCAGCAGCCCACCCCACCCCATTGGCTGCAGTGAGAAATCCCAAGACTCCGAAGACAATGGAGTTTGCAGGGCAGGAAATTGACCTTGACCGCATAGACATGTTTGAGCGACTTGACAGGGAGCTGACATCCATGGCTTATACCCACGGAAACACGCTGCTGACAATCAAGCGAGCCAACCGGTATTTCCCGGTGATGGTGCCTATACTGAAGGAGGAGGGCGTGCCCGAGGACCTTATATATCTGGCATGCGTGGAGAGCAACCTTAACCCGCGGGCTCTATCGCCGGCAAAAGCTGCCGGGTTCTGGCAGTTTATGCCCGCAACCGGAAAGGAGTACGGGCTGGAGGTAAACGATTATGTGGACGAACGCTATGACGTGGAGAAATCCACCCGCGCCGCTGCACGATACCTGAAGGGAGTCTACAAAAAATATGGCAACTGGGAGTCAGCGGCTGCATCCTACAACGGAGGTCCCGGACGCATATCATCGGAGCTTAACGCGCAAGGCACAAACTCGGCATTCGATTTGTGGCTCGTAGAGGAAACGTCGCGCTACATGTTCCGCATCCTTGCCATGAAGAAAATTCTGGAGAAACCCGCCGACTACGGATACATCCTCTCGGCCGACCAATTATATCAGCCGCTTGAATACAGAATTATGGAAGTGAACTCGCCGGTTGACGACTGGCAGAAATGGGCCAAAGATAACGGAACTGACTACATGACCCTCCGCGACCATAATCCATGGATACGCGCCAAGTCACTCCCGAACAAGACCGGCAAGGTGTACAAGGTGAAGATTCCCACCGAAAAATCCATGCACCGTTCAACCATTAAAAACCAAACCTACAACAAGAATTGGGTAAACAGATGAGCAAAGCATCACTTGAAGTTTACGGTGCCCGCGTAAATAACCTCAAAAATATTGACGTGAGCATCCCTCACAATGCGCTGACAGTCATTACCGGACTGTCAGGTTCGGGGAAGTCATCGCTGGCCTTTGACACCATATATGCCGAGGGACAGCGCAGATACATAGAGACCTTCTCGGCCTACGCCCGCAACATGATCGGCAACATGGAGCGTCCGGACGTTGACAAAATAACCGGGCTCAGCCCGGTAATAGCCATTGAGCAGAAGACCGTGAACCGCAACCCGCGAAGCACCATAGGCACAACGACCGAGATTTACGACTTTCTCCGTCTTCTCTTCGCTCGCATAGGTCACGCTGTCAGCTATCTGTCAGGCGAGCCGATGGTGAAATTCACTGAGGAGAAGATTTTGAGCCTGATTCTGGAACGCTTCGAGGGTCACAAAATCTACGTGCTTGCGCCTTTGGTGAAGAACCGCAAGGGACACTACCGCGAGCTTTTCGAAACCATACGCAAGAAAGGTTATCTTACAGTGAGAGTCGACGGGCACCTGAAGGAGATTACTCCGGGAATGAAACTCGACCGCTATAAGAACCATTCCATAGAGGCTGTAATTGACCGCCTCAAAGTCAACGCCAAGGACGAAACCCGCCTGCGCGACACCATCACGGAGGCCCTGCGTCAAGGCGACAAGCAGCTGATGGTCTACGATGTGGATTCTGACACGGTCTACCAGTTTTCGCAACAGCTCATGGATCCAACCACGGGCCTTTCTTACCGCGAACCGGCGCCACATAACTTTTCATTCAACTCACCCCAGGGCTACTGCCTGCGATGCAAGGGGCTTGGATATGTGTCAATAGTGGACCGTGCCAAGGTTTTTCCTGATGAGAAACTGTCAATCCACGCCGGGGGTATAGCTCCGCTGGGCCGCTACCGCGACTCCATGATTTTCCGCCAGATAGAAGCTATATGCAAAAAATACGGCTGCACGCTGAAAACTCCCGTAGGCGAGATTCCGCAGGAGGCCATTGATGACATTATAAACGGTACCGCCGAACGGCTCTCGCTTGGAGGCGACACATATTCGGCTCGCTACTCATTTACCTACGAAGGCCTGGCAAAATACCTCGAGATGCAACTTGATGAAGATGCCGGAGCCGCGGCCCGCAAATGGGGCGGACAGTTTTTCAGCCGTACCGTGTGCCCAGAATGCGAAGGCAAACGCCTTAACCGCGAAGCCCTTCACTTCTTCGTGGATGGCCACGACATTGCCTCGCTCGCGGCTATGGACATCAACCGGCTATATGAATGGAGCCGGACCGTGGAGGAACGCCTCGACAATAAAGAGCGAACCATTGCCGCCGAAATTATGAAGGAAATCCGCTCCCGCCTGGGATTTCTCGTTGATGTGGGGCTGGAATATCTTTCGCTTGACCGTGCTTCGGCCACACTAAGCGGAGGCGAAAGCCAACGCATACGGTTGGCCACCCAGATTGGTTCAGAACTGGTTAACGTGCTCTACATCCTTGACGAACCGTCCATAGGGCTGCACCAGCGCGACAACAACAGGCTGATAACATCGCTGAAAAAGCTGCGCGATGCATGTAACTCCATCATCGTTGTGGAACATGACAAGGAAATGATGGTCGAGGCCGACTATGTGGTTGACATCGGTCCTCTGGCCGGACGTAAGGGCGGCGAGGTGGTGTTTCAAGGAACCCCTGCCCAAATGCTTAAATCGGGCACCCTCACCGCCGACTATCTTTCGGGGGCGCGCAGCATAGAAATTCCCGCCGAACGCCGCAAGGGCAACGGAAAGACACTCTCACTCACGGGAGCCACAGGCCACAACCTGAAAAATGTGGATTTCGAGCTCCCTCTGGGCACTTTCACCGTAGTGGCCGGAGTCAGCGGTTCAGGCAAATCCACCCTTATCAACCACACCCTGCAGCCCATTCTTTCACAGCACTTCTACCGCTCGCTCAAAGCCCCCCTGCCCTACAGTGAGATTAAAGGCATTGAGAACATTGACAAGGTTGTCACCGTTGACCAGACTCCGCTCGGACGATCACCACGCTCAAATCCGGCCACATACACCGGAGTGTTCTCCGACATCCGCAACCTGTTCGTCAATCTGCCGGAGGCAAAAATCCGCGGATACAAGCCGGGGCGATTCTCTTTCAACGTTAAGGGCGGCCGCTGTGAGGCTTGCTCCGGCAATGGTTACCGCACGATTGAGATGAACTTTCTGCCGGACGTTCTCGTACCGTGTGAAGTATGCGGCGGCAAACGTTATAACCGCGAGACTCTTGAGGTGCGTTTCAAGGGAAAGTCCATAGCCGATGTCCTTGACATGACAATTAATCAGGCCGTGGAATTCTTTGCAGGCATCCCCGGAATACTGAAGAAGATAAAGGTGCTCCAGGACATCGGGCTCGGTTACATCAAACTCGGACAGCCATCGAGCACGCTGTCGGGAGGCGAGAACCAGCGAGTGAAACTCGCCACGGAGTTAGCCAAACGCGACACAGGCAAAACTCTTTTCATCCTTGACGAGCCCACTACCGGACTGCATTTTGAGGATATTCGGGTGTTGCTGAAAGTGTTCAACAGGCTCGTTGACAAGGGCAATACAGTTCTGGTCATAGAACACAATCTCGATGTGATAAAAGCTGCCGATCACCTGATTGACATGGGCTCCGGAGGAGGCGAGAAGGGAGGGCGCATCATAGCGCAGGGCACACCGGAGGAAGTGGCACAGACTGATTCGCCCACATCAGCCTTCCTGCGTCAGGAACTCGGAATGCAACAGGATTACACGGCTCTTTCATTTAAAAAATATATAATCGCATAATACCCTTACCCGGTTCA
>CAZASF010000077.1:0-7064 GCA_964487725.1 uncultured Bacteroides sp. | reverse complement strand
AAGGCCGACATCTTACCCGCATACTCCGCTCCGTCTCTCCGATAATCTATGATGGTCCCGGCACGTTGCTCGTTATCCACGGCACACCACACCCGCGAATGCGTGTCAACACCTTCACCAACGAACTCCGTCGGACCACCAACCCCATACCTTCAATCACTCCCTCCGAGGCGGAACCGCCCGACAATCCGGACGGTACCACACAGGGCCGCACTATCACGGTCCACATCCCATCTGATGCCTCCGGCCGCGAAAAACCGCCAAAAGAACCCACGACACTCGACCCACTGGTCTTTCTCCCCTAAGCGGCGCCATGACCGCCCCTCCAAAAATCATGGCAAAGAGCACCTTGACATACTGAAATATCCAATACCGCAACAAATATAGGGCCGCCTATCCTATAGCGACCGCCTCACCCACATAGCCCCCCGCAAAAGAAACGTAGGCCGTGTCTCGCGACATAGCCTACGGATAACATGTTGTAAAGTGTATACAGGGATGTTCTAAAATGTTCGTTCTTATTATCTTCGTCTGATACTTGTACATTGCAAAATGTAAGACTTATTTGTAAGATTACAAAAAAATTCATCAAAAATTCACTATTTTTATCGCAACTCAGTTACATTTTTCTTTATTTTTCTAACTTTTTTACTACAATGTCGCCATTTTGGTTACACTTTGTCACCTTTTAGCATACACTTCCGTTCAAACTACAAATAATCGCTTGCAATCCGGCTTTTCTTACCGCCGTCCGGCAAATATAAACCGAACAAAGTGCCCCGTAAGGCTTTTTATTATTATATTTGCACGATAATCACAGATTATGTTTGACACCCGCAAGTCCATAGGTCTTACCGACGCTCAAGTCATAGAAAGCCGCATTGCCAATGGGGCGAATATCCTGACTCCTCCCGAAAGAGAATCGCTCTGGAGTCGCTTCCTCAGCAAGTTCAAGGACCCGCTGATAATGATTCTGCTGGTAGCCGGCGCTATGTCAATAGGCATATCGTGCTACGAATATTGGGGGCTCAGCCAGGGACCTGCAGTGTTCTTCGAACCGGTTGGCATCTTCATGGCCATACTCCTTGCCACCGGACTCGCCTTCATTTTCGAATTCAAGGCCGACCGCGAATTTGAAATACTTAATAAGGTGAACGATGACGAGCCGGTGCAGGTCATTCGCAACGGCAACCCCATTCAGGTCCCGAAAAAAGACATCGTAGTGGGCGACATTGTTATCCTTAACACCGGCGATGAGGTTCCTGCCGACGGACAGCTACTTGAAGCCATGTCACTCAACATTGACGAATCGTCACTCACAGGCGAGCCTATATGCCATAAGACAACCGACCCGGCCCACTTTGACAACGACGCCACATTCCCCTCCGACCATGCCATGCGCGGAACCAAGATCATGGAGGGTCACGGCCTTATGAAGGTGACAGCCGTGGGCGACCGCACGGAAAACGGCAAAGTCTTCGTGGCCGCGCAGATTGACAACAGCGTCCGCACCCCCCTCGACGAGCAACTTGACCGGCTCGGAAAACTCGTAACCCTTGCATCCTACGCCATTGCAGCCCTGATCGTTGTGACACGCGTAGTCATGTACTTCATCAACATCCCTTTTGACTGGCTCTCATTCCTGGCTTACCTGCTGCAGACTTTCATGATTGCCGTAACTCTTATTGTTGTCGCTGTCCCTGAAGGGCTTCCGATGGCCGTCACCCTCTCGCTTGCCTACTCCATGCGCCGCATGCTGAGAACCAACAACCTTGTCCGCCGTATGCACGCTTGCGAAACGATGGGCGCTACCACAGTGATATGCACCGACAAGACCGGCACCCTGACGCAGAACCGCATGCAGGTCTATCGCACCGACTTTTTCGGCAATCCGCCCAACGAGGTGATTCTGCAGGGAATGGCCGTAAACTCCACCGCCCGGCTCGACCTGTCGGCAGGAGAGCCTTCGGTGCTCGGCAACCCCACCGAAGGGGCGCTGCTGCTTTGGCTACGCGACCGTGGGGTTGATTACCGCACGCTCCGCAACGACGTAACCGTCACCGAGGAGCTTCCTTTCTCCACCGAACGCAAGTACATGGCCACGGTTGTCAGCACCCCGGCCGGTAGCCGCATACTATATATAAAAGGAGCTCCCGAGATTGTATTTGACCTATGTAACAATCGTGCCGGTATTACTCGCGCCGAACTTGATGCTCTTCTCGCGCAGTATCAGGCTCAAGCCATGCGCACACTTGGTTTCGCCTACCAAATCTTAGAAGATGACGACGCCACGATTCTTGACGGCAAAATAGCAGCAAAAAACCTGACATTCCTCGGCATTGCCGCCATATCCGACCCCGTGCGCCCCGATGTTCCCGATGCCGTAAGGCAAGTGCTCGGAGCCGGCATCCGGGTGAAGATTGTGACAGGCGACACTCCCGGCACCGCAAAGGAAATAGGCCGGCAGATTGGACTTTGGGACGACACTGTCGACTCCGATGCCAACATCACTACCGGACCGGAAATTGCCGCCATGTCCGACAGCGAACTACAACGCCGCGCCGGCGCCCTGAAAATAATTGCCCGCGCACGCCCCATGGACAAGAAACGACTCGTGGAAGCTCTTCAGGCTTCGAGTGAGGTTGTAGCCGTGACCGGCGATGGGACAAACGATGCTCCGGCACTGAAAACGGCCCATGTCGGGCTCTCAATGGGCGATGGCACATCAGTGGCTAAAGAAGCCTCCGACATCACCATTATTGACAACTCCTTCTCATCTATATGCCTTGCCGTGATGTGGGGGCGATCGCTCTACTGCAACATACAGCGGTTCATTCTCTTCCAGCTGACAGTCAACGTAGTGGCCTGTCTTATTGTCCTTTTCGGGGCCTTCATGGGAATGCAATCGCCGCTAACGGTAACCCAGATGCTGTGGGTCAACCTCATCATGGACACCTTCGCCGCAATGGCCCTCGCCTCGCTTCCGCCATCGGCATCCGTGATGCGCGAGAAGCCGCGCAGCCGGTCGGCATTCATCATTACCCGGGCAATGTGGCGCTCAATTATCGGCACCGGAGGGCTCTTCTTCCTCCTGCTCCTCGCCTTCCTCTACTTCCTCGAACACACTGACATACATTCGCTTGCCGATGCCTCAAAGGTAGCCATGTCAGCAATCAACTCCGGACTGTCGTCCTACGAGCTGTCGCTGTTTTTCACCACCTTCGTGTTCCTTCAGTTCTGGAACATGTTCAACGCCCGAGCCTTCGGGACCGGGGCTTCCGCCCTCCATCTGAGGCATTGCGGCGGATTCTGCCTTATTGTCGCCATAATCTTCATAGGGCAAATCCTAATAGTGAGTGCCGGCGGTGAATTTTTCAACGTGGAGCCGCTCCGCCTCGTTGACTGGCTTCTGATAATATCCCTGACTTCATTCGTCCTTTGGTTCGGCGAACTTTTCCGACTCATCCGCAAATCATGAACACAACCAACCCAATCCGCCGCCGCGTCTGCATCGTCACCGGCTCCCGTGCTGAATGGAGCCTTCTTAGTCCCATAGCCCGGCTGCTGGCCGCACGTCCCAATGTGGAGCTGCAGATAATAGCCACTAACATGCACCTCATTGACCGCTACGGCCACACCGTTGACAGCATCCGCAAAGATGGATTCACCGTCAGCGCAGAAGTGCCCATGGAAGCAGCCTCCGACTCCACCGCCGATACCGCACGTGCCACCGGCCGCTGTCTTGAGGGTATGGCCTCGGCTTTCGAGGTCCTGCAGCCTGACATGGTTGTAATTCTTGGCGACCGCTACGAACTTCTTGCTGTTGCATCGGCAGCCGTCATCATGCGCATCCCCATTGTCCACCTCCATGGCGGCGAAATCTCCGAAGGAGCCATTGACGATTCCATTCGCCATGCACTGACCAAGCTGTCGGCCCTTCACCTCACTTCCGCCGAGCCCCACCGGCAAAGAGTTATCCAGATGGGCGAATCGCCCGACCGCGTGTTCAACATTGGAGCCATCGGAGTGGCCAACGTCCTTGCCGTCGAGCCCCTTCCCAAAGAGGAGCTGGAGCAAGAGCTTGGCATCACGATTGATCGCCGCTCACTATTGGTTACATTCCACCCCGTGACAGCCGCCGACGAATCACCCGCCGAACAGTTCCAATCCCTGCTCAATGCCCTTGATTGCTTCCCACAGTCAACCGTCATATTCACCTACCCCAACAACGATGCCCGCGGGGCAGTAATAATTGACATGCTGCAGAGCTATGCCGCGGCCCGCCCCGGACGCGTTGCCGCTGTGCCCTCGCTCGGCATGAAACGCTATCTATCAGCACTTCACTATGTAGGCGCCGCTGTGGGAAATTCCTCAAGCGGCATCATTGAAGTCCCCTCCATGGGCATCCCCACGGTCAACATCGGCGACCGCCAAAAAGGGCGCCTCGCCTCCGCCTCCGTAATCAACTGCCCGGCCGATGCAGAGTCCATTACCCGGGCTATTAACTGCGCACTCCAACCGGAGACCCGCCGGAAAGCTGCCTCAACCCCCAATCCATATTTCCAGCCCGACACGGCACAACAAGCCGCACGCCTCATAGCCGAAACTCCCCTTGCATCCCTCCGCTCCAAACATTTCCACAACCTCTGAGCATTGATTACTCCGGCAGAAGATAGTTGGCACTGCGCCCACCCTCTCCACTTTTCCGGAGCATTCCTTTAGCTATAAGACCATTGATGTCACGCAGTGCAGTGTCCTGAGAACATCTGCAAATCTTCGCCCATTTAGCGGATGTCAATTTCCCATCAAACCCATCCCACAAACGGTTGACAACCTTGCGCTGCCGCTCGTTTATGTCAAAATTGCGATACTTGTCCCAATATGTTGCCTTCTGCAATGTCCGCTCAACCATTCCGGAAGCTCTTACTATAGCATTCTCCATACAACTGAAAAACCAAAGTATCCACTCCGTAATGTCAATGTCGCCCTTCTGTGTCCTTTCCAAGACTTCGTAATACGCTTTCTTGCTACGGTTAATCTCAGCCGACACACTGTAATATCGCACCGGATCCTCGTCACTTCTGGATAAAAGCATATCAATGAGTGTGCGGCCTATTCTGCCATTCCCATCATCAAACGGATGAATCGTCACGAACCACAGATGTGCCACTGCAGCCATTATGAAAGGAGACAGATTGGCTGAGTTACACCATTCAATCAACCGTTTCATCTCAGCCGGAACATTTCCTGACGGAGGTGCCTCATAATGAACCTTTTCATGCCCCAATGCGCCTGAAACAACCTGCATGGGGGCGGCTCCTTTCCGCCAATCGCCAACAGTGATTTTTTGCATACCGCTTCTCCCCAAAGGGAACAATGCCGCGTACCATCCAAATATCCGCTCATCGGACAATGGACTACTACTGTTGAGCACCGCATCGATCATCACGTCAACCAACCCTTCCACATAATGGTCCGTCTCCAGCATTCCATAGCCCTCTATCCCGAGACGTCGGGCAATACTGCTACGAACCGAATTAGGACTGAGCTTCACACCTTCAATCTCCGAAGTCCCAATCAGATCATCAGTCATTACCGACAACAATGACCTCCCCTTCTCATTAAATCCGAGCATCGACATCCTTCCATTTAACAGCCCATGTAATCGACTGAGCCGGCTCAACGGCTCAATCAATACATCAGAGTCCCAGCGGAACATCGGCCAATCCTCATTCTGCCATATATAAATACTATGTTTTGCTACGCGTCTCATATCGCGAAATTAGTGATTTGCGGTGAAACCACAAAATATTCACCGCAAATTTGCGGCGAATCGAAATTTCCGGATGCATGTAGGGTCGTCTATCCCATAGCAACCGTTCCATCTGCAGCCCCTCGTTATCAGCCCGATATCTCACCGTCCTACCCACCTAAATTTTCCATGGTATCCGGAAGTGGAGGAATCTTTCAAAAAGAACAGGCGAGCCTTGAAAAATTTCAAGTCATTCCACCCCCCTCTATCAAAGGGTGAGAATTGACAAAATCCACAATGAGAAAAACCGTGGAAGACATGGAAATTACCAAAAGCGGTTGCAAAAACTCATAGAAGTTTCTGAGAAAGGAATAATGATAGGCGACTGGAATGACAATGGTCGTCTCCTTGACTACTGAGAATGGTTTGCGATTTATGGATGTAATCATCGTTACGATTGTAATAGTAGTGGGAGAGTGCATTGCTTTACATAAAACTTACAAAAATGTTCTGTAAACCGCACGGAATACGGAACATTTTATTAACTTTGCGGTTGAAATATTAAAAGAACGAGAATGACAGCAGCCAAAGAAATAGCAAGACGTGTTGACGCATTGGGTTCAGATCGGATATTTTCAATATCGGATCTTGATTTGCCTGCTGATTGGTGGAGTAACATCAAGGTTAAACTTGGCCGTATGGTTAAAGACGGCACACTGGTTAAGATTACAAACGGCAGGTATTATCGACCACGCACGTCAATCCTTGGTCCGGTTCCCCCTTCGACGGAGGAACTGGTTAAAGACATATTGTATGATAACGGCAAATTGGTGGGATACCTTACCGATTATTCAATATGGGATTCAATGGGATTGACATCGCAATTTTCCTCTACAATATTTATTGGATTGAACAGACGCAAAGATCCTACGACAAGGGACGGAAGAAAAATTCGCTTTGTACTCCAGCTAAACGAAATCAATGAACAAAATGTACACCTGCTTCAGATCCTTGACACTATAAAATTTATAAAGAAAATTCCTGATACTACAATAGAAAAAACAATTTCAAGGCTTAAAGAAATCTTTACGAATCTTGAATACAATGAGTTTGTCACATTGGCAGAATTGTCACGAAAATATCCACCTCGCGTAAGAGCGATTGCAGGAGCAATAATGGAGGCTGTGGGGAAACAAGACATCGCAGCAAGCATTAAAAACTCTCTCAATCCTTTGACTGAATACCGGATTGGGATTGAACATTCAATTTTGCCAACACTCTCAAATTGGAATATCGTATGAAACTGCATAAC
>CAZASF010000076.1:0-7245 GCA_964487725.1 uncultured Bacteroides sp. | reverse complement strand
CGCTGTAGCTATAGCGCAGTGTTGTGCTGTAGCGTAAGCTTGTGTCACTCGACATAAAAAGAGAGTGTCCCCCTGGCTATTTTTTTGTGTCGGGGGACATACTTCTAACCTTGTTGATGAATATTTTAGGTAAAGAGCCTATCCTGTAAGGAATATTGGCTCTGAGGCGGTCAGTCGTTGAGCAGATTTGTTCGTACGAAGAAAGAGCAATGCGGTGGCATTGTGACTGATGAGTACGGATAAAGATGCCAATGAATGGCCGACATAAACCACCATTACCATTGCTCAATCAAATGGAGCCATGGAACCATACATTCTGGCGAGTCTGTCTTATCTGCGAATAACACTCGCCTTCACATCTCAAGGGCGATTTTCGCACCTGCTTTCAGTCTCAATGCAACCGCATTGTTCCTTCAAGACAGTCACAAAAATCTCACCTCGATATGTGACCTCAGAGCCGATATTCCTTATAGGATAGGCTCTTAATTTATGAATACATTATCCCTATATATATTATATATAACATATATTGTCAAAGCCAGCGGGAGTATGTGATTCACACTACAAAGATACTACCTGAGGCAGGCAAATGTGTGCCTGTTTCTATATTTGCACGCGATAAAGTGTCACCAGTGTTACCGTGCTACCATGTTACTGGGGCGATAGCGTTGGTAGCATGGTAGCGCTATTGGATTACGGCAAGGCCGCCCTGGGAGGTCTCTTTGTAGAGCGAGGGGAGGTCGTGGCCGGTTTGCTTCATCACTTCTACGATGCGGTCGAAGCTCACGGAGTGGCGTCCGTCAGAGAACGCTGAGTAAAGATTGGCGTCAAGAGCACGGGCAGCAGCGTAGGCGTTGCGCTCTATGCAGGGAATCTGGACGAGGCCGCAGACGGGGTCGCACGTGAGGCCCAGATGGTGTTCGAGGCCCATTTCTGCCGAGTATTCAATCTGAGCGGGAGTGCCGCCGAAGAGTTGCGATGCTGCGGCTGCTGCCATGGCGCATGCCACGCCCACTTCACCCTGACACCCCACTTCGGCTCCGGCCACGGAGGCGTTGTGCTTCACAACGTTGCCAAACAATCCGGCTGTGGCCAAGGCGCGCAGTATCCGCTGCTCCGAAAAGCCTTTGGAGGTGTGGAGATGATACAGTACGGCGGGTACAATGCCGCATGAACCGCATGTGGGGGCGGTGACGATTTTGCCGCCTGAGGCATTCTCTTCGCTGACGGCGAGAGCGTAGGCGTAGACCAGTCCGCGGCTCTTGAGGCTCTGGGCATAGCCGGCGGCGTGGACATAGTAGCTCACAGCCTTGCGACGCACGCCGAGGCCGCCGGGGAGCACTCCTTCGGCTTCTATGCCGCGCTGAACAGCCTCTTTCATCACGGTCCACACTTCGTGCAGATAGTCCCACACATCGGAGTCCTCGCAGCGGTCAACGTACTCCCAGTAGCTGCCGCCCGTTTCGTCACACCATTGCTGGATGGCCTTGATGGTGTGCATGTCATAGACATCGCTCGCCTTTACGCGGCTCTCTCCCTCCTTCACAATGTCGCCGCCGCCAATGCTGTAGAATGTCTCTTCAACGGTTTTGTTGCCATCAGCGTCAAAGGCTTCGAATTTCACTCCGTTGGGGTGGAACGGCAGGAAAATCTCCGGTTCCCAGACAATCTTGCAGTGGGCGTCCTTTTCGAGTTCGTCAAGGATGGCCTTGTCCGTGAGGTGACCTTTGCCGGTTGCGGCCAGGGAGCCGTAGAGAGTCACGGTGCGCCGTGCTGCTCCGGGCGACATTTTGAGAAATTCGATTGCGGCCTTGCGGGGGCCCATGGTGTGGCTGCTTGAGGGTCCGAGACCTATCTTGTAGAGTTGTTTGATTGATTCCATGTCTATGGTTTAAGGCGGGTGGTGGGTTAAAGTTGTTTTTCGGGTGAATATGTTATGCCGTCGAGAGCGTAGCGCCCCGAGGGGTCGGTCAGCACGAAGGTGAACATCCATTTGTTGAGGCGGATGCCGGGGGTGTCAACGTAGGGGAGTTTTATCATCACCTTGTTCCATCCCTTTTTGAGATGCACTTGCAGAGGCGGCCTGACGGAAAAATTCTCGTTGCCGAGCTCCACTTCGTTGTCAATATCCTTGCCGGCGTTGGTCCAGGGCTGCGGGAGCAGTTCCTCATCGTTGAGCCATATCCGGGAGCCTTTGCGGTCCCACTGTCCGTTGTCGGGAGCGCGGTCATGCTCTGAGCGGCTATAGTTCTGGAATTCCACGAGCGCGCCTACGGTCTGGTCGACCGGGGAGTGTACGTAGGTGTAGGCGTAGGCCTTGTGGCCGGTGCCGTAGTCCTTGCCGTAGAAAGTAGGTATGATGTGGCGCCATGTGTGACGCAGGTATATTCCCGCGCCTGTAGCGGGGCTTACGTTGGCGAAAGCGGTGGCTGAGTCGGCATCCAGCGCTATCGGGTCGGTAATCATCCAGCGTACGTTGGTCTGCTTCACGTATGGGATGGGTTCGTCCTTGAGCGAGTGGTCCTTGTGGAAGAGGATGCGGCGCTCAAAGTCGGCAAACTCGTCAAATTCCTCTCCTTCAGCGGGGAGGGTTGTGCCCCCCTCTTCAATATAAGCCTTGCCGCCTCCCATCCATGCGCGCTCGGTTGAAGCGAGTGTGTTGACTATGGTTCCGTTCTGGCGCACAATGTCGGTTTCGGACGGGAGTTTGCGGTCGTTCCACGGGCAGGAGATGGTGCCCGCTATCTCGGGTGTGCCCTGAGTAGAATAGTAGATATTGCTCTTATAGATGCCCACCGGATCGGCAAACACATCGAAGTGGTTGGTGTAGTTGTAGCGGCAGTCAATGTTGGGGATGCCGGCTACTTTCTTGCCGGCTGTGCTCCACATCTGGGTCATGTCGTAGCCGTAGGCCGGGTCGATTTTCACCCCCTGGATGGGGTTCCAGCAAATCACCTTGTGGCCAAGCTCATGAACCTTAGCCGTCATCTCCGGCAGGAACGTGGAGTCGGTGATTCTTTTCTCGTCGCCTCCTATGTGGAGATACGGAGCGTTGGGGAAGCATTCGGCGAATTCCTCCAGCACTTTTTTCAGCACTTCCTTGCCTTGCGGAGTCTGCATCTCAAAACCCATAGCTCTCTCGAAAGCGG
Organism: uncultured Bacteroides sp.; assembly: GCA_964487725.1. Taxonomy (GTDB): domain Bacteria; phylum Bacteroidota; class Bacteroidia; order Bacteroidales; family Muribaculaceae; genus Paramuribaculum. Next base: position 4,096 of record CAZASF010000076.1, on the reverse strand, counting down.
CACTGTGGCCAGGCATGTCAATTTCGGGTATCACGGTCACGCCATGCAGGGCTGCGGCTTCGTTGACACGGCGGAAATCCTCGCGGGTGTAGTACTTGCCCGGGTATCGGGTCATGGACTCGGGCGATGTGAGCTGCGGATAGGCCTCGACGGCAAACCGCCACGCCTGATTCTCGGTCAGATGCCAGTGGAATGTGTTGACCTTAAACCGTCCGAAGAGCTCTATCTGCTTCACCAACTCGTCAGGCGACACGAAAGAGCGCCCCACGTCGTGCATGAAGCCGCGGAGCTTGAATGCCGGCCAGTCGGTTATGGTGACCGATTCAAGTTGTGCAGGCCCGTTGTCGTAGCCTTCGGCCATCTGCATGAGCGTTTGCGTGGCGCGAATCACTCCGGTGGGCGTGGTGGCTTCGATGAGCACCTTTTCCGGGGTAACCGTCAGGCGGTAGGCTTCATCGGGATACTCAGGCAGCTGATGGTTGTAGGCGCCGGGCACTGAGTCGATTAGCGTTACTGTGATTTCAGGCCCTGATGTGGAGGGCGTGCAGCCTTGTGCGGAGAGAAACTCTTTCAGTAGCAGGCATGACGTGGGGTCGGTCAGCCTCACGTTGCCTCCGAGCCGGAAAGGCGTTGACGATGAGGACTCTACTGCCTTGGGCTTCGGGAGTATGTGTTCAACCTTGCCGTGGATGCTGACGGTCATCATGGCCGCTGCCGCGAGCACAGTTGCTGTTTTCAGGAATCGTTTCATGGGAGGGGATATATGATTGGTGCAAATCTAATTTTAGCCAAAGGTATTCAATAATGTCAGCAAAAAACGTTTTATAACAATCTTTAACTAAAGAGGGGGGTAAAAGTGAATAATTATTTAACTTTGCAAAGAACCCAAGCGTCCTGTTAATAAAATTAAGTTAAATATTGTGCGTTAGGGTTAACCTTAATCTGAATTAACCAATTCATTATCTATACATTACCAAGCATGAAAAAAGCAATCTATCCAACTCTTCTTGCGCTTGCAATGAGTGTTGCCGCAGTGCCGACATCCTCTGCAGCCGAGACGCAAGGAGCCGCATCGTCGCCCGGTCTGTCGCAACAGACCCCTAAGAAGGCGGTGTGTTCAGGAACTGTTGTTGATGATCAGGACGAACCCCTTATTGGTGCTTCTGTTCTGGTTGAAGGCGCCCAGACAGGTGCATCGACCGACATCGACGGCAAGTTTTCAATTCCCGGTGTAACCATTGGATCTAAAATCAAGATCACATACGTAGGTTGCACTCCTGTGACTGTAGTATGGGACGGCAAGCCTCTGTCGATAAAACTCGAAACGGCCGGTACGAACCTCGACGAGGTTGTGGTCGTTGGTTTCGGTGTCCAGAAGAAATCTGACCTCACCGGTTCTGTTACTCAGGTGAAGATGGACGACGTGCTCGGTGACCGTCCCGTCATCAATGCCGCCGCAGCCCTCCAGGGTGCCATCCCCGGTCTCTACATCTCCGGTAGCTCAACTCCCGGTCAGAGCAAGAGCCTCAACATCCGCGGTACGCTTTCACTCAACGGTGGTGGCCCGCTCGTGTTGATTGACAACGTTGAAGGTGACTTCAATCAGCTCAGCCCCGATGATATCGAATCAGTAACCGTGCTCAAGGATGCCGCTTCTGCAGCCATCTATGGTGCGCGTGCTGCCGGTGGTGTTGTGCTCATCACAACAAAACGCCCCGGCAAGGATGCCAAGTTCAGCGTAAGCTACAGCTTCAACCAGGGTTGGGAACGCTCCATCAACCGTCCGGAGCAGGCCTCACTCCTTGATTATATTGAAGCATATCGCGAAGCCGGTTACTCCAACCAGTACTGGGCAGGCGACGGTGACCTCGACACTTGGGTTGACCTCATCGGCCAGTATCGTGCCGGTACACTCGACGGTGTTCTCGACAACGGTATCTACAAGCACACTGACGGACACATCTATTATCTGAAAGAAAGCAACGTTCAGGGCAGTATCCTCGGAACCGGTGCTCTTTCCGATCACAACATCTCAATGCAGGGCGGTACTGAAAGAATCCGCTTCCGTATGGCTGCCAACTACAGCCGTGAGAATGGTCCTCTTGTAACTGACAAGGACAAATTCACCCGCAAGGCCATAAGCTCATTCGTTTCAGGCGACGTGACCTCATGGTGGACACAGGAACTCTCCATGTTCTACACCCAGCGTCAGAGCAGCTTCCTTGCCAACACAATCCGCGACCCGTATGCAACCCGACTCATCAGCTACTATCCCGTGAGCGGCAACATGCCCGCCGAATACTTGGCTAACAGCGATGTTGACCTCCCCATCGACTCGCCGCTCAACAGCTACCTGATGGCTCCTACCGGAAGAAACACCTATTCTATCCCCCGTATTCAGGCCAAGACAATCTTCAAGCTGATGCCGGGCTGGACTCTTACCGGTGAATATACCTACAACCAGACCAACTTCCGTCAGCGCTACTACACTGACGTGCTCACCTACGCAACCGTGCAGTTGGCTTCTGCAACATCGCCCACCGATGCTACTAAGGATACTTACTACGACAACTCTTCAATCACGAAGTACAACGCCCTTAACATCTACACCAACTGGAATCAGAAGTTTGGCAAGCATGACCTGAGCGCTATGTTCGGTTTCAACCAGGAAAGCTACAAGTACAGCTACCTCTACGCCAACATCCAGGGTCAGGCTGTTACCACAGTTCCCTCATTCGGCGGTGGTACCGGTATCAAGAACATCAGCGAAAACTTCACCGAGTACACCATCCGCGGCGGTTTCGGACGTATCAACTATAACTTCGACGAACGCTACCTCCTCGCAGTGAGCGGACGTTATGACGGCTCTTCGAAATTCCCCAAGAGCAACCGCTTCGGTTTCTTCCCCTCGGTTTCTGCTGCATGGCGCATCACTCAGGAGAGCTTCATGGAAGGTACCCGCTCTTGGCTTAACGAATTGAAACCCCGTGTATCTTACGGTTCAATCGGTAACCAGTCAATCGACCCCTACGGATTCATCGCTACAATGTCCATCAGCCAGTCAACCACATGGCTTGACGGCGGCGAAAAAGTTTCGCTCATCAGCGTCCCCGGTCTTATCCGTGCCAACTACACTTGGGAAGAAGTTAAGACTTTCAACGTAGGTCTTGACTGGCGTATGTTCAACAACCGCTTCTCCGGTTCATTCGAATGGTATCGCCGCTCTACTTCAGGCATGCTCGCCGAAGGTTCAGAGCTCCCCTCTGTTGTAGGTGCTTCCGCTCCTCTGCAGAACGTTGCCGACATGCGCACCGATGGTTGGGAACTCAACGTGCAGTGGCAGGATCGCATCGGCGACTGGAGCTACCGCGTAGGTTTCAACGTTTATGACAACCTCTCCACCATCACCAAGTACAACAATGCAACCGGTAACCTCTCCAACTGGGCTGTTGGCCGTAAAATCAATGAAATCTACGGTTACATTGCCGACGGTTACTACTCAATCGACGACTTTGACCTCGAAAAAGCCAAAGGTGGTACATGGGTACTTAAAGATGGAGTTGTCAGCATTCAGGGTTATACAGTTAAGCCTGGTGACGTGAAGTTCGTTGACCTTGACGGCGACGGCGTCATCACCACAGGCGAAAACACCATTGACAACCCCGGTGACCGCAAGATTATCGGTAACTCAACTCCCCGCTATCAGTTCGGTGCCAACTTCGGCGTTAACTGGAAAGGCATTGACCTTGACGTGCGTCTGCAGGGTGTAGGCAAGCGTGACTATGCTCTCGGTGGAGCTGCTCTCTATCCCTTCGGTGCAGGTGGTTCCGACGGTGTGTTCTGGCCCGTTTACTACAACCAGACCGACTACTGGCGTGCAAAGAGCTACGATCCTGATAGCCCCGACTACATGGTTGCCGAGAACCCCAATGCTACTCTGTTCCGTATCTACGGCCAGGAAAACAACATCGGCTCCAACACCCGCACAAGCGACAAGTATCTCCAGGATGCTTCTTATCTGCGACTGAAGAACATAACCCTCGGAAATCTAGGACCTGCGCAAGCGAAAAGTGTTAAAATTTCATCAAGATATCAA
>CAZASF010000075.1:0-7417 GCA_964487725.1 uncultured Bacteroides sp. | reverse complement strand
TTGACTGATTCTTGAATTTACCAGATTCCAGCGAGTCAAGAAAGAGCGTCGAGTAAACGCTATTCGTATGTCAAATGCACCCGCCCTCAATGCCCATATCGGGCCTCTGCGAGCGACATGCTATGCAAAATTACGACAATTAATTGGATTATACAATGCAACAATCCAATAAAATGCAAAATTAAAGCGATAACGAATCAAATCAATAATCTCTAACAGATATTGAAATTTACAAAATGAATTTATCCATCTGCCTCGATTTCTTCAAAAGTCCATATTTAGTGCATTTCCTCATTATAGGCAAATTGTATTGACCGTTAACACGTTGCTGAGGTGAGACCAGTTACGAAAGTTAGCTGTTCAGCGGACAACGGTTGGTTGAATGAGGCCCCGCGATGCGGAGCGGGGCATTTTGATGGGTTTTCCACGGGTTACGGCCTAACGGTCTCACCCGTGGCTATCATTAAAATGCGCATACAGCGCTGCAATGTGGGCGGAACAGCGAGCTATCGGGCTGATAGCTAGTGGCCTGCAGGTGGAAGCGGTCGCTATAGGATAGGAAACCCTACAACGTGGCTATCATTAAAAAGTGCTTACAACGTAGCCATGATGGTGTGCCGGTCGCTATGGCGACAGACGTCCTTACATGTTAGGGATTAACGATTCCGTCGCGGTGAAGAAGGGCGGCTATTGTGGGTTCCTTGCCGCCACGGAACCGACGATAAAGGATGTCCGGGTCCTCGGTGCCGCCTTTCTCCAGAATGTTTTTACGGAACGACATGGCTGTGTCCGGGTTGAAAATACCCGCCTGCTCAAACATGGAAAAGGCATCGGCATCAAGGACCTCAGCCCATTTGTAGCTGTAATAGCCGGCGGCATATCCGCCACTGAATATGTGGCTGAACTGCGGCGACACAAGAGTATCTTCAACCGGATTGAATATCCTAACTGATTCGCCGGCCGAATTTTCAAATTCCGCCACATCACTCACCGGAGCGGTTATCGAGTGCCAGGCCATATCGACAAGCCCGAAATTTAGCTGTCGCATGCATGAATATGCAGCTCCAAAGCGCGATGAACTAACCATGCCGTCAATCAGCGATTGCGGTATCGCCTCGCCCGTGACATAATGCCGTGCGAAACTGTCAAGAAATTCCTTTTGTGTAAGGAAGTTTTCATTAAACTGGGAAGGCAGCTCTACAAAATCGCGACGTACATTGGTTCCCGACAGAGACGCATAGCGAGTGCGCGACAAAAGGCCGTGAAGAGCATGTCCGAACTCATGAAGGAAAGTCGACACCTCCATTGGGGTGAGCAGCGAAGGCTTAGATGGTGTAGGCTTCGTGAAATTCATAACTATTGACACGTGTGGACGTGAATCGGAACCATCCTTGTCTGTCCATTGGGCTTTGAAGTCCGTCATCCACGCTCCGGGACGCTTGGATGGACGCGGGAAGAAATCGGCGTATAGCAATCCGAGGTATGAGCCATCAGAATCCATTACCTTAAATGCCTTGACATCGGGATGATAGACCTCCACTTCGCTATTCTCCTCGAAAGTTATTCCATATAGGCGCGTGGCAAGGCCAAACACTCCCTCAGTAACGTTTTCGAGTTTGAAGTAAGGGCGCAATTCCTGTTCGTCATAACTGTATTTTGCCTCACGGAGTTTATTGGCATAGTAACTGTAATCCCACGGACGCAACTCGAATTCTTTACCCTCGATTGAAGCCGCATAGTCCTGCAACTCTGACATTTCCCTGTCAAGGGCCGGGCGATAGGCATCGCGTAGGGAGTGAAGCAAGTCAAATACCTTCTCCGGTGTTCGGGCCATTGTGTGTTCAAGCACAAAATGCGCGAATGTCTTACGGCCGAGAAGCATGGCAATCCGGTGGCGAAGATCTGTCAGCTCCCGGATTATATCCATGTTGGAGTACTCGCCCTTCATGTTGCGTCCCGAATAAAGCCTGTACATTTTTTCGCGCAAATCACGCCGCGAGGAATACTTCATGAACGCCACGTAGGTAGGCTGGGCCAAAGTAAAAAGGTATTCACCATCTCTGCCGCTGCGACGAGCAGCCTCGGCAGCCGCTTCTATTACATCCTCGTGCAGTCCGTCAAGATCTTCCGCGGCAAGATATATCTCGTACGTATTAAGTTCCCGGAGAACGTTCTGGCCGAACATCGTTGTCAGCTCGCTTATACGAGCCGATAGCTTTTTGAACTCGTCTCTGTCAGCACCCTCGAGAAGCGCGCCGCTACGGGCAAACCCATTGTAAGTTTCCTCAAGAAGCATGCTGTCTTCCGCGTCAAGATTCAATTCTTCCCTGCGGTCATAAACAGCTTTTATACGTTGCCACAGAGCCTCATTCAGTGAAATTGATGTAGAATACTCGCTCAGCAATGGCGAGGCATGCAAAGAAATATCCATCATCTCATCGTCAGACTCAGCCGAAAGCAAGGGATAGAACACGTTAAGAACGCGGTCAAGGTCACGTCCGGCGTTTTCCAATGCCACAATAGTGTTGTCAAACGTCGGAGCATCAGCGTTTGATGTAATGGCTTCTATCTCATTGAGAGCTGTTGCAATCCCCGCTTTTATGGCCGGAAGATAATCACTATTTTTTATTTTGCTGAACGGAATTGAGCCGAACGGCGTATCATATTCTTTATCAAAAACACTCATATTTCTTATAATGGATTGTTTCACGAAGGATATTGGGCCGCATCAACCACTATGGCTATCATTGTGGGATTTATATTGGCCTTGCGCAAGTATTCGATATCTGAATCAATAGCTGCATCAAGGCGCGAAATGTCGCCACCGTTAGCCTCAAGGAATCGGGAATAAAATCCCGCGGCATCGTGGAACCGCCCCTGAGCAAGGCGGAGATGTCCGAGGTTCAGATAATCCGATGGTGTGGGTTTATCGTCAGTCAGAATCTTATCATAATATCTGTCAGCACGCTCATAATCACCCTCAACGAAAGAGCACCATGCTATGGGGCGCCATGACCGGTGACTCCCCTTCTCAAGATATTCCACCTTGAAATAACATTTGAGTGCCTTGTCAAACTTCCCGAGTGAAAGATATGTGTGTCCGAGATTCAGCGCGATATTCAAGTCATCAGGCCTGTACGCGGCAATACTCTCATAATATGGCAATGCCTCCTCATGACGACCGAGGATTTTAAGGCACTGTGCAATGCGTCGGCGCGTCCACTGGCTGTCAGGAGCCAAAAGCTCGCTCTTGCGGTAACATTCGAGAGCCTTGTCCACTTCGCCAAGCTGTTGGTGACAATAGCCCATTTTCTGCAGCCGGGCATTAGATGGTGATGACTCCGCCTCAAGCAGCGAGAAAACATCAAGAGCCTCGGCGTAATAACCATGTTTGAAATAAAACTCGCCAACTGCATCGAGTGCCTCGGTATCAGTCAAATCCTCCGAAAGCATCGTCACCGCGGCAAGATTGATTGGAGAGGCGAAGGGGTTAACGAACTCGGATTTGCGGCGGTATAAAGTGAAAAACCGATACAGATCATGAATGAAATGGTTGGCAACGTTGCTGCGCGAAGTTAACTCAGGATTAAGCATTGTGTTGCGCAGTTCCGCCACGTTGATGTCCTGCATTCTGAACTGTTCAAGCATCATCCTGCGATTGGCACGTGGTAATCGTTCGAGCGAAAACACCATTGAATACTTGTCGCTGTCACATATAAGCGGTGCTACATCAATAATCTCTCCGAGATCTTCGGCTGAATCGCCAAGTATGGCGGCCACTTCGGTCTGATCCGTGAAAAACGGCAAGAACCAATTGGACACCTGATTGAAAAATGGAAATGTTTTAAGGCCACGGAAAGTGCTGAGCATAACATCGCTCCCCTCTGACTGCAAATCGTTGAGTTCTTTCAGTTTATCGGCAACACCGGATTTGTCAAGCAGTTCTTCCCATTCAGGGTTACCCTCAATTGATGCAATATCCTCCGGATTATCAATATCCTTGAACTTCTTCAAGATTTCCGGACGCAGTTTCATCATCTTCGGAATCACCTCCTCATTCATTGTCCGTGATATGCGGTCCGTGTCGCGTGTGCGTACCAGATTCAGAAACACCATTTTCAAGTCCTCGCGCCATCCTTTCCGTTCGCGCACGGAATCCATCACTGCGCGCAGACTGCGCCCGGTTAGCGACTTACGCTGAACCCACATTGCAAGTACGAGGGCCACAAGAGCTCTCACCTCCATTCCGCTCTCCCCATCAAGATAAGCTTGCGCAAGAAGTATCATTCGCCGCTCATCATAGTACTCCATTGCTCCAAGCATTATTGCCGACATTAGATGCTCACGGTACTCCACACGCACATCCTTGTCAAGAATAAAACGGCGCACTGCTTCTACATCATCGGCCGATAACGGATGACTTACCCACAAAAGATCAAAAATGCGACGGCGCATATCATCATGACGGCGCATGACAGCTGCTGCCGACGGCGACAATGCCGATGCTGACACCGCAAGCATGGCCATGCCAAGCTCGTCTGTCAACTTACGGTATTGATCAATAAGAGCCACCACCGATGAATCCGTCTGAAGTTTTTCATAGCGCAACACACTGAAATACTGGCGGGGGGAGTCTTCAATCTGCGACAGGCGCATTATAGCGGCTGACTGCGCAAGGATTCCGGCCGAAAGTTCATCGAGCATCCGGTCGCGCTCAGGATCATCGGCTCCGTCAAGAGCATACCGGCGCAGATAGCCGTAGCTCTCTCGCAAGCGCGCAATTTCGCTCCTTATATTCCAAGGCGCCATTGACGAGCAAGCCATTGAGTCAAGCTGTTCAAGTGCCGCCGACAGTTTTTTTTCAGCAACCGCACGCGCCACCCGGTCATTTATTATCTGGAGTTGAGAGGTATTCAACATAATGGGTTCTAAAATTATTTCAATTTCACTATGAATTAACAAATACTGTGCCAAGAATGATTATCTTTGCATCATGTTTACACTCACTGACGAAGAATGGAACTTTGTGGAGCAGCACCGGAATGACGACACTAACCGGCTGCGGCTGAGCGCACACGGTAATCTCGCAATGACCCGAGTCATTGACCAGATAGAATGCCGCCGGCGTGCGGAGAAGAAACTCGCCACTACACTCAACAAGGCTCCTCGCTTCATATTCCCTTCTGTTCTCTCGGCAGAGCAATCCACGTCCGATTCTCTGGCGGAGTTTCACGCGTCATTGATGCCTGACGATTGCCGTGTGCTTGACATGACATGCGGTTTAGGCATTGACACATTCCATATTGCCGAAAAATCAGATAGCGTGGACTCCTGCGAAATCAACGAGCTGACAGCATCTGCAGCGGAGCATAACGCCGGACTGCTGGGCTTGAAAAACGTCAACGTACATTGCACCGACAGCACTGAGTTTCTCAAAACCTTGCCGCCCGATTCATTCGGCTGCATATTCATTGACCCGGCCCGCCGAGGCGACCATGGCAAAAGATTATTTGCCCTGTCAGACTGTTCGCCCGATGTAACGTCACTTTTACCAAAGATGCTGACAGTAGCCCCACAAGTTGTTATCAAGGCATCCCCTATGATTGACGTGACCCATACTGCCACTGCACTCGGCAGCAACGTGCAGCGGATAATTGCCGTTGGTGACAGACGGGAGTGCAAGGAACTTATAATAGTCTGTGGTCGCCAAAAGGAGGATAATCCTATGTTGGAAGCCGTTACTTTGAACGATGGCAAAACCATATCCCATTGGAGCCACACAAAGCCGCAGGAAGATCAGGCCTCGGCCGATTACGGAATTCCCGGATGCGGAGATTTTCTATATGAGCCCTCCCCCGCGGCCATGAAGATTGCCCCGTTGAAATTACTTTCAGCGCGACTGGGCGTAAAAAAAATTGCGCCCAACAGCCATTTATACCACTCGCCCGGGAAAATCTTGGATTTCCCCGGACGATGCTATAGGATTATGGACGTTACCGGATTCAGCAAAAGTGACATAAAGACCTTGTCGGCAACATACGATCGCCTTGACATTTCCGTGCGCAACTTCCCGATGAAACCTGATGAAATATCAAAAAAACTAAGGATAAAAACCGGCGGGAACCACCATCTGTTTGCCACACGGAGCGAAAATGGGCATCCCTTACTGATAGTTGGCGAACTTCAATAACCGAGTTCAAAGATTCAGATACTCTTTAAGGGCTTCCACATACTGCTCAAAAGCCTTACGACCTTGCTCGGTAACGCTACATACGGTCCGCGTTTTCTTACCTACGAAGCCCTTCTCCACTGAAATATATCCTGCAGATGAAAGCTTCTCAATCTGGACACTCAGATTACCTGCGGTGGAGGCCGTTTTCTCTTTGAGATAAACAAAATCCGCCTCGCCGACATTCATCAGTATCGACATAACCGCAAGACGTAGTTGCGAATGCAACAGCGGATCAAGTTCTTTCATTCGTCCTCCGTTTTAAATTTACGCGCCACTATGAATGCCGGCACAATGAACATAAGCAAGAAACACAGTATGTAAAGCGGTACAACCCACCAATAATACAAAGGAACATCACACATATTGCAGATTATCACTGCAAACCCCGAAAACACGGAGAACATTCCTCCTATCACGTAGGAGTTCTCCCTCAGCAGCAATCCGCTCACAACGGCCCCAAACCCTACTATTATAAAAGCATAGTAGAACATTGCCATCCATGCCTCCGGATAGCCGCAGCAGTGCGCTATCAGGCAGGCGATTGTCAACCCAATCGCTATATAGCCAACTGCTTTCCACACACCTTCGCTAACCACGTCAATAAATGACTTCGTCATACATCTTTCCTGTCTTTTTCCAGCAAGGATAATTCTTGCGGGGATACCAACAACAGGAATAGCAAACCATATAAAGTTAAACCATGGGTTGTGGGTAATAGCCACAACAATCCATGCAGCGGCTGCAGTTACAATTGTAAGGACAGCCCACATAACCGAAATCCGTAAATCGGGCGAGGCTACTCTCCGTTTTGTGTTTTGAATCATGGATGATATCAATTCCATGCTCTCTTGTGGCGTTAGTTTCTTGTCTTCCATAAAAACGAGTTTTTTAATTTCACAAATTGGTTTATACTATAAACCGTTATCATCTTAAATAAGGCGGCCGCGCGACTCCGCCCTAATTTCAGTTGCAAATATAATGCAGTTTATTTTATAAACCAAATTAATTTAAATATTTTTTTCTTTCTCTTCCCATTAGTCTCCATTCTGTTGTATCACCTACCCTGCAGCGACCGCATCCCATCTGCACGTCTCGGGTTAGACACTTATTCAGTCTATATTCCAATATGCACTAGTGTAATGTATTAATCATATTAAATATTAACAATCTTTAACTCAAAGTCAT
>CAZASF010000074.1:0-7465 GCA_964487725.1 uncultured Bacteroides sp. | reverse complement strand
TAAACGCCTATACCTAAAACAAAATATAGTCCCACTCATTGGGAAAGTTTTACTTGAGGAATTCCTCCGCAAGTTCCGTGAGACGCGTGCCCTTGAGCAGCGTTTTGTCGGGAGGTATGACCGTGGACCGGAATACGGCCCTTTCAAGCGTCTCCGAACCCTCGCGACGATATTTCTTCGTATCCGGGACTCTCGTTTTGAGTGTCTGTAATCCGTATTCCTCAAAAAGTTTTTCATAACGGTCGTACAAGTCGGTTTTCTCACGGGCATCCACCATATTCCAGAGCAAATAAAGCCCCTTAATCTGAGACCTGCCGGTCGTGAGCCACTCCTGTAATTTCAACGCGAAGGCAAGTGAACTTTCAAGCACCACATTGTCGGCGGCAATGGGTACAATCACCATATCCATGCAGTTGACCACATTCACCACACCACGGTTGTTGACCGTGCCGGGAAGGTCGAAGAATACAAGGTCGATGTCCTCGCTGTTTTCCACGATGTCGCGCACCTTGTGCATGGCTTCCTCGGGAGGACATACAAGAACAGGAAAAGGCTTCAGCTTGGTCTTCACCATCGTGTCGGAGAATGTCTTCTTGAAAGTCGGACTCAGGTCAAAGAGTTGCTTCTCCCTTTTCCTCATGTCATCGATGCTATACTGGGGGTAGTCGCAGTCAACCACCAGCACCTTCACACCCTTGCAATAGTAGAGGTAACTTGCCAACACCACTGTTAGGGTTGTCTTGCCGGCTCCTCCCTTTTGGGTGGACACGGCTACGAATTTCGGTTCTTTCATTCATTTGGTCGTTAAATTTAGGCACAGAGCGAGTCTTAGGCGTAAGCCTTGACTTTCAATCCGGGTAGTTGAGAGCCGTGGCTATCGTCTGTGTCTCAGTTAATAAAATGTTTCGGATTTCCGGGATGGACGATTTCTCGCAATGGCTTCAGACGTGATGCTCCTCGAAGTAACATTTTGAGCTCAGTGGAAGCCATGCCGCAGCTATCGCCGTAGCCGGATTGGAGTTGTCTATCGCATTTCTGCTTTGCATTGTCCGTTTCAAGAGTCGCGCTGTCGCCGTTCCTATAATCATTTGCTTGAACGCACAGGGGATTCCATCGTTCGCAATGCTTTGCAAAGTTACGATACGCAGGTTGCGTTTTCCAAATTATTAAGGGCTGTGGCCGCACAAAGCCCGGTTATGTCCGCATTTGGCCATGTTGAGACAGTGTGCTTCCCATACCCTTGGAGGTGGTCTTCGATTCTGACAATTTCATTTGCCAACGTGATGTTTCAAGCGTGATGTTCCTTGAAGTAATATTTTTGACTCAGCGTAAACAATACTGTTGGCAATATCGCTTGTCGGTATCTTTTCTTTTTGCTTCATCAGATTCAAACAGTCGCGCTGATGCTGTTCCTATAACCATTCGCTTGAACGCTCAGGGGAGTGCTTCGGCTGATTTGCGATACAAAGTTACAACATCAAGCCTCCGATTACCAAATTTTTAGGGGCTGTGGCCGCACAAAGTCCGGTTATGTCCGCATTTGGCCGGGTAAAGTCGGCTATGGTATCAGGCCGAAAGATTCCAGATTCTTCTGTTCCGTCAGAATATGGCAAACTGCAATCCATATAGCCTCCGTTAGGCCATAAGTCCCTATGTCCCTATATCCACAATAGTAAGATAGATTTATAATTAGATTTATCCATAGATAGGTAGTTCTATAAATAGTAAGACAGATAGAAATATAGATAGTAAGATAAATAGAATTTACCATAGAACTATCTTACGATAGTAATGCCTATCTTACTATCCTACTATATTAAAATCTTTAGTAGAATCTATAAATAGTACAACAGATAGTACCACTCATAGTAAGGTAGAGCTATTTTACTATCCATAGTATTTACTTCAGATAGATAGGCATATTCATAGATAGGCACATAGATTTTACAATCCATAGATAGTAAAATAGAACTATCCACAGATAAATTTAAGCCTTGTTGTGTCCGTAAATGGCATACATTTGGCCGCGAATGACCGGGTGGCAACATCTTGGTTTTCAAAAATCTGCTTTTCAAGTGGCTACAAATTTGGAGATGGCAGGTGTCGTTTTGTATCTTTGCAGGAGCAATTAGCGCATCGACGAGCCGAAAAATCGGCAGGGACACACGAAAATCACGATTTATCGCAGTATATCGTCATTTTTTCACTTCGCACTATTATAAAAGATGTCCACAAGAACATAGCAAGGTGTCTTTTCGGGGTCCGAAAAGGTTTTGGGGAACCGGGTACCCACAAAACGACCTTGCAATGTTAAGGAAATGCTCCGAAGTCGCATTTCCCTTGATTTGTCCTGCCGACGGCTATAAAACGCGATGCGTCACTCTCAAAACCCGTTCTGAAATGTCAGAAATTTTTAACAAAGGTGGCCGCCCTCCGGTCGCCAACAAATGCACCAACTGCGTGAAGGTGCGCTTCGATGATCTTGAATTTGACAAACTGACCCGTATGATGGAGCTTGCCGGGGAGACCGTCAAGGCCACTTTCATCAAAGGGATTGTCTTCGGAAAGACCTTCAAAGTGCATACCATTGACAAATCCATGCTTGATTATCTCACAAAATTGTCGGCTCTGTTTGCCGAATACCGCAACATCGGGGTCAACTACAACATCGTTGTCAGGGAACTGAAAGCGGGATTCAGTGAGAAAAAGGCAATGACGCTTCTCTACCGTCTGGAGAAAGAAACGAAGGACTTGGCTGCTGTCACCGCCAAGGTCCTTGCACTCACGGAGGATATGAGAAGCCGATGGTTGCAAAAATCTCAGTAGGGGGCAGTCTGTACGGGAGCCTTGCATACAACGGCGAGAAAATCAACAAGGAGGAGGGGCGAGTCCTCGGCTCAAACAAGATTTTTGTTCCGGCAGACGGCAAGATAAGCATCTCGGCAATGGTGGAGGATTTCAGGAACTATATGCCGAAGACCGGGCGCACGAAGAAGCCTGTTTTGCATATCTCGCTAAATCCTCATCCGGATGATGTGCTGTCAGACACCGACCTTGCCAACATCGCACGTGAGTATATCGACAAGATTGGCTTCGGAGATCAGCCATACGTCATATACAAGCACACCGACATTGAGCGACACCATATCCACATAGTCACGGTTAATGTCGATGAACAGGGCAAACGGCTCGATATGTCGTTTATGCACCGCCGGAGTAAGAAAGCAACCACGGAGATTGAGGAGAAATACAATCTCAGAAAGGCGGAGCGTCAGCGTCTTGACCCCGACACACCTCTGAAGAAAGTTGATTACAATACCGGAGACGTTAAGCGTCAGGTTGCCAACACCGTAAAACTGGTGATGAGCCGCTACTCATTCCAGACAATGGGGGAATACAACGCCCTGTTGTCATTATATGGCTTGACCTCGGAGGAAACCAACGGCAAGGTCAACGGCAGGGAGTATCATGGCATCGTATATTCCGTGCTTGATGATAACGGCAAGAAAGTTGGCAATCCGTTCAAGGCATCACGCCTTGGCAAGTTTGCAAGTCTCAATGCCGTACATGAGAAAATCAACCGATCGGAGCAGAAGATTACAAGAGAAAGCATTGCAAAGACTCGCCGGCGAGTGTCCGATGCCCTCAATCAATCATCGGGCAAGGATGATTTTATCTCCAGACTCAAAGAGAAAAACATTGACCTTGTTCTCCGCTACAACTCTGACGGCAGATTGTATGGTGCGACATTCATTGACCACGACACCCATACGGTGTTGAATGGCTCACGTCTCGGCAAAGGCTTCGCCGCCAACGCTCTCAACGAACGGTTCAATAATCCTCAGCCGGTTATCCCGACACAGCACATCGAGCATGAGCACCCTCACACCCAAGAGCAATCTCACACCAATGAGCCGGAGGCTACGCCTGCAGCAATTCCCTCGCAGCCGCACGAGGTCGGCAATTACGACTTCACTCTTCCCGGATTGGATCTGTTTCAGACCAACTCGTCATACAATGCAGACGAAGAGGATTTCAAACGCCGCATGAAGCGGAAAAAGAAGCGCGGTCAACGACCGAAATTCTAAACACCTTATTATATAGATGTCTCAACATGAGGACGACCTGCGGGCATTGGCTAAAATCATGGATCTTATCCGTGGTCTGAGCATACTCGTGGTCGCCACCCAAATCTACTGGTTCTGCCATCCTCTTATCGGGGATTGGCAGTTCCACCCACAGACTATGAAAGTCCTTAACGGTCTCAACGATGCCGGAGGATTATACAAGAATTTATGGAATGCCAAATGGTGGTCTCTTTTATTCCTTGCCCTTTCCTGCTTCGGCACAAGAGGAGTGAAGAATGAGAAAATCAAGTGGCGGCAGGTATGGATTATAATCGGAATCGGTGCAATTCTGTTCCTATTCAACTGGTGGATGATTCCGTCCGGGCTACACATATTATATTTAGTGACAACTGTGGTCGGATATGTCTGCCTTTTATTGGGGGGCATTTGGATAAGCCGTATGCTGAAGAACAATATGATGGATGACCGCTTCAACGATGAGAACGAATCGTTCCAGCAGGAAACGCGGTTTATCAAGAATGACTATTCCATCAATCTGCCGACACATTTCTACTACAAGAAGCGTTGGCATGACGGTTGGATCAACGTGGTAAACCCATTCCGTGCCTCGATAGTGCTTGGCACTCCCGGTTCGGGCAAGTCATACGCCGTTGTCAACAACTTCATCAAGCAGATGATTGAGAAAGGGTACTCGCTGTACGTGTATGATTTCAAGAGTCCTGACCTCAGTACCATAGCCTTCAACCACTTACTTCAGCATAAGGACAAGTATGGCAAGGTCACTCCGAAATTCTACATGATAAATTTTGATGACCCGGAGAGAAGCCACCGCTGCAATCCGATTCATCCCGATTTCATGTCGGATATTGCCGACGCATACGAGAGTGCATACACCATTATGCTCAACCTGAATAAAAGTTGGGTGCAGAAGCAGGGTGACTTCTTCGTGGAATCTCCGATTGTGTTGTTTGCGGCTATCATCTGGTTCTTGCGCATCTACAAAGGCGGTGAGTATTGCACATTTCCCCATGCCATTGAGTTCCTGTGCCGTAGGTACGAGGATATTTTCCCTATTCTGACAAGTTATCCCGACTTGGAGAATTACCTCTCGCCATTTATGGACGCATGGCTTGGTGGAGCGGCGGAGCAGTTGGCAGGTCAGATTGCGTCTGCCAAAATCCCGTTGTCGCGTATGATCTCGCCACAACTCTATTGGGTTATGACAGGCAACGATTTCACCCTTGACATCAACAACCCCAAAGAGCCGAAGATACTCTGTGTCGGCAATAATCCTGACCGACAGAATAACTATGGGGCGGCATTGGGATTATACAATTCTCGCATTGTCAAACTGATAAACAAGAAAGGAATGTTGAAGTCCGGGGTAATCATAGATGAGCTCCCGACCATATATTTTAAGGGTCTGGACAATCTGATTGCCACTGCACGAAGCAACAAGGTTGCCGTATGTCTCGGCTTTCAGGATTTCTCGCAATTGGAACGTGACTATGGAAAACCGGAGGCGGCTGTTGTGATGAACACCGTGGGCAATATCTTCTCCGGGCAAGTCGTAGGCTCAACTGCCAAGACTCTATCGGAGCGTTTTGGTAAGATATTGCAGCAACGCCAGTCTTACACCATCAATCAGAATGACGTGAGCCACACGCTGAATACCCAACTGGAGGCATTGATTCCGGCAAGTAAGATTTCCACACTGACACAGGGTATTTTCGTTGGAGCGGTTTCAGATAACATTGACCAACGTATCACCCAAAAGATTTTCCATGCTGAAATTGTGGTTGACAGTAAGAAAGTTGATGCCGAAATGAAACAATATGTGCCGATACCTA
Source organism: uncultured Bacteroides sp. (assembly GCA_964487725.1). Classification (GTDB taxonomy): domain Bacteria; phylum Bacteroidota; class Bacteroidia; order Bacteroidales; family Muribaculaceae; genus Paramuribaculum. The sequence goes on along the minus strand of CAZASF010000074.1, from coordinate 1,527 downwards.
TTCTGACCGATTTTAAGGACACGTCGGAGGACAAACACAAGATGAAGGCTGACATACAGGCCAACTATTACAAAATCAAGCAGGACGTGCGCGACATAGTTGACAGCGAACTTATGCGCATTGCCGCTGACCCCAAATTGCGACACCTTCTCCAGCAGAAGGGTTGAAACAATTGACACTATTATTTTTGATGACTAAAAAGTTCAATAAAAAAGGATATGACCTTGACTATTATTTCCTGATTTTAAGAGATTATCTGCGCAAGCACCGATTTCCGGAGGCGGATGATGAACTGTTTATCTCCACACGTTCGGAACACGCCTATGACGTATTCGTGGAGTCACGGCTCTCGCGTGAAACGTGGTATGAGGCCAATGAAAGAGCAATGGCGGCATTGTTTGACGGTTTTTCAATATCGGAATATGACTTTATCAGCCGGCTTCTTCAAGATGAGTTCTATGACCATATTTCTCTTGAAGATGAGTCCATTGAGTTCTGGACATACACATTTATGGAGGAACTGGCTGATGAGTTCAAAGGCGTGGAACTGAGCAATGAATTTCTTGACACTACAGAAGGGGCGGTTTTCAAACTGACAATTATCGGGCGCATAGCCCTGTTCTTCGAGGAAAATGGCTTATAACCGACTACAGACGATGCGAGACAACATCGACGCCATCCGTGTGGCGTTCAGACTCGGTGTTGAGAAACGACCGCCTACCGCTGTTGAGCGTGAGGTGCTGGGTAGATATGCCGGATTTGGTGGGTTGAAGTGCATTCTCAATGATGCCAATGAGTTGGCTGACGCTGCCAAGTGGAGTAAGAGCGACATTGAATTATTCGCACCGACCATCGAACTGCGTAGGCTCATTCACAATTACTCAAAGAATGACAAGGAGTTTGCCGCCTATATGGACTCGCTGAAGGCTTCTGTACTGACGGCATTCTACACTCCCAAGCCTGTCATTGATGCGCTTGCAGACTCGCTAAACCACAGCGGTGTGAAGATTGGCAAGTTCCTTGAACCGTCAGCCGGGCAAGGGGCGTTTGTGGACTCGTTTATGCACGTTAATCCCGGCGCGGAGATACTCGCTTTCGAGAAAGATTTGCTCACTGGCAAGATTCTGGACGCATTGCATCCGGCAATCACTACCGAAATAAGCGGCTTTGAAAAGATAGACCCTGATTTTGAAGATTATTTCGATGTGGCAGCCTCTAACATTCCTTTCGGTGACTTCGCTGTTGCTGACCCACGATATGCAACCAGCAAGGAAATTGCCTATCGCCAGTCCACCAAGGCTATTCACAACTACTTCTTCCTCAAATCTCTTGATTCAGTGAGAGAAGGTGGTTTGGTGGCTTTCATTGCCTCGCAAGGAGTGATGAACTCTGCTTCGCCTTTCGTCCGCATGGAGATGATGCGTCGTGCTGACTTGGTAGGTGCTATCCGTTTGCCAAACAACACTTTTACTGACAATGCCGGAACTGATGCAGGTAGCGACCTGATTATCTTGCAAAAGCATACCG
>CAZASF010000073.1:0-7539 GCA_964487725.1 uncultured Bacteroides sp. | reverse complement strand
CAAGAAGCAGACCGGTGGTCGCGGTAAGTTCGCCGATATCATTGTGCGTGTTGAACCCGCCGACGAAGGATTCGAAGGAAACCTCCAGTTCGTTGATGAGGTTAAGGGTGGTAACATTCCTAAGGAATTTATCCCCTCTATCCAGAAAGGCTTCACCACTGCCATGAAGAATGGTGTTCTTGCCGGCTATCCCGTGGAACATCTGAAAGTGACAGTGATCGATGGTTCGTTCCACCCGGTTGACTCCGACCAGCTTTCATTTGAGCTCTGTGCAATCCAGGCTTTCAAGAAAGCTTCCGAGAAGGCAAGCCCCGTTCTTCTTGAGCCTATCATGAAGATAGAGGTTGTTACCCCCGAGGAGAGCATGGGCGACGTGATCAGCGACCTTAACAAACGTCGCGGTCAGGTGGAAGGTATGGAAACCAGCCGCTCCGGTGCTCGCGTTGTGAAGGCACAGGCTCCTCTTGCCGAAATGTTCGGTTATGTTACAGCCCTGCGTACAATCACTTCAGGCCGCGCAACATCAACAATGTCATTCAGCCACTACGCCGAAGTCAGCAACTCAATTGCACGCAATGTGCTGACCGAATGCCAGGGCCGCGTTGACTTACTGAAATAAAATAACTTTCATTCAACCACAATATGAGCCAAAAAATCAGAATCAAGCTTAAATCTTACGATCATGACTTGGTCGACAAGTCAGCCGAGAAGATTGTGAAGACTGTAAAGAGCACCGGCGCCGTGATCAGCGGTCCGATTCCACTGCCCACTCACAAACGCATCTTCACTGTCAATCGCTCAACCTTCGTCAACAAAAAGTCACGTGAACAGTTCCAGCTCTCAAGCTTCAAACGTCTTATTGACATCTACAATTCCACAGCTAAAACCGTGGATGCCCTGATGAAGCTTGAATTGCCCAGCGGCGTTGACGTTGAAATCAAGGTCTGATGACTGACGCACCAACGGTAAGAATTTAAGAAAATCAAAACAAGTAAGGAAAATTATTTAAAACTTAGAGAAATGCCAGGATTATTAGGAAAGAAAATCGGAATGACATCCGTTTTCAGTGCCGACGGCAAGAACGTGCCGTGCACTGTTATCGAAGTAGGCCCCTGCGTAGTTACTCAGGTAAAGACAACCGCAACTGACGGCTATGATGCCCTCCAGCTTGGATTCGAGCAGAAAAAGGAGAAGCACACAACCAAACCTATGGCCGGTCACTTTGCAAAAGCCGGAGTAGCTCCCCAGCGCCACTTGGCCGAGTTCAAGGGTTTTGAAGGCGAGCATAAACTGGGCGACACAATCACAGTCGACGCCCTCTTTAATGAAACTGATTTCGTTGACATCCAGGGAACCTCAAAGGGTAAAGGATATCAAGGCGTTGTAAAACGTCACGGTTTCGGCGGTGTAGGCCAGTCAACCCACGGCCAGCACAACCGTCAGCGTAAGCCCGGTTCAATCGGAGCCTGCTCCTACCCCGCAAAGGTGTTCAAGGGCATGCGCATGGCCGGTCAGATGGGCAATGAGCACGTAACTGTCCAAAACCTTCAGGTGCTTAAGGTTATCCCTGAGCACAATCTTTTGTTGATCAAGGGTTCAATCCCCGGATGTAAAGGTTCAATCGTAATAGTTGAGAAATAATGGAACTCGCAATTTATAACATAAAAGGAGAGGACACCGGTCGCAAGGCTCAGTTGAACGATCAGGTGTTTGCCGTCGATGCCAACGAGCACGCCGTATATCTCGATGTGAAGCAGTATCTTGCCAATCAGCGTCAGGGTACTCACAAATCAAAAGAGCGCAGTGAAATCGCAGGCTCAACCCGCAAGCTCCACAAGCAGAAGGGTGGCGGCGGTGCACGTATCGGCGATATCAACTCGCCTGTTCTCGTAGGTGGTGGCCGTGTTTTCGGTCCCCGTCCCCGCGACTACCGCTTCAAGTTGAATAAGAAAGTTAAGCAACTCGCCCGCAAGTCAGCCCTCACTTACAAGGTGCAGGATGACCAGATCAAGATCGTTGAAAACTTCACTTTCGAGGCTCCGAAAACCAAAGAATTCGTAAAGTTTGCTAAAAATCTTGAAACAGAAGGCAAAAAGATGCTTCTCGTTTTAGCAACTCGCGATAATAACGTAAATTTGTCGGCTCGTAATATCCCCAACGTACAAATCATTACGGCAAAGGATATAAACACGTATGCCATCATGCACTCCAATGCTATCGTCATCACAGAGGATAGTCTTGAAGTGATTAACAATCTTTAACCAATAGGAGATAACACAAATGGACATAACAATCAAACCGATCGTTACCGAGAAGGCAACTAAGCTTACAGACAAGCTTAATCGCTACACATTCCGCGTGTCTCCCTCCGCTAACAAGTACCAGATCAAATCTCTGGTAGAGCAGCTTTACGGAGTCAAGGTTGTTGCTGTCAACACAGCAGTGATGCGTGGCAAGAACAAATCTCGTTGGACAAAGAGCGGTCTGCTTCGCGGCAAGACTGCTTCCTACAAGAAAGCTTTCGTCACCATCGGCGAAGGCCAAACCATTGATTTTTATAGCAACTTGTAATAAATAATAATGGCAGTAAGAAAATTCAAGCCCACTACACCGGGGCAGAGACACAAAGTTATTGGCGTATTCAAAGGTACAATCACTGCTACTACGCCAGAGAAATCTCTTACAGTCGGTAAAAGAGCGACCGGCGGACGCAACGCCGAAGGACACCTCACCACTCGTTACCTGGGTGGGGGTCACAAGCGCAAATACCGTATGATTGACTTTAAGAGAACTAAGGACGGTGTACCCGCCGTGGTAAAGAGCATCGAGTATGACCCCAACAGGTCTGCCCGTATCGCTTTGCTTTACTACGTTGACGGAGCTAAAACTTACATCATTGCACCCAACGGCTTAGAAGTTGGCGCTACCGTTCTGAGCGGTCCGGACGCTGCACCCGAAGTGGGCAACGCTCTTCCCCTGAACAAAATCCCTGTCGGTACGCTCATCCACAACATTGAGCTCCGTCCCGGTCAGGGCGCGTTCATGGCACGCTCAGCAGGTACTTTCGCGCAGATCGTATCGCGCGAAGGTGATTACGCTATCATCAAGCTTCCTTCAGGTGAAACCCGCAAGATTCTTGCTACATGCAAGGCCACTGTGGGCGTCGTAGGCAACAGCGAGCATTCACTCGAGCGCAGCGGCAAGGCCGGTCGTTCTCGTTGGCTCGGTCGTCGTCCCCGCAACCGCGGTGTTGTCATGAACCCTGTAGATCACCCCATGGGTGGTGGTGAAGGCCGCGCATCCGGTGGTCATCCCCGCTCACGTAAGGGTCTTTACTCTAAGGGTCTGAAGACTCGTGCTCCCAAGAAACAGTCCTGGAAGTACATTATCGAAAGAAGGAAAAAGTGATAACTGATTAATCAAGCAACAAACTTATGAGTCGTTCATTAAAAAAAGGACCCTACATCAGTGTCAAGCTCGAAAAGAAGGTTGACGCAATGGAAGCCAGCGGTAAGAAATCGGTCATCAAGACTTGGAGCCGCGCTTCAATGATTGCTCCCGAGTTCGTCGGCCACACCTTCGCCGTGCACAATGGCAACAAATTCATTCCTGTTTACGTGACCGAGAACATGGTGGGACACAAGCTCGGCGAATTCGCCCCCACACGTCAGTTCCGCGGACATGCAGGCAACAAGAAATGATAGGGCCCTGGTAAAATAATTTTTTAGAAAAAAGAAAGAATTAAATACAATGGGTGTAAGAAAAAGAAAATCCGCCGATCTCAGAAAAGAGGCACAGAAAGAGATAGCTTTTGCCAAACTCACCAATGTCCCCACCTCGCCCCGCAAAATGCGCTTGGTTGCTGACATGGTTCGTGGTCAGGAAGTGTTCCGTGCACTTGGCATCCTCAAGTTCTCCAACAAGGAAGCTGCTGCCCGCGTAGAGAAGCTCCTCCGTTCGGCTATCGCCAACTGGGAAGCCAAAAACGATCAGAAAGCTGAAAGCGGAATGCTCCGCATCTCCACAATCTACGTCAACCCCGCGCCTATGCTGAAGCGCCTCCGTCCGGCCCCCCAGGGTCGCGGTTACCGCATCCGCAAACGTGCCAACCACGTGACACTGATTGTTGATACAATTGAAAACGCTAACTAATTTTAGAGACAGACAATGGGACAAAAAGTAAATCCGATAAGCAATCGCTTAGGTGTAATCCGCGGCTGGGACTCTAACTGGTACGGTGGCAAGAAATATGGCGACACCATACTTGAAGACGCCAAGCTCCGCAAATATCTCAATGTGCGTCTCGCAAAATCCAGCGTTTCGCGCATAGTAATCGAACGTAACTTCAAGCTGATAACGATAACCGTGTGCACCTCTCGCCCCGGTCTGATTATCGGTAAGGGTGGTTCGGAAGTTGACAAGCTCAAGGAAGAGCTGAAACAGATCACAGACAAGGATATCCAGATTAATATTTTCGAGGTTAAGCGTCCGGAACTCGACGCGCAGATTGTCGCTTCGACAATTGCCCGTCAGATTGAAGGCAAAATCGCTTACCGCCGTGCTGTAAAGATGGCCATCGCCTCTACCATGCGTTCAGGCGCTGAGGGCATCAAGATTCAGGTCAGCGGCCGTCTGAACGGAGCTGAAATGGCTCGCTCGGAAATGTTCAAGGAAGGCCGTACGCCGCTCCACACACTCCGCGCTGACATTGACTATGCTCTCGTGGAGGCTCACACTAAAGTAGGTGTGGTTGGTGTTAAGGTTTGGATTTGCCGTGGCGAAGTCTATGGCAAGCGTGATTTGGCTCCTCAGTTCACAACTACCGCCAAGGAACAGCGTGGCGGCGGTCGCGGCGGCAACCGCGGCATGGGACGCAAACCCAAAAACAATCGTTAAACCACCTCAATTAGACACAACAGATGTTACAACCTAAGAAAACTAAATTCCGCCGCGCCCAAAAAGGCCGTATGAAAGGCAATGCACAGCGCGGCAACCAGTTGGCCTTCGGTTCGTTTGGCATTAAGACCCTGGAGTCAAAATGGATTACCGGTCGCCAGATTGAGGCGGCTCGTATCGCAGTGACCCGTTACATGCAGCGTCAAGGTCAGATCTGGATCCGCATATTCCCTGACAAACCCATAACCAAGAAGCCTGCCGAAGTCCGCATGGGTAAAGGTAAAGGTTCTCCCGAGGGTTTTGTCGCTCCCGTTACTCCGGGACGTATCCTCATTGAAGTTGAAGGCGTAAGTTTCGACATAGCCAAGGAGGCTCTCCGTCTGGCAGCCCAGAAGCTCCCTGTCACAACCAAATTTGTGGTTCGCCGTGACTATGACCCAACTCAAAACGTGTAATAGATTATGAAGAAAGAAGAAATCAAAGAAGTGGCTACGCAGGACCTCAAGGACCGCCTTGAAAAGATGGAGACTGAGTATCGTCAGTTGAAGATCAACCACTCTATCTCGCCCCTTGACAATCCGGCAAAAATCACAGCCGATCGTAAAATGATTGCACGCGTAAAGACTGAGTTGCGTCGTCGCGAGCTTAACAATTAATAATCCCAAGAACTAATGGAAAAAAGAAATTTAAGAAAAGAACGTATTGGGGTTGTGTCGAGCAACAAGGGTGACAAGTCCATCACCGTAATGGTGAAATGGAAAGAGAAACACCCCATCTACGGCAAGTTTGTCAACAAGACAAAGAAATATCATGCCCACGATGAAAAGAACGAGTGCAGCGTAGGCGACACTGTAAGGCTTATGGAAACTCGTCCGCTGAGCAAAACCAAAAGATGGAGATTAGTTGAAATAATCGAAAAAGTTAAGTAATTATGATACAGACTGAAAGCCGTTTAACCGTTGCTGACAACAGCGGTGCAAAAGAAGCCCTGTGCATTCATGTCCTCGGCGGTACCGGTCGTCGTTACGCTACTGTGGGCGATATAATCGTGGTCTCCGTCAAGAGCGTCATCCCTTCGAGCGACGTAAAGAAAGGTACTGTGTCGAATGCCGTTGTCGTACGCACCAAGAAGGAAATCCGTCGTCCCGACGGCAGCTATATCCGCTTTGACGACAATGCTTGTGTGTTATTGAACAATGCCGGCGAACTCCGCGGTACACGTATCTTCGGCCCGGTTGCACGCGAACTCCGCGCAACCAACATGAAGATTGTTTCGCTCGCTCCTGAAGTACTTTAATCACCCCAAGTAAATTGAATAACTAATGAGCAAGTTACATATAAAGAAAAATGACACGGTGTACGTGCTCAGCGGTGAGGACCGCGGTAAGACTGGACGAGTGCTCAAAGTGCTCCCCGCTAAAAGCCGCGCCATCGTTGAAGGCGTTAACATCGTGACAAAGGCCACCAAGCCCAACGCACAGCATCCCCAGGGCGGTCTGGTCAAGATGGAAGCACCCATCCATGTCTCGAACCTCAGCCTCATCGACCCCAAATCAGGCAAGCCTACACGTATCGGCCGCCGTCGCAACGATGAAGGCAAACTCGTAAGATACGCTAAAAAATCAGGAGAGGAGATTAAGTAATGAGCAGCACAACACTTCACAAAGACTATACCGAGCGCATAGTTCCCGCTCTTGAGAAGCAGTTCGGCTACACCACCGTAATGCAGGTGCCCCGTCTGAAGAAAATCGTCATCAATCAGGGCCTTGGCGAAGCCACTCAGGATAAGAAAATCATTGAGACCGCTATCAACGAACTCACTGCCATCACCGGACAGAAAGCCGTTGCCACTCTCTCAAAGAAAGACATCTCTAACTTCAAGCTCCGCAAGAAGATGCCTGTTGGTGTTATGGTAACGCTCCGCCGCGACAAAATGTACGAATTCCTCGAACGTCTCGTCCGCGTGGCTCTTCCCCGTATACGTGACTTCAAGGGTATCGAGGGCAAGCTCGACGGCCGTGGCAATTACACTCTCGGTATCACAGAGCAGATTATCTTCCCCGAAATCAACATTGACAACATCAGCAAACTTCTCGGTATGAACATCACATTCGTGACTTCAGCCAATTCCGATGAAGAGGGCTATGCTTTGCTCAAGGAGTTCGGACTTCCCTTCAAGAACGCAAAGAAATAATTCAATCAACCCCAATTATCCTCAAGATTCCCTATGGCAAAAGAATCAATGAAAGCCCGCGAGGTCAAGCGCGCCAAACTGGTGGCCAAGTATGCCGCCAAGAAGGCTGCCCTCAAGGCTGCCGGCGACTATGAAGCTCTCCAGCTTCTGCCCAAGAACGCATCGTCCGTTCGTCTGCACAACCGTTGCAGCATCACCGGCCGTCCGAAAGGTTACATGCGCCAGTTCGGCCTCTCTCGTATCCAGTTCCGCGAAATGGCTTCAGCCGGTCTTATCCCCGGAGTGAAGAAGGCAAGCTGGTAATTATGGATGCTTAGAAGCGGTCGCTTACATATAGCTTGAACAAGCAACAAAAACAAACCGCAGCCTATAGCCCCTTCGGGGGCCATGCTGCAGAGAGTATTAAATATTGTTCGGAAAAACCGAATCAATTTAAAACAATTTCAAAA
>CAZASF010000072.1:0-7808 GCA_964487725.1 uncultured Bacteroides sp. | reverse complement strand
CTTTTTAAGATAAATTTACCATGCTCTTATTTTGCCACTGCAAACTTAGAGCTTTACCCGGAGCGCATATCCATCGCCAATCTTCATGAGAATGGCGTAGCCCTCGGCATGCGTGCGGTCATATTCAAGTTTCTCACGCTCAAAAACGTTGTTGAAAGCCTCAACGACAGAATTGAAATCATGGGCTGCCATTCCATTGGCCTCTCTGAATCGCTCGAACAAAATCAGAAACGCGTCAAGAGTGGCCCGTGTGTCGCCGCTTGCACTATGAGCTCCATCATCGCCGAATCCTACGCCCAAACATGACGCCACCGACACAAGGCTCACGCCCTGAAACAGGTCAATGCCATTGTGAAGTCCATAGTTTATCCAGAACCAGCTTCGGAGCTCAATGACGGATTTACTGTCAAGACCGGTCACTCCCTGATGCCGCAGGTGGGATATGTCGTTTTCCACTGCAAAGCCTCCAACATGACGTGTGTCGTTGATTATTGTCTGTATTCGCGGAAGCTCATCGGAAAACCGCGGAGCATCGGCCACCATATCAGGAGTGATATGGTGTACCGATGCGTCCCAAGTTGCGTAATGCAGCGGCTTGAACAGCCGGTGATATATCTCGTTGCGGTCCAACGAATAGATTGACAGTTCGATTATCTCGTCGCCTTCCACGAACTCAGCATCGAGAAACACGGCTTCCGAACCGTCACATTCCATGGGGTTTAACATCCAGCGTTATCGCAGAGCGTCATTTTATCGGTTCGTAATATCGGAAATATTGAAACTTCCGGACATGGGCTGAACCTGCGTCTTGCCTCCGAGCACCTCGAAGAGGAAAGCACGGATCCGGTCTGCCGTAAGTGACGATGGCTTACCTTCAGCATCCGGCCCGAGATCATACGTGCGGAGCAACTGCGGGCCGAGGGCTGCAGCCGTGAGCAGGAAATGGTTCTGGAACTTGTCCGTGTCAAGGAGATCAGCGGCAAGGACCTTTCCAACAACTGAATAGCTGTGCAGCGTTTTGGTTATTTCCTCGTCGGCCAACGTTGAGCGTAGCTCGTCAACACCAAGATCAATTTCTATTGCACCCGATTCAGGCGACTGCGGAAAGCCTTTGAATAGACCGCCAAGGTCAGCAAGACTAAGATTGAACAGGCGTGTTCCCTCGGCCCTGATGAGAGGTTCGATGGAGAATGCCGTGGGAAGCAGCAAATAGTTGACACCTGAAAGACGGACGGATGGAGCGTTGAACGTTCCCACCATTGACGAGCGGATTTCTATTTCCTGTGTGGCAAACACACCGCCAATAACGACACAGTTAATCAGTGTCACCTCATCGGCATAAATGCTGCCTGCCACGAAAGCATTTGTCAGCTCCACGCTTTTGGCATTGATATCAGCGTGGAAGTTGATAACAGGAGTGGCTCCACGTGACACAACCGAATTGGCCGACCCCACGGACTTGCGGAAGTTGACGGTGCCAACGGCATCATTAGCCACGTAGAGTTCGTTCTGGGCAAACGTGGCGCCCTGAACATCAATGTTACCTTTGCGCACCTCTATGCGGTGGCCGTAAATCGGGCCTTCAACCACGGTGTCGCCTTTGAAAATTATATTGCGGTTCAGCTCCGATGTGCGCTCAGGCAGTATAGAGCTATGGACAAGATTGTCCTCAAGTAGTATATCTGTTCCGTTGATGCGGATTTCTTTTAATTCTTTCATCAGAGAGTCTTGATTGGTTGATTGATAAATTTGTTCATTAATGCCTTGACACGTCGGTCATGGGCTGAATCGGAAGTGTAGGCCTGCGTCACATTATGGAGGAAATCCTTGCGGATTTTTTCGCGGGTGTCAGAGTCCATCTCTTTCCAATTTCCTTGCTGTATTTCATCGGTCATCTGCTGACGCGATTCATTTGGAACCATTGCGGGTTTGTACAGCGTTGTTTTCCGGCCCGAATCCACACTTTCAGCCATGCACACCGGCACGTAGTAATGACTTTCATCCGGACTATTAAACAGCGACCGGTTGATTACGTTGCGGTTCTCCTGCTGATACACAAGATATGCGTTGGCACGATGTATGGCATCAAGCGCACGTTTCTTTGCCGCCGAAGCCAGCAGTTGACCTTGCACACGTGCATTTTCGCCCGAAGTTACAGTGAGCATTCCGGCGTTTTCGGAGGTCAGTGACCGGTCAGCGCATTCTTTTGACACCTCTTCGGTTTTAAAAGCAGCGCGGTCAAGTTCAAATATGCGGTGTTGAAGCTCAGTGTTGAGGTCGGTAAACACCTTCGTATAACGCTGGCATATACGATTGTAGTCCGTCTCCATCTGCCGGCGTTTGTCGCGGCAACGTTTGGCCATTTCGTTGAGATGCAGGAGTGTTGCGTCAACCTGACTCTTCAGTTCGGCAATCTGCTGCGACAATTCCGATTTAACGGTGGAAAAGAAGCCTGATATGATGGTCTTGGAAATTTTCTTGGAGCTGTCGGCAATCGATTTGGCATGGGCCGCTTTTGTTGCCACCACGGAGGTGGTCAGCGCTCCTATGTGCGTGTTGCAGTCATTCACCGAGCTGTCAAAATCGTCCGTATCCACGTGAATGTTGACGAAAACATCCTCTTCGGCCACACCGCTGTAATGGACAGTCACATCTCCCTTGGAGGCAAAGCCGCTATAGGGAATCTGGACCCTTGTCTTGTATGTTTTGGTGTAACTCATAATGCGTCAGGCCTTGTTTTCGAAAGTATTGAACTTGTTATCCGCAAATAGCCGTGTCATGGTTTCCTTCACACGGGGCGATGCGTTGAATCCGGCCATCAAAGTGTTGAATCCCTCGCGGACGCGCGGATCAATAGCCTTCGGTTGGTCGGTCCAATGCAACGGAGCGTCCGGCATGGTCATGACATTTGTTATCGTCTGGCAGCTACGTTCGGAAAGCTTTGAGCGTGACATGACAACATGATTCAGTGAGCCCTCCTCACGACCGGCAACACCTTCCCACATTATAACAGGGATGAATTCTTGTTTGTCGGCCGATTCTATGCCTTTGCCAATAAGCACCTTCGCTGTCAGTGCTTTCTGTTCATTCAGCCCGGTGAGAAACGTCTTCATTACGTTGAGCAGATGGGCTCCCCGATATTTCAGGTTCGAGGCCATGAGCTTCTGCGATGCAGCCAGCGATTCGGTCTGGGCAACAGGCACCGTAGCAGTCAGTTGACGACCACGGTTGCCAATGGTGTCAATCTCAGTGACCGCAAACTTAAATGCGGCCTTGTCAAGTTCATACACGCGGCGATGAAGTGCGCGGTTCAGAGTTGAGAAAAGTTTCGTGTAACGCGAGGTAAGCATTCCGTAGTCATGCTCCATGCGATTACGAATGGCCGTGAGCTGCCTGCGCTGCTGGTTCAGCTGCATCAGGGTAGCATCGACATCACTCTTCCATTTCGCTATTTTCTGCGACAGCTGCGAATGCATAAGCGCGTAGAAACCACGGTTGACATTTGCGCAGACATCATCGGCCGCATCTTTCTGAGCCTTGCAGACGGCAGCCTGCATGGCCACGACAGCCGTGGTGGTACCGTCGACATGTTTTGAAACCCGGTTGATCTCTTTCGCCATAGGCGTGGTGTCAACCAAACAATCTATTACGGCCATGACTATTCGTTGTTTGAGGGTTGGTCAACAGGTTGGTCGGTCACATCCGGAGCAATGTCCGGAGCAGCAGCGCTGTTTTCCATTTCGCAGAGCGATGCAAGGGCTTCGCGAGCAATGGCAGGCAGATTAAGGGCCATGTGTTCGTAGGCAATGTCCTCAACCTTAGGCTGCGGGGGAAGCGTTGATGACTTGGCAAACAGCGGGTTGACATTGGCCAGGGGCTGGCGGCGGCTGTCAAGTGAGTGAATCTCATTGGCGGCCACAGCGGCTTCGTTGGAATGTCCGTCGCGCAGTTTGGCATCGTAATATTCCACATGTCCGAACTCTTCGGCGCGGCGGTTGATATCCTCCTGAAGGCGTTCCATGTATTCCTCAAACTCAAGCTGCACACGCTGGAACTCCTGCGATTGGACTTCAAATGCAGCCAGTGATTCATCGGTATTGGTAACTGCCTCAACCACGGTTTCCTCAAGGTTATCTCCGCCAATCTGCATTGATTCTTCGGTCCTCTGCAGCGAAGAAAGCGTGTTGTATGCAGCCACATAATTACGGAGACTTTCCTGCATCAGATTGATAATGTCGGAGCTCTCGGCGCGGTTGGCGCGGTAGAAAGCGTCAGTGTCCTGATGCCATTTATTGAGATAGGAAATCTTCTGGTCCTTTATTCCATTATATATTTTAAGGCGTTCGATGCGGTTTTCGGCCATCAGATTCTGCACCACCGGTGCCATTATTTCCTCTATAATCTGGTGGACACCAAAAGGCATTGAGCTGACATTACCATCTTCAGAAGTCCACATGCCTGAGGTGAGATTATATTTCATGCGCGAACTCGGGCGCAGGTTGAACGGCTCGTAATCCTCAACATCCTGCGAGTAATCGAATTTTTCGTTACGGATGCGTTCAATCTCATCATATTCAAGTATCGGAGAATAATGATTATAGGGGGCTTTGAGTATCTGGTACAGCAGGCGGTTCGATTCAAAAATCACCTTGTCGACCGATGCCACTTTAAGGGCCGATATTGCCTGCACGGAAGTGGCCATTGTGGACATGAGTGACTTTATGACGTCCTCAAACTGCTGCGTCTCGTTGGAGAGCGAGTCTTTCAGCTTGTTAAGCTCGCGGAAACGGTTGATGCGCTCACTGTAGCGTTCGGAGTTGAACACATTGACAATCGGCGCGCCTTCGGGAACCTTGTCAGTTGCAAACTCATCAATGAAGTTGAGGTAACCGCTACCTCGCTCCACGAGGGGGAGTGAAACTGAAACCGTATCGACATCCTCCATGCAGAATGATACGGTGCGCAGCGAGCGCTCCAGCGCTCCGAGGTAGTCATGTTCCTGAACTTCCTGTATTGATGTGGAGTAATCATCCGTTTCAAGGGTCTCGGTATCTTCGGATGTCTCCACGAGCGGAGCCTCTGTTGACAGGCTGTCAATGCGATGTATGGTCTCGGCCAGAAGTTCGTTCTGACGGGGAATCTGCAGCGATACCTCACTGTCAGGGACATCGCCCGTGAAGTCAACCATGAAGCTCTTGTCCTCATACTTGACGCGGTCAGCCACCGGCACGTAGGCCACTCCGAGTTTATCAATGCGATAATCGCGGAAAATGTCGGCGTGTGCCTTCTCCTGGTCAGCTATATCCTCGTCAATCTCTTCTATTTTCTTAGTGTACTCGCTTTTCTTGACGAAAGCCATGAAAAAAAGGATTATGGTCAGATACCAATACCATGTCTTCGAGAGTTTTTCTTCAAATTCAGCGCGCTCGTCCTTCAGCTCCTTTATGCGGGCTTCGATACGCTCTTCTTCTGTGACAATTTTGTCGGCTGCCGTCTTGTAATAATTGAAAAGAATCCTAGCTTGATCCTGATAGATATTACCTGACGTCGGGAAAATTTTTCCTTCCATAAGCGTGATTGGATTAGATTGGTTGATAGATTATCGTGAATATATTGATTTGCGTTCTTTCAGCAATTGACGGACCATGTCAAACGAGCCGGCAATCATTTCAGCGTTCACTTCATAGTCCGAGCATAGCGATTTGATGCGGAGAATCTGGTCACTCATCTCCTCCTCAAGCTCCGTTGCTTCCGGGTTATCGCTGGGCGACAGATATCGCAATTGGGAATTGATATCGCTAATCTGCTGGTGTATCTGAGCAGGCAATCCCGGGGTGGTCATCGCGCTGCGCTCAAGGCTGCGGATCTCGCGGCGGAGTCTTTCCAATCCGCTCTTCAGCTTCTTCTCTGCATGATACACCTCCGCTGTCTTACTACTTATACCTGATGACACCAGCTGGGCAATGAGCAGCAGAAATGCGAGTATAACCTGAGATAATATCTGATACTTGAACTCCACTTCGTTGAGCTGCAACACTATCATGAGTACGATGGCAATAATACTGTAGAGCAGCACGGAGGTCCAGTTTAACCCCAGACTACCCACATCGCGGCCGGTCTCATCGTTAAGGTCAATCATTGGACGGACCGTACGGAAAAACAGCAGACAATAGACTATGACTGACACAATCATGTCAAGCCAGAAAATGTCACGGGCAAGTCCATCGCCCAGCATAAAGAAACATATCACAATTATGGCCACGCCGGCCACCAGCGTGATCCAATTGAGCGTACTAAGTCTTTTCATGGTTTTATCTCTTTTGCAATTATTTACTATGACCGGCGGTTACCGCATTTTGGGCAGAATTTAACACCGGGAGGGAATGGCGCTCCGCATCGCGTACACGTGTCTGACGAGGTCACCCGCTGTCCACAGTTGCCGCAGAAAGCACTACCGGGAGTCAGCGGAGCGTTGCAGTTGGGACAAGTTGACCCGCCGGGAGTCCCTCCGAGTTGAGTGCCGCAACTTACGCAACGTTTGGCATGAGGATTATTATCGGTGCCACACTGCGGACACGGATTGTACTGATTTCCACAGTTGGGGCAGAAACTTGATGTAGAGGGATATTTTTTCCCGCAGTTGGAGCAATAGACCATCTTGACGCCCTGCTGAGGCTGCTGGCCGAAGCCTCCTTGCGGCTGCTGACCGAAGCCGGGTTGCTGCGGAGCTCCGAAGCCCGTCTGGGGATGGAAGCCCTGGGCGCGGGAGTCCTGCTGTCCGCCGAAGCCGGGCTGATTATATTGGGGTGCCATCATGTCTGACCCCACTCCGCCGCCTTGACCCTGACGGCCACCGCCGCCCATCATTCCGTTCATCATGTTTATGGCCATGATGCCTCCGAGGAGACTGCCACCGTTGCCATCGCCACCGCCACCGAATGCTCCGGTCATACCGGAAATGGCGTTGTTGGCCGTGTCAAACATCTGTTCCTGCTGCCAGCTGTGGCCCGTTATTGACATGGTGCTCTGCTTGGCTATGGCCTCGCGTATTTTGCGCCCGTCAGGAGCTGAATCGTCAATATCAATTTCATTGATGTAGAATTTCGTCAGTTCGAGTCCAAGATCAGTCCAAAACGGAACCATCTGCTGCTTCAGATAATCCGACATCTGATCAAGATATGCGGCTATCTGCTTGAATCCGATGCGATTCTGAATCATAAACTTGACAATTGTTGACTTGGCTTTAGAGGTAAACTCGCCGCGCGATTGCTCGGTCATGTCCTCCTGAGTGAACAGATGGCGCGTTCCCACGAAGTTAACCAGGAATTTTTCCGTGTCAACAATTTTCAATCCGTACTGGCCTGAGGCGAATAGCGGGATCTGCGTGTTGTAGTCCACGTCATGGATTGGCATTCGCGTTATGCGCCAGTCAATGTTGAACACCTGAACCTTGTTGACGAACCACACCTCGGCCGTAAACGGATTCTTTCCACCGAACGGAATTCCGAACAGGCTTCTGAGAATCGGCAGATTCTCGGTGTTGAGGGTATGTTTGCCGGGACCAAATTTACCCATAATCTGTCCCTTGGAGAAAAGGACGGCCTCCTGCGACTCCGATACAAGAAGCTGAGTATATGTGCTCAGATTCGTTTCAGGGAAACGATAGGCGTAGATGGTTGGTCCTCCTTGAGGCTGCCATCTTACTAAATCTATAATTGCCATTGCTTTTTATGTGGATTATGTTTATTGTTGGTTTAATTTATCATACGTTTATCAGAGATACTTGTTATCATTATGAATCTGAACGT
>CAZASF010000071.1:0-7822 GCA_964487725.1 uncultured Bacteroides sp. | reverse complement strand
AAGAACCACGAGTTTGCGACAGTCGTTCAGTTATAAATCAGACTAATTATTTTTGGCAAATATGTTACCTCTGTGTTAGTCGCAAATTTATATCGTTTTGAATAGCATTGATAGACAAATAGTTATAGGCTAATTTATAGTAGTTTGTAAAGTGTGGCGAGATGAGTGGAACGAGAGCGTAAATGGCAGGTCTAATCTCTCGCCAATGACATTCAAGGCCTGATTGACGCATTTCGTGGCGTTGTTGCGTGCCTTATACAACGCCTCAGCATCGTTCAGGCTTAGCTCATCTTTCACAAGGTCGAAGACATATTTTTTTCTGCGTCCCAAGTGTTCCCATTTGCGCAATATGCGAATCGCCGGTTCTGTCAAGGGAATCTTATGGCGGTGGTTGGTCTTGACCAGCACTTTGTTCAGTTCTTTCTTCTCAAAGTCAATGTGCCCCCATTGGAGTGTCATTACATCTACTATGCGCAGTCCACAAGCATGGAATGCGAAGAGAAACATCTCGATGAATTCCTTTCGACGAACTTCAGTGTCTTTCTCATAGAAATCCACAAGTTGTTTCAACTGCTCTTTGGTGAGATAATTGCCATCGAATTCCTTTTCACCTTCGGCTTCAAGGGATGCTTTCTCCTGAATGCGCATATCCTGAATCTCGGCATTTACCTCCCTGTCTATATACCCGGCTGTGCAAGCGCTGTCACAAGCCTTTAATATAGGAGTCAGCGCATGGTTGATTGTCTGATCAGCGTTATTCTTGAACGCTCTGCGCCATCTGATATATTTGTCAATCAAATCAACCGATATTTCTCCCACATATATAGAATCCTCACGATACGTCCCCTTCCCCGTCGCAACAAGAAACTGCCGGAAAATGCTCATCGCGCTTTTGCCATTTTTCAGTCGGCTATAACCAATCTTGTTCAAGTTATATTCGATTGCAAGTCTTTTCTCAGCGTATGCAATGAAATCCTCACCTCTATCCCGGCGAGTCAATGGTTTGTCGTCGAGATACGATGCTATAACATCCTCGTTTACCTGTCCGGGAAATTTCAGATTGTACTCGTTCAGTCCGGCATCAACGTTATTGACTTTCGTCAACATGATTTTGTTGAAGCGAGTGCTGTCAGGAAAAGTGGCTCGTATCTCGCCACGGCCATTATTCCCTTTGGGATTCCAGTCATCGACAGTAATCGAGATATTCATGTTACGCCTTATCGTTCTACCACCGAAGATATACACAATCTCAATCGGGTACAATTTCGACTTGTCATAATTCTTCGGGTAACGGAGCCGGAAGCGTCCGAGAGGAAAAGGTTTCTTTTGTCTGCCCATATTCTATTCTAATTTATATTGCTTAATACTCACCAAGGTCAGAATATGGAGCAAATTTAGCGAAAAATAGGCAAGTTAACAAATTTTATTCAATATAAATGCTTGAAAATAGGCAAGTGTAGGTTCAACTGGCAAGTGCAAAATTAGCGATTTGTTTGAAGAACTCGTTCTTAGGAGTTGAAAAACCGAGTTTTTTTCTTGGGCGGAGGTTGAGTTTCCTGCCCACGTTCTTAATGTATTCATCAGAGAAGTCCATGAAGTTAGATTTTTTAGGGATGTATTGTCGTATGAGCTTATTGACATTTTCCACTGCACCTTTCTGCCAGGAGCAGTAGCTGTCAGCAAAATATACTGTGACATCAGGCAGCCCTTTGAAGCGAAAGCCGGCCGTGATGTCAAGATGGGCAGCAAACTCGCTGCCGTTGTCGGTTGTAATAGTTTTAAGATACTTACGGTAGCCAAATAGCAGCCTTACAACAACTTTAGCAAGAGGCTTCGCCCGTTTGCCGTGTTTTAGGCGTTCAAGCAACACGAACCCGGTCAGTCTGTCAAGAAGAACAAGGATTGCATGACCGAATGAATCGACTATCAGATCCATCTCCCAGTCCCCGAAACGCGAGCCATCGGCTTCTTTGGGCCGGTCATGAATGCTTGTCCTATTCGCTATATTGGTAGCCATTGTTGGTTTGGCTGTAGCTTTGGACTTGCGTTTAAAGTCGGGATGCCGAC
Source organism: uncultured Bacteroides sp. (assembly GCA_964487725.1). Taxonomy (GTDB): domain Bacteria; phylum Bacteroidota; class Bacteroidia; order Bacteroidales; family Muribaculaceae; genus Paramuribaculum. The sequence goes on along the minus strand of CAZASF010000071.1, from coordinate 5,755 downwards.
GATGTTTCTTAAGTTCTCCTGTCGAATCGGCATTTATAATGTTGTAGATTGTCTGAATGGACACAGAGATATTCTCTTTGGCCAGAACTCCTTTTATCTGTTCGGGTGACCAGTCATTCCTTAACATCTCTTTGATTCGCCATACCAATATCTCGTCCAATTTCTTGTTCGATGAGGTTCGTTTGCGGCGCGCCATAGCTTTGGCGTGTGCCTTCTTCCACAGATAGTTACCCTTCTCAGTGGAATTCCTTTTCAGCTCTCGGCTGATTGTTGCCTCGCTGCAGCCAACAATGTTGGCGATTTCTTTTCTCGGAGTCATTCTTTGCAGTAAGGCGAAAATTTGCGACCTTTGTTCCGAGGTTAATTGATGATAGTTCATGACAAAACAAAATTAATTAATCTTAGGGAGACTTCGGTCTCCTTTTTTGTTTTGCCAGTTTCCCTTTTTCCACAGTCCGCTCTTGGGGGCGGTTTAGGCCGCCCCCACCGCTTGGCATCCCCTCACCAGAAGGAGAGAGGAATGCTTTGCTGTTGTATTTCCCAAATCAAATTTTGCACTTCGTTTTGGAATCTACATTGAAAATAGGCAAGTTTATTTTGCGATAAAATGCCATAAAAAGACGATTGGCAAGTTTATTTCTAACTTGCCAATCGTTTATAATTCAATTATTTATGCTCTATTTAAGAGCAAATTTTAGCTTAATACTCGTCTTCGTTGAAGAAGAAGTCTTCTTTGGAGGGGTAGTCGGGCCAGATGTCTTCGATGCATTCGTATGTTTCGCCTTCGTCTTCCATTTCCTGAAGGTTTTCTATTACTTCCATGGGGGCTCCGGAGCGCATGGCGTAGTCTATGAGCTCTTCGCGTGTGGCGGGCCAGGGTGCATCCTCAAGTTTGGATGCGAGTTCGAGTGTCCAGTACATGATAGTGCGTTATATAATTTATATTTTTTCTATGTTTTGACAAAAGTGTGCAAAAGTACACATTTTATTGTACCTAACAATTCTTTTGCCAAAATATTTCAGGGCTGCCTGTGATAATATTGTTAAATCGCGCTAAAATGAACAGGTAGTCGGATAGTCGGTTTATGTAGGCCATTACTGCGGGGTCAATCGGGGCGATGGCGTTGAGGGCTGTGATGCGGCGTTCGGCGCGCCGGCAAACGGTTCGTGCCACGTGGCATTGTGCTGACAGCATTGTGCCTCCCGGCAGTACAAAGCTGTTGATGCGGGGCAGTTGGGAGTCAAGAGTGTCAATGTTGGATTCAAGACGGGTGAGTGTGTCGGAATCCACTCCGCATGGTAGCATGAAATCTCCTTCAGGGTCGCATGCCAGATATGACCCGATGTCGAAAAGAGTGTTTTGGACAGTGGTAAGGAATTGGGCTTCGGCCCGGCGTGTGTCGGGATGTGCAATCAGCAGACCGAGGTGGGAATTGAGCTCGTCAAGTGTGCCGTAAGCTTCAAGGCGCGCCGAATGCTTTTCGGTGCGGGTGCCTCCCACGAGCGATGTTGTTCCTGAGTCGCCCGTCCGCGTGTAGATGATTGCTTTTTTCATTGTTATGTTATGGTTATGGGTTGCGGGTTCATGTCTACCGCGCTGTGCAGGGTCAGAAACCGAGCTTCTGAGTGTAGTGCGCAAAGAAGTTGTGTTGCAGCACTTCCGATATTTTCAGCAGCAGATCGGTGTCGATGCTCTGACGGCGGAATATTTTGTAAGCATTGGTGCGGTTGCAACCAAGTTTACGTGCGAACCAGACGGTTGTTCTTTCCTGTCTGTGAAGTTCGTTTTCGATTAACGCTCCAATAGAAATTTCATTCATGATAATTGTCCGGGGGGATAATGTTGATGAAAAAGAAAGTATAAAATAGAAGGACGGAACTCACTATTGATATTTTGCTGCCTGAGGCACCGCCAAGCGCCTTTGTCCTCAAAATAATCAATGCTCGTTCCGTCCTGATTTCGTTATGTGGCTTGCAACGGTGAGCAGCGCTATTTTTCCCTGGACAATGTTGAGTGGCGGATTCCAGACGTGGGGAAAATATGTAGAGCTTCGGCCTGTTAGTGCCGGTTTTGAATCGCAAATATAATGCCATTTGGCCGGAAATGAAAATAATATAAAATTGTTTTAAACTTTTTTAAAGATAAACGTCACCAATGATTTTAAATTAACCTATTTTCCATATATTTTTTCATGAAGTGTTGACTTATTAGCAACACTTTCAATTGATTGTGACTGTTCTAAGGTGACTTTACGACTTATTTTCTATCGTGAATCGTTTTGAACCAATGCATGGTTTTTAGCTAAGGTGAGAAGTGTCTAAATTTGCAAAATAGATTATCACACTTATAATTCAATGCAATGAAAAAGGAAATAAAAATGCACAGCGTAGTGTCATATCTGGCCATGCTATTGGTGTCAGTCATCATGGTGTCATGCTATGACGAGAAGGAGAAGGCCCTTGAGGGGATATGGAGTAGAACGGAAAAAACGGATGGTTTGCAGTTCACCCATGTGCTCCGCTTCGACATAGGCGAGGACACTAACACGTTCTTTGAAAAAATCATTCCGCAGAGCTATAACGGTATAGGCTTCAGTGTTGAGGGAACATGGGAGATAGACATAACCGGAGGCCTTGAACTTCACTATTACAAAAACACCATCAAACCGGTGACCAATGGTTTTGTTGATGATTTCAGCGTTAAGATGTACATCAACAAGGTAAAAATGAATATATCTGTCCGTAACAATCAGTTTAGTAAAGGTGCTACTATCCCGTTTGAAATCAAGGGTAAAACCCTTATCATGACAACTGATGAAGGTAAGGAGCGTTTCACCCGTGAAACATCGGTAAAAACCACATCGTCCCATAAATCTGCAACAGTCATAGGAGAGGAAAGCTACGAAGCGGACTATGAGGAGGGCGATCCTCCAATCGATGAGGATGACGATGATGACTGGTGATTCCGGCGGTAAGAAAACTCCGCGCGTAGATGCAGTTCCGTCGAATAAGTGCGAAAAATCATTTAATACGGAAAAATTTCTTTAATTGGGTTTTGATTTCTGAAAAAAGTTATTATCTTTGCATTTGATAAGCAAGGCGAAGTCAGTTGCGCCCCTAAGGCAGCTGCTGACAGTGCCGCATGCTGACGAAGAATAAAATTATATTAACCTATATTTCAAGTAAAAAACTCTCATGAGCACTATTGATTTATCTCAGTACGGCATCACCGGCGCAAAGGTGATCCACAATCCCAGTTACGAGGAGTTGTTCTATGACGAAATGAACCGCAACCTCCAGGGCTACGAACGTGCACAACTCAGCAACCTTGACGCTGTCAACGTAATGACCGGCGTTTACACCGGACGCTCTCCCAAAGATAAATTCTTTGTTGAGGATGAAGTTTCCAAGGATACCATCTGGTGGACAACCGATGAATACAAAAACGACAACAAGCCCATCACTGAAAAAACCTGGGATGTGCTCAAGAACATCGCAGATAAAGAGCTTTCTGACAAGACTCTCTACGTTGTAGATGCTTTCTGCGGAACCAACGCCGACACCCGTCTGGCTGTTCGCTTCGTGATGGAAGTAGCATGGCAGGCCCACTTCGTGACCAACATGTTCGTGCGCCCCACTGCTGAAGAGCTCGAAAACTTTACTCCCGACTTCGTTGTGCTCAACGCTTCCAAGGCTAAGGTTGAGAACTGGAAGGGACTCGGCATCAACTCTGAGACCTGCGTTGCCTTCAGCCTCAAACACCGCATGCAGCTCATTATCAACACATGGTACGGCGGCGAAATGAAGAAAGGTATGTTCTCAATCATGAACTACTACAATCCTCTTCGCGGCATCGCTTCAATGCACTGCTCAGCCAATACTGACATGGAAGGCCAGAACACCGCAATCTTCTTCGGCCTCTCCGGAACCGGCAAGACCACCCTTTCAACTGATCCCAAACGCAAACTCATCGGCGACGACGAGCACGGCTGGGACGACAACGGCGTGTTCAACTACGAAGGTGGTTGCTACGCCAAGGTTATCAACCTTGACAAGGACTCCGAGCCCGACATCTACAACGCAATCACCCGCGATGCTCTCCTTGAGAACGTAACCGTGAGCTGTGACGGCGAAATTGACTTCGCTGACAAGTCAGTGACCGAAAACACCCGCGTAAGCTACCCCATTGACCACATCAAGAACATCCAGGTTCCCAGCAAGGGCCCGGCTGCCAAGAACGTGATCTTCCTGTCAGCTGATGCTTTCGGTGTGCTTCCTCCCGTGTCAATCCTCACTCCCGAGCAGACCAAATATTACTTCCTTTCAGGCTTCACCTCCAAACTTGCCGGAACAGAGCGTGGCATTACTGAGCCCACTCCTACATTCTCCGCTTGCTTCGGTGCTGCATTCCTTTCGCTGCACCCCACCAAATATGCTGAAGAACTCGTTAAGCGTATGGAAAAGAGCGGAGCAAAGGCTTATCTCGTGAACACCGGATGGAACGGAACCGGCAAGCGCATCTCCATCAAGGACACACGCGGCATCATCGACGCTATCCTTGACGGCGCAATCCTCACCGCTCCCACCAAGCAGCTTCCCATCTTCGACTTCACCATTCCTACAGCTCTTCCCGGTGTGGATCCGAAGATTCTTGATCCGCGCGACACCTACGCTGATCCCGCCGAATGGACTGCAAAGGCAACCAAGCTTGCTGAAATGTTCATCAACAACTTCAAAAAGTTCGAGAACCATCCCAGCGGCAAGGCTCTTGTATCAGCAGGCCCCCAGCTCTAAGCCTACAGACACAACAGCAAGTAATCAAACACTTAGAATCCCGGTGGACATCCCGTCCTCCGGGATTCTCCTAATATGCACGGATTAAAATTTCAGTAACCACTTCTTAATAACATTATTCCAGTACTTTATCATCATGAAATGCAATAATATTTTATCTGTATTGTTTGTATCGGCAATGAGCATTGCTGCTCTTCCGATGATTGCACAAAACCCTGTCAATGAATCGCAGTCAGCGCAAAGTACCGATGTCCCTCGTGGTTCATCAGCATCGTTGACTCCCGAAGAAAAATACAAATTAGCTGATGAAAAATTTGACAACGAAGAGTTTACTGAAGCATTTGAGCTTGCCAAAGAGGCTGCCGAGGAAGGGAATGCCGCTGCTCAAAATCTATTAGGTACTTGCTACATCAATGGCTTGGGTACACCGCCATTCCCATCAGAAGGTGTAAAATGGTTTAAGACGGCAGCTGAGAATGGTTATGCTAATGCAATGTATAATTTAGGTATTTGCTATGAGAAGGGAATAGGTGCTATGGCAAATAGGGACAAGTGTGCAGAGTGGATGCTTAAAGGAGCTAATATTGGAAGTACCAAGGCGATGAATTGGTTGGGATGGTATTATAACCATTATAATAATGTTAGAGATGACTCTAAAGCAATTTCTTGGTACAAGAAAGCAGCCGAAAAAAATGACCCGGAAGCATGCGGCAACTTAGGATGGATTTATCTTTGTAATTCAATGGGAATGGATGAGGATAAGGCCAGACAGGAAGCAAAAAAGTGGTTTATTAAAGGTGCTGAATTAGGAGATGAAAGTTCAAAAACTAACCTAAAAAAATTTTTCAATGTAGATTATAAATAAGACCTCTGAGCAGCTGATATTATTTGGCTTAGCTTACGTGGTCACGGCTCTTTCATTTAAAAAATATATAATCGCATAATACCCTTACCCGGTTCA
>CAZASF010000070.1:0-8492 GCA_964487725.1 uncultured Bacteroides sp. | reverse complement strand
GAACGCCGCAAACACCAGTTTTGAAAAGTCCGCAGGTTTGATTGCGGCCGCAAATGCCTCAGTCCAAAATGCAAGCACGGTTGGTACTGCGCTAAAGACAATATCCGCCCGCATTCGTGGCGCCACGTCCGACCTTGATGAGCTTGGCGAGGACACAGAAGAGCTCGCGGATGGGTTCTCAAAATACGCCAAAGAGCTTAAAGCGCTGACCGGTTTCGACATCATGGTCGAAGGCACGACCGATACATATAAAGACATTTACGATATCTTTAACGGCATTGCAGAAGTATGGGACAACCTGAGCGATACGCAACAGGCTCGTGTGTCCGAAATCCTCGGCGGCACAAGACAGTTGCAGGTCATTTCTTCTATCCTCGGGAACTGGAGCGATTCCGTCGGAGCATATACGGACGCAATGAACGCTGCTGGCACCGCCACAGAAGCAAATGCAACATACATGGATTCTATTTCTGGTCGCATTGGTGTGTTGAAAGCATCCTTCCAGGAGTTCAGTAACGACCTGTTCAATTCCTCCATAGTCAAGTTCTTTGTTGACCTTGCAACAGCAATCATCAACGCATTAGACGCATTGGAGAAATTACATTTGCTGCTCCCGATGGTAGTTTCTGTCGCCGTTACTATCAAGGCGCTGCAAGCAGGGCTTGTCGCTATGAAAAATGTTGCGGCGGCCGCTGAAACGGCGTCTGCAATCAACACGATTGTGGCCAGGCTGGTGGCTGAAAAGGGCGCTACCGACGCTTTGGCCGTATCTGTTGCGAGTCTCTCTATTGCTGAGAAGGCAGAACTTGCCACCAAAATTCAAGCTGCGGTCGCGAGCGGTTCCCTGACAGCCGCCGAAGGACAACAGATTTTGACAACGCTTGGTCTTGTTACTGCTGAGGGAACGCTGACAGTCGCAAACCATTCACTTGCTACCAGCTTTAAGACTTTGATGGCATCTATTCCGGTGTGGGGCTGGATTGCACTTGGAATCAGCGCTGTTATTACGGCGGTTACGGCTCTATCCGGTTCATTCAAGAGTAACGAAGAAAAACTTGAAGAGCTCAATAATGAATTTGACGAACTTGTTTCAAGCGTAAACACTATCAGCAGCGAGTTCAGAACATTGAAACAGTCTGCTGATGAGACGATACCACGCTTTGCGGAGCTCGCCAAAGGTGTAAATGAGTTTGGTGAAAACGTAAGTCTCACGGATGAGGAATATGAGGAGTTCCTGTCTCTTAACAATCGTATCGCGGAGATGTTCCCGGAGTTAAATCTGGGAATGGATAGCAACGGCAATGCGATGCTTGCGCTGTCTTATTCTGCCGACACACTGACAGAATCGCTAAACGCGCTTGTTGAAGCCCAACGGCAGGCAAAGAACGAAGAGACCGCCGCTAAAATGGGCGATGCGTTGGAGAACCTAAAAGCGTCTGATAAGGCGTATGACAAGCAAATCGCGAAACTGAATGAGCGTAAGCAAGCATACGAGGAAGCCTATGCGGAGCTTGACAGGATGTACAACTCTAAGGACAAGTATAAAGAGGTGTACGGCGACAGATGGGAAGAAATGTACCAGCTCGATTCTTCTAATGTCGCTCTTATCAATCAGTTGCAGCAAGCATTTGGCACCACTGCAGACGCAGAAAAATGGCAGGCAATGGTTGAACAGTTCACCATTGACGAAGAGGGTTTAGAAATTGACTGGTACTCTGTCGTAAACAGCAAAGAGTTCAAAAACGCAATGGCTGGGCTCGATAGAGAAATTGAAAACGAACAAAAGAAACAGGAAGAAAAATGGTCAGAATTCCGCCCATTCGCGATGGCGTGGCTACAGACAACCGATGATTACGCTATTTCCTCTGATAGCACTCAGAATGTTCTTGAGAAAGTTATCGGAAATATCGACTACGCAAGTATCGGCACTACGAACGAAAAGAAACTCAAAAGTTACATTGAAGAGTCATACATAAAGCCAATTACAGAGGCCACGCCGGAAGTTCAGAACGCACTGGCCGGGCTATTTGACATCAAATCGGCTTTTGATGCCGGCGCACTGACAGTTGGCGAGTACGGCATTACCGATTATATCCTCGGCGACCTGCAAAAGGCCGGGCTGAACGATGAACTCCTGGTAAATATCAGGGCGTCGCTTGACCTTGACGACTTTGAAGAACAGGTTGCCGCCGTTAAGAGCGGCATTGAAGGCACAAGCGCAGAAATTGATGAGTTCGTCAACGGACTGTCCATAACCGATTTCGATATTGTCTATGACATTATCAGTGAAAACGGCTCGATGAGCATAGACGAACTACAGGAAGAGCTCGACAAGCTAAGGCTTGCGAGCGCCGCTATGGTCGAGCCGCTGGACTTCTCCGGGTTTACAAAGGATTTGAATGAGGCAGCCGACAGCATCGACGACCTTATCTCCGCCATGAACAAACTGGCAGAGGGCACAGAGCTGTCAAAGCGAGAGCTTATGGAACTGATTGAACAGTATCCAGAGCTTTTGAAACAGGCAGACTTGTTTACAGACGGTAATGTAGAAGCTCAGAGAAACGCGCTCAATACTATCCTGGATATGCAGGAACAGGAATACGACGCGCAAATCGACGCCAAAATAGCAGAACTGAAAGCCACCGAGCAAGTGCTGGACGACCAACTTGCGCTCGAAGAACAAAAGGCTAATCTTATCAATGACATTAAGAACATGGAAGTCAATGGTAAGATAACCCAGGAAGAAGATTTCGTTAACAAGCTGAACGAATTTAACGACCTGCAGGGCCAGAACTATGTCAAGATGGCAGATGGCGAGGTTCAAGTAAATGAGGAAGCGCTAAACGACCAACTTGAACAGGGCTATGATTACGGCGAAAAGGCAACAGAAGATATCTGGGAGCCCTTGGGCGAAACGATTGTGTCTTCTCACGAGCAGGGTTACACCGGCGCTCTTACGGCAACAAACAACTATACAACAAGTTTGTGGCAACGAATCAAGAATTGGTTTGCCAACATTGGTTCCGCAATAGCGACAGCCTGGAGCGATATGTGGTCGGGCAATTGGCAGGGAATCGGCACATACTTTGGCATGGCCTCCGGCACAGGCACCGGTACGGTAAGCGGCGGAGTTGTCAGCGTCAACTTCGGCGGCACGAAAACGACTGTTGACGGGCAAAGCGTAGACGACTGGGTCAGCGAACAGGAAGAGGCTTCGCAAAAGCGAATTGAGAAAATCGAGCAAATTAAAGCTGATACGCTGAACGCCATCGACAACCTTGAGAAACTCAAAGGCTTAAAGCTGACAGATATCTATGCGTCCGACTCTTCTGGCAGCTCAAGCAGTTCAAAGAGTTCCAGCAGCTCCTCCGCCAAGGAAGTCGAAGAATACATTGCGGACATTGACGCTTACTATGCAGCGCTGAAACGGCTTGAGTCCATCCAGATAAAAATGTCCGATGTGCAAAACAAGATTGGCACTGCCGAATCGAATGAAGAGAAAATCGCTCTCACAAAGCAGCTTATCTCAATATATCACGATGAGGCAGACGCGCTTGAAACCCTCAATAGTTTGCGTGTCAGCACCATTCAATCCGGCATAAAAGACCTTGAGGCGCTCGGTTTCCAGGTAGAGTATAACGCAAAGACCAATGAGTTCTATGTGAAGAACCTTGAGCATCTGAATGAGCTCCAGGCAACTTCCAAAGGGGAGTATGATTCTTTGCAGGAGGCAACGAACGCCCTCCGGGAGGACACAGAAACCCTTATTGATACCCTGGACGACCTGAACGCCGCCAATCAAGACGGCGTTGAAAGTATGCGTGAGAATACGCAAAGCATTGAGGACGCAAAAGATGCCATTGTAGATTATCTCAACGAGATAGTTTCTGCCGCCAACGAAGTCGTTGATGGGCTTCAAAATGTATATACTACCCTGACTGACGCCGCAAAAGAATACGCGCAAAACGGGTTCCTGAGCGTTGACAGTCTGCAGGCCATCCTTGACCTCGGCCCGAAGTACCTTGAGTACCTCTACAATGAGAACGGGCAGCTTGTTCTGAATGAGGCGAACCTGCAAAAGGTGATTGCGGCCAAGACTGAGGAGATGGCGGCCGAAACGGCGCTTTCCTATGCCAAACAGGTTCTTCTTGCCGCAGAACAAAGCGAAACGGATATGCTCGTCAGTCTGACGCAGGCCAACGCGGAGGCCAGCGGAACAACATGGAATATGGCCTACGCGACACTCGGTCTGGCGAAAGCGATTGGCGTTGCGAACGGTATGGAGTCGCAGTATTTCGACGACGCTGTGTCCTATGTCCAGAAAATGCAATCGCTCAGTCAAACCGCCGTCAACAGCATATCGGCATATTATGAGACGCTGGATGAGAGTTATATCAGCCAGAAGGACGGCCTGGAAAAAATCCTTGAGCTTACCGAGGAAATGATTAAGCACGAAAGCGAAGATATGATAGACGCTCTTGAGCAGCAGAAGGACGACTACGCGGATATCATTGCTCTTCGCAAGGAAGCTCTCAGGGCGGCCAAAGACGAGAGCGACTACGAGGACGAGATTGCGGAAAAGATAAAAGCAATTGCAAAACTGCAGGAGCGAATCAATACTCTTTCCCTCGATGACAGCAGAGACGCACAAGCCGAGAAAATCAGTCTGGAAGAAGAGATGTATGACCTCCAGAAAGAGCTCGCAGACCTCCAGTCCGACCATGCAATCGAAACGCAGGAGGACGCTCTTGACACAATGCAGTCTGCCTATGAAGACCAGAAGGATGATGAAATCGCGGCGCTGGAAGATACATTAAACTCCGAAGAGAAGTTGTACCAGGCAGCAATCGCCCGTATCGGCGAGGGCTGGGACGCTTTGTATCAAGACCTTCTGGACTGGAACTACAATTATGGTTCAACGCTGCAATCTGAACTGGTAAACGCCTGGGACGCCGCGTCTGAGGCAGTTCAACGGTATGGCTCGTTTGTCCAGGCGCTGGACAGTGTCAACAGCTATACCAATCTTGGGGGTTATGATTCTGACAGCGCCGCATCCGGCAGCCAGACATATAGCAGTGCGGCCGATATTATCTCACAGATGCGCCAAAACTCCATCGCTTATTGGGCCGCCACAGATTCCGAACGCACTTCAATCAACGCCAATCAGCTTGCGCTTGCCGAGCAGTATCGCCAGGTCACCGGCGATGACATCGAGCGCGTAAACGGCTCATGGTTCCACGAGGATGGCAGCGGACTATACACCATAAGTAAATCCGAAGTTATCAACGCCATTGTCTCCCGTATGAAAGCCAATGGCGCGGCATACAGCAGCGCAAGCGCCAGTCAAAAGCAGGCGCTCAGTGATGAAAACCTCGTTCTCGGCTCAAGGCTTGGGAGTTATCTTGGCAAAAATGTGTACCGCGACAGCAACGGCGTATGGTGGATTGAAAATAAGAAACTGTTTGAAGTCTATCATCGTGGCGGCGTTGCCGGCGGGAGCTCCACACTCAAGCAGGATGAGGTCATGGCGATACTCAAGAAGGGCGAGCCTGTGCTTGATGAGCAGCGGGAGGCCGCCCTATATCGCATTATCGATTTCACGACCGCTTTGTCAGAGAAGCTCGGCAAGGCTATCAGCGCAACCCCCGTAACAGGTTCTCTGGTCAATGCCAAAAGCGGCCTTACCGACCTGCAAAATGCCGCACTTGAGCATATCACAAACAACCAGACTGAGTCTATCCACTTTGGCGACGTTTACATTTATGGTGGCAATGAGGAAACTGTCGAACAGCACCGCGAGGTCAATCGCCAGTTTGCCAATGAGGTGCTCAAACAATTGAATATTAAGAAGTAAGCACGGTGGAGGGAGATTTTACGGTCTCCCTCCCCTGCTATTTTGCAAGACTGGAGGTGGACGCAACTACCTATGTTTAACAGCTATGAATTTTCATACGCGGGAGAATCATCATTTCAGTATGGTCTGATGATTTATGAAATCGGCGGCAAGGGACAAAACGATGTGGCCTTTGGGAACAAGGCGTCCATCGTTGAAACAAGAACGAATTGCCGTGTGCAGCCAATTCATTTTGGCGTGAATTATAACAAGACGCCATTACAATTCAGCCTTGTTTTTGGCTCTGAACACGAGCTTGACCGATATGAGATGGAGTCTATCAGTTACTGGCTGACCGGCAGGCAGCAGTACGATTGGCTTTCCATCGACCAGAGCGACCTGGAACAGGTGCAGTTCAAATGCCTTATTACGCAGCTTACACCAATTTCCCACGGTTGGCTCCCAGTGGCGTTTGAAGCGACTGTTTTATGCGACTGCCCATATGCGTATGGGTTTGAGTTTAACAAGCAATATGTCATTAACGGGTCAACTGATATCTTATTTCGGAATGAAAGCTCTGTGCGTGAGTTTATCAAGCCCACTGTTACATTCACACCGTCCGCCGGTGTGACTACGCTCAGCATTATTAACCACGATGATAACGACCGTGAATTTCGCATTGATAATCTTCCCACTTCAAGTGTGATTGAGGCCAATAATTTGAGCGGTATTCTTTTGGAGAAACGATATGGGTACAATCTGTATGACGGATTTAACCTGAACTTTTTCAGGCTTGTTCACGGGGACAATAATCTGACTGTCACCGGGAATGGCACATTGGCCATCTCAGGCAGATTCTTATATAACATCGCGGGGTAAGGGGGGTGAGATGCGATGTATCTTGACTATTCAAAACTCCAGTTTGATGCCGATGGCATCCCTGAAATACCGGAACTTGTCTTGGAGACAATGAGCGAAGACATCATCGGGACAATACCGGGCGTACACAATCTCAAGCTGAACATCAAATTCTCCGAACCAAGCGAGATGTCTTTCGATGTTCCGGCCGTGATTGACGGGGAGCCGAATTGGATTTATGAGCATCTGAGCGGGCATAAGCTCATCTACACAGAACACTATGGCGTTTATCTCTCGTTAAACCCGTCCACAGAGGCCGACGGCATCGAGGAGACCATGCACATCCAGGCATACTCCATTGAGAAGACGCTGGATACAAAAAAGTTCTTTTTGGAAGAAGGGACTTTTAAGTTCTATGACCAAACGAACTACATGAACGGCGATACGATTATGGGGCATATCTTTGAGATTGCCCTTGGGTGGAAACCGGGCTACATCTCCCCCTCTGTCGCACAGAGATACAGGACGTTCGATGAATACGACGATTACCTTCTCTCCTTTATCTACAATACAGCGCCAGAGAAGTTCCGCTGCGTGTTTGTGTTTGACCCGTATGAACGAACTATCAGCGCATATGATGCGGACGAGCAGTTAGATGCACTCCCAATCTATCTGGATTTTGACAATTTGCTGGATTCGGTTGACATTGATGAATTAAGCGATGAACTGGTTACCGCAATTCGGCCCTACGGAGCAGATGGCCTTGATATCCGTGAGGTCAATCCAATCGGGACAAACTGGATTTACGACCTCAGCTACTTTATTGCCAACGGCGATATCCCGGAAACCCTCGCGGATAAATGGGTATCGTGGCAGCGCCAGATACTGAATAACCGTGAGCGGTACAGGGGATTGTCCGCCTTGCGTGCATCCGCCACTTTGAGCCTGTTGGCCGCCCAAGCGAAGCTCGTGGATTTGAATGGCGAGTTGGATGCACTGACGGCACAGCAGAGTGTTATTATCCAGGCGCAGGCAATGGAAACGACCTCGACCGGCATAGCGGCAAGGCAGGCAGAGCTGAACAACATCAATTCAGAAATCGCCAGCAAAAATGAAGAGATAACTGCCCAGCAGGCAGCCGCAGACGGATTTCAATCCGACTTGGACGCTTATAAGAGCCAAATCGACGCCATTGTTGAGGAATTGGACATTGAGAATTATTTTACCGAGAGCGAGTATAAAACACTGTCCGCGTACTTTGTTGAACAGGACATTACGGAAGAGACATTTGTTGCTACAGATTTAGACACCAGTATTTCCGGGCAGTCCTATGTGCTTTCTAATGAAAGCGTGACTATTACCGGGTCTGAAATCGCGGAAATCGCGCTGACAGACTTTGGCAAGACGATGTACACGCTGACTGGCGGGCAATTTTCTTTTTCCGGCAGTCATCCCATTACGGGAGACATTATTCGCGGCACGCTGGAGAAAAAGGCCGATAACAGCTATGTGCTCAGTGTTTATGGCGGTTCGCTTACGGTAAACAGCACAAGCTCACCAAGCGGATGCATTACAATGGCCGGTACTATGAGCAGTTTCAGCAATGACATCCATGCGGTTACAGAGGACGGTATAACCACCATGGAGGGTTCGACCATCCAGTTCAGCAGCGCATCGGGCTCTTTGTATCTGACGGCAAATGTCAGCGAATATCAAAAATATTCCGTTGGGCTGGAGCTGTATGACTATGCCGTAGACGTGCTAAGCGATTTGGCGACGCCGACATATGAGTTTAGCGTTG
>CAZASF010000069.1:0-8528 GCA_964487725.1 uncultured Bacteroides sp. | reverse complement strand
CGCCCCGCGGCAAGAGCGACGCTGAAATCATGCGCTTCTGCCAGGCATTCATGCTTGAGCTGTGGAAAAACATCGGCATTGACCACGATGTACCCGCCGGCGATATAGGCGTTGGTGGACGCGAGGTGGGCTACATGTATGGTATGTACAAGAAGCTCCGCAATGAGTGTGACGGCTCCATGACTGGCAAGGCTATGGAATTCGGCGGTTCACGCATCCGTCCCGAGGCAACCGGCTTCGGCGCTCTTTACTTCGTGCAGAGCATGCTCGCAGCCAAAGGCGATGACATCAAGGGAAAGACAGTGGCAATCTCAGGCTTCGGCAACGTGGCATGGGGTGCAGCCCTCAAGGCAACCGAGCTTGGCGCCAAGGTTGTGACAATATCCGGCCCCGACGGTTATGTCTATGACCCCGAAGGCATTGCCGGCGACAAGATAACCCACATGCTCTATCTCCGCTCAACGGGCGATGACATTGTGGCTCCTTACGTGGAGCAGTTCCCGGAAGCAACATTCTTCCCCGGAAAGAAACCCTGGGAGCAGAAGGTTGACATAGCTCTTCCTTGCGCAACCCAGAACGAGCTCAACGGCGACGACGCCAAGATGCTTATTGAGAACGGCGTGGAGATGGTTGCTGAGGTTTCCAACATGGGATGCACTCCTGAGGCAATTGACGCATTCATAGCATCGAAAACCACCTACGCCCCCGGCAAGGCTGTCAATGCAGGCGGTGTTGCAACTTCGGGCCTCGAAATGAGCCAGAATGCAATGCACCTCCAGTGGTCGGCCGAGGAGGTAGATGCCAAGCTCCACGGAATCATGCGTGAAATCCATTCGCAGTGCCTCAAATATGGCACAGAGCCTGACGGTTACATCAACTATATGAAGGGCGCAAACATTGCCGGATTCATGAAGGTTGCCAATGCCATGATGGGGCAGGGCGTAATCTGACGCTCAGCCATAAAAATGAATATTGGTCCCGCTCCGCTATGGATGCGGGACTTTTTTAGTTTTTTATCCGAAAAAACGCTAATCAATTATTGATTTAAGCGGTGAGATTGTGTAAATTTGCGGTTAGAATAACATAACCAATAAAGTCATCAAACTACCATGACACTATTTGAAAAGCTAACAATCAAAGCAAAAGCCAATCCTCAGCGAATTGTGCTCCCCGAGGGAACAGAGCCCCGTACGCTTACGGCGGCCAACAGAATCCTTTCTGACGGACTCGCAGAAATCATTCTAATCGGAAATGAGAAAGATATTCAGGCAATGGCCACAGAGCTGAAACTCACTCATATCAACAAGGCCAAGATTGTTGACCCGGCTGATGAGGCTGTGATTGACCGCTACGCGCCTTTGTTCTATGACCTCCGTAAGAAAAAAGGCATAACAATGGAGGAGGCCCGTTTGACCACCGCCAATCCGCTCTATCTCGGATGCCTCATGGTGAAGGCAGGCGATGCTGACGGACAGGTGGCCGGAGCCATGAATACTACGGGCAATGTGCTCCGAGCAGCTTTTCAGGTGATAAAGACTCAGCCTGGAATCGACGTTGTGTCAGGAGCATTCCTGATGCTTCTTCCCAACGGACTTCCGTTTGGCACTGACGGCCTGATGGTGTTTGCTGACTGTGCCGTGGTTCCCGATCCTGATGCCCGTCAGTTGGCTCAGATAGCCGTATCGGCAGCGCAGACTGCCCGCGACATTGCCGGAATCGAGCCCCGTGTTGCCCTCCTGACATTCTCAACCAAGGGTAGCGCAAAGCATGAGCGCGTCGATAAGGTTATCGAGGCAACCCGCATAGCCAAGGAGATGAACCCCAATCTGATTATTGACGGTGAGCTGCAGGCCGATGCCGCTATTGTTCCCGGTGTGGCTCACACCAAGTCGCCGCAGAGCCCGTTGAGCGGTCGTGCCAACGTACTGGTGTTCCCCTCGCTCGAAGTTGGTAACATAGCCTATAAACTTGTGCAGCGCCTCGGCGGAGTGCAGGCCGTTGGTCCGGTGCTTCAAGGACTTGCAGCTCCGGTTAATGACCTTTCGCGTGGATGTTTCCCCGAAGATATCTACAAAACGATTATCATGACCTGCAATCAGGCCATAGGTCTTAAAGAAAACGCTTAATCCGAATATACCCTGTTTTTTAAATCAGCAATAATGAAAATACTCGTACTTAACTGCGGAAGCAGTTCCGTTAAATACAAACTAATTGACACTGACACCGATGTCACTATGGCCGAGGGCGGCGTGGAGAAAATTGGTCTGGAGGATGGCTTCCTCAAATTCAAGAAGGCCGATGGCTCCAAGGAAATCAAGCAACTTGGCCTCATTGACCACAAGGCTGCCGTAATGGCAATCCTTGAAAACCTCACTGACCCTGAGGTTGGTTGCATCAAGTCGTTCGATGAAATTGACGCCGTTGGTCATCGTGTGGTTCACGGAGGCGAGAAGTTCGCATCCAGTGTCCTGATTACAGATGAGGTAATCCGGCAGGTAAAGGATTGCTACGACCTTGCTCCGCTTCACAATCCTGCCAACATCACAGGTATAGAGGCCATCACGGCGCTTCTTCCCGATGTGCCGCAGGTGGGAGTGTTTGACACGGCATTCCATCAGACCATGCCTGCACGTAGCTTCATGTATGCCATACCGTACGACTACTACAAGAACGATGGCGTCCGCCGCTATGGATTCCACGGCACCAGCCACCGCTACGTCAGCCAGCGTGCAGCCGAAATTCTCGGACAGCCCATAGAAAGCCTGAAAATGGTGACTTGCCACATTGGCAACGGCGGCTCAATCACCGCGATTGATGGTGGTAAGAGCGTTGATACCTCAATGGGTCTTACTCCAACCGAAGGCCTGATGATGGGAACACGCACCGGCGACATCGACCCCGGGGCTATTACATATCTCATGACAAAGCATGGTATGAGCGCCGCCGACATACAGACCCTTATCAACAAGAAGAGCGGTGTGGCCGGAGTGTCAGGTATCAGCAATGACATGCGCGAGATTGAGGCCGCTGTCAATGCAGGCAACGAACGAGCCAAACTTGCACTTGACATGTATGAGCTGCGCATTCTCAAATATGTGGGTGCCTACGCTGCTGAAATGGGTGGGCTTGACGTAATCGTGTTCACCGGTGGCGTTGGTGAAAACCAGACCGGAGTGCGCGAAAACGTTTGCGGTCCGCTCAAATTCATGGGTGTGGAAATTGACAAGGAACTCAATGCCAAGACCCGTGGAACGGAAACTATCATTTCTACTCCGGAGTCGCGCGTGAAGGTGCTCGTTGTTCCCACAGACGAGGAACTCACCATTGCCCGCGACACTCAGGACATTGTATCAAAACTATAAGACTATGAGTAAGATAAAAGCCGCCGTAGTTGGCTACGGCAATATAGGACATTTCGTGGTTGAGGCTCTTGAGGCTGCCACTGATTTTGAAATCGCAGGAGTGGTGCGCCGCAGTGTCGGCGAAAAACCGGCTGAACTTGCCGCATATCCGGTGGTTACGGATATAACTGAGCTCGGCAAGGTTGATGTGGCCATTCTGTGTACTCCCACTCGTGAGGTGGAGAAGTATGCATCGCAGTATCTCGCCATGGGCATCAACACTGTGGATTCATTTGATATTCACACACAAATCGTTGACCTCCGTCGTAACCTCGATGCGATAGCCAAGGCCAACAACACAGTGGCTGTAATTTCGGCCGGTTGGGATCCGGGAAGTGACTCAGTTGTCCGTGCGCTTATGCAGGCTGCAGCCCCGAAAGGATTGACATATACCAATTTCGGTCCGGGTATGAGCATGGGCCACACCGTGTGTGTGAAATCAAAGCCGGGTGTTAAGAACGCTCTTTCAATGACCATACCTCTCGGCACCGGCATACATCGCCGCATGGTTTATGTGGAGCTCGAACCGGGTGCGAAACTCGAGGATGTGGCAGCTGCAGTGAAGGCCGATCCGTATTTTGCGAGCGATGAGACTCATGTTATGGCAGTGGAATCCGTTGATGCAGTCAAGGATATGGGCCATGGCGTGAACATGACCCGCAAGGGCGTCAGCGGAAAAACTCAGAACCAGCTCTTTGAGTTCGATATGAAAATCAACAATCCCGCCCTTACGGCGCAGATTCTCGTTGACGTTGCCCGCGCTGCCATGAAACAGCGCCCCGGCGCCTACACCATGATTGAGATTCCTGTCATCGACCTTCTTCCCGGTGACCGTGAGGACCTTGTGCGCCAGCTCGTTTAATAGACGATAGAGATAAAGAAAGGCGTGATTCCACTTGGGATTGCGCCTTTTTTATGCCGGTTATCCTACAGGCAACTGAGAACACTCAGTACCACACCGGCTACCTGAATGCCCAATCCAACGAAGATGGCAGGGCGATAGTGATTCCTGAGTTCCTGTTTCTGCATGTCAGTGTGGGCCGATGCCTTGTATGCACGGTAATACATTATCTTATAGATATATCTGATAACGAATCCTATAAGGAACACTCCTATGCCCGACCAAAATAAAATCTGCTGCATGCAATATTAACACGTGCATGCGCCGCATGGTTTTGGAGATGATGCGGGATTGTTGTACATTTGCATATATGTATCAGACATTCAGCAATTATTTGACCGCCGTGGCAGATACCGTATGTGGATATCCGCTATTCATTGCTCTTATAGGCGGAGGGCTGTTCCTTTTTTTCTATAGCCGCATGGTTTCTTTGCGGCATTTGCCCGATGCGCTAAAGGCACTCCGCTCGGGGCGTTCAGCCGGACAGGGAGAGATATCCTCGGCTCAGGCTCTCGCGTCAGTTGTTGCCGCAACGGTTGGCATGGGCAACATTGCCGGAGTGGCGATAGCGCTTGTGATGGGAGGCCCCGGAGCCATTTTCTGGATGTGGGTCAGCGCACTCGTGGGCATGTCTACAAAATTCCATGAGGGTGTCCTTGCCATAAAATACAGGACGATTGACTCAGACGGTAAACCTTACGGAGGCCCTATGCACATTATCCGCAACGGATTGTCGCAGCGTTGGCGCCCAATGGCTTCACTCTTTGCCGTTGCGGGTATGTTTGGCACGTTGTGTATAATGAATGCCAATCAGCTGACGGAGGCAACCGTATCAACCGTGGGTTCGCTGACAGAGGTCTCCAATCCGTCGATGTTGCGGCTCGTCATTGGTCTTGTCATTGCTTCGGTGGTAACTCTTGTGGTGATTGGTGGTGTAAAACGCATTGCCTCAGTGGCTTCGGTTCTTGTTCCGTTTATGGTCGGAGCCTATTTCCTGATGGTGTTGTACATAATATTCACTAATATAGAAGGTGTCCCTGCTGCGTTTGCTTCCATTTTCCGTGAAGCATTCAGCCTGCGTGCCGGATGGGGAGCATTGGCCGGCGTGGCCATAATTGGAGCGCGGAGAGCTGCACTTGTCAACGATGCCGGTGTTGGGACCGCTTCCATAATGCACGGCACATCGGCTAATAAAGAGCCTGTTCGCGAAGGCCTTGTGGCAATGCTCGGGCCGGCAATTGATTCGGGATTCGTGTGCACGCTGACTGCTTTGGCCGTCTTGCTTTGTGGTGACCTGTCGGAGGTCAGCGGAGTGCAGGGGCTTAGTGTTGCCATGGATGCATTCGGGCGGGCTATCCCCGGGGGGCGTTATTTGCTTATGGCAATAGTCACATGCTTTGCCATGTCGTCAATGTTCAGCTACTCCTTCTATGGTCAGCGGTGTGCCCATTATCTGTTTGGTCCTCGTGGCGCGAAAATCTATGTGTGGCTGTTTATTCTGACCCTCGTAGTGTTTGCGGTCATATCGCTTGATTTGGCCGTTGGGTTGTGCGATCTGTTCTATGCC
Source organism: uncultured Bacteroides sp. (assembly GCA_964487725.1). GTDB lineage: Bacteria > Bacteroidota > Bacteroidia > Bacteroidales > Muribaculaceae > Paramuribaculum. Next base: position 2,659 of record CAZASF010000069.1, on the reverse strand, counting down.
CTGATGGCATTCCCCACTATGTTGACCCTGATATTGCTCCGCAAGAAGGTGAGAGAAGAAGTTCACCGCTATAATCGGGAAAAATCACTATCTTTGCAAACCACCAAACAATCTCTTAATTATGACTGAAGAAGAGAAGCAGAAAATACTTGACAAAGTCGTGGCCATGTTGCGCACCGTGTTTGACCCTGAATTGCCAGTTGACATATACAGCCTTGGCCTGGTATATAAGATTGACCTTGATGATGAGGGCAATCTACACATTGACATGACACTTACCGCTCCTAACTGTCCGGCGGCCGACTTCATAATTGACGACGCGCGAATCAAGCTCGAAAGTATTGAGGAGGTTAAGAGTGTTGATATCAACATTGTCTTCGAGCCGGAGTGGAATCAGGACATGATGAGCGAGGAAGCGAAACTTGAACTCGGATTTCTGTAAACCCGGGCGGCCATGCGCGACTGTACGTACTTCATATCAGACCTTCATCTCGGAGCCGGCTATATTGCTGATCCGCGAGGCCACGAGCGTAGGATAGCCCGATGGCTGAAGTCAATAGCTCCTACGGCGCGAACGCTGTATCTGCTTGGCGACGTCATGGATTATTGGTACGAGTACAAGACCGTTGCACCGCAAGGACATCTCCGTTTTCTTGGAGCGTTGGCTGAACTGGCCGATGGAGGCACTGAGATTGTTTGGCTCAAGGGAAACCATGATGTATGGCTCTTTGACTATCTCAAGAATGAGATTGGGCTAAAGGTTGTCGATGGAGTTGTCGATACGGTTATTGACGGGCGCAGGTTTGTAATGGAACATGGCGATGGAGTGGGGGAGTCACGAACCAGCTACCGCCTGCTCCGTGGGCTTTTCCGTAACCGTTTTGCACAGTGGCTATACTCGGCAATCCATCCGCGATGGACTGTAGGATTTGCTTTCGCATGGTCGCGTCACTCACGCCTCACTGGGAGGAAGCCGTCAGGCGACACTGTTCTTCCTCCGGATGATCTTTTGGTTAAATTCGCCCAAGATTTCATGCAGCGAACAGGCCATGTCGATTATTTCGTGTTTGGCCATCGCCATCAGCTCATTGACATGGAGGTGTCTCCAGACACCCGGCTTATTGTGCTCGGAGAAGCGTTCAGCATGATGACCTACGGAGTGTGGAACGGTGCGGATTTCATGCTTAAAAAGATGGAATAATCTGGCGTTAACATCTTTTAATAAACGGCGGGGTTTTGATGTCTATTGCGTAAATGATTGATTAAGTGATGATTAGTTTTGTGGTCGTTCGGATATGGGGTGCGATTGTATATAAAACATTGTTGCACAACATATAAAAGATTTTGTCCATATAGCTAAAAAGAAGGTACCTTTGTGGCGTAAACCTAACACAATCTTTTTTACCTTAGAAATTGTACCTATTGGAAACTCATAAAAAGGGACTATGCGAGTAGTCCCTTTTTATCATACCTCCGGTAGGTTAAATAGAGAAGATATGCTAAAATACGATTATTCAGATAGCCAGATTGTTTTATGTCGGGAATTCATGAACGAAGCTGAAGCCCGGATTGCGCTTGCTGCATTAGACAGCGAGGGTATTGAGGCTATAATTGACAACGAAGTGTTTTCTCGCATCTATCCTATTGGTAATTCATCGCTTGGAGCGTTGAGGCTGATGGTACGCCGCCACGACCTTGAAAAGGCTCTTGATATAGTCAACAGTCTGCACCTGGATTAGGCTACAGGCTCTAAAATTTATGGGTCAGCATTAGGTGAATACCCACCTGTTTGCTGTCAATTTCGGGATTGTTTATGGTCCCCATTCTCATTTTATAGGCGGTGTGGCGTGAGTAGAAATCAAGTCCGAACGTCAGATAAAGCCTATGCCATAATCTGTAGTTGGCCTGAAATTCAAGATGATTGAATGTGGCTGTTGAATGGTCGCCCTGAACATCTACCGGAGCGCCATCAGGAGTTGATGACCAGTTATATGACGGATCATATCCCTGCCATGTGTAGATTTTATAAAACTGATTTGCTGCGGTGAACGACAGCTTGTCCTTCTCCAGCGCCCATGTCAATGATGTTTTCACGGAGAACCCCGAACCCCAGTTGTAGTTGCGGTGGTAGTCGCGGTAATAGTCGGTAAGGATTCCGGCAAGTACTACACCGTTGATGTGGGCGTATCCATCAATGCTCCAGTGGCGGTTTGGCTCATATTTGAACATTGAGCCGATTCCTACTGACGCCGGAGTCCCAAGTTTGTAAGGCACTACGCATGCGCGTGTGAGAACCCGGGGCACATCGCGGCGCACGGTATCGGAGTCGAAATAGTCAAAGTGCTGATACATGCCCAGCGAAGCCTTGAAGTGGTGGCTGTCAACAATCTCTCGTGAAAGCAACCGGCCCATTATTTCAACGCGGCTCAGCAAAGGCTGTGTCTTCATCGCCTGCAGTTCCATCAGGAATGAGAAATATTCGTAGGGCGTGTTGGAGTCGCCTGTATAGCGGTCGCCGTATTCAATGTGGATTTCAGCCGCGCCTCCGAACTTGGCGAATCCGTAGTTGTCGTGCATGGCGAGCATACGGGCTCCGGCCGATACTTCAACGCTGATTGGGGGAATACCGAACATTCGTCCGGATGTGGAACGGTGTTCC
>CAZASF010000068.1:0-8641 GCA_964487725.1 uncultured Bacteroides sp. | reverse complement strand
GCAGAAGCGGGAGAAGATGGTGGCGAGGATGGTGGAGGAGGGGATGTCGCCGGTGATGGAGGCGAGGTGGTGGATTGTTTGGCGGAGGTCGAGGGCTATGAGGTCGCCGCTGAGGTTGCGGTCAATGGCTTCGATGACGCGGGCTATTGACTGGCGGGCCTCGGCGAGTGCCTGTGCATGGCGTTCGTTGGTGACGAGGAGGCCTTCGTCGGCGGAGCCGTTGTCTTCGTCGGCTGCTTCAACGAGTGAGTGGGCCAGTTGGGTGAGTCCGGAGCCGTTGCGTGCGCTCAGTGTGAGGGTGGCTATGCCGTATTCTCGGCCGATGATGCGGGCTGTTGCGGTGGCTTCGTCGGGGAATATGTCAGCTTTGTTGACGGCGGCAATAAGATGGGCCGGAGATTCGGGCCGGTTCACGGTGGCTGCCTTTATCTGCTCAATAAGCTCGTGGTCGATGGGCTGGCTGGGGTCAATGACGAGAATCACTATTCTGGCGCGGTTGGCGGCTTGCTGCGAGCGTTGGATGCCGATGCGTTCAATCTCGTCGGTGGTGTGTCGCAGTCCGGCTGTGTCAATGAATCGAAAGAGGTAGTCGCCAATCTCGATTGTTTCCTCGATGGTGTCGCGTGTGGTTCCGTGGATGTCACTGACTATTGCGCGGTTGTCGCCGAGTATGGCGTTGAGGAGCGATGATTTTCCGGCGTTTGTGGCGCCTACTATTGCAACCGGAATGCCCTCTTTGATGGCTCGGCCTGCGGCAAATGAGTTGTGCAGCCGGGTGACTTCACGGTCTATCTCCACGGCTATTTCGCGCAGCTTTGTGCGTGAGGCGAATTCCACATCCTCTTCGGAGAAGTCCAGTTCGAGTTCAAGAAGCGATGCGAGGTCAATGAGTTTTTCGCGGAGGATGGTTATTTTTCCGGAGTAGTCGCCACGCATCTGCGATACGGCAATGCGGTGGGCTGCACGGGAGTTTGACGCAATCATGTCGGCAACGGCTTCGGCTTCGGCGAGGTCCATTTTCCCTGCCAGAAAGGCGCGGCGGGTGTATTCGCCGGGTTCTGCCATGCGTGCTCCGGAGGCTATCAGCTGGCGTAGCAGTTCGCGTTGGATGAAGCGTGAGCCGTGGACTGAAATCTCAACAACGTCATCGCCTGTGAACGAGTGCGGGGCTCGGAACACGCTGGCCACTGCCTGGTCAATCACTTGGCCGTCGGGGGCGGTGATGGTGCCTAGATGAACGGTGTGTGTTGCAACATCGGACAGCCGTTTGCCTCGCCAAAGTTTGTCAACGATTCCAATTGCATCGGGCCCCGAAACACGGGCCACGGCTATGCCTCCTATGCCGGGAGGCGTGGATATTGCGCAGATGGTGTCGGTTCTGTTATTGTCAGTCATTTCTTGTGGGTGCTCCAGTAGTGGAAGTCACATTGCTGTTCAACTTCGTTTTCAATCTCGTCGGGGAGGGAGGAGAAGAAGTCGTGTCCGGTTATGCGCTCCACTTCGTCGATGCTGACGGCTGCTGCCTGCATTCCTCCGGGCACTTTGTCGTTTGGCATGATGAAGCCTATGCCGCGCATTTTGTCGCCGTAGGGGGCGAGAATCACTTTGAAGAAGCGCTTGGGGACAGCCACTCGTGAGTCGCCTATGTAGTCGATCGGCTCATCGGTCAGTACGGGGCCGCATACTATGAATATCGCTCCATCGGCCTGTGCCCATGTGCGGCATTTCTCCTCAAGGCGTTTCCACGCGCCTGTGTTGAGCGCTTTGGCCTGCGGGCAGATGTTTGCCATGGAAAAGGAGCTGTGCATGGCCTCCTTTGACCATTTCATGTCGCCGGCGGGAGCCATGTGTCCGCGGTCGTAGCCCGAGTAGTTGTAGTCGTAGAATTCGGCGCAACCTTCAACTGACTCGTCGCAGTAGAACTTGCTTTCGCGTGGCTCGGTGCCTTGTGTTTCCTTGTCGGTCAGCTCCCATGCCACCCAGTTGGGAATGTGGTAGCGTGCGTTGAATGAGAGGTCCATTCCGGGGTAGCTGATTTTCTCTTCGGGTGTCTGTGCGGGGTTTGTTTTCACGTCAAGCAGGTTGCCGAAGGCCGATGTGCTTATGTTGGGCGATGAGTTAGGGCGGGTGGCTGTGTTGGCCCACATTTGCCAGGCCACGACTGCGAGTGCGCAGAACACGAGTCCGAGAATGAACGATCTGTTTCCCGATGGTTTAGTTTTGCGTTTGTTGTTCATTTTGCGTAAGGAAAGCTGTTTATGATTCGTCCGATAGCGGCTGCGTCGGCCACGCTTGTGCCATCGGCTATGGGGAGACTTATGATTTCATCAGCCAAACGCTCTGTGACCGGCAGAGGTTCATGCATAAGATGGGCGTAGCAGGGTTGCAGGTGAGGCGGAATGGGGTAGTGGACGGCTGTCTCCACTCCGTTCCGGGCAAGGAAGCTGCGCATTTCATGGCGCAGGCCGGCGGTGATGCGTACGACGTATTGATGCCAAGTCTGGTCAATTACTGCGGGCGTTATTTCGGGCTTTATGACGCATGGGTTGCTGATGACGTTGTTGTAAGCCACGGCGCGTTCAAATCTGCGTGCGTTGACCTGACGTGTATGTGCCAGCTTCACCCGTAGCATGGCGGCCTGTATGGAATCCATCCTGCAGTTGGAGCCTATAGCCACGTTGTGATAGGGACGGTCGAGGCCATAGTTGGCGAGGGCTCTGACTGTGTTGGCTAACGTTTCGGAATGGGTCACCACGGCGCCGGCATCGCCAAGTGCACCGGTGTTTTTCGTGGGGTAGAAGCTGATTGCGCCTGCATGACCGATTGCTCCGGCGTGTCTTGACGCGAACAGCCCGTTGCAGCTTGCTGTGGCTCCTATGGCTTGCGCTGAGTCCTCGATTATGAGCAGCCCGTTGCGGGTGGCCACATCGCGAATGTCGGTGTCCCAGGCTATGCGTCCGTAGAGATGCACCGGCATCACGGCTTTTACCCGATGCTCTCTATGGCAAGCTCTTTCTATGGATTCGGCGCACAGGTTGAATGTACGAGGGTCGGGGTCAACGGCCACCGGCCTCAGTCCGGCATTGCTTATTGCGAGAAACGATGCTATGCACGTGTTGGCGGGGACCACAACTCCGTCGCCCCGCTGCAGAAGTCCCATCTCTTGCCAGGCCGTCAGTATGAGCCGAAGTGCGTCATGGCCATTGCTGACTGCAACCGTGTAAGGTGCCCGGCAGAAGTCGGCCAGCTCGGATTCAAACGCTTCCACTTCCTCGCCTGCGATGTAGCGCCCCGAGTCTATTACCCGACATGCCGCCTCCTTCAGGTCGTCAAGCATTGCTCGGTTGACGTCCGAAAGTTTCAGGAACGGATATTTGAACTCACTCGTGTGTTGCATGGCTGAGGGACAGATATTCGTTGAAATCGCGTATGTAGTCGTCCTCGTTGAAGTTCGTGTCACACAGCGTAAGGCAGACGCACCCTTCGGAAAATTCGCTCAGCGAGCTCCAGCATCCGGCAGGCACGAAGAGGCCTTCGGCCGGAGAGTGCAGGCGGAAGCGGCTCCGGCGGTGATTGTGGGCCACGGTGACGGTAAGCGCCCCTGCCACGGCTACGATAAGCTGGTTGGTGGTGCGGTGGGCATGATTGCCGCGTACGGCATCGGCAGGGACATCGTAAAGCCAGAACGCCCGGCGGAGGGCAAATGGGCAGCCATAGGCCTGCGAGACCGCCGTGAGATTGCCCCGGGGGTCCGTGACGAGCTTCAGCTGCAGTATATGTGGCCCGTCAGCATCCATTATCGGCGAGGGTGGCCAGATATTGTCCGTACTGATTGTTGGCCATGGGGCGTGCGAGTTCCTTAAGCCGTGCGGCGTCAATCCATCCTTTGCGGAAGGAGATTTCTTCCAGCGCTGCCACTTGGAATCCCTGGCGCTTCTCAATGGAGGCAATGAAGTTGGAGGCCTCGGTCAGCGAGTCGATTGTGCCGGTGTCGAGCCATGCGAATCCGCGTCCAAGTCGCTGCACATAGAGGTTGCCCGAGCGGAGGTAGGCTTCGTTGACCGATGTGATTTCCAGTTCTCCGCGGGCCGATGGCGTCACGGCAGCGGCTATGTCGCACACGGAGTTGGGGTAGAAGTACAGCCCCACCACGGCGAGGTTGCTCTTGGGCTCGGCGGGCTTTTCCTCAATGCTGACTGCGCGAAACTCCTCGTTGACCTCCACAACGCCGAATTGCTGCGGGTCCTGAACCGGATAGGCAAATATGGATGCCAGCCCCTCATCGGCTCTTTGGCGCGCATTGAGCAGCATGCCGGTGAATCCCTGACCGTAGAAAATGTTGTCGCCAAGGACAAGACACACCGAGTCTCCGCCAATAAACTCGCGGCCTATGATGAACGCCTGTGCAAGTCCCTCGGGGCGCGGTTGCTCCGCGTAGCTGAAGCTCACGCCAATCTCCTCGCCCGTTCCCAGAAGGCGGCGGAATGCGGGCAGGTCGTCAGGCGTGGATATGATAAGAATGTCGCGTATGCCGGCGAGCATCAGTGTGGATATGGGGTAGAACACCATCGGTTTGTCGTAGACAGGGATTAGCTGCTTCGACACCCCTCGTGTTATGGGGTAAAGGCGTGTGCCGGAGCCTCCGGCGAGAACTATTCCTTTCATGGTCAACGGCGGTTGGAGTACATTTCGTTGTAATATCGTTGATAGTCGCCCGAGGTGACATTGGCTATCCATTGCGGATTGTCGAGATACCAGCGGATTGTCTTTTCTATGCCCTCGGTAAACGGCGTCTCGGGATACCATCCGAGTTCTGTGGCAATCTTCGAGGGGTCAATGGCGTAGCGCATGTCGTGGCCCGGGCGGTCAGTGACGTAGCTGATAAGGTCGGTGTTGATCTCCTCCACGGGGCAGTGGAGCAGCTTCCTGTAAGCGGGCTCGTTGTCCATGATCCGGCGCATTATCCTGATGACGGTCCTTACGATTTCAATGTTCTGCTCCTCGTTGAAGCCGCCTATGTTGTAGACTTTGCCCACGCGTCCATTGCGGAGGACCATGTCAACGGCCTTGGCGTGGTCATCGACGTAGAGCCAGTCGCGCACGTTTTCGCCCCGACCGTAGACGGGGAGCTTCTTTCCGTGGAGAATGTTGTTGATAATCAGCGGAATCAGCTTTTCCGGGAATTGGAGAGGGCCGTAGTTGTTGCTGCATCGGGTTATGTTGACCGGCAGTCCGTAGGTTGAGCTGTAGGCCAGCGTTATAAGGTCGGCCGATGTTTTGGCGGCGGAGTAGGGCGACCGCGGTGCAAGAGGCGTAGTCTCGGTGAAGAGGCCTTTGCCGAAGGTGTGGAGGTTGGTGCGTCCTTTGGCAACGGCTCTGACATCATCGCCAAGTGTCAGCTCCTGAGGACGGTCATAGTCGCGTGGCAGCGAGCCGTAGACTTCATCGGTGCTGATTTGCAGAAACTTCTTTCCCTGCCGGTATGTGGGCCGTCCCTCGCTGTCCTTGCCCGTGAGCCAAGCCTTGCGACACTCCTCCAGCAGGCATTGCGTGCCGAGAATGTTGGTCTCCAGAAAGAGCCGCGGATTGGAAATCGAGCGGTCAACGTGGGTTTCCGCCGCGAAGTTGACCACGTAGTCAGGGTCAAACTCCTCTATGAGCTGCCTTACCAATGCGGAGTCGCCTATGTCGCCTTTGACGAAGCTCACGTTGTCGCGCTCCAGTTCAGAGGCTATGTTGGCGAGATTGCCGGCGTAGGTCAGCGCGTCAAGAATCAGCAGATCGGCATTGTCGCCGTGGCGTCCGATGAGATACTTGACGAAGTTGGCTCCGATGAACCCCGCACCTCCGGTTATCAGGTAGCGCTTCATTTACTTGTTGCCGTGTTCGCATTTGTCGCCCTTGCAGCCTGAGCATGCGCCTGACTTGGTGTCGGCTTTCGCTGTGGGCTCGGTCTTGGAAGCCTTAGCCGTGTAGCCAATCTTCTTCAGGGCTGCTTCCATCTTGGAGGGGTCAGTCTTGGCAGGGTCATAGCTGACGGTGACCACCTGAGTGGAGAGCGATGTTGTGATTTCCTTGACGCCCTTTTCGTAGCGCAGGGCTGTCTTTACGCGGTTCTCGCAGTTGGCGCAGTTCATCTGCGGAGTGAGAGTGAAGTAGACTGTAGCTTTGTCGGCCGCCATTACCGATACGGCAATCATAAGCGCAAATGCAAGTGAAATGATTCGTTTCATGTTACTGTCTTTACAGGTTTCAAATGAGTGTTTATGCGGCAAAGATAAGCAAAAAATCAACCTCTCCCATACTCTCGGCAAGGTAAATTTCGCTCAGACGGAAAACAAATCCTGCACCGGCCACCAACTTATCGCCTCGCCACGTGTTATGAACATAAAGCAGCGGCCACTGCAGGCGCCGTTTCGAACTTGAATTAAAGAAAAAACCGTAACTATGAGCTTATTTAGCATAACCTGAATTCACTCCGGCATCACTGTCCATTTGGCGTGTAAATTGGTCGGTTTGTCTAAAATTTAAGATTTCAATTTTAAATTTAAAATAAAAAGTTATATCTTTGTGCCGATTTATCAACATTAAATTCAATTCAAATGAAAAAATTATTCCTTATCGCTTTTGCTGCTGCCGGAATCATGACAGCACAAGCACAACAAGCATTGGAAGCCCCCACTTTTGGCTCCAATTGGTCAGTTGGCGTAGAGGTCGGTGGAATTACTCCTCTTTATGACGGCTCTTCCTTTATTGGTGACATGCGTGGCGCATTTGGCGTACATGTCCAGAAGCAGATATCTCCCGCATTCGGTCTTGGCGCTGAAGGCATCTTCGGTATCAACACTTCATCATGGGCAAATGGCTGGTATCACTCCAACACTGCCATTGACAGCCACTATGTAGGCGCTTACGGAGCTGTCAACCTCATGAACCTCTTCGGAGGCTACAACTGCGCTCCCCGCAAATTTGAGATTGAAGTGCAGGCCGGTGCAGGCTGGGGCCGCTACTATAACGTGAAGAACTATCACAACTTCTTCGCCACCAAAGCAGGTCTTAACTTCAACTTCAACGTTTCGGACAACGTTACGCTGTCAATCAAGCCCGCTATCATCTGGGACATGAGCGATGCCGGCGTAGGCATGACATCTGCCGCCTACAACAAGGAAGCAGCTTCATTCTCAATCATGGCCGGCGTTACCTACAAGTTCGGCGAAGGCTTCAAGTGTGTCGACACAAAGAACCAGGCTGAAATCGACGCCCTCAATGCTCAGATCAACGCCCTCCGTGCTGACCTCGCTGCCTGCAACGCCGCTACAGCTGCTGCTGCCGCCACCGCTGCCGACCTTGCCAACCAGCTCGAAGCATGCAAGAACCGCAAGCCCGAAGTTATCAAGGAGATCAGCAACAACCTCCAGAGCGTACGCTACATCTTCTACAAGATCGGTAGCTCAGTTATCACCGCTGACCAGATGCCTAACGTGGAAATGGTTGCCTCCTACATGAAGAACCATCCGCAGTCAACCGTCGTTGTCAAAGGCTATGCTTCACAGGACGGTAACCTCGACTTCAACATCAAGCTCGCCGCTGCCCGTGCTGAATCAGTCAAGAACGCCCTCATCAACAAATACGGCATCAAGGCTGACCGCATCAAAGCCGAAGGCGAAGGCATCGGTCACATGTTCACCGAGAACGACTGGAACCGCGTTTCAATCTGCACCCTCGACTAAACCGATAACCCTAAACGGGAACGCCTGACCAAATCAGCCCCCGACACCCACACACAGGGCCGGACTGCACCACATCGCAGCCCGGCCTTTTTCTGCATCACCCCGAATGAAAGGGTACTCCGGCGCTCCAACGTTACCGCCTTGGAGCACTGGAGCACTGGAGCACTTGGAGTACTGGTGACACTTTATCGCGTGCAAATATAGAAACAGGCAGCTGAAAGCCTGCAACGGGTCGTATCTTTGCAGTGTGAATCACATACTCCCCGCCGGCCCTGACAATATATGTTATATATATAATATATATAGGGATAATGTATTCATATTAAGAGCCTATCCTATAAGGAATATTAGCTCTGAGGCGGTCAGTCGTTGAGCAGATTTGTTCGTACGAAGAAAGAGCAATGCGGTGGCATTGTGACTGATGAGTACGGATAAAGATGCCAATGAATGGCCGACATAAACCACCATTACCATTGCTCAATCAAATGGAGCCATGGAACCATGCATTCTGGCGAGTCTGTTTTATATGCAGTGTGAATAACACTCGCCTTCACATCTCAAGGGCGATTTTCGCACCTGCTTTCAGTCACAATGCCACCGCATTGTTCCTTCAAGACAGTCCCAAAAATCTCACCTCGATATGTGACCTCAGAGCCAATATTCCTTACAGGATAGGCTCTTCACCTAATTTATTCATCATTAACAAATTAACTAACTATGGAAAACGATTATGATTTCATTCTGAATGACCCTGAGGAGGGCATTTTCGTGTGTCAAACTGCCAACGAATGGCTTGAGCAGGCTGCAAGCCGTCCGAATCCTCGTCCGCTATGGCATTCGCTGTGGTTTGAGGGCGAGTGTAGGTTCAACTGGCAAGTGCAAAATTAGCGATTTGTTTGAAGAACTCGTTC
>CAZASF010000067.1:0-10068 GCA_964487725.1 uncultured Bacteroides sp. | reverse complement strand
TATTCTACTCTTCCGGCAGGCAGTCGGCTCCGCGACACGAGTCGATAAGCACGGCGGCAATGACAGCCACGAGAGCCACAACAATCCACCACACTGACCTGTCGACGAAATTCATTGCTACCAATACGTATATGGCATAGACGGACGAGAAGTTTGACAAGCCGCGGCTCTGCTCCACGTGTTTCCTGCACCCGGTCCAGTACCATATAGTGTATCCGATGGCGAATCCAAGGAGCATCACAGTGGCTACGCCGCTTAGAAGCCAATCGCCGGAATAACCCAGAAACAGAATCGATGCAAAGAGCCCCATGGACGTTATGTTCATGGCTCGGCTATTGTAGAACGCGTTTAGTCGCGGATGTCTTACGGACGGCTTCATTTCACGCGCATTGCTTTGTCCACAAGGATAACATCAGTAGCCTCCGGCGTGAACCGTCCGCGCTTCTTTGCCTTGAACCTGATTTTCACCAGCTCCTGAGCGCCGCTCACCGATGGTTTGTCGCCGAGATTCACGAACGTGGGATAAAGCGACTTCACGCCCGACGTGTGCAGACGGTCGTTCGTCAGGTTCTCCATTCCCTTGACTGCCGGCAGCGGTTCCGTGCCTGCATATTCGTACTTCTCAGGATCATACTCAATTGCCATGCTGAACGCATTGAGGCCCTTCAGGCTGTCAGTGCTGCAGACGGTCAGAGTCACTATGTCGCCGGCGTTGTACATAGCCTTATCAGGCGTGACTGTCAGCCCGCCGTCTATGGCTTCAGTTTCGGATGCGTCTTCTATTCCTCCATTCAGGCGGGTAGCCACGGTTGATATGTCGTAGGCATCAATGAGCCCATTGCGGTTCACATCGCCCATGCTTATATAGTCAAAGTCGCTGTCGCCGCGGCGCAGGCCGTTATAGTTCGTGTAGCTCGTCAGGTCATTCTCGTCTATTTTTCCGTCCTTGTTGATATCTCCGGGAATGTAGACAGGCGATCCGGGAACGCGGAACACGTAGAGTTCACGTCCCGATCCGTAGTTGCCCACGGCCTTGTCAACATGAAGCAGTATATAGCGGGCCAGAGGATTACCCTCGAATGTAAATGTCTTCGTGTCGCCGCTCCTGCGCCATTTGAACGGCACCGGCTCGCTCCAGTTGCGTCCGTCCTCGCTGGTAGCCACAGTGCCTTCAAGCAAAGTTCCGTTTCCGGCATTCTGCCGAGGCAGATACTCCATCCGGTCAAGAGTGTTGAACGAACCGAGGTCTATCGTCATGTCAAACGGTATGGCACCGCCCTTATAGTCTGTATGCCAGATGTCGCCGCGCTCTGCAAAGTCAAACAAGCGGCTCAGTTCAAATCCCTCCTGTTCGGCGGCAGTATTGGTGGCAGTGATTCCACTTATGGCGAATTCAAGAGGATTGTCGGCAGTGTTGACCGTCAGATCTGTCCACTCCGATGCGCCGGCCGGGTTCACAGCCCGCATACGGAAGTTGTAGGCAGTCTGAGGCTTAAGATCCTCGAACAGGAAGAAGTTTTCCCCTTCGGCGGTTCCGAGATTGGTGTAGAGAATGCCATCATGGAGAATCTCTACCGTAGAAGCATCACTGACAGGCTTCCAACGCAAGGTGAGCGAATATGGCTGCACGTCGCCCTCGGCGAGTGCTGCCTCGGGAGCGGCAGGTGCCGTCAGGGCAGCCATTGCCGGCTCAGCCACTTTTGGATTCAGTTCGAAGCCCTTCACCTCAACGCCTATGGCATTGGTCGTGATGTCAGTCTTGGCTATCTTCACCATTATCTGGGGCAAAGCTGCAGCGGCCTCCTCTAACCCAAGGCGGCGCAGGCGGCTGGCATCTCCGTTGTAGAACCACACGTCAGTGCCATCATTAAATTCGCTGAGAGTTGACACCTTAGCGAGCTTTACTTTCTTGTTTCCTACGGTTGCGGTCACCGCCTTAGGCACGGCTGTAGCGTTGATTCTCAGCTCGGTAGCCTTCTCCGATGTCATCCCGTCAAACGAGCCTTCGGTTGGTGCGATAGTGACGTCAAGATCGCCCTTGGCGCTAACGCTGGAGGTTATCTTGGTTGAAGCGAAATGCCCGCGCTGCCATGCCATGGTGGTACCATCGTCATCATACTCGGTCATGGAGCTGTTACCCTCGGGCCACAACTCATAGATGCGGACTCCGCGGTCAATCTGCGATGGATTGTTATTTGGGTTGACCATAGGGATAATTGCTCCGGCACGCACAAGAACCGGTAGCTTCCACAGCGGAGCGCTGAAGTTGTTGACCACCGTTGCGCCATCGCTCGTGTATTCACGGCCGGTGAAGTAGTCAAACCATCGCCCCTGCGGCAGATATATATTGTTGCGCACGTCATTGCCCATTGAGTCGGCGCGGGTTGTCTGGTAAATCGGAGCCACGAGCAGATCGGGTCCGTAGAGGAATTGATATTTAGTGGCCACGCCATGGGTATAGTCGTTGGGATAGTCCACGAACATAGCCCTCATCAGCGGCTTCCCGTCAACCGCCTCGCGGGCGTAGGTGTATGCGTATGGCAGCAGTTCCGATTTCAGCTTCAGGTAGGCGCGGTTTATGCGCTCGGCCTCCGGCCCAAGGACCATGGGATACTTGGGATTGCGCCCCCAGCCGTCCATGTTGAGCTGCATCGGAGTGAACGTTTTCCATTGGAAATCACGCACATTGACCGGAACATTCAGCCCCCCGAAAATTCCGTCCATATCGGAGGTTATGTTAGGCTGTCCGGAAAGTCCCGAGCCTATATATGTGGGGATGTGGAAGCGTATGTATTCCCACTCGCCGCCTGTCTGGTCGCCCGACCAAACTGTGGCATAACGCTGCGTTCCGGCCCAACCATCGAGTGATATTATGAACGGGCGCGCGTCATCGCCATAGTAAGGCATTATATGCCCCACATCGGCCACGCCGTTGAGTCCGAATGAATAGCCCCATCCAACCCATGCCACGTCAGTCTTCAGCACTCTCACTCCTGCATCGCGCACCTCCTTAACTATATCGCGCTGCAACAGAGGCTCTATCCCGGCCTTGGGATGCAGGTCGCTCTGGGTCCACAAGCCTATCTCAACCCCGTTCTTACGCGCATATTCGCCAAACTCCTTGAGGTTCTGCACATTGCCATCGAGTGTCGATGTCTGGCCATAACCGGCGCCGTAACCATCGTTGGGAAGAATCCATCCGAGAGGCATGTCATGGTCGCGGTAACGGTCAATGACCGCACGGGCACTGAACTGATAGTTGCCCGGCAGCTCACCGTTGAGACTTTCGCGTATGCCCCCGTTGTCCTTCTGGCTCTCCTTGTAGCGCTTGCCGTCCTCAAAAAGAATGCCGGTGCCGGTAGTGTCCGCCTTCCAGTAATCGCGGTTATAGGCGTTGAGATGCCCCTCATAGAATCCGAACTTGGGTAGAAGCACAGGGTTTCCCGTCAACTGATAGAAATCGCCCAACAGTGCTTCCGGCTTCTCGTCAACCATCATGAACACATCGAGATAGGGCGACTCATGGGTCAGCTTGACTGCTCCGGGTTCAGTGGCGCCAAAATCGTAGGCGCCGGGAGCAAACGTGTGCCACATCACCCCGTATCCGTCCGTCGACCAATAGAATGGCGTGGGCGAAGCAACTCCGCCATCAGTCCAGGAGTTGGTGTTGACAATATCAATCACATTCCCCCGGTGGGAGAACGGTCCGTTCTGAACTCCGCCTCCATAGAAATACTCCTCAGGGCGTCCCGCAAGTTTCATCACCGTACGTTTACCGTTATAATCCACCGGACTGATTGAGCGCACGGTTTCCTTTCCGGTAGCAAGATCAGTTACCGTAAACAGTTTATCGGAATTGTTGAAGTCTATTTTCACGCGCGATGAAACAACCGACATACCCTCCGGAGTCTCGGTTATAGTTATCGCCCCCGCGTCCCGCCGCGGATTGTCCACTAGGATATTAGCCGGAGGTGTGGCCTGCGGGTCTCGGACTATGCCCCCTTGCGGGTCCTGAAACAGACGGAAAATATTTGGTCCGTAAAAGTCAACGAGTAAGGCGGTAGAATCACCGTCGAACCTGACCTCCACGGCATTCGGATTAAGCCGAGTGGCAGTTGTGCGGGCAAAGGCTACCGTTGTTGTGCCGGCCATTAGCCCCACAGCAGCAAGAAATGCGATTTTGTTTACGTTCATGGTCTTCAATGGAAAATTATCGACCAAAGTTACCATTTAATTTTCATTCCGACAAATCAACCCCGGCATGGAAAACCCGGAAAGACCAACTTGTCCCGAACAGACCGATTGGAATGCCTCAGGGGGATATTATTGCACCTTTATCCGCTTGCCAACTGAGTTTACTGAAGTTGGTGATATGATATCAACCTGAAGAATATAATCGCCCGGCGTCGTAGGTGCAGTCAATGTTTCTGATGGCCCTTTCGCAATGCTCAATCCCGGAGGGCTGACTATAACCCCTTTGGCTTCAACCTTTTTATTCCTTGATATGAAATTCGAGCTTCGCGTCTTCACCGAAACAACACCGTTTAAACAATTGCTGGTAAAAACAAGCGACTCTGCAGGAGTGAGAAATTCCACTGATTCAATGTCACTGGCCGGCCAGCTGAACATCACGTCATACATTTCCGGTTCATAAAGATTCCCGTCCACATAAAGCGGCACGTAATCCCCATTACCACCTAATGTGGAGGCTCCTCTATGAGTTCTTATCACCCATTGTGTGCCGTTGTTACTCTGGCCCTTTGCAATCATATCACCAACCGAAGGCTCACCGCCGGGGCCGTTGCCCCCTTGGTCAGGATTGTCCAAATTACTCTTGGCCACGGTCAACGTTGGTAAATCCCTCAGTATATCAAGCAACGTCACAAATCCTCGTTCCTCTATTTTCTCTCGGCTTTTAGCGCGTATGCCATAGAATGCCTTGCTTTCAAACCGGTTTTGCATCACTACAGGTGCGCGAACCACAATGTCGCCCAACTGGTGTACATTCTCAGTAATGCCGATCTTTGTTCCATAGTCCGTATAGTAAGTGGCATCATTGACATGACGGTCAATTGCCACCCTCGGGAAAGCGGCATCAGCAAGCTCTATTCGCGCATTCTCGGGCTTGTCTTTTTTATTATGCCACTGCATAAAAAACTCTGTTCCGTCAGCAAAATCATCGGTTTTCACCGCGAATGTACCGTCCCTGTTTATTTCCGCGTCAAATGGCATTAGACTCCAGGCATCAAAGGCAACCATTCGTCCGTTTTTTATTGGTCTTTTAGCTTGGTCCTTCACAACTCCGCAAATTTCCATAGCAAATTCGGGAAGATAACCATAGATTTCTTCCGGGTCTGCAAGAGCTTCCTTCACGTTGAATCGTTTAAACTTGGCTGTTGACAGCCACGCTTGAATGTCACTTGCTCGCTGCCGGTTATCTGAAATTGCTAAGCGGGCAGGAAACTGTAAGGGAGAAGAAAAATCAGCCATATAATTGAGCATGGCCTCAGCCGGTCGCGATAACACCTCGTCAATCGCTATCAGCCTTGCAATCAACATTGCCGAATCAGGCAGATAGCCTTCTGCGATCTTATAGGGCACCGGTGCCCCGGCCGCTACAACTTCGTCAGCTTTCACCACCGGCTGATCACTAAATTGATTCAAGCCGGAGAACTCTCCCAAGAGATTGTCGGCACTGTCTGTCAAAAAAACCGTAACAACCTGAGGCGCAAATTCAAAAGCAATCGTTCCGCTGATATTCGTGGGACGGAACATTGACAAGCCGTTCAATCTGTCATAGAAATAGAGTTTCATGCTGTCAGCCGGCTTGGTCTCGTTCGCAATTGTATAATGAACCCTGTTACCTTTTATAACACCGGTGATCATAGGAGCGTTGTCCGTTTCAGCCTCAGCAATAGGAAAACGATACTCATCTACGGCCAACTCGTATGTTTTTCCTTGTTGTGGAATAAAGTCAAAGCTGCAAAAGCCCGAAGGCGATGTGATTCCGGTCCCTATGGTGTCTTCCTCCGTTGATAGGAGATTCACACACCGTCCTTGAAGCGGAACGCCATCAGTGTCCTCTATAACGCCTATAACTTTCTGAAGCCAGCCTGTCCTGAGCCCTCCGGTATTAGCTGCTATGTGACATTTTACGCCCTTCCTGCCTATCGACTTGCGGTCTCCTATCCATAAAGGCTGGAACGCGAAACTCAGCGGGCTGAAATTGCGCATTAATCGAGTATAACAGCGCAGATTGTACGTTCCTGAGCCCATTAGTTCTATCGGGATTTCAGCATTAAACCGCCCACTATCGTGACAAGGCAGTTTCTGGCGCACTACAACCGAATCCATTGGGTTTATAAGTTCAAGGTAAAGATACCGGCTGTATGGTTTCAGTCCGTCGCGACTTGCCGATGTAACCACGCCTGTAACCTTTATCGTATCGCCAACCTGATATGAGGTTCGCTCCGGCGAAATATATATCTGCTCCGTACGCAAATCACCGGGAAGTTCTATCGACTTAGCCGTCACTGAGAAAAAACATACCAGCGCGCCCATTATAAGCATCCATCTGTTGGCTCCCGTTTTCATGGTATTAAATTAACTGCGTTTACTGTTATGTGGTAATGATATTCGCAATTTGTGTATGATTCTCTGTAGTTTGTAACAAGCTCCCAATCCCAAGTGAAATGGGTTTCAGGCCCTCGCCCAAATCTCACAAGTTGCTCCGGCATCTGAATCAACACCGTACAGTGTCCTGATGCATCAACAGACAAAACAAGGGGGCTTCCGCATCCGGTCAAATGAGTGACTCTTAAAGGCTCTTGAAATGGATCGGACGCAGGCAAGTCAAATTCCACTATGTATTCTTGATCCGGCCCTGTCCAATAAACATCAACAATTTCTAAAAAGCCTTTGCAATCTAATCCGCAACGCGATACAGATTGAGATCTTGCATTTAAAACAAATAAACTTATGAGCAACAATACGAGTGCGATTTTTTTCATGGCTTTATCAATTATTATAGGTCGCGGTTTATTCTTCCGCAAATATAACATTTATATAGTATAATTCCAAATATTTACCGACAGATTTTTACTTCCACTCTCTATTTCGTATCTTTGCATTACAATGCGAAAGATTGACAGAGAAACCGTACAGCGCATCCTTGACACGGCGCAGATTGTCGACGTGGTAAGTGACTTCGTAAGCCTGAAGCGACGCGGAGCCAACTACATGGGGCTGTGCCCGTTCCACAACGAGCGTACACCCTCTTTTTCCGTATCTCCGGCCAAGGGAATCTGCAAATGCTTCAGCTGCGGAAAAGGCGGTAGCCCCGTTGGCTTCATAATGGAGCTCGAACAGATGTCCTACAGTGAGGCCCTGCGCTATTTGGCAAAGAAATACAACATTGAAATCAAGGACCACGAAGTGAGCGACGAGGAACGCGAGCGCGAATCGGAGCGCGAGAGCATGCTGGCCGTCAACGACTTCGCCATGAAGCACTTCGAACGCAACCTCACCGAAACCGATGACGGACGCGACATTGGCCTGGCCTACTTCCGCGAGCGTGGCATAAACGACGCCATGATACGCCGCTTCCACTTAGGCTACAGCCTTGACCGACGCGACGACCTTTACCGCACAGCCACAGCCAAAGGGTTCTCTGAAAAATTCCTCACTGCCACAGGCCTTTGCTACCGGACCGACCGGGGAGCCGTCAACGACCGTTTCCGTGGCCGCGTAATCTTCCCCGTGTTCTCCATCTCAGGCAAAGTCCTCGCTTTCGGAGGTCGCACTTTGCGAAAAGACAAAGAGGTGGCCAAATACGTCAATTCGCCCGAATCACCCGTCTACCACAAGAGTTCCGAGCTCTACGGGCTGTATCAGGCCAAACAGTCAATCGTACGCAAGGACAAGTGCATCCTTGTAGAGGGTTACATGGATGTGATTTCCATGCACCAGAGCGGCGTGGAAAACGTGGTAGCCTCCTCCGGTACATCTCTCACCGAGGGACAGATACGACTCATCCACCGCTTCACCGAGAACGTCACCGTGATCTACGACAGCGATGCCGCCGGAATAAAAGCTTCGCTGCGAGGAATAGATCTCCTGCTGGCCGAGGGCCTCAACATTAAGGTGATGCTCCTCCCCGACGGAGATGACCCCGACTCTTTCGCACAGTCCCACACCTCGGCCGAAGTGGAGGAATATCTTGCCGCCAACGAGCAGGACTTCATTGACTTCAAAACCCGCATCCTGCTGGCCGACACCGCCGACGACCCCATAGCAAAAGCCCGGGCCATACAGAGCATTGTGAAATCCATATCGGTGATTCCCGATGCCATTACCCGCTCGGTCTACATTGCCCGCTGTGCACGCACAATGGCCATCGAGGAAAAAATCCTGACGCTGCAAGTGGCAAAATACGCTGCTGAGGAAGCCGAGAAACGCTCCCGCCAGGAACAGCGCGAACGCAACCGCATCCAGGCCGGACTCCCCGCCGACCCTCAGCTGGACGCAACGGCCACACTCACCACTCCCGCCGACCTCAAGGAGCGTAACCGGACCGCCGAAAGCCTGCCCGACGTTGATTTCCTCGCCCCCTACGAGCGGGAGTTGGTGCGCTACGTTGTGCGCTACGGACTCTGCTACCTGTGCGATGCTGCAACCGATGAACAGGGCAACACCCGCCCCATGACCGTGCTTGACTACATTGACGAAGAGCTAGCCATTGACGACATCACCCTCTCCGACCCCATATTCACGTCGCTGATGAAACAGTGTCGCCTCCTTGCCGGCGATGACTGGCTGTTGGCTGCCGAGATGGAACGCCAGCGTCTTGAGAATGAGCGCCGGAAACGCATGGAGGAGGGTTATGAGGAGATCCGGCGTTCCGCCGACGACATAGCCTCGATTGAGGCCCGCGAAATGAGCCTGAAAGAGGCAGTTGATGAAGAATTCATCGCAGCCACCGACCGCTTTGCCGAGCAGTACCTGCAACGCCGACTCCTGTCAACTGACAACGACAACATTCGCCGCATAACAACCGACCTTGTCACCTCGCGCCATAGCCTCAGTAAAATTCACACCAAGTACTCACGCATAGCCACCGAGCGCGACCGGCTGCCCGAACTCATACCTCTGGCCGTCTACAATCTGAAATGCGCGCTCATTGAATGCGAAATTGCAGCCACCAACCGCGAAATAGCACAGATCTATTCCACCACCCCGGCCGATGGTGATCGCATCCGCTCGCTGATGCAGCGCAACCTCGAACTCAACAACCTCAAAAAAGAATTTGCAAAATATCTCGGCGAGCGCATACTGACCCCCCACCGCCCCTGACCAACTTTGCTTCCAGCATCCCAGCAGGGCCGCCCATCCTATAGCCACCGCCCTGCCCACATGGCCGCGCTGTAGGCGCATTTTAATATTAGCCACGGGTGAGGCCGTTAGGCCGTAACCCGTGGAAAACCCAACAAAACGACCCGCTCCGCATCGCGGGGCTTCATCTCTCATAGCGTAAAGCCCTGCCCCGCAGAGCTTTTATCCTTCATTACTGACCTCGGGTTACGGCCTGACGGCCTCACCCGAGGCTACTATTAACCCGCGGCTATGCCGCGCCCCGTATCATCATCCCGCACTGGTGGGGGTGTATCGTCCGCAGGACGATGATTTTTCGTAACCGGTTAAACCGAGCCCCGGCGAGGTGTGACCGGACAACCGCACAGCCACACCCCCGGCATCCGCCGGAGGCCGATTGAATCTAACACGCAGCCATTTATCACAAAATCCTGACTTGCATCCATTGCTTATAGGGTCGTCTATCCTGTAGCGACCGCCCCGCCCGCACGGCCGCGCTGTAGGCGCATTTTAATAGTAGCCACGGGTGAGGCCGTCAGGCCGTAACCCGTGGAAAACCCACCAAAACGACCCGCTCCGCATCGCGGGGCTTCAAATATAGAACCAAGCCCACATCGCCCCCAACCCGATATTACTTTTGCGGCATGCTCGCTGCACGAAAAATATCATGTCCTTTACCTGCCACCGTCCGCAAACCTC
>CAZASF010000066.1:0-10565 GCA_964487725.1 uncultured Bacteroides sp. | reverse complement strand
TTCGCCCGTCAGGCTCTGCAGCAGCGCTTCGCCGACTACCGTTGAGCCCCGACGCGCACCTCATAATAGCAATAAAAAAGAATATTCCGGCCTCCGGAAAAAGCACCTCTTTCCCTCACAACCGAAATTCAAGTTCATCCCATAACTAACCTATTTTGTGTTTTTTAGATTGTTTTCTTAATCTACTATTTGACACACGCTTTTGATTGATTTGATTGGTTTAGATTGTTTTAAAAAGATAATGATTGGTTTTAGATGTCAACAGGCACTCCGCGACGGAGCGCCTGTTGGCGTTTATGGCGTTTATGGCGGCTCCAGTTTTGGTTTTGTCGCGGATAATGGCTACTTTTGCATGTTACTGACAGAATTCTGACTATTATCCGGATGGGAAAGAACAAACTGAAGAAATTTAAGGAAATGGAGGAGATTGACCTCGTGTTTCAATACCCGTGGGCCGAGCTGCAGAAGGGTGGCTTCCCGCTCAAAGGCCGTTGGCATGAGGATTTTTTCCATAACAATAACCCCATTGTGCTCGAACTCGGATGCGGCAAGGGGGAATACACCGTTGGGCTCGCGGAGGCTAATCCAGAGCGCAACTACATAGGCATTGACATAAAGGGGGCGCGAATGTGGGCCGGCGCATGCAAGGCCCGCGACCGCGGACTTGGCAATGTCGCTTTCCTGCGCACTGACATAGAGCTGCTCGACCACTTTTTTGCGCCGGGCGAAGTGAGCGAGATATGGATCACATTCCCTGACCCGCAGATGAAGAAGGTGCGCAAACGCCTTACATCCACCCGATTCATGGAACTTTACCGCAAGGTGACGGAGCCGGGAGCAAGAATCAATCTGAAGACTGACAGCCCGTTTCTCTACACCTACACCCGCGAGATGGTGCGTCTCAACGGACTCCCCACACAAGCCGACACCGATGACCTCTACACCACCCATGCGGGTAATCCGATTCTCAACATACGCACCTATTACGAGCAGCAGTGGCTTGACCGCGGACTGACAATCAAGTATCTGGCTTTCAACCTTGACCACGACACCAAGCTGGAGGAGCCGGACATAGAGATAGAGCGCGACACTTACCGCAGCTTCTCACGCGGACACATACAGATGCCTCAGATTTTCAATAGCTAACAGACCCACACACACTACAGATGGAACGATTATATCCCAACCTGATTCTTGACGCACTGCGCACTGTGCGCTACCCCGGCAACGGGAAAAACATAGTTGAACTCAACATGGTGGCCGATGATATCCGCATTGACGGCAACAAGGTCAGCTTCTCGCTCGTGTTCACCAAGCCAACTGACCCGTTCATGCGGTCGCTTGTAAAGAGCGCTGAGGCGGCCATCCACACCCGCATATCGCCCGATGTGGAGGTGACTGTCAACACCATAGCACCCACGGCGGTCAAGGAGAAGGCCCCTGTTCTTCCGGGTGTGAAAAACATTGTGGGAGTATCGTCGGGCAAAGGCGGCGTGGGGAAATCCACCATCGCAGCCAATCTCGCTGTGGCACTTGCCCGTGAAGGCTATAGCGTGGGGCTTATTGATGCCGATATATTCGGCCCATCGGTGCCGAAAATGTTCGGGCTCGAGGACACAGAGCTTTACATGCACGAAGTTGACGGCCGCCAGCTCATAATTCCGGCCGAACGCTACGGAGTGAAGGTGCTGTCAATAGGATTTCTCGTTGACAAGGACGCACCGGTGCTGTGGCGCGGCAGCATGGCCTCCAATGCCCTTCGCCAGCTGATTGAGGAAGCTGACTGGGGAAACCTGGACTACTTCCTGATTGACATGCCTCCCGGCACGAGCGACATTCACCTCACTCTTGTACAGACACTTGCCCTGACAGGCGTTGTTGTGGTCACCACCCCTCAGGAGGTGGCTCTTGCCGATGCCCGCAAGGGAATAGCCATGTTTCAATCGGATAAGGTCAACGTGCCCGTGCTCGGGCTGGTTGAAAACATGGCGTGGTTCACGCCTGAAAAGCATCCGGAGGAGCGCTACTACATATTCGGTCGCGATGGCGGGGTGAAACTTGCCGAGAAGCTCCACATAAAACTGCTGGCGCAGATTCCCATCGTGGGCTCCATCTGCGACAACGCCGACGGGGGAACCCCGGCCGCACTGACCGACTCCGTGTCGGGCCACGCATTTATCCATCTGGCCCACGAGGTGATAGAGTCAGTCGACGAGCGAAACCGCACCATGCCTGAGACCAAGAAAGTTAACGTAACTAAGAAATAACCTGAGATGCAGACCGTTCTGTTCCGCTCAACCATTTTCGGACCTATCCACTCGCGCCGATTAGGCACCTCGCTGGGAGTGAATCTCTCGCCGGCCGACGGGAAGGTGTGTTCGTTTGACTGCCTCTACTGCGAGGCCGGATTCAACGCCCAGGGTCCCGGCAAAGCAGGATTGCCACACAGAAGCGAGGTTGCCCGGCAGCTGGAGGAGAAACTCAAAGCCATGAAGGCCGAGGGGGCAAATCTTGACGTGATCACATTCTCAGGCAACGGAGAGCCGACGATGCACCCAGATTTCGAGGGCGTGATTGACGACACTATAGCCCTCCGCGACAAATATTTCCCCAATGTTAAAATCAGCGTGCTCAGCAACTCCACCCGCCTTGACAGGCCCGAGGTGGTGCGCGCTCTGAGACGGGTTGACAACAATATTCTGAAACTTGACTCGGCTCTTGATGACACTATGATGACCATTGACCGCCCCGTGGGAGGCACATTCTCCACGGCAAAAGCCATAGAAGGCATGGCGCAATTCCCCGGACAGGCCATAGTTCAGACCATGTTGCTGCGTGGCACAGTTGACGGAAAGCCTATTGACAACACCTCTCCGGAGCATATAGATGCCCTCATTGAAGCATGCCGGCTGATAAAGCCACACTCCATCATGCTCTACTCCATTGACCGCACCACTCCCTGCCGGACACTTGAAAAGATAGAGAAGCCGGAACTTGAACGGATTGCCGAACAGTTCCGCAAAGAAGGTTTCAACGTGCAAGTCAACTGACCATGAACCAATTCATTGACGACAATCTGCTGATTATTCCCGAGCCACTCAAAGAGGGCGACAAAATTGCCATTGTGTCACCGGCGGGAATATCACGTGCACAGAACGTGTACAACGCTCTTCCCGTGCTACAGGAATTAGGGTGGGAGCCTTACACATCGGCTCATGCCTTCGGACGCCACGGCACCTACAGCGGCACTGACGATGAACGATATGCTGACCTTGAGGAGGCTCTGCTAAATCCGGAAGTGAAGGCAATTCTGTGCTCACGCGGAGGCTACGGAGCAGTTCATCTGCTTGAGCGCCTTGACCGTCTGCCACTGCGCGACAACGCAAAGTGGATAATAGGCTTCAGCGACATATCCGCGCTGCACGCCCTGATGTCCAAACACGGCATAGCCTCAATCCACGGGCCGATGGCCAAGCACATAGCCACTCATTCAGGCGAGGACAGCGACTCACAGGCACTCTTTGGGATACTTCGCGGAGAGCCTCAGACATTTGAGGTTGCGCCTCATCGCCTCAATCGCTACGGGACTGCCATAGCCCCGCTTACAGGTGGAAACATGGCCGTGTTGACCGGCCTGATCGGAACCCCCTACGACCTGATAAAACCCGACACAATCCTGTTCATAGAGGACGTGTCAGAGCCAATCTACAAGATTGAGCGCATGATGTATCAGCTGAAACTCTCCGGCGTGCTCGGCCAGATTAAGGGCCTGATTGTAGGCGATTTCACGGAATATTCACCGGACGCTGACAACAGCTCCATGGAAAGCATGATAGCCGAAATGGTCAAGGAATATGACTATCCCGTAGCGTTCGGTGTGCCATTCGGCCACGCTAAGAACATAATACCGTTCATAGAAAGTGCCGAGGCAACGCTAACCGTCAGCCCGGAAGGCGTCACCATAAGCCAAAACCCGTTTTAGTTAGTCGCGGGAACTTCCGAAGAAGCTGAGCAGAAACAGGAACAGATTGATAAAATCAAGATAGAGGGTCAACGCACCCACAGTGGCAAGCGAGCTGATTTGCTCGTCAGGAGCCATCTGCGCCATGGTTTTAACCTGCTGAGTGTCCCAGGCTGTGAGGCCTATGAAAATAATCACACCGGCAATGGATATAATCCACTCCATCGTTGTTGAACGCAGGAATATGTTGACCACAGCAGCTATTATCAATCCAAAAAAACACATAACCAGAATGGAACCCCATCGGCTGAGGTCGCGCGAAGTGAAATAGCCGTAGACACTCATAGCTCCGAACACAGCCGCGGTGATGAAGAATGTCTTGGCAATCGAAACGCCGGAATAAGCGTAGATCAGCGGGAATAGAACCACTCCATTGACCACTGCGAACAGATAGAACAACAATGTGGCCGTGGATGAACTCATTCTGTTAATAGCACTGGAAATGGATATGACCAATACCATCTCCACTCCGAAGAGCACCCAAGCCAGCCACTGGTTTGCCGAAAAATATTGGATAAAGCCCATTGAAGCACAGAACCAAGCTGTCAGTCCGCTGACAATCATGGCAAAGAACATCTTGAAATAGACACGCTTCATGATGAGGCTGACACGCGAAGCGAGCATGTCGCCGTTGGGCGAACGGTGCTGAACTGAATCGTAGTATGTGTTATTCATTTTGCAAGTCTGTTTTAATTCGTGTGATTTTCACCTATATAACAAACTTGCACGGCATTTTGTTACAGGGGCTTCTTCCAGCAACGGCGGCGGCGATGTTGACGGTAGTTGAAGTATTGCCACTGCTGCTGCACATTGGCGTTTGTTTCAAGCTCGATATTGCTCTCGGCAAATTTGAATCCATTGCTGATGTAAACCGGAAGGAGGTCAGCAAAAATCATGGCGTTGACACCCTTGTTCTGATATTCTGCGGCAACGGCAATAAGCATAAGGTCAACAACCTCGGCTTTGCCTTTTATGGCCTTGAGTATGTGGTACCAGCCGAAGGGGAAAAGCTTTCCCTTTGTTTTGCGCAGAGCCTCGGAGAGCGATGGCATGGAAATTCCCACACCCACCAGCTTGTCGTCAGCGTCCACAATGACGCTTATGCAGTCGAGCCGCAGGAAGTCAAGATACTGGTCAATGTAGAAGTCAATCTGTTTCTGCGACAGGGGGCAATATCCGTAGAGCTTGTCGTAGGCCTTGTTGATGAGCGCAAAGAGGGCCTGCCCGTAGGAGTTTTTCAGTTTCTTGCGTGAAGTGAATTTCAATGTGCGCAGATTATACTTTTTCTTTACAATCTCTGCTATACGCGCATACTTATCGGGCACTTTATCAGGCACTTCCACACGGAATTCAATCCAATCGGCATCCTTTACATATCCCATTCTGACCAAATGCTCAGGATAGTAGGGATAATTGTAGATTGTGGCCATGGTTCCCATCTCGTCAAAGCCCTCAACGAGCATTCCTTCATGGTCCATGTCAGAGAATCCCATTGGGCCGATTATTTCCGTCATTCCCTGACTGCGGGCCCAATCCTCGGCAGCGTTGAAAAGAGCATCGGTCACCTCCTCATCGTCAATAAAATCAACAAATCCAAAACGGGCCTGCTTAAGGCCTGTTCGCGAGTTGACCACATCATTGACAATGGCAACAATCTTGCCCACCGGCTCACCATCGCGGAAGGCCATGAATGCCTGGGCCTTACAATATTCAAACGCCGGATTTTTCGATGGAGTAAGAGTCTGGAGTTCGTCCATCCTCAGCATGGGTACATAGTAGGGACTGCCAGCATACAGTTTTATGCTGAAATCGGCAAATTGTCGCAATTCGCGCTTAGTGGGAACGAGTTTCTTTATCTCAACTGACATATAGTTATTGGTGCATTTGAGCCGTGACACGTATTCTCCACCGAAGTAACTGCCGGGGAAGCCGCTTTCGGGGCCTTCGAGGAGTTGACCCAGATGAGAATACCAATCATGACGAGCAGAAAGATGATAATGTAAACGTAGAACTTATTATTTGAACGGTTGGCCAGAGCCATACGGAGCTGATGAATAGAGCTGTAGCGGTCGGCCGGATTGGGTTGGCAACATTTATCGGCAATCTTTCGCAAACGTGCCGGAGCATCGGGCAGGGCATCAAGAGCCTCATTAAGGATTTTACCAAATGATAGTATGTCGTCAGTGGCCTCGGCAGCAGTCAGCGTGTCGCGCTGGTCAAAGCCCACATCAATGAGCTTCAGGTTACCGATGTTTTCAGTGAAAATCACTGTTTCCGGCCGCAATGGGAAATGCACCAGATGGTTGTTCTGGATATAGTCCATGGCATCAATCATCTGCGTACACAATTTGTTGACATGCTCCTGAGTAACCTCGCCCTTGTCAATCAGCTTTCTAAGCGACAGTCCGTAGACATCATCGGTAATGATGCTCATACCAACTCCGGGCACATCCTCAAAGTCATTGATCATGACTATTCCGGGGTGGGCCAGATTGTAACGCACATCGAATTCTTTCTCAATCATGGCCTGAAACCGCGGGTCATCGCGATACTGCGGCTTAAGAGTCTTGAGCATTACCCATTTACCGAACTTCTTTCCGGTATAAACGTCATAGAACTGCTCATCCCACTCGGGAAGCAACTCCAGCTCAGTCCATTTTTCAGTAGTTTCTTTCATCATTATGAATCAACCCATCCAAGGCCGCTCTTTGTTCGCAAAAATACGCATATTTTTTCACAAAAACATAAATTTCCACTTTTTACATACATTTTTATTGCCGTAACAATAAAAACCCGTATTTTTGATGTGTTTTTGTTGGAGAGTACCGTGCATTTATGAACTTGACCCCCGCATTACGCCCATTCTTCATGCGCCGTATCAAGGCCATGAAAAGATACGACACGCTGACCGAGCAGATACAGCGCGCCGAGCTGGCCCGCATTCTCCGTAAGGGGGCGCAATGCCAATGGACCAAGAGCCACGGACTTGACCGAATCAGCAGCTACGAAGAGTATCGCAACATCCAACCGGTGACAGCCTACGATGAATTGCGTCCGCTCATCATGAGAATGGTTGCCGGAGAACCGGATCTGTTATGGCCGGGCACAACCAGGCGCTTCGCCCAATCATCGGGCACCGCCGACGGCAAGAGCAAATTCATCCCCATCACCGCCGAATCACTCAGTCGAAACCATTACCGGGGCGGCTCCGATGTGGTGTCACACTATCTCAATCTTTACCCTGACAGCCGTCTCTTTGCCGGGCGCTCATTCATCCTCGGCGGTAGCTTCGCCAACGAACTGCAACTTCCTGCCGGCTCACGCGCTAAAGTGGGCGACCTGTCGGCCAACCTTATAGAGGCCATAAATCCGCTCGTGGGACTCCTTAGGATTCCTGACCGCAAAACAGCACTTATGGCTGATTGGAGCCAGAAACTCCCCGCGCTGATAGAGGCGGCGATGGATGCTGATGTAACCAACATTTCAGGAGTGCCCTCGTGGTTTCTGACAGTGCTCCGCGGCGTGATGGAACGCAAGGGCGTTAGTGAGCTCCATGAGGTGTGGCCCAACCTGGAAGTGTTTTTCCACGGCGGAATATCCTTTGCTCCATACCGCGAGCAATACGATGCCATAATCGATCCTTCGCGCATGCATTATCTCGAAACCTACAATGCATCGGAGGGATTTTTCGCCGTTCAGGACCGACGAGACAGCCACGCAATGTTGCTACTGATAGATTCCGGCGTGTTCTATGAATTCATCCCGGCCGGAGCCTCGGAGCCTATTCCGGCTTGGGAAGTAGAGCCCGGGCAGGTGTATGCCCTCGTAATCACCGGAGTCAACGGCCTGTGGCGGTTCCCGCTTGGCGACACTGTCAAGGTAGAATCAGTCAATCCTCTGAGAATTACTATTGCCGGTCGAACAAAAAGCTTTATCAACGCATTTGGTGAAGAGGTGATGGTTCACAACACCGATGCCGCACTTGCAAAAGCTTGTTCGCTCACCGGATGCCAGGCACTGAACTATACCGCAGCCCCGGTCTACACCACGGGCCATTCACGCGGACGTCACCAATGGCTGATAGAGTTCGCCACGCCTCCGCCTGACATTGAACACTTTGCCGACATTCTTGACCATGCGCTGACAGAGGAGAACAGTGATTATCAGGCAAAACGCGCCGGAAACATATTCCTTGACCGGCTTTCCGTGACTGTGGCACCACAAGGCCTGTTTGACCGCTGGCTCGCCTCCACCGGCAAACTTGGCGGGCAGCGCAAGGTTCCCCGGCTGGCCAATGACCGGCATCTTATAGACTCAATGTTAAAACTAACCTAAATTCAGCATAACGAAATGAAACGATTTCTGACACTTCTTCTGCTGGCATCAGCTATTTCAGCCACTATCACGGCCCAGAGCAAGCCAACCATTGCCACTGACCGCCCCACAATATCGGCCACCGCCGCCGACAATGAATCCTACAAGGCTTTGACTGACCGATTCGCTTCAGGCCACCAGTTGCAACCACAGGAAATAGCCGTCATTTACTACGGCACCGCCATGCAACCCGGCTTCGATGCCAACGTACAGTACACCGACATAGCACGCACTTACGCCGCCGGAGACTACACCACCGCCCTGTCACTTATATGGAAAGCCCTTGCCAAAGATCCGGCCAACCTATATCTGCTCTTCACCGGCTACGGATGCGCACGAAGCCTTGACAACCATGAGGCAGCCTCCCTGCTACAGCAACGATTGACGCAAGTATGCGACATGATTTTCAGTTCGGGAAACGGAGTGGCACAGGATAGTCCTTTCGTCATTCTCCGGCCCTCCGACATTGATGAATTCATCATCAAATACATCCAGCCCGACTCTATTGTAGGCCGAGCTAAAATTGACGGATTGGAGGCCGTGCGCGTCACTCTGGAGGGAGTGCCCAACGATGTGATATTCTACTTCCGTCAATTCTAACCGCTGCTTCTGACATAACCAATCATCCACACTGCAATGTATCGTATTCTTTTCTTTCTTCTTCTGACACTGTCAATCTTACCGGCCCACGCGTTGGTGGAAACTGAATCGGTAAGACTCCGGTTATCGGACAGCATCAAAAAGGAACTTCCCACCATAACCGACCCGCGGCAGAGAATCAACGCGCTTTACAACATTTTTGACCTTGCGCCACAGGATAGCGTGGTTGCAACAGGCGAACGGCTTCTTAACGAGGCTATCAATGCCAAAGACTACACAACGGCCTACGATATGTTCCGCCGTCTTTCCTCATTCAGCGTTGGGAAAGACTCCACGCTAATCAACAAATACATGGACGACATCAAGAAGATGCCGCATTCCGCCGAAAAAGACGCCACGGAATGTTTCATTTATCTTTGCGCCATGACAAGCCGAGCCCGATACTCCGACGAGGCAGAACGCTACAAAGAGATAACCTCACTCATCAACCGATACAAAGAAAGCCATCACAAGACACTTCACGAGACCGATATAAACGACCGTGTGGTGCTTCTGTTCACTTTGTGCAACTATCTTGACCTGACACTCCCGGGCGAGGTTATGACCATATACCTTGAGGAACTTGACAAGCTCATAAAGAAAATGCCATTTAGACTTGACGGCCTTGACAACATGTTCTTCCTGCATTCGGCAATGGTCTACACCTACAATGACCAATCAGCGCGAGCCATATCCGCTGACCGTGAGCTGCTGAAGGTGATTGATCGTCTTGACCGCAAGGCAAAATCCGAGGGGCGTATCTACCGAGACTATGACCGCTTCCGTTATTCCGTGTACCGGCGCATGCTTCTGAATGCCGATGCACTCGCGCCAGTTGAGGTTGAACACGTGTATAACCGCATCCTAAATCTGCGGTCAGCTAACAAGGAAGTTGAGCAAGACATGATTAACAACCCCAGAGCCGAAGCCTCTTATCTGATGGCAAAAGGCCGATACACACAGGCTATTCCTCTGCTGAAAAAATGTCTTGAGATGGAAAAGTCCTTCGGCACCCGGCGCAAATTACTCCGAATGTTGGTGAAAGCCGCCAATGAGACCGGGAACAAGGAACTGCTGACAGAGACAGCCATAGAATACAATACAATTCTTGAGGAAACTCTCCGGGAGCGTACACTCGAACGCGGGCAGGAGCTCAAGGCTCTATATGACGTAACAGACATTCAGGAACACGATGAAGACAGCGATTACTCATCGGCACATAGTCAATCGGCATCCACAATAGCTATTCTTGCTGTGGTGCTTCTCATTGCATTCACCACCATGTTCCTAATCATGTACAGGAAAACGCGCAAGATTTCCACCAAACTAATGGAGACCAACAACATGCTGACAGCGGAGCGCGACAATCTGCGGCGCATGCAGACATCGCTGATTGAGGCCCGCGATGAAGCCCGAAAGGCCAACCGCCACAAAAACGACTTCATCTCCAACATGAGCCACGAAGTGTCATCGCCATTAAACTATAAAACCCCACAGAAAAGCGTAATATTCAGAGCCGATAGCCAAAATT
>CAZASF010000065.1:0-10978 GCA_964487725.1 uncultured Bacteroides sp. | reverse complement strand
AGAACCGGGACAGTGTCGTTGACTTCAAGCAGATGGGCATCGACCATATCTTCGTGGACGAGAGTCAGAATTTCAAAAATCTGATGTTCAACACCCGTCATGACCGCGTAGCCGGACTTGGCAACTCTGAGGGTAGCCAGCGTTCTTTGAATCTCCTCTATGCCATCCGTACCATTCAAGAGAGAGCCGGTAAGGATTTGGGAGCGACATTCTTGTCTGGAACTACAATAAGTAATTCACTTACTGAGTTGTATCTCCTTTTCAAGTATCTTCGACCAAACGAGCTTGAAAGGCAGGAGATTAGGTGCTTCGACGCATGGGCTGCTATCTTCGCCAAGAAGACAACTGACTTTGAGTTCAACGTCACCAACAATCTGATCCAGAAGGAGCGTTTCCGCTACTTCATCAAGGTGCCGGAGTTGGCTGCTTTCTACAATGAAATCACCGACTACCGCACCGCCGAGGATGTTGGTGTTGACCGTCCGGAGAAACGAGAAATTCTGCATAACATTCCACCTACGCCCCAGCAGGAGGAATTTATTCAGAAACTGATGAAATTCGCAGAATCCGGTGACGCTACAATTCTTGGTCGCGCCCCTCTTTCGGAGACCGAAGAGAAAGCGAAAATGCTAATCGCCACGGACTATGCCCGTAAAATGGCTCTTGACCTACGGTTGGTTGACCCCAACTATGCCGATGACCCCAACAACAAGGCAAGCCACTGTGCCAAGATGATTGCAGAATACTATCACAAGTATGATGCCCAGAAAGGCACACAGTTTGTTTTCAGTGACTTGGGAACGTATAAGCCCGGTGAGTGGAACGTATATTCCGAGATAAAGAGAAAACTTATCGAGAATTACGGCATACCTCCTCACGAAATCAGGTTTATACAAGAGGCCAAGACTGAACGAGCGAGGAAGGCTGTCATTCAGGCGATGAACGATGGTGATGTACGTGTTCTCTTTGGCTCAACAACCATGTTGGGAACAGGCGTAAATGCCCAACGCAGAGCCGTTGCGGTCCATGAACTGGAGTGCCCGTGGCGTCCAAGTGACCTTGAACAACGAGAGGGCCGTGCTATCCGCGCCGGCAACGAGATTGCCAAGTTATACGCTGACAATAAGGTGGATGTAATCATCTACGCTGTAGAGAAATCATTGGACTCTTACAAGTTCAATCTTCTCCATTGCAAGGCCACCTTCATCGACCAGTTGAAGAAAGGCGCTTTAGGTGTCCGCACAATTGATGACGGTGCCATGGATGAGAAATCAGGCATGAACTTCTCCGAGTATATGGCTATCCTCAGTGGCAACACTGACCTTCTTGACAAGGCGAAACTTGAAAAGAAGATTGCGTCACTGGAGAGCGAGCGTAAGTCGTTTGGCAAAGGCAAGGCGGATTCAGAGTTTCGTCTGAATACCATCCAACATGATATTCAGAACAACGAGGCGGCTGTCGCAAGAATGAAGGCAGACTATGAAAAATATTCTGCCGCAGTTCAACGTGACAAAGATGGAAATCCAATCAATGCACTGATTCTTGACAACTGCAAATTCAAGGATGAACAGAACATGGGTGTGCATCTTCAAGGCTTGGCTCAAAAGACTGATACACACGGTCAGTATGTCCGTGTCGGTGAGGTGTATGGCTTCCCTGTGTCAATCATTTCCGAAAGGACATTGGTTGATGGCAGGGAGGGAGTGCAAAACCGATTTGTTGTCGAAGGCTCATACAAGTACAAGTATAACAACGGCTTCATCGCCATGAGCGATACACACGCCGCCTGTATGAACTTTGTCAATGCTCTGGAGCGACTGCCAAATATCATAGCCCAGCATGAAGAGCGTAACGAGAAACTCAAAGCCGACGTTCCAATTCTTCAAGGCATCGTAGCCAAGACATGGGGCAAGGAGGACGAGCTAAAGCAGTTAAAATCTGAACTCGCAGCTCTCGACCGCAAAATCGCCGCTGCCCTCGCACCAAAGCACGATGAAAAGGACGGAGAGGAAATCAAACATGACGAGCCTCAGCAAAAACAGGACAAAAAGACCGTTGACCTCCCGGCTCAATCATCAGGACAGAAGAAGTCAATGGTTGCAGAGCCGACAACATTTTACCATCCGGCTATATCTGCGAAACCATCATCTTTTTCAAGAGGAATTTAAAAACTACAGGCAGGTGGTGTCATTGCCATCTGCCTGTATTAAACCTTGTTGCTTAAGCCTTAACAAAGTCCTTGCGTTTAAGCTTGTATTTTGTCATCTGTCTTGTTAGCGTTGTTCTGTCCTTTCTGAGAAGTCGGGCAGCGGCTGATACATTCCCATTTGTATCACGAAGCGCTTTTTTTAGTTTATACTCAGCTGAATGGCTATAAACATGCTTAGAGGGATCCAAGAGTTCAAGGTCATGCACTCCAATAGTATTGCCGTGATAAATTGTACACGCATTTGAAATAACCGAATACAACTCCCTTATATTACCGGGCCACGAATGATTGTTCAAGAGTGTTTCCGCCCCTTTGGTCAATGTTGGAATTGACTTGTTACGTTCTGTGCATATTTCTGAGATAAAAGCGTTTGCCAAAGGGATTATATCATTCTGACATTCGTAGAGAGAGGGTACTCTCATCACGCTTTGGCGCATTGCGTGAAAAAGTCGGGAGGAAAACTTGCCTTCCATAACACGTTCCTGAAGATTGACCGACGCGGTGAAAATCAATCTGCCATTGTATTTGAGGTACTGTTTGGTGGCCATATCGTAATATTTCCCATCCTCTATGACTGTCACAAACATCTCCTGAAGATTGTACGGGAGTTTCTCCACATGGTCAACCAACAAAGTACCTTCGTTAGACTGGCACAGCAAACCTTGCTGACTCCGGAACTGTGCGGATTTCTGAAGGGTCTCACTGCCGACTATTCTATCATGGGCTTCATTCTCATCCTTGAATGAGGCGCAATCCGCAACAACAAATTTGCCGGCACGCAATTCCCCATGACTGTGTATGAGCCGGGCAATGCTGCATTTACCACAACCATGCTCACCGATGATGAGAAGATTACGTGTTGATTTCCCTTCGGCAAGTATCCTTTGCCCACATTCCTTGAACGCAGGGCTGCGGCGCTCATACCATATAAACGAGTCCTCGCTTTTGAACATGGCGTTCATGCACTCTGCAAGAATATCTCTCTCAATGGCATGGAAATAAAAACAGTTGTTGACCCCAAGTTTGAAAATCTCATTGGAGAGGCATATGCTCTCCTTCATCGTTATTCCGACACGGTTGACACCATAGATGGTATCTTGCAACCATTTTAATAGTTCCATGCCGTAGCAGTCCATTCCATTTACGACTGAGAATATCACATCGTATTTCAATGTCTTGGCTTCCTTTCTCGCATCACGAATATCCGTGATGACTTTTGAACTGCACCCATCTTTATGCAGCAGGTCGGCGATTAAATCGCCATTTTGCCTGCTTTGACAGAAGATGAGTGCATTTCGCGCTTGGGTTTCTGAGGAGTCCAGTAAATCCATAGGCTTTACGACTTGTGTACCTGAGTTAATTAAACGATCTTTCATAATAAAACACACATGACGTCATAAAGGTTCATAAAATTATGCAAATTTATAAAAAATTTCAAAATGATAAAATAGATATACTCAAATTGATATATAAGGTAATTTATCCAATTATGATGATATTGTATTAAATATGTTGCATTATGCAACAGTTTGAAATTGGCTCAAGGACTGTAAATATCGCCAATATAAATTTTATTTAGCTGATGAACAGATAAATATGACAAACTTCATAATTTGACTGAACAATTTTCAAACGCTTCCATTTAGTGCGGTCGTAACAAATAACTCAAAAGATATGACGCACGAAAACATCCTACTTCTGGATTTCTTCCAAGCCTATGAAAATGCTGCAACGGTTAACCACCGCGACAGCTACAACGAGGCGAGAAGCAGCCTTGTGGACTTCGCCCACTCATCCCTCCCTTGGAGTGAGATACACACCGGACTCACCATAGTCAAGGCAGAGCTGACAATCATGATAGAACTGAACCTGTCAGGAATCATCCCCTATGCCAAAGGCTTACTCAACATTGTAGAGGGTATGCTTCGTAAGCTGGAATTGATACAGACCATCGGCGATAAGGATTCTCAAAAATCTGAGTCCATTACCACCGATGCAGATAAAGAGTCAATGCCATCGAAAGATGAAAAGGGTCAGTTTGTATTCACCCAATCCAGACTGTTCACCGGACCCGCCAATCACTTTGGCGAACTCGTGAGTCTCGTTGTAAAGGCTGTTTACCCCAAGGGAAGCACACTTCGCCAACGACAGTATATAATCAAGGGTATGCACTTTCTACTCGGATGGGAGTATGACGGCAAGAAATGGCAGAACTCCATTGATGCCATACGCAAGCGCACCCCGGACGGCATCCGTATGGTGTATTATCTTGATAGAATCGTGAACGACTTAAACGACGATTTATCAGCGTGATAGCATATCATTTTGCTGACACTTGCTGACGGTTTTTGCCGAATTCCAAATGTATATTACTGATAATTAGGGCTGAAAGAATTTTCTTCCGACTATTTTGTCAGCATTCCCATTTTGCTGACGATGCCCCGGAAATGCCGCCGTAACTTTGCATCGTAAATCAAAAACAACCCGTAAGATGAATACAAAACTTTCACCCCAGCCGTATGAGCCAAACGCCACCAAGAAGTGGCTCATGGACGCAGTAGGAATAATCGTGTTCCACCTCGGCAACATGGCGGAGTCGTTCAAGGAACTTGTAACCAAGTCCGGCAGACCCCGGCTTCACATCGGAGGCAAGGAGATAATAATGGTCGAAGACCTCGCCATTGGTCTCGGCAAAAGTACCCGAACCTTCCGCCGCCTTCGCTCTGAGAAGAAACTGAGCTACTGGATTAGCAAGGACGGACACACGGTATTCGTGACACAGGACCAGTTTGAAGATTACATCCACAGTAATTTCATCACTGTCCCCAAAGAGTTAATTAACGCGCCGGAAAATTCGGCGTAATGTCTAACCAAAATAATTTTAATGGAACAAAATCCAAAAGAACAGCAACCCGAAGTGCTGATTGCCCGTGACAACGAGACAGGGCAGATTGGCGCAGTCGTGGGGCAAAACCCCGACGGCACACCGAAGATGGCTGACGCTAAGACAGCCAAGTTGAGCGACCTCGTGAAATTCACAAAAGGTCAGAACCCACTCGAAGCCTTCCTGTCAAACTTTATCCGGCAGGTGAAGAACCCCTCCCGCTTCGGTTTCTTCAAGATTCCCGAAGACCAGTATGAAAAGGTCGGTCCGGTAATGGCAGACCTGCTTCATGACCCAAAGGCAAACGCCGAACTGCTGAAGCCCGTTGAGGTGGATGTAAAGGTAATGGCTCAGGAACAAGGTCAGGAACAGAAACCCTCTGGACATGAGCAGAAGCCTGTCGAACCGCAGCAGGAGACTCAAAAGGAGACTTCGACCAATGTAAGGATGGCACCGGTTGACCCTAACAAGATTGACTGGGACACCATCGAGAAACAATGGGGCATCAAGAGAGATGACCTCGAAAAGTCCGGAGCGATGCAGCAGATGGTCTATCACCATAAGTCGCCGCAGCTTTTCACCGTGACACCCGACATCGGCGGCGAGAAATTCGAGGCACAGGCCCGGCTCTCGTTCAAGATGAACCCCGATGGCAGCTATACCCTCAGTCCTCACTTCGTAAAACACGAGCCGCAGCTCAATCAGGAATACAAGGGCTACACTTTCACTGAAGAGGACAAGGCGCAGCTCCGCAAGACGGGTAATCTCGGCAAGGCTGTTGACCTCACCGACCCGAAGACCGGCGAGGTGAAGAAGTCACTGATAAGCATCGACCGTCTCACCAATGAGATTGTGAGTATCCCGGCAGACAAGGTTTACATCAAATCCAAGATTGCCAATGTCGAACTCGACATGAAGCAGATTGGCATCCTCAAAAACGGAGGCGTAGTCAGGGAACAGCAGATAGAGCTGCCCAACGGACGGAAGTTCACCGCCGACCTCCAGTACAATGCCGACAAACGAGATGTGACCTTTGTCAACTCCGAGCAATACCGCCAACGCCGTGAGCAGTCACAGGAACAGGGCGGCCAGCAGATGAACTCATGGCTCGACAAGGAGGGCAACATCAAGAACCTCACCAAGTGGAAAGGTGTGCCGCTCTCCGAGACCGCCCAAAGCGAATACCGCTCCGGCAAACAAATCCTCGTTGGAGAGATTCCTGACAAGAAAGGCAATCCCTGCACCGTCTATCTCCAATTTGACCCTGACAAGCAGCGTCCGAAGCAGACATACGTTTATCCCGACCGTGAAAAGGTGGTTGGTATAGCAAACGAAAGCAAGACGCAATACGCTGTAAACAATCAGGGTAAGACAAACGAGGCAACCAAGGGTATCAAGGAACCGCTCCAGAGGGGGCAGACCGAACCCAAGAACGGAGAACAGAAACGACAGACAAAACCGAAAGGTCCGAAACTCTGAACTTCAACCATTAGATCCGCAACTGAAAAGTTGAAAGACACACCGCCATTCCCTCGCGTGCGCAAGCGATGATATGGTAACCTCCATCGACATGGGGAGGTCGCGAACTCCCCGTGTATTCTCTCTCCCTGCCACTTAATTATGGTGGCGCAGTAAAATTCTATTTATTCACTCATAAAATTTTCAAGCATGAAAGTTATCATTACCGAGACCGCTTCTGCGGCTTCAGCAATCGCCCGCGCCCTTAACGTAACCAACACCGTAGCCGTTCCCGGCGTACACTATAACGACATCTACGCTGTCATCACCATCACTCCCGATTTCATTCGCCCTTACGGCATCGGAGTCCTGCCGGGCAGAGACGCTCTCCCCATCGTGCCGGAACGCTACATCTACGGTATTCGTCAGACTCCGGATGAGAACTGTCGCTACGGCATATCTGCCGAGGATCAGGCATACGCCGACTATGTGGGCGAGCTTATCCGTGGCGGTCTCGAAGTCACCTTTGCCTCCGATGGCGGCGCAGATGCACAAGGACGTTTCGCCAACATCTGCCGCTTCTTCAAGGTGGGCGTACCTACGAGTCGCATGTACCTCACCCGTCTGGAGCGTAAGGCAATAAAGGCGGCATACAAGACACGCCAGTGGGGTCGAAAGTTCCACAATCTCGCCCAATCCGGGCTGGTGGGCATGGCAATGGATGAGGCTTTCAAGTATAACGTCACCGAAGCCTACCGCTCACTGTTCAAGGGCTTGAGCGAACCCATTCACCGCAAGGATCTCCTTATCCTTGCCGCCGCCAAGAGTTATCTTCAGGTTGCGGAGGCGGAAAGGAACGCTCACGTTCCGGTAGCCACTCACTCCGTAATGGTTAGCGGAGAGGTGTTGGGGCAACCCATCAAGCTCTATCCTTGCACGACCTACGACACCAAGGAGGAAGCCGCAGCGGCATACAAGGCTCTTGACACCCCGGCATCGGTAATCGTAAGCAACGTAATAATGGATATGGAGACGAGTCCGGCACCGGCTCTGTTCACACTCGTTTCACTCCAGTGTGAGGCTTGGGAGCAGTTGCACCTCTCATTCTCGCAGACACGCGACATCGCCATCTCGCTTTATGAGCGCGGTCTTATCTCATCGCCTCTTACGGCATGTGCCAAACTCCCGGAGTCACTGAAGCCGTACATCACACGCACCCACTGCTGTGGCAGGAAGTATCCTTTTGTGCCTGACGCTGAGATTATCGGCAACCACGGCATAATAATCACCGGCACGAAGCCCATCGGTCTTGATGACAGAGAGCAGGAGGTCTATGGCCTCATCAGCAAACGCTTCCGCACCAACCTTGCCGGAGCAACAGTCGAGAAGGAACTGGTGGTGGAAATCGAATTCAACGGCGAGCCGTTCTACGGCACTATCCCTTACACGGAGGGTATGGAAGTACCCAAAGTGGTGGAAGTGCGTCTTACAGGCAAGTCGCAGTTCTCCACCAAGAGTACCGCACCAAAATCTCCCGATATGGGCGACCTTGCGGCAGCTATGACCACTATGCTGCTAACGCTCACATCCCACTTTAATCCCGGTATGCCGTACACTCTGGCATATCACGATGTCTCCGATACATTCGACCGTCTTCTCGCCAACCGCTTCCTTCTGAATGTCTGCGGTGAGCCGGCAATAACAGCCGAGGGAAACCTTCTTCTGGAGACATTCGATGCCACCTTTGCCCTCAGCAATCTGATGGCATATCAGGTAGAAGTGGAACGGCTCTATGCCAACCGCAAGCAAAGCGTCGGCGGGGCCAAGATAATGGAAGAGTTCGGCAGGTTCATCTACGACAAGACCGAGCGGCTCATCACCGATAGCCGACTGTTCCCGGCAACGGAATACACCCACGTGTGCCCGATATGCGGTCGCCACTCAGTGTTGCGCTATCCCCGTGTCGCCAAGTGCCACATCTGCGGCTTCACGATGCCCTTACAGTTCATGGGCCACAGATTCACCGACAAGGAGGTTGACCACCTGCTGACCCACGGCTACACCTCGCAGATAACCTTCACCAACCAGCGCGGTCACGAGTTCAGCGACATCGTTGTCCGAGGCAGAGGCAAAGGTCTCGCCTTCGCACCAATCGCCGCCAACTTATATTGAAATTATAACCGCTGATTGAAAAAATATCATTAAATTCGCAATCGAATCGCAATCATGTTACTTTTAGATTGCGGATTTAATGGTTGAAGGCGGAGGGGACTCCGCCTTCTTTTTCAGTCAGACACTCTGAAAGACAGCACAATATTGGAAGTCGTACAAATTGACAAGGAGGTGCTTCAGATGATGTTCGACATGATGGAGTACCAGACGCAGTTAATCAAGAACATGTATGATAGATTGCGCAACGTGACTCCTGAAAAATGGTTGCCGACTGAAGATGTAGCCAAGATATTGTCAATATCACCTCGAAAAGTCAGAACAATGAAAGCATTGGGGCAGCTTGGATTTATAAAACAAGGGCGTAAATGCCTATATAAATCTGATGATGTCTATAATTGTATCAAAAGGGGCAAACATGGCTGAACTATATAATCTTGAAAATGACAAGATTAAATCTTTTATAGCTTGTGGCAGAAAGAATATCGAAATGATAGAAGCTCTGGTAATGGAATACACTCCGTTACTGTTGGGCAAGCGTTTTCTTTCTGATGCGCAATTATCGCAAAGACTTAGTATTTCTCGCCGGACTCTGCAAGATTACAGAGACAAAGGCATTTTGCCATATTATCGGCTTGACGGAAAAATTCTTTATGATGAGAATGATATTGAGCGATTTATATCTTCAATATATGTCCCAAAATACTAAAAACTGAGGGCGATTGCCAAATTATCGGCAGTCGCCCTCAGTTTTCTGTTGGTGTGTAAGCGGTCACCCGTTGAGGCGGATTTTATTGAACTTCCTACGCATATTCTCCATATCTTCATAGACGGTTCGGTCTTGCATCTTGGCGTATATCTGCGTAGTTTTTATGTCACTGTGTCCCAGCATCTTTTGGATTGACTCCATTGGAACGTGGTTGCTAAGAGATAGAGAGGCGAAAGTGTGACGTGCGATGTGCGTTGTAAGATGTTTCTTGATTCGAGCAAGGTCAGCTATCTCTTTGAGATACGCGTTCATCTTTTGGTTAGTGATAACGGGTATCACAACGCCGGTGGACTTTACCAGTGGGTCATCTTCATACTTATCCGCAATATTGCGGGGAATTTCCAAAAGTGGAATGATACTCAGTTCGCCGGTCTTTTCGCGTGACTTACGAATCCACGTGTTGCCATCTGCATCTTTGACTACATTCTCGCGCTTGAGAGACTTTATGTCGCAGAACGCAAGTCCGGTAAAGCAACAAAACACGAACGTGTCACGCACCAGTTCAAGACGTGGTGTTTCACTGAAGTCCAGCTTCATCATAGCCATGAGTTCTGTCTCCGTCAGGAACTCACGCTCTGCATATGTTCGCTGATACTTCTTGCCGAGGAAAGGATCTTCGGTTATCCACTTGTGGGCCATTGCGTATTGAATGGTGTTCTTGACGCAGCGCAGATAGCGCACTGCCGCATTATTGGCGCAGCCTTTGCTCATTCGGAGAAAATGCTCAAAATCATCGAGCATACCGGAAGTTACATCACGGACAGGAACGTCATCGACATTCATTGTTATCTTGAAGAAATCTTCCAGATAGGATATGCAACGCTCCCAACGCTGATATGTCGCTTTGACAATATCACCACGGTCCAGTTCCTCCTTGCGCTTCTGATTAGCCTGACGGAAGATGTCGCAAAGCATCTTCGGTTTTTCAACTTTGCCAAGAAACAAGTCACGCATAACGATAGGATTGATGACCTTCTTGTCGCGCACGAGTGTGTTGTGAATCTCGCTGAAGCGTGCGCGGACTTCGTCAAGATACTTGTTGAGTTCAAGGTCGCGGCGTGAGCGGCCTTTCGACATCTTGCGTCGTTGATCCCAGTTTTCGGGATTTACCGAGCGACCTATGGCGAGGTCTGTCTGTTGTCCCGCCACAGTAATCCTCACATAGACCTTATGGTCAGTGAAGCCTTCTGCTCTTGGCTTTCTGGTGAAGAAAGTCAATGTAAAATAAGGATTGTTTGTCATGTTACATAAACGGGTTTAATGGTTACATAAATTTAATCATTTTCACCCGGATTTCCAAATACACGCAATGTACACGGTTCTTCTGTCAATAACATGGCGTATAATCAAGGCTGATGTACACGAATTGTACACGAATTTACCTCTCGAAAAGACGGCACAATGGGGAAAAACACGGAATCCTCATCAGCAAATGTTAAAATCCGACCAAAATTGCGTTTAATTCTTAAATGATGTTAAAATCATTCGG
>CAZASF010000064.1:0-11304 GCA_964487725.1 uncultured Bacteroides sp. | reverse complement strand
TGAACCGGGTAAGGGTATTATGCGATTATATATTTTTTAAATGAAAGAGCCGTGTCAAGCCTGCCTCCGCAGGCCCGCTTCCACAGGCGCCCAAACGAGCCATCCCCGAAAGCGAGTGCAAAGGTACACCCTTTTTAATTCACCACCAAATTATTTAACAAATATTTTTGATAATTTTTCGGAACTTGAGACAGCGATAGAGAGTAAATAGCTGAAAATAAGAGGGTCTTGCGATTACAGGAGATTGTTATTTTAGCGGACATAACCGATAGAATGAAGCCCCGCGATGCGGAGCGATTCATTATGTTGGCTTTCCACGGGTTACAGCCTTCGGCCTCACCCGTGGTTATCAATAAATTGCGCCTACAGCGCAACCATGTGGGAGGGGAGGTTGCTACAGGAGAGAGGAGCCATCAAGCAATCAGAAACCTCTGCTGGCCCCAGATAATATCATCCAAATGGGATATTCTTTTTGTGTTTTATTTCTCTTAGGTCAGGGAATGTTTGGTTTTGGACTGTTTTTTTATTAATTTCGCGAAAAATAAAACAACAATGAAAAAAGTAATTTTTAGCATAGTCCTCACATTCTATTATATAAGCGCTGTGGCCATAACTCCGGCTGAGGTTCGCTTCCACAACGAGCAGGCGGACACTACGCGCCTGACCGAAATCCTTATCGCACTCGGGAAAATGGATCGGTCGAATCCGGAAGCGATTGTAGCCGAAGCCGGAAACCGGTTTTTAGGCACTCCGTACGTTGCCGGCACCCTCGAAGGCCCTACAGAGCAGCTAACCATCAACACGGAGGGATTGGACTGCACAACTTTTGTGGAAACGGCTTTGGCATTGGCTTTGACTGTGGAATCAAACCGGACGTCATGGCACGACTACATCAACAGCCTTGAGCAACTGCGCTATCGCAACGGACGCGTAAACGGCTACCCTTCGCGATTACACTATGTGAGCGATTGGATTATAGACAACAGTCACCGAGGAGTTCTGAAAGAGGTTACAGACCGGATTGGTTTTACACACACCCAGATCAAGACGCTCGAATATATGTCGCAACACCGTGACGCCTACCCTGCTCTGGCTGACTCGGCTAACTTTGCAGGCATAAAAAATGTAGAGATGGGCTACCGCTCACACAAGTATTTCTACATAAAACCGATCAATCTTCCGAACACAAATTTGCGCGAGGGCGATGTAGTGGCACTTACCACTAATATCAAAGGTCTTGACGTAACCCATCTGGGCATCATCAAGATGGCCAACGGAACTCCACATCTGATGCATGCTTCGTCAAAACAAGGCAAGGTTATCGTTGATGAACTTTCCCTGGCCGAATACATGAAACGCAACCGCACTCAGGGCATAAGAGTGTTCAGACTTGCCGATTAATTTCAGTCATAAACAACAAAGCACAACGAGGGCGCGCTCATAATGAACGCGCCCTCGCTTTGCATTATAATTTTCAGGGGATTATGCCTGAGGCATTTTGGTCTTTTTGCCATAGCCATACTGGGCAGCCTCACCAAGCTGTTCCTGAATGCGGAGAAGCTGGTTGTACTTGGCCATACGGTCAGAACGGCTTGCAGAACCGGTCTTTATCTGTCCGGCATTGGTAGCAACAGCGATGTCAGCGATGGTTGCATCCTCTGTTTCACCTGAGCGGTGAGAGATAACGGCAGTGTAGCCATTACGCTGTGCGAGCTCAACGGCACGAAGAGTTTCGGTGAGTGAACCAATCTGGTTAACTTTCACGAGGATTGAATTGGCGCAACCTTCGGCGATACCACGCTGGAGATATTTAACGTTGGTC
This sequence comes from uncultured Bacteroides sp., assembly GCA_964487725.1. GTDB lineage: Bacteria > Bacteroidota > Bacteroidia > Bacteroidales > Muribaculaceae > Paramuribaculum. The sequence continues at coordinate 9,482 of CAZASF010000064.1, read as the reverse complement.
ACAAAGAGGTCATCGCCCACGAGCTGGCAACGTCCACCGATGAGGTCGGTAAGAATCTTCCATCCTTCCCAATCGTTTTCGGCCATACCGTCCTCGATAGAGTCAATAGGATATTTCTCAACGAGTTCTTTGAGATACTGAGCCTGCTGCTCTGATGTGAGCTTGGGAGCGCCTTCGCCCTGCTTCCAAGTGTAGTCGTAAACACCATCCTTATAGAATTCAGAAGAAGCGCAGTCAAGACCGATGGTCACATCCTTACCGGGAACATAGCCTGCGAGTTCGATAGCCTTGATGATAACATTGAGGGCATCCTCAGTTCCATCAAGAGTGGGAGCGAAACCACCCTCGTCGCCGACAGCAGTTGAAAGTCCGCGCTCGTGGAGAACTTTCTTGAGGTTATGGAACACCTCTGTGCCCATGCGGATGCCTTCTTTGAAGCAGCAAGCGCCGATGGGACGAATCATGAATTCCTGGAAGCAGATGGGAGCGTCAGAGTGAGCGCCGCCGTTGATGATGTTCATCATGGGCACGGGAAGAACATAAGAGTTGCATCCGCCGATGTATTTGTAAAGAGGGAGGTCAAGGTAGTTGGCAGCAGCTTTTGCAACGGCAAGAGATACGCCGAGGATTGCGTTGGCTCCGAGATTTGACTTGGTGTCAGTTCCGTCAAGTGCAATCATAGCCTCGTCAACAGCAATCTGATCAAGAGCGCTCATGCCTATGAGTGCTTCAGCAATAGGGCCATTTACATTGGCAACAGCTTTGGTCACACCCTTACCCATGTAACGGTTCTTGTCACCGTCACGAAGTTCGAGAGCTTCGTTTACACCAGTAGATGCACCTGAGGGTACAGAAGCACGTCCGAATGCACCTGATTCAAGGATTACGTCAACTTCAACGGTGGGATTGCCACGAGAGTCAAGGACCTCACGACCAATGATTTTTTCAATTTTCATAATAGGGTTAACTTAAAAAGTTGGTTATAATATATTGTTTGTTCGCCTGTTTACGGCAGGGCAATACCTGCCGATTGCAAAGTTACAAATATTTACGGACTATAAAAAGGTTTACCACTAACTTTTTAGCTTACGCTGCCATAATAGATGTTAAGGAATAGGATTCAATTTGTAAACTGCATTTACACATAAGTAAAGAAGCGGTGCCTCAAACGGGCATCGCTTCTATTTATGGATGATATTGGAATGTGCTTATTCAGCTGCGGGAGCCTCAGCTACGGGAGTTTCAGCAACAGGGGCAGGAGCGGCAGCGGCTGACTTGGAGCGGCGTGAACGGCGAGTGCGGCCTTCTTTCTTGGCTCCTTTTTCCTTGAGCATGTTTTCGTTGTAGTCAACGAGCTCGATGAAGCACATTTCAGCGTTGTCGCCAAGACGGTAGCCGGTCTTGAGGATACGTGTGTATCCGCCGTTGCGCTCAGCTATCTTAGTGGAGATTTCGCGGAAAAGTTCGTTTACGGCATACTTGTTCTGAAGGTATCTGAAAACGAGGCGGCGATTTGCCATCGAGTCGTTTTTAGCTCGGTTGATAAGAGGCTCGGCATAAACGCGGAGAGCCTTGGCCTTGGCAAGTGTGGTGAAGATGCGCTTGTGCATGATCAAAGAGATGGTCATGTTGGCCAGAAGGGCGTCGCGATGGGCTTTTTTACGACCGAGGTGGTTGAATTTTTTATTATGTCTCATCGTTAATTGTTTACTCTATGTCTAATTTGTACTTTGAAATATCCATCCCGAACGAAAGGTTGAGATTGGCCAACAGTTCGTCAAGTTCCGTGAGCGACTTCTTACCGAAGTTGCGGAACTTCAGAAGGTCGTTGCGGTTGAAAACCACGAGTTCGCCAAGGGTTTCCACTTCAGCGCTCTTAAGGCAGTTGAGAGCACGGACAGAGAGGTCCATGTCAACAAGCTTTGACTTGAGCAGCTGACGCATGTGGAGTACTTCTTCATCGTACTCCTCATTTTCCTCCTGCTCCGAAGTTTCGAGAGTGATTTTCTCATCGGAGAAGAGCATGAAATGATAGATGAGAATCTTGGCAGCCTCCTTGAGCGCATCCTTGGGCAGGATTGAGCCGTTGGTGGTGATTTCAAGGGTCAACTTGTCGTAGTCGGTTTTTTGGTCAACGCGGAAGTTTTCGACTGTGTACTTCACATTCTTTATAGGAGTGTAGATGGAGTCGATGGCAATGACGTTTACATCGTCGGTAACAACGTTGTTCTCGTCAGCGGGGACCCAACCACGGCCTTTATTGATGGTGAATTCGAGTGTGAAACTTGCGCCGGGATCCAAATGACAGATGACGAGGTCAGGATTGAGGACCTGGAAGCTGGAGAGTACCTTGTTAAGGTCGCCGGCTTTGAACTCCTCCTGACCCGAAACGGTGATGGTGGCTTTCTCAAACTCTGCGTCCTCCACAGTGTGTTTGAGGTCAATCTTCTTGATGTTAAGGATGATATTGGTCACATCTTCCTTAACACCGGGTATGGTATCGAACTCGTGCTTCACGCCGTCAATCTTGATTGAGGCGATGGCGAATCCTTCAAGTGAAGAAAGGAGGATTCGACGGAGAGCATTACCGATTGTTATACCATAACCAGGCTCCAATGGCTTGAACTCAAATTTGCCGAAATGATTGTCGGCTTCCAACATCAAGACCTTGTCGGGTTTCTGGAAAGCTAAAATAGCCATGTGGATCTGTCTTTAGAAATTATTACTTAGAATACAACTCAACGATGAGCTGTTCTTTAATGTTCTCAGGAATATCCTCGCGTGCGGGAACATGAAGGAGCTTGCCGGCCTTCATTGATTCGTCCCATTCAAGCCAGGGATATTTAGAGTGATTGAAGCCTGCGAGTGCATCGGCAATCACTTCAAGAGATTTTGATTTCTCGCGCACGCCAATAACGTCGCCGGGCTGAACTGCATAGGATGCAATGTTGACAACCTGACCGTTGACGGTAATATGACGGTGAAGCACGAGCTGACGTGCGGCCGCACGGGTGGGAGCGATGCCCAGACGGTAAACGATGTTGTCCAGGCGGCCTTCGAGCAACTGAAGGAGGATTTCACCGGTAATACCCTTTGAGCGGGCTGCGCGGCTGAACAGATTGTGGAACTGTTTTTCAAGAACGCCGTAGGTGTATTTAGCTTTCTGCTTTTCACGAAGCTGCACACCGTACTCAGAAGTTTTGCGGCGTTTGTTCTGCCCGTGCTGACCCGGGGGGAAGTTTTTCTTGGCGAGTACTTTGTCTTCGCCAAAGATAGGTTCTCCGAACTTACGAGCGATTTTTGACTTTGGGCCTGTATATCTTGCCATTGTTTTTAATCGATGTTGAGGTTAAAAAGAGTTGTTTCAGGGATGATGTCCTGCGATGGGTGAGAAAGGTTTAGTGCAGCCGCGACCATAGAGAGGTGATGGAAAATATGGTCAATTTCACGTTAGCCTTTACTCGTAAGAGCCTCGTCGGTGAGGAGTTGCCCTGATTTTTTAATTTATATTTCTGTTATGCGTTTGAACCAACTGTCCTTAGAGATGCGCGGTCACAATCAGACGCGACGGCGTTTGGGAGGACGGCATCCATTGTGGGGCAGCGGAGTAACATCGATGATTTCGGTTACCTCGATACCGGCTCCGTGAATTGTACGGATTGCGGATTCACGGCCGTTGCCCGGGCCCTTAACATAGGCTTTAACTTTGCGGAGACCTAGGTCGTAAGCAACCTTGGCACAATCCTGAGCTGCCATCTGGGCTGCATAAGGAGTGTTTTTCTTTGAGCCGCGGAAGCCCATTTTACCTGCGCTTGACCACGAGATCACCTGACCCTCGGAATTGGCTAAGCATACAATAATGTTATTGAAAGAGGAGTGAACGTGGAGCTGTCCGGCAGCATCGACTTTAACGTTTCTCTTCTTTGATGCGACTGTCTTTTTTGCCATATTATAATTTTATTTAGTAGCTTTCTTCTTATTAGCGACTGTTTTCTTACGGCCCTTGCGGGTGCGAGCATTGTTTTTAGTGCTCTGGCCGCGAACGGGAAGGCCGATGCGGTGACGGATGCCACGATAGCAACCGATGTCCATGAGGCGCTTGATGTTGAGCTGAATCTCGCTGCGGAGATCACCTTCCACCTTGTAATCGGCACCGATTACTTCACGTACCTTTGCGGCCTGGGCATCAGTCCAGTCCTGTACTTTGATATCTGCGTCTACGCCGGCTTTCTCAAGAATTGTCTTGGCGGCGCTTCGGCCAATGCCGAAAATGTAAGTCAAGGCTATCTCACCTCTTTTGTTCTGGGGGAGGTCAACTCCCACTATACGTACTGCCATATATCTATTGACTAATTTTTTTGCAAAATTAATAAAAAATTATCCTTGACGTTGCTTGTACTTGGGATTTTTTTTGTTTATCACATAAAGGCGACCCTTGCGACGAACTATTTTGCTGTCCGGGGTGCGTTTTTTAACTGAGGCTCTTACTTTCATGTTATATGGTTTTTTTGATTTAATTATTTGTAACGGAAAGCGATACGGCCTTTTGAAAGGTCGTAGGGCGACATTTCCACCCTCACCTTGTCACCGGGAAGTATCTTGATGTAATGCATGCGCATCTTTCCGGAGATGTGGGCGGTGATTTCATGCCCGTTTTCCAGCTCTACACGGAACATTGCATTGGAGAGGGCTTCCACTATGGTGCCGTCCTGTTCAATTGCTGCTTGTTTTGCCATTTGTTAGCGTTATGACTGAGTTTTAAATAAATCTATCCTGAAGAACTTCGAAAACCGGTTCGTAGCTTGTCAGTATCTGAGCTTTGCCATCAATAACAGCGACGGTGTGCTCATAATGAGCGGAGGGACGACGGTCGCGTGTGCGGCATGTCCATCCATCGCGCTCTATGACTATGTTACGGCTTCCGAGATTGATCATGGGCTCTATTGCCAGACACATACCGTTGCGGATCACAGGCCCGGTTCCGCGGCGTCCGTAATTGGGCACCTCGGGGCTTTCGTGCATGCTTTTACCTATGCCGTGACCACACATTTCACGAACCACTCCGTAACGGTGGTGTTCGCAATAGGTCTGGATGGCGTTGGCAATGTCTCCTATACGGTTACCTTCACGACACGCCTCAATTCCTTTGAAGAGGGACTCCTTGGTCACTCGGCACAGTTCCATGGTTTCGGGGGCCACATCTCCAATAGGGAATGTGTAGCACATGTCGCCACAGAAGCCATTGAGTTCCACCACAAGATCAATGCCTATGATGTCGCCGTTGCGGAGGGCATAGTTCGAGGGGAATCCGTGGACCACGACCTCATTGACCTCGCAGCATATTGCGCCGGGGAATCCTTCGTAGCCGAGACACGCCGCGCGTCCGTGATTGTCAGAGATGAATTCACGGGCTACGGCATCGAGCTTATGCGTAGTCACGCCCTCAGTCACCCACTTGGCGATTTCGCCAAGTGTGCGACTGGTCAAGGCGCATGCCTCGCGCATTTTTTCAATCTCTTCGGGTGTCTTCAGATAAATCATTCAGAACGGATGTCTAAACAAGAATCAATATGCGCTGCCTGTTGTACGTCCCTTTATCTTTCCTCCCTGCATGAGTCCATCGTAGTGGTGCATCATGAGGTGACTCTCAATCTGCTGGAGGGTATCGAGTACCACACCTACGAGAATCAACAGAGATGTACCTCCGAAGAACTGAGCGAAATTCTGGCTTATGCCGAAGAATCGTGCGAAAGCGGGAAGGATTGCTACAATGCCGAGGAACAACGAGCCGGGAAGAGTGATTCTTGACATGATGGAGTCAAGATACTCGGCTGTTTTCTTCCCGGGTTTAACACCGGGGATGAAACCGTTGTTACGCTTCATGTCCTCAGCCATCTGAGTAGGACGGACGGTTACGGCCGTGTAGAAGTAGGTGAAGGCAACGATCATCAGGAAGTAGACGGCGTTGTACCAGAATCCATTGATGTTCGAGAATGCTGCGAAGAATCCGCTGCCTGTTCCATCGCTTCCGAATCCGGCAAGAGTGATGGGCACGAACATGATTGCCTGGGCAAAGATTATAGGCATTACACCGGCTGCATTGACCTTCAGGGGGATGTACTGACGTGCACCACCATACTGACGGTTACCTACTATACGCTTTGCATACTGCACGGGGACTTTGCGGGTTCCCTGCACAAGAAGCACTGCACCTACAGTGACGGCAAAAAGCAGGAGGATTTCCACGAGGAACATCACGAGGCCACCCTGCGAACCGGTTTCACCGGGCAGACGGCTGACGAATTCATAGAAGAGGGCTTCCGGAAGACGTGCGATGATACCAACGAGGATTATGAATGAGATACCGTTTCCGATACCGCGGTCAGTAATACGCTCGCCAAGCCACATGATAAACATTGAGCCTGCGGCGAGGATAATAGTGAGATAAGCAGTGGTCCAGAAACCCATTGTTGCTGCCTGACCGGCTGCGGCTACCTGGAAGCGCAGGTTGATCAGGTAAGCGGGGCCCTGAAGTACCAGTATGAACACGGTAAGATAGCGTGTGTACTGATTCAGTTTCTGGCGGCCGCTCTCGCCCTCACGTTGCATTTTCTGGAACGAGGGGAGCACCATGCCGAGCAATTGGATCACGATTGAAGCCGTGATGTAAGGCATGATACCGAGGGCGAAAATAGAGGCTTGCGAGAACGCACCTCCGGAGAACATGTCAAGGAGCTGCATGAGGCCGCTCTTGTTGGTGAAGTCCGAAAGGGCCTTGATATCATCGATGCTGATGCCCGGGAGCACGACATAACAGCCGAGACGGTAAATGAGCACGAGCAGCATGGTTATCAAGAGGCGCTTGCGCAGTTCCTCGATGGTCCAAATGTTTTTTATGGTTTGAACGAATCTCATTGTAATTTATCAGATTTTAGAGATGGAACCGCCGGCTTCTACAATAGCTTTTTCGGCGGCCTTTGAAAAGGCGTTAGCTTCAACGGCAACGGCGCGGTTGATTGTGCCGTTGGCGAGAATCTTGACGAGCTGCTTCTTGTTGACGAAACCGGCTGCGCGGAGTTCTTCGATACCAACTTTTTCAAGATTCGATGCCTCAGCGAGCTGGCATACGGTGTCAATGTTGATGGCCTTGTACTCTACACGGTTCACATTCTTGAAGCCGAATTTGGGGACACGACGCTGAAGAGGCATCTGACCGCCCTCAAAACCAACCTTGTGTTTGTAGCCCGAACGTGACTTTGCACCCTTGTGACCACGGGTTGATGTGCCTCCCTTGCCGGAGCCGGGGCCACGGCCAATGCGGGTTTTACGGGTAACAGATCCAACGGCGGGACGTATATTGTTTAATTCCATAATACTTATTATTTTCAGATTGATTAAAAATGAACTGGTTTATCAGTTATGGTTATGCAGGTGTCACCTCTACAAGATGATGAACTTTCTTGACCATGCCCATGACTGAGGGAGTGTCCTCTTTAACGACGGTATGATTCATTTTTTTCAAGCCGAGCGCGTCCAGAGTGCGCTTCTGCACTGCGGGACAGTTGATGCGGCTTTTGATTTGCTTGATTTTTATCTGTGCCATTGAATGGAAAAATTAGCCGTTAAACACTTTGTCAACTGAGATTCCGCGGTTCTGGGCCACCTGTGCCGGAGAGCGCATCTCGTCAAGGGCTGCGATAGTTGCCTTAACAAGGTTGTGAGGGTTGGACGAGCCTTTGGATTTTGCAAGCACGTCGGTGATACCAACGCTTTCAAGCACGGCACGCATAGCACCACCGGCCTTTACACCGGTACCGTGGCTTGCGGGCTTCAGAATCACGCGAGAGCCGCCGAACTTAGCAATCTGCTCGTGGGGAATGGTTCCTTTGTGAACCGGTACGCGGATAAGATTTTTCTTGGCAGCTTCAACTCCCTTGGAGATGGCTGCGGTAACTTCGTTGGCTTTACCGAGGCCCCATCCTACGATGCCGTCCTCATTGCCGACTACAACGATAGCGGCGAAGGTGAATGTGCGTCCACCCTTGGTCACTTTTGTAACACGGTTGATGGCCACGAGGCGGTCCTTCAACTCTAAGTCGTTGGTAGACTTGACTCTGTTATTTCTTTTTGCCATGATTCTTAAAATTTAAGTCCGCCATTGCGAGCGGCGTCAGCCAATGATTTAACACGACCGTGGAACAGATATCCGTTGCGGTCAAACACCACCTCGGTGATTCCGGCTTCGAGAGCCTTCTTGGCGATAGCCTCGCCAACCTTGGCTGCTACTTCGCTCTTTGTGCCCTCTTCAATGCCTTTTGACGATGCGGCAACGAGTGTACGGCCCTGAAGGTCGTCAACGAGCTGCACATAGATCTGCTTGTTGGAACGGAACACAGTCATGCGCGGACGAGCTGCGGTTCCGGAAATCTTGCCGCGGATGCGGGTCTTGATTTTGTTTCTTCTTTGTATCTTGGAGATCATAATTCTTTCGCTGTTAATGATTATTTAGCACTTGCCGATTTACCCGATTTGCGACGGATGATTTCGCCGACAAACTTGATACCCTTGCCCTTGTAAGGTTCAGGCTTGCGGAGCGAGCGGATTTTTGCACATACCTGGCCAAGAAGCTGCTTGTCATCGCTTTCGAGGATGATAAGGGGATTCTTGTTACGTTCGCTCTTGGTTTCGACCTTGATCTCCGGGGGGAGTTTGATATATATTGCGTGAGAGTAACCGAGCGAAAGCTCAAGAACCTGACCGGTTGACTGAGCGCGGTAACCCACACCAACTAATTCCATTTCCTTGCGATAGCCGGTTGACACTCCAACGACCATGTTGTGGATCAACGCACGATAAAGACCGTGCTGAGCGCGGTGTTCACGGTCGTCAGAAGGACGGGTAACAACAACGTGACCGTCTTCAACCTTGATATCAAGGTCAGGGTTCACTTTCTGGCTGAGCTGACCCTTGGGGCCCTTTACTGTCACTACATCACCGCTGACAGTCACTGTGACGCCTGCGGGTATTTCTATGGGAGCTTTACCTATTCTTGACATTTTCAGTTCCTCCTATAAATTAGTAGACATAACAGAGCACTTCGCCACCAATCTTCTTCTCGCGTGCGGCCTTGTTGGTCATCACACCCTGAGAAGTGGAGAGGATAGCTATACCCATTCCGTTCAACACTCGCGGCATATCTTTGTAGCCGGTATACTGGCGCAGACCCGGACGTGACACACGCTTGAGAGCCTTGATGGCATTAACGTGATCAACGGGGTCATACTTCAAGGCAATCTTAATGATGCCTGCGGGGGTCTCACCCTCTATAAACTTATAGTTAAGAATATAGCCTTGTTCAAAAAGAATCTTTGTGATTTCTTTCTTCAAGTTTGAGGCAGGAATCTCCACAACGCGGTGGTTGGCTTTGATGGCGTTCCTCAATCTTGTCAGATAATCTGCTATTGGATCTGTCATTGTGAAAT
>CAZASF010000063.1:0-11446 GCA_964487725.1 uncultured Bacteroides sp. | reverse complement strand
CATTCCTCCGAGGTCTAAGATTAAATTCAACTTGCTGCCACATATATTCTTTACCGCTCTACGATATTGGGGTTGATTTCTTTGAGTTGGGCGATGAAACCGTCACGGTCTTTGGGCGATATTTCCAACGGCATCGAGCTTTTAAGAATCTTCTTGTCTGAAAACTTGATGGATATGCGCTTCGTTGAAAGAGCAGCCGCTGAAAGTATTCCGCTTGACTTTTTGACCTCCGATATTTTCTCAATAGGGAACCAGTCCCATTTATAGAAGATATTACGTACACCAAGTTTTCCATCGCAAATCTGATATTTGACACTGGCAAACATAACAACCTCCATGATGCAGAGCCATACTCCAAGTAAAAGACCCACTAAAAATATTTCTCCGTCAATCAGCGGACCTATAAATGCAAAAGATGCGGTAAAAATTACAATAACAGGTATCCACCAGTCTATCTTTGAATTGTAGTATCTTGTTTCCATGTCCTATTCTTTGTTTAGTCGTTCCTTATTGTGCTCGGGGACGGCTTTTCTTACATCATCTATATGTTGTTTTTGCGGTTACGCTCAATGATGTCAGCGAATGATTTGGGGAGACGAACGTTGTAGAGGTCGTAGGCTTCATCAAATAGCGGGGCAATTTCCTCATCAGTAAATCCGGCAATGCCACAACCAATTCGGGTGACATAGAATGTGTTTTGATCGCATTCACGGGCAAATTCGATGAACTGGTCAACGTATGGTTTGATAGTATCAACGCCGCCCTGCATCGTTGGTATGGCGTAAGACTGCCCTTGCAGTCCAACACCTTGTCGCCAGACCGCGCCAAATTTATTGTAAGCGACACGGGCTGCTCCGCCGCCGTGCATACCTTCAAGGTTGCTGCCAAACACAAAGATGTCATCCGGCTCCAGATGCGTTATTTTTTCAGGTGTATATTCTCTGCTCATTTTCACATCACATTTACCAGTTCGATTTCAAATATCAGGGTTGAGCCGCCGGGAATGCCTGGCTGATTGATTTTTCCGTAGCCTTGCTCAGCGGGGATATAAACCTCCCATTTGTCACCGATGTGCATCTTCTGTAGAGCTATAATCCATCCTGTTATTAAATCGCGTAGCCGGAAAGCCGGAGCAACGCCGCCACGACTGCTATCGAAAGTCTTGCCGTTGATTGTCTTGCCGGTATAATGCACCGTCACCACACTGCCACGATTTGGAGTGCGGCCATCTTTGTTGCCCGACTTCATCACCTTGTAATAGATGCCGCAATCGAGAGACTTTACACCCGGCTCCTGCGCCTTTGCCGCCAGCCAAGCTCTGTTTTTTTCAATATACTCTTGTTTTGCCATGTTATGCTATTTCGCGTAGCCAACGGGGTTGTTGAGAATAGGCAAAGTCGTTTCCGGAAGTGAAAGCAGTTTTTGTATTTCGTTGACATCCATTGTCATACGAGGAATTGTGGCAAGTCCGTTTCCGGCACAGAAAATATTTATGTTTTCACAAGCAATTCCGGCATCAATCAGCGAAGCAGTAAGATCTGACTTTGTTGTATCGGCAACGAGCACAACGGCGGCGGGAGCATCCATAACAAATTCCTGTTTGAACTTGCCTCCGGCAATAAGACCCCGAAAGTCGCCCTTGACTTTCTCAACCAGCGTGTTGGTCTTGAAGTCATAATAATAAATGCCGTTGGTATCGAACCAATAAGCATCAACCTCCTGTAAGTTTCGTGCGGTTGGGTTTGTTCTCATCCCTTTTTCCGTGCGGTTGATTCCGCATGCTGCCCACAGGATATTTGACACCGTCTGCAGCGGCAGACTTCTTGCGGAGTCAAACTCACGGACTGATTTCCGCTCCGACAACGCCTGATTGACCGGAAGGCCGCCTGCAGTTTCCGGCGCCGGTAAATTGATGTTCTGAGCATCCACGGATACAGTAATGGCAACAAAAGCCACAACCAATGTAATTATTTTTTTCATATCAAGTAAGTTTTTGTGATTATCTATTGTCCGATGCAAATATACGAATATGAATTGAAAGATTGCTGATGTTTGGCGCTCTATAATTTTGTGATTATGCGTAAATTTGCGGCGATATTGCACAAAAAGGAGTTTATACATGTTCTACAATAGATGGACTCACCAAAATTCTCAATAAGAAACTACACCGCTGTTTTCGCCACGCTCCTTGTTCTGGTCATGACGGTGCTGGACGTAACCCTTGTCAACGTTGCGCTACCGGTTATGTCCGTAAAATTCGGCGTTAACGAGTCGCAATCGGTATGGATAATAACGGCATATCAACTTGTTATAACAATGCTGTTGCTTCCGGTGTCGTCCTACGGTGACCGCACGAGCTACAAACGGTGCTTCCTCGTGGGGGTCGTAATTTTCACGGCCTCATCGGCAATGTGTGCCGCTTCTCAGTCCTTCACTGAGATTGTGGCCGCAAGAACATTGCAAGGTGTGGGCGCTGCATGCGTGATGGGGGTCAACATAGCACTCGTCCGACTGATTTATCCGCGCAACGTATTGGGTCGTGGACTCGCCCTCAACGCCATGGTGATAGCCATTGCCACAGCTGCCGGGCCCACCATAGCCGGTGCAATCCTGTCAATAGCATCATGGCATTGGCTATTTCTAATCAACGTTCCTTTAGGCATTGTGGCGTTCATCATTGGCAAAAGGCTTCTTCCTCAAAATCCACCTCATGAGGTGGAAGGCAAGTTCGACTGGTTAAGTTGTGTGGAAAACATGGTCGTTTTCGGACTTATATTCCTTGCCATTGGAAACATATCCAAGACTGACAACCACGTGATGATTATATCAATGTTAGCCGTGGGATTCATCGTCGGCATATTCTACTTCCGCCGACAGTTGAGCCACAAACAGCCCATGCTACCTGTGGACCTTCTGAAAATTAAACTTTACACGCTAAGCATTCTCACATCGGTATCCTCGTTTATTGCGCAGAACATAGCCATGATAGCGTTGCCGTTTCTGTTCATAGGCTTCTACGGATTCTCGGAGATAACCACCGGACTGCTTATGACTCCGTGGCCACTCGCCACTATGATTGTGTCGCCCATCGCAGCACGCTATGTAGAGAAACATAATCCCGGAATAACAGCCTCTTGCGGCATGTTGGTCTATGCGATCGGGCTGCTATTGCTACTGTTCGCTCCCCACGGCTGCGACATATCCCCGTGGAACATTGCCTGGCGTATGGCCGTTTGTGGCCTGGGATTTGGAATGTTCCAAACGCCCAACAACATAGTCATGGTTATGGCCACTCCTGTAGAGCGCACGGGTGGAGCCGGAGGAATGCAAAGCACGGCACGCCTTGTAGGTCAGACACTTGGAGCGACCCTCGTCACTCTGATATTCGCCATGGCAGCCTCCAACACCGTTTCGGCCAAGACATGCCTGTGGGTGGCGCTCGCCTTTGCCGCCATTGCCGGCACTTTCAGTATAAGCCGTAGCGAGAAAATAAAGGACAAAACCAATCACGAATAACATTTCATTATAATTATGGACTTGAATTTCAACACTGATTATATACGCGGATGTCATCCCGAAGTGCTGGCACGACTTTGCGAGACCAACATGGAAGCCACCGTTGGCTACGGTTGCGACCCCTACTCCGCCAAAGCTCGGGCCTTGATTGCCGATGCCTGCGGACTTGACCGCGATAAATGCCTTGTAGAACTATTGGTTGGAGGGACTCAGACTAACGCTACGGTGATTAGTGCTCTGCTCCGCTCTTTCGAGGGAGTGATAGCTGCTGATACGGCCCACATCAATGTTCATGAGGCTGGAGCAATAGAGTACACCGGCCATAAAGTACTGACGCTTCCTTCGGAGCATGGCAAACTGAGCGCGGAAGCCATCAATGCCTACGTCAACGAATTTTACGCCGACGACACTTACGACCACATGGTTGCACCCGGAATGGTCTACATTTCCCACCCTACCGAACTGGGAACGCTTTACACACTTAAGGAACTGGAGGACATATCCGAAACATGTCGCCGCCACGGCATTAGACTGTATCTTGACGGGGCACGCCTGGCCTACGGTCTTGAAGCCGAAGGCGCTGACATAACGCTCCCTGACATTGCCCGACTAACGGACGTGTTCTATATAGGAGGAACCAAATGCGGCGCGCTGTTCGGAGAGGCCGTGGTGGCCCGCAACAAAGCCATTCTGCCGAATTTCACAACCATCATAAAACAGCATGGCGCGCTCCTTGCCAAAGGACGGCTGAACGGAATTGAATTCGCCACTCTTTTCAGCAACGGCCTGTATGGACGCATCGGCCATCACGGTGTGGAACGCGCTATGGAACTGCGAAATATTTTCATTGACTGCGGATTCGAACCTTTCATTGACTCGCCAACAAATCAACAGTTCTTCATGGTACCCAACAAGATTATAGATCTGCTCAAGGCTGAAGGCGTAGGCTTCGAGCTATGGGGAGCACGACGTGAAAACGTGACACCAGTCAGATTTGTCACTGACTGGGCCACGACAGAAGAATCCGTTCAAGCTTTGCGGAGCCTCATTCGGCGCAGTCTGACAATGTGACGCAGACCGCGGCGTATGGTGCGCCATTTCGGGAATATGGAAGTTGGTCGCATGGGACTGTAGCTCACAAGTATTACCGTCAGCGATATGACAGCAACAATGAGCAACCATCCGTAGATTTCCTTCATCGAAACCACCAGAGCCTGACGCTGGAGCATACCGTAGAGCTCATCGAAGCGCATTCCTGCCGCCGCACGGCTGCTGAAATCAGCAAACGAGGAGCTTAACTGAGCGAAATTACGGGCCACGGTTCTACTGAGCAGTTCACCAATCAGAGCCGGTCCAAGCGTAGCACCCATCACTGCACCGGTAAAACCATTGAGAGTGAGAGCCTGCGGAAACACAAAGAAATGAAGTTTGCTCTCGCCCGGAGTCATTGATGTCAAGTAGATAATAGATATGATCACCGAAGCTGCACCACGTGCAATGAGCGGCAGAATCAACATCTCCTTTTCCACGCCATAGTCAATCAGGAAATAAAAATAAGCCAGATAGACTATGGCCAGCGCAAATGCTATGGCAGTCATGGTCTTATAGCGCCATTTGCGGGTAGCAAACGTGAAATACGTGAACGCGCAACCGGCGAATATTCCGATAAACACGTACCAGTTAAGGTCTATCAGATTTGTCTCATCGAATCCAAGGATGGCCGATGCGTAGCTATGTTCAAAAACATGCTCGGTGGCCATCAGCGTAAAGAACACCAGATACACGGCAGTGGCTCGCCAAACGTTGCGGTTAGTCATCGCCTTATATGAGATATAAGGATGATGCAGGAATGATGCTCGCCATAGATTAATGGCCAGACACGCCACGCCAATCACCGTTGCGCCTGTAATCTCAGTTGATTCCCACCAATCATAGTGATTTCCGTAGACACATACGAATGTGAAACATAACATCACCACACTCCACAGTCCGGCACCTATCCAGTCAATACCGAGCAGCGGTATCTGCATGGGCCCCTTGACCGGACGGATGAAAATCATGACTATAATCATCATCACGGCTAAAAGACCTATCATGATCCAGTGCATATACTCCCATTGGGAGTAGAAAGCCGTATAGACTGTGGCTATACCGCTCAGCTGTATCACTCCATCAACAAGAAGGTAAATGAAGCAGAAGAAGACAGACATGTCACGCTTGGGCGTAATCCAGCCCTGTATGGTGGAGTTGCAGGCAAAGGTGGCCCACATCCTGAACCATCCGGCAACAAAACATACCGCCACGAGCAACGGCACACAATCCGTGGATGCAGTTATGAAGCCGGCCGCAATCAGCACAATTCCGCATATAAGCAAGCTGATGCGGTTGGAGAACCGGAACTTCAGCCTGAACATAACGCAGAAGTTGATTGCCATACCGATAAGCGAAGCATAACCGGCCATAAGTATATCCTGCTGCATGAGCGCTTTGGTGCCAACCATGTCGGAGGCCGCTGCAAGATACAGGCCGCCCGAGAACTGAACAATCAGCACTATCAGGATAAACAGCCACGGCTTCAGCCTGCGCGGAAACCATCCGGGAATATCCGGAATGTCAAACGGGCCCTGAGGCCCTCCCCACTGAGCCATGTCAATACTTCACCTCACATTCAACGTTCATGCCTGTGCGGAGCATCGGGAGGGATGCGGTGTCAGCAAGTTCTATCCTGACAGGAATGCGCTGACGAACCTTCACAAAGTTTCCGGCCGAATTGTCCTGAGGCATTATTGAAAGAGCCGCTCCGGTTGCCGATGACAGTGAGACAACCTTTCCGGTAAACGTCTTGTCAGGAATAGCGTCAACTTTCACAATAACTTCACTGCCCTCATGGATATGCTTCATCTGCGTCTCCTTGTAATTGGCCGTGATCCAAACATCGGAATTGTCAACAATATCAAGAAGCGTTTGTCCGGGCTGCACGAGCTGACCCACCTGAATCTCCTTGCGAGAGCAGTAGCCATCACACGGAGCGGTAATAACCGTATATGACAGGTTAAGTTCGGCTGTCTCCAGAAGAGCCTTGGCAAGTTCAATGCCTGCCTCATTCTGAGCTATACGGCCTTTGGTCTCAGCCACAACTGAATTGGATGCCGAGCGCTGACGTGCAAGTGTTTCATATCTTGCTTTCTTAGCCTCGTAATCGGTGCGGACCCCGTCATATTCCCTGCGGGTAACGGCATCTTTCTCAAGCAGCCGGGTATAGCGGTCAAGGTCAACCGCTGCATTGTCCATAAGCACCTTTGCTTCCGAAATAGAAGCCTCGCTCACGGCCACATTGGCCGATGCAACGCCAACACTCTGATCTGTCAGTTCGCGGCCGGCGATAGCGTTCTGATAGTCGGCACGAGCCTGGGCCACCCTGAGTTTCATGTCGGCATCATCAATTATCACCAGAGTGTCGCCTTTCTTGACCTGCTGGAACTCTTTGAAGCGAATCTCCTTTATGTATCCCTGCACACGACAGTTGACGGGCACAATCTGACGGCAAACCTGAGCATTGTCAGTGAACTCCACATCGCCGGTGTGGATGAACTTGGAGCCAACCCACAGGCCTGCGGCAATAATTACGGCGATTGTTATCACGTATGATATAATCTTCTTTGTACGGTGTTTCATATCTTTCCGGAAGTAAACAGAAGTTTGTAATAGTAATATATAATATTGATACGGGCGTCCACGAGCTGACGCTCGGCATCAAGACGCGAGTTGGCAGCATCCAGCATGTCGGTTATAAGAGCCATATCGGCTGAATAGCGGGTAAAGACAGTGGAATAGTTGCGGTCAGCCAGCTCTACGGCTTTCTGACGCGATTCAAGTTCCTCGTACGACTCAAGATAGCGCACATAGTCGGCCCTTACGGCGAGCTGTGTATTCTCCTTAGCCGCATCGAGTTCATTGGTGGCGCGCACTATTGCCGCCCGGCTGCGGGCAAGCGACTTATCGGCCTTGAACAGTGACGACAGATTGTAGGAAAGCCCAACTCCCACATACCAGTAGCTCAAGTTACGGTTGATTGGCGGAACCTCCACAAGAATCGGCCCTTCGAGAGTCCATCCGGCCTGCAGTCCGATTTTAGGACGACGCTCTGCCTTGACAAGATCTTCTGCCTTGCGGGTTATGTCGACGTTGGCTTGTGCAAGACGCAGCGACGGAGCGCATTGCATGGCATCTGTCTGCCAGGCCTCCTCCCCCGCCATAGGTAGTGATTTTTCCAGAATGGTGGTGTCAGGCACAACGAATGTTCCCGCAGGCAGACCGGCTATGGTAACGAGGTTATTGTTGAGAATATCCAGTGTGTTGTCTATTTTTATCAGCTGCAGCTCAAGGTTTGACACAAGTAGCTCATAACGGGTGATGTCGTTGAGCAACGCCACTCCCTGCTCATAGCGGTCGTGCATTTCCTGAAGCACTTTGCGTGCGCGGGCAATGTTACTCTCAACAACTGAGCGTAGATTGGAATACTTATATATGTCAAGGTAAAAACCGGTGAGCTGAAATCGCAGATTGTCGCGCTGCAAGTCGGTTGCAAAGCGCGAAGCGGTAAGCTTCAGTTCCGCCATTTCAATTCCGGCGGTTATGGCTCCTCCGGCATACACCGGCTGATTGACCGTCAGTGACAGGCCATTGGCAAAATGCGGTATGGGAGCTTTCTGATAATCGGAAAAATTACGTTTGGTGGTGAATCCATCACCGTTATAGCCCAGCGAAAGGGATGCGTTGATGTCCGGCAGGCGGCTGTTGCGGGCCACAGAGATTTCTTTTTCGGCCTCATTCTGTGCTGACAGCGACGGACGAAGCTGGACGGCGCCACTCTCTGCCTGTTCGAACAGTTCCTCAAGGGTGATTACAGTAGGCTTTCTGTCAAGAGCCAAAGCCCCATTGACCGACAAGGCCACAGCAAGCAATCCCGCGAGCAATCTCGGATTGTTCATAAAATTTAATATTAAGTTTTTTGGGGAAATTCTAAATCAGCCGCCAGTGTGGCGGACATAATCAACTGATTGTCGTCAAATCAGCATCAGAAACACATAGCCTCACCGGCAGTGCTCTTCCAGCTTTCCATGAAAGCAAAGTATTGTACATGAGCCTTCAACAGGCTTTTTGTAAGCATAAAATCTATCATCTGCAAAGCCGCTCATTATAAACGGCGGCACAAAATTACAAAAAAATATTGTAATTTTGCAAAACCAAAATCCACGATAGTAAACTGCTCCAAACAAGAGTATCGATTTCTAAGAGTTTACGCTATGTTTAAATCTTTTGATACAGGTAGAATTAAGCCGTTTGTGCTTCCGGTGGCCATTGTGTTGGGCCTGATTTTTCATGACCTGTGCGACAAGATGTCGGTCATTATCCCATATCTGATTTTCGCCATTCTGATTCTGACATTCTCCACCACCGAACTACGTCGGCTGCGATTCGAGCGCCTTGACCTGTGGCTGATGCTGTTTCAGATAGTCGCCACTGTAGCTCTTTACGTGCTTTTCAAGGTAATTACCGGCAGTGATGCCATTTCCGAAGGAATGATGCTCGGCGCGCTCTGCCCCGTGGCCAGTTCCGTGACCGTGATAGCCGGAATGCTTGGCGCCAAGCGCAGAAACACTGTTACCTACACCATTGTGGGCAATCTGCTGATATGCGTTCTCGCTCCGGTAATGTTCGTTTTCATCGGCGACAACGGCTACATGGGCCTGACAGATGCCTTTTTCTCCATATTCGGAAGAATTGCCACGGTTATCGGCCTCCCATTTTTCGTCATGTTGCTTATGCAGCTGTGGGCACGTCCCGCGGCCCGGTATCTGAGCAAATATAATGGCCTGTCATTTTATATGTGGGCCATAACATTGCTGCTCGTTCTCGGCCAGACCATTGACTTCATCTTCCTGCACGGCGAAGGCAACTGGGACGTAATTGTGATCCTCGCTATTGGCGCCATTGTGATATGTCCGGTTCAATTCTATATAGGGAGGATAATAGGTAGCAAATACGGCGACGACATTGCCGGACAGCAACTCCTCGGCCAGAAAAATACGGCTATGGGTATCTGGATGGCCAACACATACCTGAATCCACTCGCGTCATCATTCCTTGCCTTCTACAGTATAGGACAGAACTTCCTTAACTCCTGGCAGATATGGCAACACGAAAAGAAGCACCGGCATTCCCAACAAAAATAGGCCTGGGACGTTTAAAAGTTTAGAGAAAACTATTCCACAATGAACGATAGCCACAACCCGATGATGGATGAGCGCGTACGCCGTCAGATTATAACCCATTTCACCGACGATGACCTGTACAAATTCACGATGTGTTGCGCCGTGATTGACAATTATCCGCGCACACGGGTGAAATACATCTTCAATGACCGAGACAACACGGTGTATCCCGAAGGTTTCGATGAACTCGTCATGGAACAGGTCAGAATGTTGGAATCAGTGGTTATAACTGATGAGGAGGTTGACTTCATGCGCCGCAAGTGCAACTACATACCGGCATGGTTCATGAGCTATCTTAAAGGTTATCGTTACGACAGCAGCCAGGTTTCGGTAACGCGCGACTATGAGGGACATCTTCACATTGGCTTCGAGGGATGTTGGAGCGACACCATTCTTCTGGAAGTGAAGGTACTGGCCATTGTATCCGAATTATATTACAGAGTTACGGGCGAATACCGCAATTTTGACTATGACGCATACTACACCGCCTCTCAGGAAAAGGCTCGCCGGCTCATTGAAGCCGGTTGCAATTTCAGCGACTTCGGCACGCGGCGCAGGGCCTCGTTTGAGGCGCAGGAAACGTCTGTCAAGGCAATGAAAGAATGTAAGGCGGCAGGAGCAGGGCGATTTGTGGGCACGAGCAACGTTTACTTCGCCATGAAATATGACCTGACGCCAATAGGCACCATGGCCCACGAACTCGTGTGTGCCATCGCAGGAATGTACGGGCCTCTTATGGCCAATCACATAGCCATGAGCGTGTGGTCGCGAACCTACCGCGGTGCTCTCGGAACATTCCTCTATGACACTTACGGATGGCGCATTTTCAGCCTTAACTTCTCCGAAGATTATGCCAACATGTTCAAGGGTCTGAGGGTGGACAGCGGTGACAACTTCCACGAACTTGACATGATTGTGGAGAAATACCGCTCATTGGGCATAGACCCGGCTACGAAACAGGTAGTGTTCAGCAACGCACTCAACGTTGACCGCGCAATTGAGATACAGCGTTACGCTACCGGCAAGTGCATCCCGTCATTTGGAATAGGGACCCACTTCACCAATGATTTCCCGGGAGTCAAACCCATGAACATCGTGATAAAACTCATATCCGTTAAGATAACCGAGTCATGGCCATTCTACTCTCCCACGTGTAAGCTGAGCGAGGACCGCGGAAAATACACCGGTGACGAAGCCACCGTACGTCGTTTTATGGAAACCCTACAGCTCCCACTTTGATAACCGGCACCAAAATCAACATTTATTTATCAATCGTTCTTGTGTAAGGAGAACCAAATTACATATTTTAACCATATTTAACATTGGGGGGGTAAAATCCATCTTAATTTTTTACCTTTGCTATCGCATTACACAGCTTTATAGCTACGGAAAGCATTCGTCTTGCCATAAAACAGAAAATCAGCGACTTGCCTTAGGCCGTTTGGTTTTCACACCAAAAATTATAGCCCCGGCTGCAAAAAAAGAATGGCAAGGAGTAAAACAAACTATGAACTTTTCTTTAACCAATTAAATCATTATCCTAACCAAAAAAAAAACATTTATGAAGGCAAAGCTAACATGTCTGCTACTCTGTCTCATTATGTTACCGGCTCTGGCTTTTGCAGCCCAGATTAAGGTGACAGGTACGGTGACAG
>CAZASF010000062.1:0-11460 GCA_964487725.1 uncultured Bacteroides sp. | reverse complement strand
ATTTTTCTGCGGAACGACATGGAACGATGGTTTACGCTCAGAACGATATGGAGCGAAAAACCACAAGCCTTTGCTGTCACGGCCGGTTGGCTTGTAGCCAAGCTGATTGAGGAATTCGACGAGAGAAATCTTACGAATTTCGTCAATGTTCATAGGCGCATCTTCCGTTTGGATTTAGCTGGCTCCGGTTTGGACTCTGCCTTCATCTGCTTTTGCTGATAAGTGTTCATCTCACCGGCAATGTAGCGGTTCAACTCTGACTTGTTGGCACATCCAGTCAACTCATAGGCAAGGTCATAGATACCGCCACTTGCTCCCGACTTGGTATCACGCCACAGATTTGTGCGAGTGTTGATTACCATTGTAGGCTGACCCGGCTTGTCAGCGTATGGAGCGTTATATATGCGCAGTTCACCGTCGGCAGCCACCGGATGCTCTTGACCAAGAGCCTTCATAAAGTCTGTGAGAGAAATCTTCGCCACATCAAGATGAATTACTTGTGGGTCAATGGCATGTTGCGTTAGCATTTCCTTTGCAATCTCATTCTCGTTCATCATCTTGACGATGTAGCCGGGAATGTCATTGCGATGTTCGCCACGAGCCGTAAGTGCAGCTAAGTCTTTCAGATTGCCCGATTCGTCAGTGGCATGGTCATACCATCGGTTTGATTGGGTGTCAACCACGAACATCGGTTCGACATCATCACGATAGGGAGCATAATATAGCTTCATATCGTTGAAGGCCTTGACCGGCTTTTCACCGAGAGCATCCAGAAATGCCGTAATTGACATCCGTGGAATATCATGCTTCGTGTATCTCATAGGCTAAAATGAATATTTTGCCATCAGGCCATAAGAAAATCTGAAATGCCCCGTGTCGTTGCCGAAGATGAATCGTTCCTTGAGGTTGACACCGAGGGCGAAATTGTCTGACAGATAGAAATCTGCCGAGACATTTATCGCTCCACCGTAGATGAAAGCATCACCGGCTTGCAGTGTGGCACCGTCTTTCAGCACCGACTTTCCCCAGTTGACTGTTTCGTAGCCGCAGAGAGCTGATAATCCGGCATAGAGGTGGAACGTCTGTGAATAGTCGCTGATTAGATGTAGATTATATCCGGCTTCGGCATAGAAGTCTGCAATGGGAATACGTCCCTTGTTTCCGTATGACTTGTAGGTCTGAAGATACTCGCCACCAAAAGACCACGTATTGGCGTTATGCCCCTTGAAAAGAGAGTAATAAACACCGAAAGAATAGCCGCAGTCGCGAGAGTTGCCGGTATAGAAACCGTCTACCATATTTGCCGTAACCTCTACCGATGACATACCCGGCAGGCATCGCTGGGCCATTGCCCGGCCTCCGAAGAGGCTGAGCATGGCTGCGAATATCATTATCGCTTTTCTCATTTTCATTGTATGCTTAGTTCATCAATTACGTTTGCTCTCACAATGTCCTCGTTGTCCACCACAAAGGACTGATGGCGACCGCCTCCCTTTTCGGCAATCTCGATAACTAGTTGCTTGTCATCGGGAATTGTGAATTTCTCCAGAGCGAAGACAGTTCTTTCGGAGGATTTACCATGTACCACCGTCACATAGTTCTGTGCGCGGAGCGGTTCAAGTACGGTCTCCTGCATCGCAGTTCGTTTGATAACCTTCTTATCCACAATCTTGAACGACACATAATCAATATCGAAGGCGATATTGGATATGTTCTTCAGTTCCGTGTGGAAGTATAGCAAGCCATTGTTGGTGTAGATGGATTTCAGAAGGAACTGGACACCGAAGCGTTTGGAGCCAATATGCTTAATCTCGCGTTTGTTCTGCTTGTAGATACTTTTCATGATAAGCTTCACAAGCATAGGTGACTCTTGCCCCAGTTTCTGGAGATAAATCTCTTGGGCATTGTTCGGACGGTTGACGGCCTCGCCATCGTGGATGAAGTCAGTCATTTCGATGTTGAGAAGCAATGGCTCTTTGGCAAACTTCACGTTGAAGCTGTAATATGAACCGTCATCCGTTATAACTGAGAGGTTTGTCTCCTGTTTGAACGACTTGAAGGCAGACTTTACTCGCAGTACATTCTTCGCACCATCTGCGAGACCTGCAACGAGGTTTTCATTGCCCAAGTCCACGTAAATTATCTCTGCCGGGAAGATGATATGAGTGGTTTTCTCATAGCAAACTTCCAGTGCGTGAGGGGGAATCATTCGGTCGAAGCCGACTTTTCGGGTAAGACCATCAAACTTGTCGCCGTCGGTGTAGTTGCTGCCATAGATGTTCATGTCATGTTCGGTGGGAGCGGTTGATGTCTCAGTGCCGGAAGACACGTTGTTATCGGTGTTTTGGGGAGTTTTGGCGTTGACAGCGGTTGCTGCTCCGAGGAGAGCCACTGCCGCAACATAGAGTGTTTTCAGTGTTTGCATTTGTTGGGTGTTGTTGGATTTTGATTTACTGCTCATTCTGTTTGAGCATCACTTTATATCCGCCTTTGAGGTGGACTTTCACTTGACGGACTTTCTTGGTAAGGTACTGGCTGACACCGTTGAGTATGCCGCGACCTACGTCGGAGACAATCTGCGCCCCGGCATCGGTGGAGATGTTGATTGAACTGCCTACGGTCGAGCCCATATTGGCACCAATCTCTTTCAGCGCATCGGACTCCATAGAGTTGGGAATATTGATTCCCTCTTGACCGTCAGAGTCATAGACCGAAAGGTCAACCTCCATGATACAACCAAGAGCCTCAATGTTTTCGACAGAGATTTCAAGGCGTTCACCCTGCA
Organism: uncultured Bacteroides sp.; assembly: GCA_964487725.1. GTDB lineage: Bacteria > Bacteroidota > Bacteroidia > Bacteroidales > Muribaculaceae > Paramuribaculum. The sequence goes on along the minus strand of CAZASF010000062.1, from coordinate 8,675 downwards.
ATCGTGCCGAGCCGACAATGGTTGTATTCTTCGGCAACAGAGAATTGCCTATCCACATCGGTTCAAGAGTCCGAAGCCTCACGCTCTGACCATCCATGATTGTCTGGTCAGTGGCGACACAAGCCGAGATGGTGTTTCTGAAATTCTGCCTTTGGCTACCAACCGCAGTTGAAAATGAGCGGACTTCGCCATTAGCCGCCGAAAGAGAAGATACCACATTGCTGTTCACCTGATTGACAGGCATAACCTTACGTTCCTTCTTGTCGGAGTCATCAACAATTACTGCCTGACCGCCATTACCATTACCAAAGTATTGCGATGCAAGTTGGTAAGACCGTTCCATAAGTTCCATCTCATTAGGCTGCGACTGTTGATGCACTGCGGCATTGGCACTTTCCAGTTCATCAATCCTCGCTTGCAATTCAGCAACCTGCGCCGCCGACTGGTCTTCAGGAATGTAGAAGTCTTCAAGTGAGGCTTGCACATCTTGATATGCCTGAGCCGATGATTCTATTGCAGAAGGTTGACTCGTTGATGATGTCAATGGCATCGTATCTGCTGCTTCTATTGTGGCAATGACCACACTGTCTCGGCGGTTCTTCTCATCCTCAATTGCCTTCTGTTCCATAGCCTTCAGCTTGTTGCCCTCAATCTCAGCGTTATCACCTTCGGGCAGTTCCATATTGGCTTTGCTTGTGTCGGTCTTTTCAGAGGAAAATCCATTTCCGAAAATCAGCCATATTGCGACAAGAAATGTCAGGAACATAGCAGGGAACACAATAGCATACTTTTTCAGTTTCGCACGGTCAGCTTCATTCTTCGGTTGAAACCAGCCGTTGACCTTTGCTTTGATTTCTTCAAATGTCATCAAGTGTTGAAGTGGGTATATTTTCAGACTGAGTTGGTAACTCGACTGCCTCTATATGTTTAATCTCATCAATCCTTTGCTGTGCGTGACCCAATCCGATATGATAACAGGCGTTGCCGAACAGCAGAAATGCGATTATCACGAATGCCCCGAACAATACAGCCACCAAAATCATCCTTCGGTTATGGGGCATTTCATCGCATTTGGATTTCAGGAAGTTACGCAACTTCCCTTTGGGCGAGTTCCACACCTTATTATATATGGTGTCGCGCCACTTGGATAAAATCTTCATTTATCGTTTTACTGTTGAGATGTCTTTATTTTCAAGGATGTTGAAGCCCTCGATAATAAAGCCGTTGGGATTGTCATCAGATCTCGACGAGTTCGTCAGTCTGCAAGTGGTGATTAGTGTTCTTTCAGTCACATTACTTTGACGGATAATCTTCTGCTTGGCATAGGTGGTTGCAGTGTATGGATAGTTGGAAAAGTCACACACCACGCTATCCACTTGGCAAATCTGATTGATATTGCCGGAGATTATGCGGTTGTAATAACCTTTCTCCGAAAAGTCAGAGTAATAATTGTATGCGCTGTTGTCCGAGAGTATCAACGCACGGTTGATGTTATGCTCGATGGCTGACTTATCAGGCGAGAGGGTGAAGAACAGCTCGTGGAAACGTCTGACGTGTTCTCTTGCCTCCGCCGGGCGGTTCTGGCTCATGTCCTGTGACAAGGCAAGCATCAAGGACTTGCCATTGTCAAGGACATAGATTTTCTCGCGCTGCTTCTCAGCAAAGTTGAAAACCGTAATAAGAGCCACCGAAACCACCAAAGCGCACATCGAAACGAAGACTATACCGAACAGTCGTATCTGACGGAAAGATGTTTCAATGTTTTTCAGTGATTTAAACTCCATAGTTCTATTTCAAAAGTTTTCCGGCACGACCGACAACGTTACCTGCCACACCACCGGCGATACTGCCTCCGATTCTGCTGCCCTGCATTGCGGTATTGTTGATTGCACGGTTGTAGTTACCTGCACCTCCGGCCTGAATAATCCAACCCGCAACAGTGGGGATTGTAAAATAACCGATAATGCCGATAATCATAAAGACGACGTAAGTAGTGTTCGTTCCGTCAATGTCAACATTCGGATTATTAGTCAGTTCCGAAATATCGTTCTGAAGCATCAGTACTTGGATTTTGGCAAGTATCGTACTGAACAGGTCTGCCACCGGTAGCCACAGATATGTTTGGATATAGCGTTGAATCCAAGCCGTAAGCGTTGACTGGAAACCATCCCATACTGACAGGGCGAATGCTATCGGCCCGAGAATGGACAGTACCACGAGGAAGAAAGTGCGGATTGTGTCTATTGTCAGAGATGCAGCCTGAAACATCAGTTCCAGCAATTCGCGGAAGAAATTGGCTATTGCCTTCTTTATTTTATACATTCCCCGCTCGATATACATTCCGGCGGCAGTGCCGATTTCGGTCACGCCCAGTTCATCAATCTGTCGGTCAAACTCCGCATCATCCACCAAGTAGGCTGTGGACGGGTCACTCATCATTGCCTCATACTCCAGTCTGTCCTTTTCCTCACGATACTTCTTCATGTCAAGCGTTTGCCCTTCGAGCATTGATGCCGTTCCTTGTACTATGGGAGACATCACCGTGTTTATCGTGCCGAGAACTACCGTTGGAAAGAACATTATGCAGAAGCCAATGGCGAATGGGCGCAGAAGTGGAAACACATCAATCGGTTCTGCCCTTGCCAGAGATTGCCACACCCGATAAGCGACGTAGAACAATGCTCCCAATCCGGCGATTGCCTGTGCCACACCGGCCATGTCGGAGCAAAGAGGCATCATCTCATCGTAGAGCGACCGAAGAATGGTATGCAGGTTTGAAAAATCAATGGCACACAACATAGTTACCAATATTTTTCAGACCCGTCTCCGTAAAGGCTAATCACACGCTGGGTGTCGGCCTTTTTCTTTGCCCTTAGATATGAGACGCTGATATTCTTGTTTGTGTAGTACGCCGTAAGATTTTTCAACCGCTTCATCTCCTTATAGCAATCATCCACGACATCCATGCGGTCTTTGTCAGTCATTGATAGAGTAGAGATATTGACCACTTGTTTTAGATCTGACAGAACGCCACCGGCCTCTTCTAAAATCCGTGTATATCCCGATGCTATTGCCGACAGTTCCGAAGTGGTGAAATTAGGGTCGGTAAGCATCTTGTTGAAATTGTTGACGTAATAGCCGGAAATGTCACCAAGCATCAGGATAGTCTGCTGTACTTTACGGGCATCGCGCACAAGGTTATTCACCTGTTGGAGGGCATCATAATATTTCTTCGCCTGCTGGTAAATTTTCACGGTTTCCTGAAAATTTTTCACCATATTCGTGGCCGTCGTTGACTCTTGAACAAGTGATTTTGAATTATTTACAATACTCTGCGCAATATTGGAAGGGTCAATGACAGTCCATTGGGCGTTTGCCTTGCCGACTCCCATCAGCAGTGCAAAGGCAAATATTGTGAGAAGTGTTTTGATATGCTTCATTCTTTTTTCTTTGAATTGTTGTCAATGAGAGAAAAGGCAATATTGATAAGTTTTACTCCCCCTTCAATCAGTGTTTGGGCAAGATTGATTAGCGTTGTTGCGAGTTTGAATGTTGATTCTGTCATATTGTGTTTATTTTATGGAGGAGGCCATACCTCCGATGATTTTCACTCCCGCATAAAGCAAGAGTAACGGTAATGTAAGTAATACGGATAGACTCATAATCATACCAATGATTATCAGGAATGTAATTTTTAGAAATGTTTTCATATCGGAAACATTGGTAGTCTAATGTTGGATATTATCTCAACAATGTAAGGTTTGGCAAATAGAATGCCCTTATATGCAAGTACGAACACACAAGAAACTGCGGCAATTCCGGCGAGGAACAATATAGTTCCAATCAAGACACCCAGTATAGGATGAAAGACTTTGGGTATTTTCATGATTTTGATTCTCTCATTTCATTAGCCAGCAGTCGGATTGCATTTTCGACGCTGCCACCTAGTTGCGCTGCTTTATTAAGGACTTGCATTTTCTCCGTCTCCTCAGTGGTATAGCAGAGATATTCCTCCTTGCTCACCTCCGTGGCATAGACCGCTGACTGTGTGCCACCGAGTCCAATCCAAACCTCTTTATATAGGCGGTTGGGGTTGTTGGCCATATTGATGCTCAATATCTGTGCCTTCTCCTTGTCAGTCAGACCAAGCAGCTCCTGTATCTGGTCGAATCGGTTCATATACTTTCGCTGATCCAAGAGGATTTTGCAGTCTGAGTTATTGATGATGGTCTCCTTTACAATCGGGCTGGAAATAATATCGTCAACCTCCTGCGTAACCACCACAGCCTCACCGAAATACTTTCTAACCGTCTTATAGAGGTACTTCATATACTCTGCCATATTTGCAGAAGAAAGAGCCTTCCAAGCCTCCTCACAAATTAAGACCTTTCGGATACCTTTCAGCCGTCGCATCTTGTTGATAAAGGCTTCCATAATGATGATTGTCACCACCGGGAAAAGTTCCTTGTTGTCCTTGATCGAATCAATCTCAAAGACTACAAAACGTTTATTGAGCAAATCTATGTTGGCCTTGGAGTTCAAAAGGAAGTCAAAGCGACCGCCATGATAATATTGGCGCAGGGTCGTGAGGAAATTGTCAATGTCAAAGTCCTGCTTGTAGATGGGGATAGGACGGTTGGCCATTTCAGCGCGGTAGTCGTCACGCATAAACTCATAGAATGAGTTGAAGCATGGAATAATCTCCTTGTCCTTATTCATCTTGTCAAGGAACATTGACAATGCTGAGCCAAGCTCGCCACTCTCCGTCTTCGTCACCTTGTCATCCTCCGATTTCCAAAGTGTCAGAAGCAGCGTCTTGATTGAGTCCTTCTTCTCCACATCAAAAACCCTATCGTCGGTGAAGAACGGGTTGAAGGAGATAGGGTTATCTTCCGTATAGGTGAAATATACAGCATCTTCGCCGTGGGTGCGATTGTGGATAAGATTACATAAGCCTTCGTAAGAATTACCGGTGTCAATCAGCAATATATGTGAGCCTTGCTCATAGTATTGCCTGACCAAGTGGTTGGTGAAGAAGGACTTGCCGCTACCTGATGGACCCAAGATGAACTTGTTGCGATTGGTTGTGATACCACGTTTCATCGGTTCGTCGGAAATATCGAGATGCACTGGTTTGCCTGTCAGTCTATCCACCATCTTTATTCCGAAGGGAGATAAAGATGAACGATAGTTGGTCTCCGCAGTGAAGAAGCAAACCGCAGGCTCGATGAAAGTATAGAAACTTTCCTCTGCCGGGAAGTCGGCCTCATTGCCGGGTATCGCAGACCAGAATAATGTCGGACAGTCGATGGTGTTGTGCCGTGGCATACAGCCCATTGTCGCCAACTGACCGCCCACATCATTCTTGATGCGACGCAACTCCTCCGAGTCCTCACTCCAAGCCATAATGTTGCAATGACAGCGCACAGAGATAAGTCCGTAACTATGAGCTTCATTCAGATACTGGTCTATCCACTCGCGGTTAATGGCGTTGCTTCGGCTATACTTGGAGAGGGAATTCATATTCCTTGCGGTCTTCTCGAATTTCAGAAGATTCTCATCCGGGTCATCGATCAGCACATATTGGTTGTAGATGTGGTTGCATGGAAGAAGCAACCCAACCGGCGAGGCAAAAGACAGTCGGCAGTCGCTTCGGTCAGTCGATAACCGCTCGTAGCGGTTATCAGTGCTGACCTTTGACGGCAGGTCTTCGGTGTCTGATAGCGTATGCAGACAGAGCATCTTGTCTCCAATCCTCATCTGTTGTGCCGACAAATCAATGTCCTCCAGACAAGTGACATCATCCATTGACAAGGCCATGTATTTCTCAATTATACCCGAAGTGGTATCAGTTCCAATCAAATCTTCATCGGACAGGCGTGAAATCTTGATATAGCCGGTGTCGTTGATGATTCGCTCAAACTGCTCAACTGACTCCATGAACTTCACCACCATCTCGTGATTCAACTCCTTGGGTGTTATTCTCCCACGGCAGAGGGTTGAGAAGTTGCTTTGCTGGCGCATACGCTCCTTGGTGGTCTTTGTCAGAAACAGATAGCACTTGTGGGCAAGATACGGACGCTCGTTGAAATGTCGTTCAAATGACCTGTCCAAGAATGATAAATCATCTTTATCGAGTTCCGGCTTATACTTCTCACTGACAAACCAATCCTGCTTGTGTACGACCGTAAAATGCGGCAACACCTTGATTGCCTTGCACCAAGCGGAGTGCATCGCCTCGTATTCAGCGGAGGTGACGGTGAAAAGTTCCGGGAGGCTCACCTCAAAGGCCACCGTAACGTCGGCGTCCTTTGAGATAATGCATCCATGCTCGACGGCCAAGAGCGGAAGTTTCGACTCCAGTGTTGTGGCTTTCAGAATATTCCTCATCGTTTCTTATACTTTATCAATCGGTTAAGGCGCAGACGGTTGATGATGTATCGCGGACGATACTTGACCGAGGTCAGTTTCATCAGACCGTATTGCCCATACTTGGCATTGAGATGGAATGTGAGCCAGACAAGAAGGGAAGCGCCAACCGCTCCGAAGCCTATGCAGACCCATTGGGAGATTCCGGCGATATACATGATGACAAACACCACAAACATGGCAAGCAATCCTCCGGCAAAGATGAACAGGTATTGCGCTTTCAATCCTTTGTACTCGACACTCCTTCCTATGCCTTTATTGATTGAATACTCTGACATTAGAGGAAGAACGAGCGGAGGATTGTCGCTGCCACGATCAGGAAGATACAGGCTCCGAACCATGAGGCAGCGGTCTTGCTGGTATCGGGGTCGCCACTCGACCACTTGGAGTAAACCTTGATACCTCCGATAAGTCCGACAACCGCGCCAATAGCGTAAATGAGTTTCGTTCCCGGGTCGAAATATCCTGTCACTAAGGAGGTTGCCTCATTGATACCGGCAAGCCCATTACCGGCGGCAAACATCTGGATTGCCGCAGAGAGCAGAAGCATGGCGGCGATGGGGCGGCGAAGATAGGGTGCGTTCATAAACGATACAGTTCTTTCATAGATTCTCTTGAAAAATTTAGTCATAAAAATGTGTTATAGAAAATGTGCCTTTCGGCCAAGTCTCAGTGTATGACATTGAGGTCAATGCCGTCAATGTCGGTTGTGTCGATGTCAGCGTGAAAGAGAATCTTCTTCGGCTTCTCCTGCTGACTGACTGTTTTGTCGGAGTCGGTATCATTGTCCGATTCCTGTGCATTCTCCTCTTGTTCTGATTTGGGAAGATGCAGCTCGATGAGCATAATCCGCTTACGGATATTGGGGTCGAGTGATATTTGCTCCTTTATGGCCGTGCCCTCCAGTTCCTTTAGGGTCACCTTAGCCACCTCCAGATCCTCCGGCTTTTCGGACTCACCCTTGACCACCTTCATTGTGGTGTTCATGTCATTGAAGTCCAACCCATCGGCTTGTGGCTCGGCTGTATCAGGTTCTTCCCCGGTCAAGTCGGATACGGTCTTGTTTGAGAAGACATCGTCAAGTTGGTCATCCGGTACACGGCGAGGGTCAGTTTTCTCCGTTTGCTCAGGCAAACCGGCATCGGCAAAGTTGCCATATTCCTCGATGATGAGCGGTACAACCTCCTTGACCACTTCTTTCACGATATTGCGGTATGTTTCGGGGTCATAGCTGCTTGCCCCAACGACATCGGCAATTTTTGATTCAATTTGCTTTTTTACCGTCTCTTCCGAATTTTGAGGTGTTTCTTCAGTGGGTTTCTCAAATTCAACGTCTTTAACGTCAACAACCTCTGACGCTTTATCCCTATTGTCTCGCGACAACAGTTTCTTGGCAAAGTACAGGTTTCCTGCCAGCAATGCCAGTATTAAAAGCCCTGTCATCAGAACAGTTCCTCGCGGCTATCCTCAAAGATGCGCTTCATCAAATCAGCGTTCTTTGCAAAATGGTCGAGGACTATTTCCGACAGATAGCCACCGATGGTCGCTCCGGTGGCAGCGTTGGCTTTCACCATCTTTGCGAGAATGGCGTGCAACTCCGGGCGAATGTAGGTTCTTGTCGTGGCAAAGTCGTTTGACCTTGTGAGATATTTCTCAATATAGGCCACCTGTTGTGGGTCAGCGGTCTTGACCTCGGCTTCCAGTGAATCCGGTGTCATCTTGATTGTTACTTTATGGGTTACATTGCTCATATATTTTTATTGGCGTTTTTGAATGTAGGTGTCATACTCTCTGAAATGGTCAGCGAGTACATTGTTGATATATGCTTTCAGAGAGCAGCTACCGACCTCATACGAGAGTATGCGCTTGATTTTATTCAGAAACATGGGATTGATTTCTACAACCATATATTTGTCTCGCGGTCTCATATGCTCCATGTTCCTGACAAAGCAATCCAGATACTCTTCCTCTGTTTGGGGATGAGTCGTGTTGCTGTCGGATGCTTTGGCTGACAGCTTCTCTGACCGTGGTTTCCTCGGCGGCTCACTTGGTTTTGGAGTGTCTGTCTCTTTCGCTTTCTGTGCCAGCGATGCGCCGGAGGGCTCCTTGCGGAAGTCTCGGATAAACTCATCGGGATTTATGTCCGAATCATATACCTTACTCATAGGTCAAACCTCAAAGTTCTATTATCTTGAGTAAAACTTTCACAATGTGTGAGACTATATAAAAAGTGGTCAAGAAGCACG
>CAZASF010000061.1:0-11541 GCA_964487725.1 uncultured Bacteroides sp. | reverse complement strand
TCTTCGACAGACTGGTGCGGGAACGTGAACCGTATTACACCCATACAATGGAGGGTGATGATGATATGCCGGCTCATGCGAAGGCTTCAATCATCGGGCCGTCAATCACCATTCCCATCACAAACGGAAGGTTGAATCTTGGTACATGGCAGGGAATTTATCTCTGCGAGTTCCGCGACTACGGTGGCCCAAGGAAGATAGTGGCAACAATTACAGGAGAATGAAATTATGAAAGGAGAAAGCGGATTGGAGAAATTTCTCGTTAATCGGGAGGAACTGAATCAGAGATATAAAAGCCCAAAATATAAGCATCTGAAATACACGGCTTTTGGATTCTTTGTCGCATGTATAATAATGTATGCAATAATGATTATCGCCATGGATAATATGTCCGATTGGTGGTTTTTATTCTTGCGTGGCTGTGCCGGAGCCCTTGCTCTGGTTGGTGTGATTATTTACGTTGTTTACGTCTATCGGATAAATCGTGACTACGAGCGTGATAAATATATCAGAAGAAAAGTATCGCAAGATGAAGAGGATAACAAAACGGAGGACATATCGCTATAGCCATCGCACAGATGATAAAGCGCATCAAATTTTATAGAATGTTATGATACCGAAACTGATAATATTTGATTATGACGGAACTTTGGCTGACACCACTGCTACTATTCTGAGAACTTATCAGAAGACCATTGAAGCGATAGAAGCTCCAAATCGCACTGACGCAGAGTGTCAGGCTACTATTGGCTTACCGCTGAAAGAGGGCTTCCGACAATTATATCCCAATTTCACGGAGGTGGAACTCAACCGATGCGTTGACACCTATTCCGATATATTCAAAGTCAGCAAACGTGACCTTGCGCCAAGTTTGTATGCCGGAGTAAAAGAGACCCTTGACAAACTTGCAGATATGGATATAGAAATGTCAATTGCTTCCTCTCGTTCGCGAGAGTCGCTGTTAGAATTTTGCAAAGATAATGACATTGCAAAATATTTCTCGTTGATACTCGGAGCTGAGGATGTGACTCGAGCCAAGCCCAATCCGGAACCTGTGTTGATTACATTGAATCGGTTGAAGCAGGAAGCGGACCAAACAATAGTTATTGGAGATATGCCGGTGGATATTGCAATGGGTAATGGAGCCGGGTGTCGTACCGTTGGAGTGACCTACGGCAACTCCAACCGTCGAGACCTCATCAATTCAGGTGCCTGCTATATAATCGACATTTTTCCGGAGCTTATTGACAGGGTAATATGCGAAAAATAATGGAAATCAAGGTTCGTTCCGGATTATTCTTTATATCAAGAAAGGAAAAATGAATATTGAGGAATTCAGAGAGTATTGCCTGTCCATGCCTTTGGCGACTGAGGATATGGCTTTTGGTGAGGACTATCTGCTGCTGCGCGTCTGTGGCAAGATATTTGGTTGTATTGGGTTGACACGGCCGGATTATATAGTGGTTAAGTGTGACCCTGACCTTGCTTTGGAATTGCGCGACAAGTATTCTGCCATTGAGCCGGCTTGGCATTGGAACAAGAAGTATTGGAATCAATTGCTGCTTTCCGGTTCCTTGTCAGACGATCTGGTTAAGGGGCTGATTCGTCATAGCTATTCCGAGGTGGTGAAGAAACTGCCTAAGAAAATAAAGTTGCAATATCCTGAGATAACGAATATCCGTATGGATCAATCTCAGTAATGAAGTGAAGCAATGTTTGAGGCGAAGGATATAGAAGCAACATTGTTGGGCATGGCAGATGAATGTCAGGCTCGGCAGATGCTGCGATTCTTCAAAACGGCCCCGGGTGAGTATGGAGAGGGCGATAGTTTCACTGGTCTGAGGAACCCTCAGGTAAGAATGGTGGTTAAAGAGGCCTGGAAAGATACTTCTTTGCAGGAGGCTGTCAGGCTGGTGGAATCGCCCTTGCATGAGGTGCGTCTTTGCGGGTTGTTAATAATGGTGGAGCAATATCTAAGGGCAAAGAAAAAGAAGGATGCCGGTCAGATGGACCTCATTTTCAACGCTTATATATCCATGCATCCCAACATAAACAATTGGGATTTGGTTGACTTGTCGGCCATAAAAATAGTGGGGAACCACGAGGTGCTTAATCAAGACCTGGGGTTGATGAATGAATGGATTGAACCGGAAGGGCATACGCTATGGCAGCAGCGTATAGCTATGGTCAGCACATGGATGTTAATTCGCAATGGCCGTGCGGATGTGTGTTTCCGTCGGGCTGCAAAACTATTGGATAGCCCTCATGATCTGCTGCACAAGGCCGCCGGCTGGATGCTACGTGAAGCATGGAAGAAGGGCTACAAGTATGAACTTGAGGATTTCCTTGAGGAAAATATTGCGAAAATGCCTTCCGTTATGCTGAGTTATGCATGCGAGCAGATGCCTGTTGACGAGCGGCACGAATGGCAACGACGAAGAAAAAATGGCAAAGGAGAAATTAATTAAGACAATGAAGATATGGAATCACCGCAATTAAACGACCACAATAAACGGGAGTATCCACCTATGCACACTGCAGAACATCTGCTAAACGGAGAGATGGCTCGGCGATATGGACATGGGCGTGCATTTTCAGCTCACATTGAGCGGAAAAAATCTAAACTCGACTATCATTTGCCAAGGGCTCTGACTGAAGATGAAATCAAGTCACTCGAAGACTATATCAACTCTATAATTAAGGAAGACGTTGAAGTGACTGAAGAATACATAACTCGGTCAGAGGCGATGAATCGGTATGATATGAGCCGATTGCCGGAGGGTGCATCCGATACGGTTCGTGTTGTTCATGTCGGTGATTATGACCAATGTCTGTGCGCCGGGACTCATGTGAAACGCACCGGAGAAATCGGCACATTCCGCATTACAAGCACTCGCTACGCCGATGGAGTTCAGCGAATTGTATTCAAACTTGGATAAACGGTAGTAGTAAAAACAAATATTAAAACTATGAAGTTAATAAAGATATTATCATTAATAATAGCAGTAATGATGACAAATTGTAATGCAAGGTCGGCAAATTCAAGTATGGAAGTAGTTTCACCCGCTGAATTTCAGACAAAGCTGAGTGAAGATTCGGATGCTTACTTGCTCGATGTCCGGAAGCCGGATGAATTCAATGCCGGACATTTGACCGGGGCGCATCTGCTGAATTGGCTCGATGAGAGCAGCTTCATGGAGGGAGCAGAAAAACTTGACAAATCCAAGACCATTTACGTTTATTGCCGCAGTGGGCGTCGCAGCAACGAGGCCGCCAATTATCTGGCAAAGCAAGGCTACAGGGTAGTGGATATGGCCGGAGGCATCTTGGCTTGGAGTGAGAATGGTCTGCCTATTGTTTCAGAAACAGATGTGGCTGCAAATCAGATTGAATCACAGGGGATAACGCATGACTCGTTCACCACGCAGTCGGGAACGGAAGTAAAGATACATTTTATAAAGCATGCATCGCTGATTCTTGAAATTGACGGCAAATTGGTGTATGTTGACCCTGTTGGATTGTATGGCACTGACTTTGCCAAACTGCCAAAGGCTGATGCCGTTATGGTGACACATGAGCATCATGACCACTATGATCCTGCGGCGATTGAAACCGTGTCAAAGCCGGAAACGCGGCTTATCAGCAACGGCCGCGTAGCTGAATTGGCGGGCAAAGGGGAGGTAATGGCCCCCGGCGACTCTATTGAGTTGTTCCAGGGAGTAAAAGTAACGGCCACTCCGGCATACAATACAACGGAGGGTCATCTGCAATTCCATCCCAAAGAGCGTAAGGACGTAGGCTTCCTCTATGACATGGATGGACTGAGAATCTATGTGGCCGGAGACACGGAGGACATTCCGGAAATGGCATCTCTCAAGGACATTGACATTGCATTTCTTCCGGTAAATCAGCCTTACACTATGACTACCCAACAGGCTATCAATGCAATCAACATGATACAGCCCAAAATCGTATATCCCTATCACTATAGCGATACTGACCTCACTGCCATAGTCAATACCTTTAAGGATGACAATAGCATCGAAGTGCGGATCAGAGAGCTGCAATGAATTCCCTCAATTCAGTTGAAGGTGCGATATCCTTATCCTAAACATCATAATGGAATGTTTCGTGAGATAATCCGCGAGGCCATAGCCGGTCTATATAAACGCGATAGCCGACAACTGCCGATGCCGGTTCGTATGCTCTTTTTATGTTTATTGTCTGTCTCATAGCGAAGATATAGCCGTGGCGGTCGCGGTGAAATGGCAAATCAAAATTGGCTGTACGAGTCACAAGCGAAGTGTCAACACCTCGCTTGCCATCGAGGAAATACATATAGCAATGCTCGCATCCCTCGCTGATTCTGTGGCATCCGTGCCAAGGATTCCAGATAATCATACCATTATCTTAACGACGCAACACACTCATATATATTGTCGTAAATAAATTTCATTAAAATCATTATTTGTATATCATTTTGGTAATCAGCAAAAGCGATAAAAAGGTTACTTGCAATATGTAAAAACGCGACAGTTAGAGAGTAAACACCAGCATTGCGTCAAATGTTATATTTGTAATCAAGAGGCTTCAACCCTAAAATTTCAAATCACTTTAAATTTGGATATAGATTAAGTCATGCATTTATCTTACGGAAGGCGAGGCCAACCGCTATGCCCGCTACCGCAACAGCCATGTCTCGCTCCGAGACATCATTGATGCCAGCTGTCAGTTATAATGGGACAAACAAGTATATAAATTATGGAAAACAAAAAGAAATCCGAGCTTGAAGGCACGGGAATCGTGTCGGAAAAAATCGTGGAGACATCCACCGCATGGGATGGTTCTCCTCTTCCCCCGTATCCGACAGGCACTCCTGTCGTGTCGATATTCAAATACATATTCCCTCCTCATACCGTGACCAATCCGCACTTCCACAAAATCATAAACTGCGGGGTTGTATTGAGCGGTACATTGACCATCGTAACCAAAGATGGAGGAACCCACGATTTCAAGGCCGGAGAGCCTTTGGTGGAGACAGACGGTGAGATTCACCACGGTGAAAACCGTGGTGATGTGGATGCCGTTGTCATCATGTTCTATGCCGGTGACGGCGAGACACCACTGTCGATCCCGGCAAAATAATCGATAGTTGATTTCTTATACTGTTACTACTATTTTGCCGATTTGCCCGCGCTTTTCGGCAAGCTCGTGGGCTTTGGCTATCTCTTCAAGTGTGAATTTGGATGCAATGACAGGATGAATATTGCTATTTTCTATAAGTTTCATCATGCTGTCAATCTGCTGTTGTGTAGGACTGTTGCTGTAAAAGCCGGTAAGATATACTCCTGACGGTATTTCCTTTATCGGGTCAAAGTCTTTAAGGGAGAATACATTGCCAAGCAATCCTGTATGGCATACAATGCCATGTAACGAGGTTACTCTGAGGGATTCAAGGAGTGTGGATGCACCTATGAGTTCCAACACTTTTGTAGCCCCGTGGGGATATTCAATAAGGAAACGTTTTCTAAAATCCTCTCTTTCAATCACCACGCCGTCTGCGCCCGCTTTGTTAAGAATCTCTGATTTACGTTCACTCCTTGTGGTGGCTATGACTTTTACCCCTATTGCCTTTGCGAGCTGGACTGCTGCAAGCCCCACGGTTGATGTTCCGCCACGGATCAGCAGTGTGTCATCGGAGTTAAGTTGCAACGACATCGAGAGAGAACCGTAAGCCGTATAGAATGTTTCTGGAATTGCCGCAAGCTCATCCCATGGCAACGATGAATCAACGGCAAAGACTTGGTTTTCGGGCATAAGCACATACTCGGCGTAACTTCCGTTGAAGCTGCGTCCCATGCCTCCCATAAGTGCCATTACCTTTTGACCGTCCTCAAACCGTGAGTCGGATTTGTCGGAAATAACCCCGACACACTCAATGCCGGGAATTATAGGTGTATGGATATAAGGCCGGTCTGCCTCAAACTATCGCAGTAACACCTCCGAATGGTTGATGCCGAATGCCTTGACGCGAATTAGCACCCATCCCGGCTTTACTTTGGGAACTGAAACGTCACTTACCCTTAGGTCTGAGGCCTCGCAACTTTTTGTTATGACAACTGCTTTCATACTGCTTATAAAGCATCTGCAATATACATTATTACGTGATTTAGGAGAAAAGTTTGACCGCTTTTCCATGAAAGTTACAACCACTTCCGGCATTGGCGACCGTACTCTTCCTAACATATGGATTTTTCGTAAAAATCCCGGCATTGCGCCCCTTCAAATTATTTCTACGACTCATATTCAGCAGTCTGTTTCGGTCTTTTCAGCTGATGATACTTTAGTTTCGGCCTCAATTGTCGAGTGGCTGATGCCCATCTGCTGCATTTTCAATCGTATATCGTTTATGACTCTGTCTATATCAGCAGGATTGTCTACAATCACATGAGTTGTCATTGCAGTAACAGTGGTGCTCAATGGCCAAATATGGAGATGATGCACTTCTTTAACTCCATCAACCTGTGCGATTGAGTCCTTCACTTTCTCGTAGTCAATTCCCTCAGGGACGGCATCGAGCGACATGCGCATACTCTCTTGCAGAAGTGATTTTGACGACCAACCAACTACAATCGCTATACAGATGCCGATTATTGGATCTATAACATACCAACCGGTGAAGTGGATAATAATGCCTGACGCCACCACACCAATAGAAACGAGAGCATCAGCGGCCATGTGGAGAAAAGCTCCCTTTACATTCAAATCCTTATCTTTATCACGCATAAAGAGCCATGCCGTTATGCCGTTCACTATTACGCCTATGCCTGCAACCCATGCGATAGCATCTCCATCAAGGGCTTCCGGGTAAATCAATTTCGATATACTCTCAACCAGTATCGCACCGACTGCCACCAACAGCAGCACGGCATTTGCAAGCGAAGCTTGAATGGTCATCTTACGATAGCCGTATGTGTATCGCGCCGTTGTCGGTCGCTGCGCCATCTTAAAGGCAATCATGGCTATAGCCAAAGTTGCCACATCGCTCAGATTATGCCCTGCATCGGACAAAAGGCCCATTGAATTATAATAGAATCCAAATGCGACCTCCACAACAACATATATCACGTTGAGAGATATACCTAATTTGAATGCTGTGTTGAGATTAGTCACCACAGCCTCGTGATGGTGGTGATGATGGAGATGTTGGTGTTCCATATTTATGCTTTAATAAAATTATTTCCAACATTGGGGATCAGGTGAATAGAATGATTGATGGTATCCGTAAGCCACAGCCGGACATCCTCGGCAGAATCTCAGCAACTCACACTTGGTGCATTTCTCAAACTTATCATACTGACGGTGTGCCTCCATTTCCTCACCGTTCCATATCTCATGAATCGTTTTCTTGAAAAGATTTCCTATTATATAACCATGTTAGAACTTGTGCTTATCAACGGAAATATTTGATTCAAGCATGTCTCGAAGAACGACGGCGTTGTTGTGTTCGGTGTCGTGCGAGGAATACAACAATGTTACTATAGGTTTATCCTTGATTTCGTCCTTAAGAGCTGAAAACGCAGGATTTGCCATAAGCTCAGAGCGGTATTTTCGTTCAAACTCATTCCATTCTTCATCGGGATTCTCATGAAACCATTCCCTCAATTCGGTTGAAGGCGCAATGGCTTTGTCCCATGAATCATAGTGGAATGTCTCATGCGATAATCCTCGTGGCCACAATCGGTCAATATAAACGCGATAGCCGTCATCCTCAGATGCCGGTTCGTAGGCACGTTTTATGTTTATTGTCTGTCTCATAATACATTTAAAACACCCGATAGAGCATTTGGTTGTCAATATACGCAGTCCCGCATCTAAATGTCAACTATATCAAGTGCCGACAAAAGCAAAAGCCGATTTTCGTTGGTTTCATTGATAGCTGCCGAAGACGGAATTTCCGACCATAAAAATGTGAAAAAATATTGATATTCAGAAGAATATAAACTTTATTATTTCGCTGTTTGTTAGGGATTGTAGTTCATACTCATATAAGAAAATAAAAAAAATACGATGGAACCGCAGAAGAAAGTGGCCGACCAGGTGGCCGAGATGATCGCCGATGCCGGAGTTAAACATTTATATGCAATAACAGGCGATAGCCTGAATGACCTTACGAATGCCCTCGTTAATGACGGACGTGTAAAATTCGTACACATGCGCCACGAAGAATCGGGGGCTTTTGCGGCAAGTGCCGAGGCACAGCTCACCGGCCGACTTGCAGCTTGCGCCGGCAGCAGCGGTCCCGGGCATGTACATCTTATCAACGGACTTTATGATGCCCAGCGGAGCGGCGCCCCCGTGCTTGCAATAGCCTCAACGTGCCCATCATCTATGTTTGGAACTGAGTATTTTCAGGAGACCAATCCGACATTATTGTTTTCCAACTGTAATGTGTATAATGAAATGGCCGTAACACCCGCGCAAGTGCCACACATGCTTCAGGCTGCCATGCAGACTGCCGTCGGAAAGGGTGGGGTAGGCATAGTAGGGTTGCCTGCGGATGTCATCTCCAAGCCGGCTGAAGCTTCATACGCGGCAGCAACGGCATTTTACACTGAATGTGTCCCTCTCCCTACCGACGAAGAGGTGGAGGCCGCCGCAGCCCTGATAAATAAAGCCGGCAAGGTGGCTATCTTTGCCGGATCCGGGGCTAAGCAGGCGGCATGGTTAATTGATCAGCTGTCTGATAAAATCAAGGCTCCAGTGGCCACTACTTATAAAAGCCAGTTGGAAATGATGGGCATTTGCAGGAATTATGTTGGTCACATGGCCTTTTTAGGAATGTGGTCTGCAGTGAATGCCATAGCGTCCGCGGATGTCATCATTTTGATTGGCATGAATTTTCCGTATGCCGGATTCTTCCCAACAGACAAGAAATTTATTCAGGTTGATATCAGGGCCGACCGATTGGGACGTAAGTCAAAAGTTGATGTAGCGGTAAGGGCTGACGCCAGTAAATTTATGTCGGCATTGCTCCCAAAGATCAGTCCTAAGTCTGACGACTCATTCCTTAAGAAAGCCTTGTCAGATTACGCTGCGATCAAAGAAAAATTCGCATTGCCGGTAATGGCAAAGGGTAAGAAAGGAGCGATTCGTCCCGAATATATGTTGAGCCTTCTTGACACTCTGGCCGATGACAATGCTGTCTTTACAGTAGACACAGGCATGAATAATTTATGGACTTCTCATTATCTCACACAGAAGAAAGACCGGCGCATGATTGGATCTTTCTCACATGGCTCAATGGCAAATGCCATGCCGATGGCAATAGGCGCTAAATTTGCCTGCCCCGACCGTCAGGTGATTGCCATTTGTGGCGATGGAGGATTCTCAATGCTTATGGGAGAACTGCTCACTATCATACAGTACAACCTTCCTGTAAAACTGTTGGTGGCCGACAACAGAAGCCTCGCCTTTGTAAAATGGGAAATGGAGATGGCAGGCCTTAAGCCAAACGAGACGGACCTCACAAATCCGGATTTCGGGAGCATGGCATCTGTCATAGGGTTTAAAGCCGCGACTGTAGATGACCCTCAGCAACTTGAGGAGGCTATGACACAATGGCTTAAGGCAGATGGACCCGCACTGCTATCGGTCGTTACCGATAAAGATGCCGCATCATTTAGTTTTTCGGAAAACTTAATGGATTCGGCAGAACCGGGAAATCCGCTCAGCAATTTTGTGCCCCTTGGAAGTTAACCTTTTATATCAAGTGGCGACAAAAGCTTAAGCCGATGTCGGCACATGCCGTCTATGGTTTGGGTTTTCAGTCTCCGCAGCTGTCAAGTCCTAATTGCTGAGGGGCGTCGGTCTCGTTTGCCGTTGCGGATATGTGTTTTATGAATTTTGCCGGATTACCACCTACAACAGTGTTCGGTGCGACATCTTTTGTGACAACGCTTCCGGCGCCGATGACGCAGTTGTCGCCGATAGTGACGCCCGGAAGGATTATTGCTCCACCACCAATCCAGACGTTATTGCCTATCATCACGGCTTCCGCCCACTCAACGCCAGTGTTACGCGCTTCGGGTTCAATGGGATGACAGGCAGTGTAGATGCTTACATTCGGACCGATGAAAACATTGCTGCCTATTGTCACCGGCGCTTCATCAAGAATCGTGAGATTGAAGTTGGCGAAGAAGTTATTACCGATATGGATATTGCAGCCATAGTCGCATCGGAAAGGCTGATTTATGTGGAATTTCTCACCACAATCCGCTACTATGCTGCGAAACAATGTTTTCAGTTCATCCGTCCTGGATGGATTGAGGTTGTTGAATTCCCAAATCCTCTGACGTGTGACCTCCAATCTGCGAAGAAACTCAGGATGAACTGCATCGTAAACCTCGCCATTGAGCATCTTTGCCCATTCCTTGTCAAAATTCATCATTACTGTATTGTATTGGTTAAAACGCTATGCTGGTTCAATGGGGTCTGGTCGCAGAGTTCAAGGGATTTGACCATGTGAAGAGTCCCTTGTTTGTATTTTTGGAAATGGTCGGATTTGATATGCTCCTGATATGCTTCCTCCGATGCGTATGTTTCTAAAATCGTAATCTTGCATGAATCTGCTTTGTCCTGCATGGCATACATAGTCAACACACCGGGCTCCACGAGCAACGATGTGCGGCCAACCTCGACAGCATATTCGAGATAATCCTGAAGATATTCGGGGAATACTTCAATCTTCGACAGCCGGATAATGCCATCATTAGATATAGGAAATTTTTCAACATTCATAATATCCTCATTGTTTTGTTGATCATCACTCTGATTGGAGATTGAGTGCCCGCATGAAGCCAACAACATCCCAACCGTAAGTATAAAAAAAGCTTTGTTTATTGTCTGCATAATTCTGTAGATACTTCTACCTAAATCAAATTTTGACCTGTTTGTTTCTTTTGGAGGAGGATACACTATTGTCATACTGCAAAATTAACAAAAATCCTGATATTATAAGCGCACCTACGCCAATACCGTCACTTGAAGCTAAAGACATGGAAAAAACAAAGAAATCCATCTTTTGCACCAACACTCCGTCTGCACAAAAAAGAAAGGAGCCGCGCCAATTGACACAACTCCTCCCGCTAATCTATATCGTCACATCACCCCTCCCGCTAATAAGCGACATGGCAAAATCTACATATTTGGTATGATTAAGCTTGTATTACTATCAGTCTAAAATATCTTCGGGTTGGAGAGGGGTATAGGGACCATCTTTGACTTCGAAGATGGCGGAAGGCTCGATTACTTCAATCCCGTGCCACCGGCCTTTGGGGATTTGTATGCCGTAGTTGCCTTGGGTTGGGTCAAGGAGATAGCGTTCGGTTTGTGCACCCATGTCGTTGTAGAATACCACGAACATCTTGCCACGGAGAATTATGTAGGTTTCGGCAGTGTGGCGATGACGATGTATCGGTAACGGAGCTCGGTGTAACTTTTACCTTTGCAGCGAGATTCAGAGTTAACATTTGCTTTCTG
>CAZASF010000060.1:0-11954 GCA_964487725.1 uncultured Bacteroides sp. | reverse complement strand
TACCCCAATAGAAAAAATCCCAAAAATGCTTGGAATTTAACATAGAATACGTGAGAGCCTGTACTGTTGCCCGTCCCACTGCTTGAGGCTCTGGAATTGCCCATCACTGTTGAACGAGCAAACCCGCAGAAGCCTCACGCAGAATATGATATATGCCACAATCCAAACGCTCGCGCGCTTGAAATTGGCAGAATATACATATCCACAAGGCATCTACCGTTTGCTACATTCTTGACAGTGATATGAAATTTTCCAGATTTCAAGCAGTCAAGAAAGAGCGCCGAGTAAACGCTTTCGATTATGTCCGCCGACCCACCCCGCATTACCCATGACCGGGCTTCTGCAATGGCGGTCTGCGATGGCAAATTTAATGTGTTTTTCCCAATTTTACAACACAATACCAAAATTATCACATTTACCAAATTGTAATTAAACCGGGTCAGTAGATATTTCCGGTGGATAGATAGCGCAGGACTACCCCTATAATCAATTCAGCTGCACAGCCCTTGTAGGGTCGTCGATCCTATAGCGACCGCCACACCGCAGGCTATTTGCTATCAGCCCGATAGCTCACCTCTCACATCCTCTTTGCAGCAGCGTAGCTGCATCTTAATCATAGCCACGGGTGAGGCCGTCAGGCCGTAACCCGTGGAAAACCCAACAAAACGACCCGCTCCGCATCGCTGGGGCTTCACCGAACACAAAAAAGCCCTGCAACGCAGAGCCCACATCTACTGCTGATGCAACCCTACAGCCACCATACTGCCGGGCACAGCGAGCCCCGCCGAGATAGCCCGGACAACTAATAAGACAACGACCTTCTTTATTTGAGGCGGAACATGTAGCCCAGCGACACTTGAATTGAAGTTCCTCGCGAGGCTGAAAACTCATCTTTCTTTCTGGCGGAAAAAATGTTGCCTAAGCCATAGTAGTAGCGTCCTTCCAAAAGAAATGAATGTTTCTTCTTTATGGTGAACTCCACTCCGGCTCCGGCGCATATTCCGTAGTCGAACTTGTTCTTAACCGCTAACGACATCTGGTTGACATGGCGGTTGGATATAGGAAATCCTGCAACGTCCGATGGGTTTTCATAGTCAAAGTTTGCCGAAATGTTTTCTGAAATCATGTATCCTACGGACGGACCGAGATTCACGAACCCTTTCATGCGCTCGCTGCCAAAATAAATGTGGGTCATGACGGGGAGCTGAATGTAGGTGAGCTTGCGCTGGTATGTAAACTCGGTCTCTTCAAAATCCTCTTTCCAGCCGCGTTGCTCAATGTTGAGCTCAGCCTGTAATCCGAAAATCTTCTCCTCTGTGTATCTTACAACCGCTCCGCAGATAATGCCCTGTGACATTTTCTGCTCTATGGATGGATTGAAAGCCATGTTGCTAAGCGTGGCTCCAGCTTTTCCTCCGAGATAGAATTTAGGCTCGTAGTTACGCTGTGCCGAAGCATTAGCTGCGGCTGTCAGTAATGCAATTATAGTAGCTAGTCTGAGGGTGAAGCGTCTCATATTGTTCGTTTGGTGATTATTTCGCCCGGCGCAAGATTTATCATCAGAAGCTGGTCATTATAGTAGCCTCCGTTCTGGCCATATCGCTTCATTTTTATGGGTAATGTTAGGCCGGAATGGTATTGAGTGTTCTGTGGAAGTCCTCCTGTTCCTGAAACAAGTGATTTCAGGACAAACATTCCGGTGTCGAATCCCATGTAGAAACGGCGAGGGAAGGCTGTGAGCATCTCCGGGCCAAACCATTTGCTGTAGGCTGCATCAATGTCAGCGCTGATAAATGATTCAGGAAGGTCGTTGCGGGAATATACGTAGCTGTCAAGATTATGCATCTTTCCGTAACCGGCCCTGTTGGCAAGCCATTCAGGATAACCCCATACAACAACGTCGGAACTGAAATTACGTCCATTCTTATATTCCAGAAGGGCATCGGCGATATTGTCGAATTCCTCTTTGCTGGACGATGCCGGCAGAAAGGCATATCTTTCGGTTGACTTCAGCTGCTTGGCAAGTACATCTTGTGAAAGTTTCCCGCTATAGCCTATCTCTTTGTAAGGCTGTCCGCTTTTATCAAGAGCAGCTTTGACTATGTCTGTGAACTCGGTCTTATCGCGTTTGCCGTTGTTGCTGACAAGAATTACCGGAATATATCCGCTGAATGACTCAATGAAAGCCTTGACCGCACGGTCATACATCTCCTCACGGGGCATGGCGAGTTGCATTGCGTAGGGGTTGGTCTGGAATGATGAGTCGCGGTTATTGAACGGATTTATTATCGCTATTTTGTTTTGCTGTCCGTACTCATTGAAGGTTTTTAGCGCATCAAGATTGTCAGGGGCAATGATTGCGTTTGCTGTTTTTAATTCCGACATGTCGATAATCTGCGCTACTCCATCGGTTGTGCTTTCGGTGTCAAAGGTAATCAAGTGAATGGGTGTGCCGCAGTTGCGCATGCTGTCAACCGCATACAGAATGCCTTTATAAAATTCAACCATGTTTCGGTTGTGTTTTTCCTTTTTGTCAAGATTGAAAGGCAATGCCACCGCTATAGTTATTTTTTCGGTATTCTTGACAACAGCCTCTGTAGGAATGGCGGCTGACTCTGTCGGTATAATTATCTCCTGGCCGGCGCTGTAGCGTGCAACGTCAAGACCGGGATTGGCTTCCAGTAGCTGGGAGAGCCGTATGTTATTATCGCGTGCTATCTGGTAGAGGGTTTCATGTTCCTGAATGACGTAGCGTGTTCCTTTAATATCATCACGTGTTCCTTTTGATTCATCGGTTGTGGTAGTCTGAACCTCAGCCTGCACGACTGCCGGAAGCTTTTCTGGCGGCACCACGGTGATTTTTGGGGGAATGGCTCCACGGTCAACCATTACTGTCTGCCCCTCGCGTACTCCGTCGCGAGTGTCGGGGTTAAGTTGGTAGAATTCCTCGAGAGTCAGGTTAAACCGTTTGCTGATGCCGTAGGCTGTCTCTTGTTTCTTGACAATGTATGTTCCGTTGGTACTGGCCGGAGTCTCAGCAGTGTTGTTTTGGGTATTTACGGGTGTCTCATCGGCGGGAAAAAGTAGCTCCTGATCCGTTTTCAGCCCGTCGGCCGCCGAGGGGTTGAATTTAATCAGCTGCTCCGGGGTGATGCCGAACCGTTTGCTCAAGGCATAGACAGTTTCGTGCTGTTTGACAATGTAATAATGGTATGTTTTGCCATTGACGGTCTTCACCGGGAGGTCAGTGAGTACGGACGCAGCGGCAATCGCTGACACAAATGTCAGCAATCCAATTAAATATGGCTTTATTCTCATGGAATCCGGTTATTATTTTTGCAAATTTAACGAGTTTGAATGAAATATGCAACGAAGTTGGCCTGCCTTTTTGCCATTCCGAACATTGTGGCTAAATTTGCAGCACCATGAACGAGTTTAATCCACTGCAAACTATTAAGCGGCGCTTCTTTGCGATGCGTAATGGCGTTATTGCCGACACATTGCGCCGCGCCGGATCGCCATTTAAAATTATTTTCGGACTCAATCTGCCTCAGTTGGTTGAGATTGCAGCCGAAACGGGTTTCAACATGGAATTGGCGAAATTGTTGTGGAGCAACACAACCACCCGCGAGAGCATGCTTTTGGCGCCGATGCTTATTGATCCGGATAATCTGCCGCAGGATAAAGCTTTGGAAATGATTGACTCTGTTCCAGCGGTTGAGGTAGCGGACGTGTTGTGTCACCGTCTGTTGCGCCATGCGGATTATGCCTACCCGATGGCTTGTTGTCTTGCAACGTCTCCGAATCCAATGTCACGTTACTGCTCCATGAGGATTTTATGGCATTTCCTTAACTCTCATGCTGACGAGATTTATGATATGGCATGCCGCGAAATCGAATGTGCTGACAGTCTTACTCTGGCTCCTGCTCGACAGATCAAGGATGAGATTGACTTCATCAGGGAGGAAGTCTAAGAAGGCGTCCGGTTCAACTTTTCCGGCTGCTGAGTTTCTCGCTTAGAATGACACCCGCAAGTATTAGTGCGCAACCGGTAAGTCCTACGGCCGATACCGGTTCCTTAAGATATATGTAGGATGCTATGAGGGTCATTATGGGGCTAATGTACAGATAGTTGCCGGAACTTACCACACCGAGTCTCTTGACGGCCTGCGCCCAGAGCAGATATGCTCCCAGAGAGGGAACAAGACCGAGAAAGCATAGATTTCCTATCACTGCCGGTTCAAGTAGTTCCGGGAGCGGCGTTAGATGAGGTTCAACGGCAAGAAATGGCAAAGAAGTGAGGAGCCCATAGAAAAAGGTCTTGCGTGTTATGAACCATACGTTGTAGCGGGCGTTAAGCGGTTTCAGAAGAATGGAATAGACGGACCAACACACGGCAGAAAGTAGTGCGAGCATGTCACCTAATGGGTTGACCTTCATTACAAAACTACTGTTGAATATCACGCAACACACTCCCGCAAATGCTATTGACGACCCGGTAATAAATCCTTTTCCCGGTTTCGAATTCCTGTATATTATTCCTATGATCAGTGCTGTGATGATGGGGGACATTGTCACGATAAGTGACACGTTGGTGACCAACGTGTAATTCAATGCCGTGTTTTCAGCAATGAAGTAGACCGAGCCTCCACATATACCGCATAGGATAAATTTCAGCTCATCGCTCCATGAATGGCTTTTGAACGGGCGAGGACAAATGAGCAACACGAATATATATGCAATAAAAATTCTGTAAATATATATCTCCACCGCATTCAGCCCATGCTGCAGAAGCACCTTGGTGTTGATGAATGCAACACCCCAGGCGGTAACTGCCAACAAGGCTCCAATATGATATATGATGTTGGAGGTCGGCGCTGCGGATGAGAAATTCAACCTACGGTTACTATTCATTTTTCATGCACATTTTGTGGTTTGCAAAATTAGTCATAATTTTGTTAACAGCAACTCATAAACAAAAACAATTAGTCAATTGTAAATAATAGTAGTATAATAAGACAGAAATATCATAACGTAAATTCAATAATCCAAAATTCAACGAGTATGAAAAAATCGAGAATTTTTATCGCGTCCGCTCTGGCGGTTTTAATGTTGGCATCGTCAGGATGTAATTCTATGAACAATACAGGCAAGGGTGCCTTGATAGGTGGCGGAGGCGGAACAGCTGTTGGAGCTGGTCTCGGCGCAATAATTGGTGGCGGTAAGGGTGCCGGCATCGGTGCCGCTATCGGTGCTGCTGTTGGTGCCGGTGCAGGAGCACTCATCGGTAACAAGATGGACAAACAGAAGAAAGAGCTTGAGGAGCAGCTCGCCAACACTGCCGAAGTGACAACCGTTCAGGACCAGAACGGACTACAGGCTATTAAGGTGACATTCCCCGGTGGTATTCTTTTCCCTACAAATGTAACAACTCTTAGCTCTACCGCAAAAGCTGACCTTACCCGCTTTGCTACATCGCTTATCCAGAATCCTCAGACCAACATTCAGGTGTTTGGTTTTACTGATGATACCGGTACCTTGGCTGTGAACCAGAAAGTGTCCGATGGACGAGCTGATGCTGTACGTAACTTCCTTGTGAACAGTGGTGTGGCAGCAAGTCGTATCACTGCAGAAGGCCTTCCAATGACAGACTATGTGGCTCCTAACACCACTGCTGAGGGTCGTGCCCAGAATCGCCGCGTGGAAATCTATATTACAGCGGACCAGTCAATGATTCAGGCTGCTGAAAACGGTACGCTCAAATAGACAAATATGACAGAAAATACGGGAGGCTGCGCCAATTGGTGCAGCCTCCTTTCGTAATACGTCATTCTTTTGACCCCGTGGGGGTTATTTGTTCTCAAGAGAGTATAGCCATTGAATCTCCTGAGGCCATCGCTCAACATCGGGGGTCTCAAGTATCAGAGGAATGTTGTCAAGACGAGGATCGTTCATCATCATGGCAAAGAAATCAGGACCGATCATTCCGTTGCCGAGTGTCTCATGCCGGTCCACGTGGGATCCGAGTCCCTTCTTGGAATCATTGATGTGCATGGCCGATAGATATTGCAGTCCTATGGTCCGGTCAAATTCCTGCCACATCTGCTCATATCCCTCCTTGTCAGCAAGATTGTACCCTGCGGCAAATGCGTGGCATGAATCAATGCACACCCCAACTCTTGCTTTGTCGTCCACTCCGTCAATAATCCGGGCTATCTGGTCAAAACTGAATCCGAGATTGGAGCCTTGACCGGCAGTATTTTCAATTACAGCCTTTACTCCTGAAGTCTCGGATAGAGCAATGTTGATTGATTCAGCAATTCGGTCAAGGCAGTCGTTGATTTCAATCTTTTTCAGATGTGAACCGGGGTGGAAGTTGAGCATTGCGAGTCCCAGTTGTTCACATCGCTGCATCTCGTCCAGAAATGCAGCCCGTGACTTGGCGAGCCCTTCCTGCTCAGGCGATCCGAGATTAATCAGATAGCTGTCATGGGGCAGTATTTGCGAAGGGGTGAAGCCAAATTCCTCACAATTGCGCTTGAATGCATCCGCCTCCTTTTCAGGGATTGGTTTGCTCTGCCAGCGCGATGGATTACGGGTAAAGAGGGCGAATGCCTTTGCTCCTATGTTGTGGGCGTTGACGGGGGCCATGCTGACTCCCTTGTCGGCCGAAACGTGTGCTCCTACAAATTTCATCTTTTTAGAGTTTGTTTATTTAAAAACCTGCTTTGGGCGTTTGTTTAATGCAAAACTACTGAAAAAATCGCTAACCACCTTGCTATAGTCCATAAAATTGCGGAAATATTTCACTATTTGTTTAAAATACCCTATCTTTGCGGTAAAAGAAATCACATCATGTTGATAATAGGCATTGCCGGTGGAACCGGCTCAGGCAAGACCACTGTGGTCAACAAGATTATCAAGAGCCTTCCGGCAGGGGAGGTGGCTGTGCTTCCGCAGGATTCATACTATAAGGATTCCAGCCACATACCTGTGGAGGAGCGCAGCAAGATTAATTTTGATGAACCGGCGGCTATCGAGTGGTCGCTTCTCGAACGGCATCTAAGAGAGCTTCGCGAAGGGAAGGCCATTGAAATGCCCACATACTCCTATCTGACCTGTACGCGCCAACCTGAGACAATCCGTGTTGAGCCGCGTGAAGTGGTGATCGTGGAGGGTATTCTTGTGCTGAATGAGCCTGCCTTACGCAAGATGATGGATGTGAAAGTGTTTGTTGATGCGGATGCTGACGACCGACTGATACGCGTCATTGCGCGTGACTGTGTTGAGCGCGGACGCACACCGGAGTCCGTAATCACCCGCTATGAAGGAGTCCTGAAGCCTATGCACAACATGTATATCGAACCATCCAAGCGCTTTGCTGACTTGATAGTGCCTCAGGGCGGTAACAATATAGTTGCGATCAGTTTGCTAACGGATTATATTGAAGCCCGTCTGCGCAAGGAGCGAAACAACCATTGAAAATGCAGTATAGCCTATGTCATTGACCGACATTGAAAATACAGATAACCCTCTTGACCACAAGGTAGCAGCCGAAACCACAGAACCGTCGGAGGTTGAAACCGGAAATAATGCCGAGGCACCGGCGGGTGAACCGGAGAAAATGGTGCTCCGCACTGACAACCTTGTCAAAAAGTATGGTCGCCGTACAGTGGTAAACCATGTTTCCATCAATGTTACTCAGGGCGAAATCGTTGGTTTGCTCGGCCCTAACGGTGCGGGAAAAACTACTACGTTCTACATGACCGTGGGCCTTATTACACCCAATGAGGGTCGTATCTTCCTTAATGACAAGGACCTCACGAAATATCCCGTGTATCGGCGTGCTCAAAACGGTATTGGTTACCTTGCGCAGGAAGCATCCGTGTTCCGCAAAATGACTGTGGAGGACAATATACGCGCCGTACTTGAAATGACTCCGCTGACAAAAGCCGAGCAGCGCGAGAAACTCGAAACTCTTATAGAGGAATTCTCCCTTCAGAAAGTCCGTAAAAACTATGGTGACAGACTTTCCGGTGGCGAGCGCCGACGCACTGAGATTGCCCGGTGTCTTGCCATCAACCCCAAATTCATTATGCTTGACGAGCCCTTCGCCGGCGTTGACCCCATTGCGGTGGAGGATATCCAGTATGTGGTCCATAAGCTAAAGTCCAAAAACATCGGAATTCTTATCACGGACCACAACGCCAACGAAACGCTCAATATCACTGACCGCGCATATCTGCTGTTTGACGGTAAGATTCTATATCAGGGCACTTCTGAAGAACTTGCTGAAAACCCCATTGTACGCGAAAAATATCTCGGCCGCGGCTTCATGTTCAACCGAAAGAAATTCACAGATTGAATAACAGACAGAAAACAATCAATAAAAACCAACCCTAATCATGACAGAAAAGAAAGAGTTATTGTTTGACCAATTCCCGCCTATCACAACTGAGGAGTGGCGTGCCAAGGTCGAAGCAGACCTCAAGGGCGCACCTTTTGAAAAGAAACTTGTGTGGCGCACCAACGAAGGCTTCAACGTACAGCCCATGTACAGAGCCGAGGACATTGCCGATCTTAAAACAACGGATTCTCTCCCCGGAGAATATCCCTACGTACGCGGTACGCGTGCTGACAACGATTGGTATGCTCGTCAGGAAATCCTGGCCGAGACTGCTGAAGAAGCTAATAAAGTGGCACTCGATGTCCTTAACAAGGGCATAACCTCGCTCGGATTTTCAATTAAGGATGCCACCGCTGAAGAGCTGGCTGCACTCTTGGCCGGAATTAAGGCCGATGCCATTGAAGTTAATTTCAATGTATGCCCCAAAAAGGCTATAGATTTCGCAAAAGTCCTTGTTGACTACATCAAGGCTGAGGGAATCGAAAAAACATTCGTTGGCTCGATAGATTTCAATCCGTTCCGCAAGGCGCTCAAGCATGGTGTTGCATTCCCCGGCGACATAGCCGCAATAGCTGTTGAGCTTCTTGATGTTGTCAAGGACGTACCCGGACTGAAAGTCCTCTCTGTTGACAGTGTAATGCTTGCCAATGCCGGTGCCTACATCTATCAGGAACTCGGATATGCTCTTTCTTGGGGTGCAGAATGGCTCACCATGCTCACCGAAAAGGGCTTAAAGGCTGATGAGATTGCTGCCCGTATCAAGTTCAATATGGGCGTGTCAAGCAATTATTTCATGGAAATTGCCAAATTCCGTGCCGCTCGCATGTTGTGGGCTCAAATCGTGCGTCAGTACGGTGTTGACGAGGCCGGATGCAAAATGGCGGTTCACGCTGAGACTTCCAAGTTCAACCAGACAATCTATGACGCATACGTCAACCTGCTCCGCAGCCAGACGGAATGTATGTCGGCAGCACTTGCCGGTGTTGACTCCATAACCGTAACTCCGTTTGACACTCCCTACAAGACACCCGATGATTTCTCGGAAAGAATTGCACGTAACCAGCAGTTCCTTCTTAAGGAGGAAAGCCATCTTGACAAGGTGGTGGATCCGGCCGGAGGTAGCTACTATGTAGAGACTCTGACCGTTGCCATCGCCGAACAGGCGTGGAAGGTGTTCCTTGGCGTTGTTGATGCCGGCGGATTCCTTTCGCAGGTTAATGACGGTGACGTACAGAAGGTGGTCCGTGAGACCTCGGAGAAGCGTCACACTGACGTTGCCCGCCGCAAAGAGATTCTTCTTGGAACAAACCAGTTCCCTAACATCAATGAGATGGCCGCAGAAAAGATACAGACAGCCGGCACATGCGGCTGTGGATGCAGCCATGCTGATGGAGAGGAGAACACTCAGGGCCTGCCCGTTACACGCGCAGCAAGTGATTTTGAGGCTCTTCGTCTTGCCACGGAGGCTGCTGCCAACCGTCCCAAAGTATTCATGCTGACAATCGGAAACCTCGCAATGCGTCTTGCCCGTGCTCAGTTCTCAACCAACTTCTTCGGATGCGCCGGCTACGAAATTATTGATAATCTTGGATTCGACACCGTGGAGCAGGGCGTTGACGCTGCTCTTGAAAAGGGTGCTGACGTAATAGTCCTTTGCTCAAGCGACGATGAATATGCCACACTCGCTCCCGAGGCATTCAAGTACCTTGATGGCCGCGCTGAATTTGTTGTTGCCGGCGCTCCCGCATGCATGGACGACCTTAAGGCTGTCGGCATCAATGACTATGTTCATGTCCGTTGTAATGTCCTTGATGTTCTTCGTGACTTTAACAGCCGTCTTCTGAAGTAATTCATTTTTCACCCATAAATCAGTTCATAATGAGACCCGATTTTAAAACAATAGATATAACAAAAGACGCATTCGGCGCGCAGCATGCTCCGATTGCTGAGGGTGAGAAATGGATCACCCCTGAGCTCATACCGGTAAAGACTGTATACACAAAGGACGATCTCGAAGGCCTTGAACACCTCAATTACGTTGCCGGTCTTCCTCCTTTCCTGCGTGGCCCGTACAGTGCCATGTATCCCATGCGTCCTTGGACAATCCGTCAGTACGCAGGTTTCTCAACCGCTGCCGAGTCAAACGCATTCTATCGCCGCAATCTCGCTGCCGGTCAGAAAGGTCTTTCTGTGGCATTTGACCTTGCAACACACCGCGGATATGACGCCGACCACGAGCGCGTGGTTGGTGACGTTGGTAAGGCCGGTGTGTCAATCTGCTCGCTTGATGACATGAAGGTGCTATTCGATGGTATTCCCTTGAACAAAATGTCAGTGTCAATGACAATGAATGGAGCCGTTCTTCCGGTCCTCGCATTCTACATCAATGCCGGACTCGAACAGGGCGCTAAGCTGACTGAAATGGCCGGTACGATTCAGAATGACATTCTCAAGGAATTCATGGTGCGTAACACCTATATATATCCTCCTGAATTCTCAATGCGCATTATCGCTGACATTTTCGAGTATACTTCGCAGAACATGCCTAAGTTCAACTCGATTTCAATTTCCGGTTATCACATGCAGGAAGCCGGTGCGACTTGCGACATTGAGCTTGCCTACACATTGGCTGACGGTCTGGAATATCTCCGCGCCGGTGTGAATGCCGGAATGGACATCGATGCTTTTGCTCCGCGCCTGTCGTTCTTCTGGGCTATCGGCATGAACTTCTTCATGGAGGTTGCCAAGATGCGTGCTGCTCGTATGCTTTGGGCCAAGATTGTTAAGCAGTTCAACCCCAAGAACCCGAAATCACTCGCTTTGCGTACTCATTCACAGACATCAGGCTGGTCGCTTACGGAACAGGATCCGTTCAACAACGTTGGCCGTACATGTATTGAGGCTATGGGTGCCGCTCTCGGACATACTCAGTCGCTCCACACCAACGCCCTTGATGAAGCCATCGCACTTCCTACTGACTTCTCGGCCCGTATTGCCCGTAACACTCAGATTTATATTCAGGAAGAGACCATGATCACCAAGCAGGTTGATCCTTGGGCCGGTTCATATTATGTTGAGGCACTGACCAACGAGATTGCTCACCGCGCATGGGAACACATTCAGGAGATTGAAAAGCTTGGAGGTATGGCAAAGGCCATCGAAACCGGTCTTCCCAAACTCAGAATTGAAGAGGCTTCAGCCCGCACACAGGCTCGTATCGACTCCGGCCGTCAGACAATTGTCGGTATCAACAAGTATCGCCTTGAGCACGAGGATCCCATTGATATCCTTGAAATTGACAATACGGAAGTGCGCAAAGAGCAGATTGAGCGTCTTAATGTCCTCAAAGCAAATCGTGACGAGGCCAAAGTAAAGGAGGCCCTTGAAGCAATTACCGAATGTGTGCGCACAAAGAAGGGTAATCTTCTTGACCTTGCCGTTAAGGCTGCCGGCCTGCGTGCTACTCTCGGTGAAATTTCCGATGCCTGCGAAGCTGTCGTGGGCCGATATAAAGCTGTAATCAGAACTATTTCAGGCGTGTATTCAA
>CAZASF010000059.1:0-12386 GCA_964487725.1 uncultured Bacteroides sp. | reverse complement strand
GAACATGTTGAATCCCGGATAGCCGTAATATCCCGATGCAAAGGCTCCAATCTGAGGCATTAATGATGCCTTGATACCTCCCTCCTGTGAAGTTATACTCCTGAGTTGGGCATCAAATAGTCGAAGCTGTGGCCTTTCAGAGTTTGATACATGGTTTTGAATCGGTAAAGCCAACTCTCTTTCTCCCACCGGCTCTCCTATAAATATTTCCAGTACCCGCTGATAACTGTTTCGGGTATATACCAACTGTGATTTTTGTTGTTGCAGAGTCAAAAGCTTCGCTTCAATCTGGTCGCAGTCACTTTGCATCGCCACGCCGTTGCGATACATCGACCTTACTTGCAACAGTGTTGAACCCACAAGAGCTATTGACTTTTCCGCACTTTCGATTCTTCCGTCAAGAAGTAAAATTCCAAAATAAACATCTTGCACACAGCCCTCGACATCATACATCTGCACGTCAATGGAACGGCGTTCAACTTCGGCAGCCAATTCTATGACACGTTTGTTAGCAGCAGTTGTGCCTCCGTCCCAAATCTGTTGACTTATGTCAATCCCAACCTTGCATTGGGTCTTGTCTATACCGGGAAAATCCATGCCGAGTTGGGAAAGCATGGTTGCAAATTGTTCCGGCCATGCTGCCACATCGTTTTGCCATGTCACTTGCCCCGACACAGCGCCCTGCGGTAGCCACACTTTTGAGGCATTGGAGAGATTGAACTGTTCAACCTTCTCAATAATGCCATATTGGGAAATTGAAGGATAATTGTCACGCGCCATCCTAACGCACTGCTCTAACGTGAGAGTTTCAGCGTATGCCGTCAGCAAAAGTGACAATGACATCAAAACACAAAATGGTCTTTTCATGACAATCGTTTGAGTATTATCTCTATATTTTCTTTTTTTCTCTCGGCAAAGAATTGCCTTTCCTTGTCAAAAGAGTAGCCAAGCGCTGCCATCATAATCGGGTAAGCGAGAAAGGGCATAACATTGAGCGATGCTATATCAGCCAAGAGACTTGAAACTTCCATCCGACAGATATCGCCTTTGTCGGCGGCTAAGTCAAGTTCTTTCTGCAATCCGCCCTTTCGTTCATCCGCCGTTGCCATCAACGACCTTTTTATTTCATTGTAAAGCTCCGGGCGGGAGTTGAGTGTTGTGATGAAAAAAATTGGCAGCTCACGATTTTCCATCAAGAAGTCAAAGTGCTTCTCTATTCCTTCTCTAATTTTATCCCTGATGTTTCCTTTGGTGTTGACCATCGGAGTGATGACCATATTGAGGATACTTTCAATTTTGTCTTTAAAAATACGCTCAAACAATTTTTCCTTAGTGCGAAAATAATAATGGAGCATTGTGTGCGTAACCCCCGCTTCAGCAGCAATGGCAGCAGTCCGTGCTCCATCAAAACCCTTGGCGGAAAACTCCCTTACTGCGGCTTCAAGTATCAGCTGTTCAGTGTCTTTATTTGTGGTGGTCATATATTTCTTTTATGTTAAACAGTTTTGTTGAACATAAAAGTAGATAAAATTTGCGAATTATACAAATTTCAAAGAGAAAAATGTCTATTTGAATTATATTTGAATAATTAATGATGCACTGTGGCTTGAACTCCTACTAACATTGTTTACTATCATTGTTTATGTGTACTCTTCCTAATATCAGAATTTTAACCGGCAAGGAATTTATGAAGATCTATTGGAAAAACAATATCATCCTGATTAAACAATACCAAGTTGCCGCGCTATACGGCAGGCTTCGGCGGAATTGCGCACTTGAAGTTTCGCAAGGATTTCCTGACGATGACGGCTTACTGTGTAACGACTTATATTCAGTTGCTCAGCTATATCATTGCTTGTCAGGCCACGTTCTATCAGTTGCAAGACTTGTAATTCACGCCGGCTCAGTATTGACTTATCTGATGCGTTGCACATTTCCAATGTCTCGCCTGTAAGCAAATCCAATATCAGGCATTGCGATTTCATCTCAGTTGAAGCCGGACTATATACGCATATTCCATATCTCACAGACCAGTTATCGTCATATTTGTAGTACATCCGATGCGCAACATCTATACAACCATTGTCTTTGGTATTGAACCTTAAACGTGATAGCAGACAGTAACGAGATCGTTTGCTCCTGGGTATCTTTCGAATGAAATTAAAGAATCGGATTTCAGATAAATACTTTTCTTCCAGCTCTTTTTCATCCATCAGTTTGAATATCTCCTTTTCCCAAATGGAATTCTCTGCATTATAGCCGTCAACGCCGATAATCTTGGCGAAACCACCACAAAATATCCTGCTTCTACCATTTTTCAAATCACTGACCACCACCACGGCATTTTCAATGGAGGCAATGCTCTCGGCGTATCTATACGCAATATCTTCAATATTTTGTGCGGACCTGAAGTCTTGATTTCTTAACAAAGAATCAATTTTACGACGATTGTTCATCTCAAAAATGGTTATTTATAGTCATTGTGAGCTAATGAATAAGGCATTAACTTTGCAAAGTTAACAAATAATCGTGGTTAATCGGATATGAAGAATAAATTTCTTATACTTTTATTGTCGGCAGTGCTGACGCAGACCATCGGGGCGCAGACCCTCGAAAAGATGAACTGGTTTAACGAACCGGAGCAGTGGGAGATTAAAGATGGTAAACTCACCATGAGTGTCACTCCCAAAAGCGACTACTGGCGCATCTCCCACTATGGCTTCACCGTTGATGATGCACCTTTCTATTATGCCGAATATGGCGGTGAATTTGAAGCGAAAGTAAAGGTGTGTGGTGACTACAAGGTACGCTTCGACCAAGCCGGGATGATGATACGCATAGACCATGAAAATTACATCAAATGCGGCATTGAGTTTGTTGACGGGAAATATAACCTCAGTACCGTTGTGACCCACCACACATCCGATTGGAGTGTAATCGCCCTTGACCGTCCTGTCAAAGAATTGTGGATAAAGGCTGTTCGACGACTCGATGCAATAGAGATTTTCTATTCGTTCGATGACAAGGAATATACCATGATGCGAAATGCTTGGATGGAAGCCAACCGTCCGGTAAAAATCGGCATGATGGCTGCTTGTCCTGACGGAGACGGCTTCAACGTGACGTTCTCAGACTTCACCGTAAAGCATCTTCCCGACAAAGTTCGCACCGACTGGCTTAAAGCCAATGCAGAGCAATAGGCCAAATGATGGAGAGTCCGAAAAATTTAGATACAGGAGTGGCGAGAATATCATCGTATCCCTCGGGCTGTAACTCACCACAGAAGGGGTCAGCCAATCTCTCAATATAGAGTCCTCTCCTGATTCAATTTTAGATGTTTTTATAAATAATCCTCGCGCAGTGGAGTGAACACATCAATGACCTCACCACCTTCAATGACCTCAAAAGAGTGGGGCGTGTTGCCGGGGATTGCATATGTGTCACCGGGATGCATTATCACATCAATTTTTTCATCGCCATCTATAATCAGATGGTATTCACCCGAAATTACATAGCCACACTGTTCGTGAGGATGAGTGTGAAGCGTTGCAAAGTTACCCTTCACATAGTTCATCTTCGTCACCATTGACTTCTCGCCAACGGCAAGAGAGTCTAGGTTCACTCCCTTGAATGTTTTTTTGAGCGCATCCTCGCGCCGTACATATATCTTGTTTTTCATGATTTACGTTGGTTTAGAGTGGTAATTCCATCTGTATGTCACCCCGGGCGTATGCCGGATGATATTCTGGTAATTCCTTGAAGCCAAGCTTGCGGTAGAGGGCTATTGCAGGTTTCAGGCGGGTATTGCTTTCAAGAAACAGCATATTTCCACCCAGTTCACGCGCCTTGTTCACGACTGCGTCACAAAGTCTGCGGCCTATGCCTTTTCGTTGGATTGAGTTATTGACCGCGAGTTTTGCCAGTTCAAAATCATAAGGCGATTCCTCCGGCATGGGGCACAGGGCACATACACCAACGGGAAAGCCGTTGTATAGCGCCACGAATATATGACCGCCTTTTTCAAGGATATGCTTCTCTGGATTTTCCAATACCTCAATGTCGTGCGGTTCCAACTCCCAATACAATTCTATCCACTTGCGGTTGAGTTCATAGAACGTTTTTTTGTAATGAGATTGATATTCGACAATCTCCACCTCCGAATGTTCACGCTGTTCTTTTATCTCCCTTACCCGTTCAAGTATAGATTTACGTCCGAGAGCCTTCTCCCAATCAGCGATAGCTGCCCAAAGGTCATTATCACATTCAGATGAGATCTGCGCTACCGCACGTTCAACATCACGAAGCTGAGTGATAAGTTCTTGAGATAGACTTTTGCCGTATTCCGTAAGCGTTATCAGAGTGCATCTGCGGTCGGCTTTATCGTCAACTTCCGTGATAAGTTCTGCCTTCATCATCTCTTTGACTATGGTACTGACCGAGGGATGCGACTGTCCTATCTCCCTCGCAATGGAAGTGACACTTTTGGGTTGTTCGTCTGTAAGCGAGTAAAAAACAGGAAACCATTTGGGCTTTATGTCAACACCATAAAGGCCGTAAATGCTTGCGGCATCGCGTGTCAGCGTTTCGGTTAAGACCCTCAATCTGCTCCCGATAGCCATTTTGCCTGTACGTTCAAAGAAGTCCATTCCTATATATCGGTTTTTAATTGCGTAATTGATTACGCAAAATTACTTAATATTTTAATTCCTTACAAGAGTCAACGGCTAATCTCCTCAAAAATTAGTAAATTTGCAGTCTAAATTAGATAAGTACGCAAAATGACTAAAGCTGAAATCGTAACAGAGATAGCCAAATCAACCGGCATAGAAAAGGCAAGTGTATTTGCAATCAAAATTCCGACATTCAAACCCGCCAAGGCCTTCAAAGCCGAAGCAACAAAATAATATCGCACTATTATGAAAAACTTTAATCCAAAGGCGTGGATGCTTCCACAACCGGTATTGATAATCGGCACTTACGATGCCGACGGTACACCCAATGCAATGAACGCCGCATGGGGTGGGCAATGGGACGCGAACGAGATTATGATTTCGATGGGCAGTCATGCCACCACCGAAAATCTCAACCGTTGTCCGGACTTTACAGTCGCTTTCGCCACTGTTGACACAATGGTTGCAGCCGATTATGTCGGCATAGTAAGCGGCAAGAAGGAACACAACAAAGTTGAGAAAGCCCGATGGGAATCATCAAAGGCTGAGACTGTCAATGCCCCTGTGTTCGGTTGCTTCCCATTGACAATGGAATGTCGCATCAAGGAGAAACTCTACGAGTCAGAGACAGGCTACTATATCATTGCCGAAATCCTGAACATTGTTTGCGATGAAGCTTATCTTGCAGAAGACGGCAAGCCCGATGTGGAGAAGATGAAACTCATCACATTCGATCCTATCCACAATGGCTATGTGGCACTTGGCACTCGTGTTGGCAATGCCTTCCACGATGGCCTGGCATTGAAATGATTAACGAAAGACCAATCCGTTGTCCGTGGTGTGGCGATGCCCCTCTTTATGTGAAATATCACGATGAAGAATGGGGGCGCCCCGTCACGGACTACAGGCCACATGGTTGCGCTGTATACTACACAATAGAAAATCCTGCAATTCAGCGAGTTGCAGGATTATTCATTGTCTTTCATCAGACTTGAGTGGAGCTGGAGGGGTTCGAACCCTCGTCCAAACGCGGAACTAATGCGGTTTCTACATGCTTAGTCTTTACTTCGGTGTCGGGCTGTGGCAGGCTAAAGACCTCCAACCACGGCCTTATCCTCTGAATTTTCGCTCCTCATCCGAGGATGAATCGGAGCTATTCCCGATTTATCTGCACCGCCTTGTCGATTAGTCTCGGGACCAGGACAATCGGGCGATGTCTTGTCGCTGCAACTGTTGCGGCGATTAAACTAATCTACTGTACTTCGATTAGGCAGCAAGAGCGTAGTTATTTTCGCCATTTAAAAATTTTGATGTCGGAGTTTAAAGAGCACCATCCATCATGGCTCTGCATGCTTCCACACCACCTCTACACGCTGTCAAAACCGGTCAGCCCCAGTTGAATCTTTGATAGCTTCAGCCAATGGTGAAGGTATGGTCAGAACGCCGTCTCCACGGGATTTGTTCTGCCAAGGGCTGCAAAGTTACGTTTTTATTCTGTTTCACGCAACAGATTTAACAAAATCGCCCATCAATAATTTTTCAAAATTGCAGTAGGAGATTAGTCAGTAGGTGTAACGGCAAACCCATAACGTTATAGAAACTACCGGAGATTCCTTTGATACCAACGGCACCAATCCATTCCTGTATGCCATACGCTCCGGCTTTGTCGTAGGGACGATAGCGTGTGACGTATTCACGCATCACATCGGGAGTCAATTCGGCAAATTCCACCTCTGTTGTGGCCGATGCCGACAATTGTTTTTCTGCCGTGGCAACCGAGACTCCGGTTACAACCATGTGCTTTTTACCTGACAAGGTGGTCAGCATTCGCATTGCATCTTCCTCACCATCAGGCTTACCGAGCACCCTACCC
The DNA here is from genome assembly GCA_964487725.1 of uncultured Bacteroides sp. Taxonomy (GTDB): domain Bacteria; phylum Bacteroidota; class Bacteroidia; order Bacteroidales; family Muribaculaceae; genus Paramuribaculum. The sequence continues at coordinate 5,843 of CAZASF010000059.1, read as the reverse complement.
TCGCATACCACAACCGTGTCGGCTGTGATTATCATACTTCGCCCGGACAGACCGGCTAATCCGGCCTGGCATTTCTTGCGTGCAAGATAGAGGGGTACATCCTGCGGCATAATGTTATCGGGATAGCTCTCGTCAACGTCCTTCAACGGATTCACCTTGAAGTCAAAACCAAGCATAGCAAGCAGTTCGCGGCGACGCGGTGAGCCACTGGCCAGAATTATTTCGTAGTCGGAAAGATTGTCGAACAGTCCCATCACCAACCGAAAGCTTTTGCCTCGTTCAACCACAAGCCCTGCGCTCTAAGCACCTGTTCGAGCAGATCACGTGCCACACCATAGCCGCCTTTGACCGGAGAGATGTAGGTGGCCAATTCCTTGATGTCGTAACATGCATCGGCGGGAGCGACACTCAGACCGGCCAACTTCATGCACTGCAGGTCCGGAATGTCATCGCCCACGAAAGCAACCGACTCCGGTTCAAGGCCATTTGACGCCATCCATCCACGGAAAATGTCAATTTTCACAGATGCTCCCATGAATATGTCAGTTATTCCGAGTCCTCGGTAGCGCACCTCTGTGCCGTGACTGCGGCCTCCCGTTATCACAGCAATCTTCAATCCGAGTTTAACGGCCAGTTGCAATACGTATCCGTCCTTGATATTGACCATGCGAAGCGGTTCACCGTCCACCGATGTTGGGATTGTGGATGGCGATAAAACACCGTCCACGTCAAACGCCACGCCGCGTATCTTAGTCAAGTCGTAGGCTATAGAGCTCATTTTGAATAGTATGATATTATTTTTTCTGACAACAACCTGTAGATTTCAGCCTCATCCGCTTTCAGCAGCGATGCATGCTTATCAATCACGCCACGATCACCCCTTGCTGCCGGTCCGGTCTGCACATCGGCCGGACAGCGTTCGATGGCTTTGCGCAACGTCTCTTCCAACAGCGGATGAAGCACCGCGAGATCCGTTCCTGTTTCGCGCCTAAGAATATCATCGGCCATGGCCCACAGATGGTTTGTGAAATTACACGCGAAAACCGCCGCCGCATGCATTTTGCAACGCATCTCCCCATTGGCCTCATAAACTTTCGGCGTAATCGTTGATGCCATTTTGCGCAGCAACTCCACATCGGCATTTTCGCGAGCCTCAATGAACACCGGGACGCGCTTCAAATCAACGGCCACACCCTTGGAAAAAGTCTGCAAGGGGTAGAACACTCCGTATCTGTCCGACAACGGAGCCAGCACCGAAGCGTCAACCCCACCGGAGGTGTGAACCCACAGGGCTTCGGGATTCGGGGCAAGCTCCAATGGCAACTCTGCGATGGCATCGTCGTTGACGGCCACAAGATAAAACCCGGCATCGGCAGGCACCTCGTCGGGCGAAGTGAGAGCCTTTGCGTTGCAAAGTTGGGAAGCAAGAGTCATTGCATGTCCCGGAGTAGGACTGTAGACGGCACACACATCTATAGCTCCGGCGCGCTCAAGGGCCGGAGCTATGGTAGATGCCACATTACCGGAACCAATCACAACCGTGCGTACCGGCAAATTCAGTCGCGATTGCTCCATGTCCCTATGTGGACCCGTTCCCATAGAAGTTTCGATGTGTCAACCTCCTTTCGGACTTCATCCTTATGTCCGAAAGTCATTATGCACAGCACGGGCAACTCTCCGGGCATGCCGAGAAGTTCCTGCACGTATTCCTCTGAGGGTATGTCATCGGCCGTGAATCGTCCTCTGACTTGAATCCAGCATGATCCGAGACCAAGGTCCTCAGCCTGCAACTGCATAAAAGCAGCAGCTATTGAGGCATCCTCAACCCATGGATCAGACAATTCGGGATTGCCGGCCACCACAACGGCCAACTTGCACCGACCCACCGGAGCCGCACCGGCCGGCTTGCATTCAGCCAAGCGACGCAGCATGTCAGGGTCATCAACACACACGAACTGCCATGAACGGCTGCACTTTGATGTAGGAGCAAGGAGTGCCGCCTCAAGAATCAGCTTTACGTCATCGGCACTGATAGGTTCGTCAGTGTATCGGCGTATGCTGTGACGGCGCACAGCCAGACTGTGAAAACTTTCCATAATCAATACTCCTGCCAGGGTTTGATATTGATGCTCTCCTGCGGACGCGAAAGGAATGCCTTAACGAAAGCTGAAGCCAGTCGGGCATTGGTGAGCAATGGAATATTGTGGTCAACAGCACCGCGGCGTATGCGGTAACCATTGGTTAGTTCACGTTTGGTGTGGTTCTTGGGTATGTTGATAATGAGGTCAACCTTATGGTGTGATATAAGGTCAAGCACATTGTCGGTACCCTCCTCGTCAGGCCAAACGGCAGGTGTTGCCTCTATGCCGTTCTCATTGAGGAATCGGGCCGTACCTTCGGTGGCGTAGATTTTGAAACCGCCCTCGTCAAGCAGGCGGCATGCCTCCAACATGTCAACCTTACCGCGAACATCGCCCGAACTTACCAACACGGCTTTCTTCGGAGCTGTCTGACCCACGGCGAGCATAGCCGTGAGGAGAGCCTCATCAAAGTCTTTTCCGATGCAACCAACCTCGCCTGTCGATGACATGTCAACCCCAAGAACGGGGTCGGCCTTGTGCAGACGGCCGAAGCTGAACTGCGATGCCTTTACGCCGATATAATCAATGTCGAACGTGGAGGTGTCAACCTTCTCAATCTTCTCACCGAGCATGATGCGTGTGGCCGTGTCAATGAAATTCTTCTTAAGTACCTTGCTGACAAACGGGAATGAACGTGATGCACGGAGGTTACATTCTATTACTTTCACATCATTGTCCTTGGCCAGATACTGAATGTTGAACGGACCGGAAATGTTCAACTCCTTGGCTATGCGGGCGGAAATGCGCTTGATTCTTCGCGCCGTGGCCATATATATTTTCTGAGCAGGGAACACGAGGGTGGCATCGCCTGAATGCACACCGGCAAATTCCACGTGCTCCGAAATGGCATATTCCACAATCTGCCCGTTGCGGGCCACTGCATCAAATTCTATCTCCTTAGCATTCTGCAGGAACTCAGTAACAACAACCGGGAACTCTTTTGACACCTTGGCAGCCGCGCCGAGGAAGCGATGCATCTGTTCATGGTCATAGCATACATTCATCGCAGCACCGGAGAGCACGTAACTCGGACGAATCAGCACGGGGAACCCAACCTCACGTACGAACTCGTCAATTTCGTCCTCTGTGGTCAGCTCCTTCCATCGGGGCTGATCAATGCCGAGCTGGTCAAGCATGGCCGAGAATTTATGGCGATTTTCAGCACGGTCAATTGACACGGGCGAAGTACCGAGTACAGCAACTTCACTGCGATAGAGCTTCATGGCAAGATTATTGGGAATCTGTCCGCCCACGCTGACAATCACACCGTGGGGACGCTCAAGCTCTATTATGTCCATGACACGTTCAAAGCTGAGCTCATCAAAGTACAGGCGGTCACACATGTCATAGTCCGTTGACACCGTCTCAGGATTATAATTAATCATCACAGCCTCATATCCGAGTTTGCGACATGTGGAAGCAGCATTGACTGAACACCAGTCGAACTCAACCGAGCTACCTATGCGGTAGGCACCGGAGCCAAGCGTGATAACGCTATGGGTGGGAAGCCCGGTGTAACGGCGCTGGTTGGTAGCATCGCCGTAGGTCACATACAAGTAATTGGTACGTTCAGGGTGATCGGATGCCACCGTATTGATTCGGCACACCTTGGGGAGAACGTTCAGTTTCTTACGCTGACTACGGACAGCCATCATTTCGCGCTCCATGTTGCCCTTGGGGTCTTCAACCAGACGTGCAATCTGGAAGTCGGAGAAACCGAGACGCTTTGCTTCGGCAAGGGTAGCGGCATCAACGGATTCTATACGGTCAAAGCCTTTAAGGCGACGTCCGAAATCAACAATGTTGGCCAACCGGCTGATGAACCAGCGGTCAATCTTGGTGAGATCCACAATTCTGTCAATCTCATATCCCTCCTCAAGTGCTTGTGCTATTGCAAATATACGCAGGTCAGTAGGATGAGCCAATGCCTGGTCAAGGTCATCAAAATGGAGGTCATTGTTGCCAATGAAACCGTGCATGCCCTGCCCAATCATACGCAGGCCTTTCTGGATAATCTCTTCAAAGCTCTTGCCTATGGACATTATCTCACCCACAGATTTCATCGAGGAGCCAATCTCGCGGTCAACCCCTACGAACTTAGTGAGGTCCCAGCGGGGAATCTTCACTATCATATAGTCAACTTCCGGAGCTTTGGCTGCTGAGTTGGGCGTTCCCGGTTCACCGATCTGGTCAAGATTGTAACCAAGAGCAAGCTTGGCTGCCACGAATGCCAAGGGATAGCCTGATGCCTTTGAGGCAAGAGCCGAAGAGCGGCTCAGTCGGGCGTTTATTTCAATGATGCGATAGTCATTTGTCTCGGCGTTGAACGCATATTGGATATTACACTCACCCACAATGCCGATGTGGCGAACCACGCGGCGGGCTATATCCTCCAGCATTAAAATCTGGTCATGTGACAGCGATACAATCGGCGCCACAACAATGGACTCACCGGTATGGATACCAAGCGGGTCAAAGTTCTCCATAGGCACCACCGTGAAGCAAAGGTCGCTCGCATCGCGGATAACCTCGAACTCAATTTCCTTCCATCCCTTGAGCGATTCCTCAACAAGAATCTGCTGCGAGAAAGCCAAAGCACTCTCACAATGGACACGCATCTCCTCCTCGTTGGTGCATATACCGGAGCCAAGTCCGCCAAGCGCATAGCCTGAACGCACCATCACAGGGTAACCTATACGACGAGCCACTTCAAGAGCGGCCTCCACCGTTTCCACAGCCTCCGACACGGGAGTCTTTACGCTGATTTCATCAAGTTTCTTGACGAACAAGTCGCGGTCCTCGGTGATCATTATCGCCTCAACGGAGGTTCCAAGTACCTTCACGCCGTAACGCTCAAGAGTGCCGTTGAGATACAATTCTGTTCCGCAGTTGAGAGCCGTCTGTCCGCCGAATGCCAGAAGGATTCCGTCAGGACGTTCCTTTTTTATAACTTCCTCTACGAAAAAAGGCGTGATTGGCAGGAAATAAACCCTGTCGGCCACGCCCTCGGAGGTCTGGATTGTTGCGATATTCGGATTAATCAGCACCGTTTCTATGCCTTCTTCGCGCATAGCTTTAAGCGCCTGCGAGCCACTGTAGTCGAATTCGCCCGCTTGTCCTATCTTCAGGGCACCTGAGCCCAGGAGCAATACCTTTTTCATTGGGAATATGAGTGTTTGGATTCTGTTTTCGGCAAAGTTACAACTATTTCCGCTATTTTACATCATGTAGAATCCAAAATTATGCAGCTATCAACGATACTCTCAATTTTATTTCGTACATTTGCAATGACATAATAAAAGAAAGCGTTTATCCGCGCTGATTCTTGACTGCTTGTAAATTCTCGCAAAATTTCATGTTGATGTCAAGGATTGAGCAACGGTGGATGCCCGTGAGTATGTAATACCAAGCATTTTGGCATTCAGCTCTGAGAAGAGCGAGCCGAAAGCCTTTGTTGCATATACAAGCGTGGGCTTCTGCGTTGCCGTCCGACATCGACAGGGCAATGCGAGAAGCCTCAAGCAGTAGGACGGTAACAGATACAGATTCCTGCGCTTCTATTGTATAGTACAACCCGATGCCGACGAGAGGATGACCGAGGCACATAAAAAGAGATCAGACACAGCTCCGATATGAGAAAAATTATCAAATAAAACTTTCCCAATGAGTGGGACTATATTTTGTTTTAGGTATAGGCGTTTA
>CAZASF010000058.1:0-12975 GCA_964487725.1 uncultured Bacteroides sp. | reverse complement strand
ATCACCGAAATCGGCACCTTGTTACTCCTTGCAACACTCGCCCATGTATGGCGTGCCCGATGGAATGTAAGAGGCTCCGAAAGGCCAATCATCTCACCAAGTTTCCGTAAATGTCGGCTAAGAGACTTGTATGCGTTAAGGTATTGCGTTCTAACGTCTTTATTTGTTGAATTTATCAACGGAAACACATATTCCGATTCTTTCGCACTGTATTTGGCGGCTATATTATGCATGGATTTCTCCCACCTTATTATAAGTTGCTGAGTCGTCTTATGTCGGCGATAGGTCAGAAACCCGTTCCGAATACTACTCGTTTTCAGATATGCCATGTCAATGAATGCCATGCCACGGGTAAACACACTGAATATAAACAAGTCACGGGCCAGTTCAAGCGCCGGGACCTGACTCAGATCAAGACTGTTGAGAGCCTTGACCCTATCCACCGGAACCGATCTTTTTACGGTCTTTGCCACGCCCGTATAGACGTGCTTGAAAGGGTCGCGGCACTTTGTCAGGTCCTGTTCCACAGCCTGATTATATAAGGCACGCAGACTACGCATATAATAAGATGTAGTGTTTGGACAGAGATTCAGATTCCTGAGATAATTTTCATACCCGGAAATGAGCTTGTGGTCTATCTTTTCAAACGGAATTTCGTGCTTGCCATTATAGCGCATGAAGCTGTTCAATGCCGAAGCGTAATGCTCGGCGGTGGTGCGCTTGCCCAAATGCCTGGTGTCCTCAATAACCTTTCGCGCAAATGAAATGAATCCTACAACTGTCTCGGATGACATATATTTCTCCACCACTTCATCTGCCGTGTAGTCATCCTTTCGGCAGTCCAAATCGGCGATAATGGTATTGAGCCGCTGGATGTTGATTTTTAAGCAGTTGACTACATTGCTAAGATGAGTTGCTCTCGAACCGGTTTTCGTAGATTTTACGGTACAATCCTCATCATCCCACTCATTGCTGAATACACGACATCCGGTATGAATCTGGCGTACCATCCGCTTATGGATAATGCGGAGGTAAAGAGCTCCCTCTCCGTCAATAGATGAGGACTCCCTGAATATCAATTTTATTGTTGCCATATTATTTCTGTTGTTTTAATAATTAAGGGATGCACTCCGCATGAAGCACACCCCTTAAAATAAGATAATTAAAACGCTATGGAGTGAATAATAGATGATATTCCATCCGCCGCCGCTCGTTGATTCTACAATGCCCTGATGAAAAAGAAAGTAACACCTCCCGGACAGATACACTGACAAGGAATATTTGCGGGCAAATCATGGCCCCCAATTACTCGCGATTTTCTACTGACCCCTTATTCCCCGGTTTACATATTGGTTTACAGTGAATGCAAAAATTGAAGGGATATAAAAGAAATCAAGCAATTAGGCTTTGTCTAACTGCTTGATTTTTAGTGATCCGCGTGGGATTCACAATATTTTTGCAATGCGTTGATAATCAATTTGATATTTGGCTCGGTCTTTTGGCGTGCATGTCACGCACACGACAGAGTTTCAATGTTCTGCGCCGTATTTCATCCGGCTCTGCAAAGTTAGTCATTTCTGGCGGTGTACACAAGGGATCCTATGTTAAAAAATCTGATTGATTTCATACTATTCCCAACTCCTTGAACATCGTTCCCATCTCTGAATATGTGTAATCGCGCTCGCCATTCTGTAACCCACGCTCTGATTTCAGGGAGTTGTCAATGGCTTTGGTCAGGCTGCCGCCATGTTTCTGAAAGAACTGATGCAAGGGGTGCGTCCGGAAGAAACGTTGGGTTTTCTCATATCCGCATACACGGCACAATTCATCCTCTATGCTTTTTGAATCGGGGAAGTTCTGTCCGGTATATTTGAAATAGTAGAGGAAGAAAAGCTCTGTGCATCTGTCGGTCTCGAAAAACCGTACTTCATAGCTGATGCCCTTTTTCTCATTGTTGACTTTCTTGCCGTGATACTTGCGTTTCAATTCAGAGTAGGCAGCCCAACTCGTCGGGTCTTTCTTTTTGTTGTCCATGTCAATCAAGCAGAAAATCCTATCATAGCCCATTGATATAGCAGATTCAATAGAGCGTTCCAACTCGCGCAAACTGGTATTCTTCGGAGTGTCAGGCTTGATGTTCTGCAACTGTCTGAACTCATCTTTCAATGAATTTAGATAGTAGAACTCCGTAGGTCCTTCGCCGATAATGACGGCTGTCTGTTGTCTAATTTTCGGCATGGCTCACTCCTGATTTAAGATGAATGGTGAACCCAACAAAGGCTTGGAACCAAATCTCCCAATTCGATATGAATTATATAAGGAGTGTTCCTTACGCAATCCGAGTTTATCTGCGCGGGTATATTCAGAGGCCGCAGTTTCAGAAGATTTTTCCACAAACCATATTGACTGTCTGTTCTCATTAAACTGGTCTTCCGAAAGAAGTGTCATCTCCTGTGTCGTGAAGAACAACTGGGATTGTCGTGAGTTGGCAAGGAAAACCTGTATATAATAAAGAAGTAGATCATAATGCAAATCTTCACCCAGTTCATCGAGCATATAGATATGGTCGCCGGTTATAGCATCATATAAATAATTGAGGTCTGTAAGGTATTTAATTGTTCCGGCGGACTGGGTGGAGAGCGGAAGCATGAAATTTCCATCCTCTGAAGTGTTCACAAATTCAACGTGGTTTTCAGCTCCGTCAGAAATCACGCTGAAATTTGAGATATTGAAATCTGCCTTTTTCAACATCTGAATAAAGAACTCTTTCTTCTTTTCGTCCTGACTGACTTCTTTGAGAAGTTCTACAAGACCGGTCGGCTCGTTGCTTACGCCATGAACATGAGATTTTATCCAGTTATATAGCGAAGCAATTTTAGAAGCGTCCTCCGACAATGAAACCTTGCCGTAGGTGGAAAGGACTGAATGATTGTTGAGTGTATGTTCCCTCAGAGTCCTAAGTGTCTTTGCCTTTATTCGGATGCTTGTGCCGAATTTAATCTCGCATTGGCTGTCTTCACCCACATAATCGCGCTCGTAAAAAAGCGATTTGCTTTTGTTCGGATAGTAGTTCAACTCCTCACGAATAATGTGGCATTCCTGATAAGAAATCATATAGTCATATCGGATGCCATCCGCATAGAATGATACGAACATCTTTGTTGGCTTATCCTTTGTCAAAGCGAATGGCATTTCGGAATAAACCTTCTCGTTCCTGTCTTTCCTATCAATGAACATCAACTCAAAGACATTCTGCATGGCTTTGAGCATATTTGATTTACCCGAAGCGTTTGCTCCGAATATAATACCTACCCGGTCGAGATTTACACCTTCTGAGATTTCTGCACTCATCCAGTTATCATCATCGCCTTCGGTCTCAAATGACATTGTCTGCCGCTCTCTAATCGACAAATAGTTTTCAGTCCAAAATTCGCGTATCATTCCGTGGTTTACTTAAAATTATGCCTTGTTTTACAGTTGGACTGCAAAATTAACCCAAATATTTGATATTTACAAGAAAATCGAAGCCATACTCACTGCGAAACTTCAGAGAGGCGCAACAGCTGGGTTTAGGAGTCGATAATGCGAGGCATTTCAGAGGAAGGACAATGCCGTCAGCGGCGTTTGGAGCGAGTCCGGCACTACCGCAGACCGCATTGTCTGATGATGAGAGCGGGCGGAACACCGAGTCGCTGACAGCCGGAGTCGGTTGCGCCGGGAACGTCGCAGTTCCAACTCTTACTGTCACAGCTACTCCGTTTTCTGTTTGTCCGCTCCTTTATACTATGATTTCAGCCGTCGCGCCACTCTTCCGTTGATTTTGCACCACACGGGGCGAAAGAATGTGCCGTCTTTCAACGTTTCGCCGGGTCTTCACTTTTGAATCACGCCACATTCATTCGCCTTTTACGGTGGTGGGCATTTCCGTTTTTGATATTTTGCACTTCGATATGATTAGGTGACTATGCCATTTCAGTATGTCGGACATTCTGTGTCTCCAAAGGCTCTCGCGGCTCAATGTTCATTCTGCACTTTTCGGCTTAAAGGCAATCACTGTGGAAGTTAATTTGCTCGTGTTTGAATGACGTGCCGGGATAGGGCTATTCTCTTGCCGCCTGTCAGAAAAATCTCCACACCTCCCTTGGCGGGTAGTATTTTCCAGCCGTCGGCGAACAGCCCTCCTTACCCCGTCACGTTCCGGGAGTAAACGAGCAAACGAACTTCAAACAGTGATTATACGCATTAAGCGGAAAATCAAATAAAAAATATCGCCTTATGACACAGAATGACCGACATATTAGAAATACGAGCTTCACACCTTCACCAGCTCATACCGCATTAAGCAGGTTGTTCAAGGTGGTTGGGATAGTTCTCTCAATGATAATCGGGATTGTCCTATGGGTGGTGGTAAAGCCGATGGTGAGAGGTATTGGTTGGCTAATCAGCATAATCACTCTACTTGCAGCAATTTATTGCATATTAACTTTCTAAATATATACGACTATGGCACAAGAAATTAAATCATCAAACGCAGTTATGGAGGTTATCCGTAACTATATGGAGGAACGTTGCGCAAGCGACCCCATACTTGCAATAAAGTATGCCAACCCCTCCAAGTCAATAGAGAAGGCTCTGAACTATGTGGCATCAGAGGTAAAGAAAAGCGGACTGACCATTATGGACTCAGACAGCGTATTCGGTCTGGTGATGCACTATTACGATGAAAATTTGGAGGATACTCCCAACGTCAACTGCAAGATTGTGGTTGCAAAGGAACTCACCGAGGAAGAGCGAGCCGAAGCAATGTCTGAGGCAATGGAGCAGTACCGAGAGGAGCAACTGAGGGAACTCCGCAGACAATCCCAGCCTAAACCAAAGGCAACATCAACACCGAAAGCGAAACAGGAAATCAATGTTGAACAAGGAAATCTTTTCGGAGAGGACTTTTAACCAAGTGGAGGACAGAAAGATGAAACCGAGAAATGATAAGCAACGTCAGATATTGGCAATGAGTGGGCAACTTCGCCCACTCACCACCGCCCAAAAGAGTTGGGCATTGACCTATACGATTGACAACTATGCCCTTAAATACAAGAAGGGGAAAGCCGTATGTCTTATATGCGGTAAAGAGTTTGAAGCCGAGGAAGGCAAATGCACTTGTCCCCATTGTGGAACAAAGGTTGAGATAAAGACTACTACCCAAAGGGTAGTGAGGGATAAATCCTACTTCAACATCATCACCGCAGTCAAAGGCTTTCAAGTCGTCAGAATGTTTCAGATGATAGTGGAGTTCAGGAAAGGAATGAAGGCTAATCCGGCATTTATAGAGATTGGACAATATTGGTTGGACAAGTATGGTCGTACCACAGTGGTGGGATTGCAAAGGACCTTGGGCATTTACCGCGATTGTTTCGCATTTGGTTCCCCAATGGAAATCAGAAATGACAATGACGCATTCCAACACATTTCCGACCAATGGATATACCCACGCATCAAGGTTACGGACATCCTAAAGCGCAATGGCTACAACGTATCCGCATCAAGCATCCACCCCATCAAGTTGTTTAAGGCTTTGCTTATCAATCCGAAGGCTGAAACACTAATGAAAGCTGGGGAAATAGAAATGTTGAGATACCTTACCTATTACCCTATGGAGGTTGATAAGTATTGGAACTCCATCAAGATTGCAATGCGCCACGGATATAAGTTCAATAGTGTATCCAAATGGTTTGATTACATAAGAATGTTGGAAACTATGGGAAAAGACCTCAATTCACCCTCCCTCCTTATGCCGAAAGACCTCAATGCCGCCCACGACTTATACGTCAGAAAGGTTAATCGCAAGCGTGAACAAGAGCGCAGAGAAGCCGACCGACAGAGAGCCATTGAAGACCAAGCCAAGTTTATTGAACTGAAATCACGCTATTTCGGAATTGAAATGTCGGACGGCGAAATCAGTATCCATTCGCTTGACAGCATTGATGAATACTATAAGGTTGGGAACCAGCAGCATCTGTGTGTCGCAGCCGCCCGGTATTACCTCAAAGAGTCATCTCTTGTATTGGTGGCGGAATACCACGGCAAACAGATTGCTACAATTGAGATTAGCATCGAGGATTGTCACGTTATCCAATGCAGAGCCTTTGCCAACGGAGTATGCAAATACCAAGACCGCATATCCAAAATCATCAGCGACAACGCCAAACTGATAGAGGAACGAAAGAGAGCATAAAGATACCATAGTCGTGAATAGGGCGATGAGAACCGGGATAAAGACCTACTCATCGCTCTGTTCATGAAAAATTTTCGCCGCCTTTAGGGGCGGCGATGTGCGCTAATTGATTTTCTAAGAGTTTTTTCCAAAAAAGATACTTGGAATCAAGTCTGTACCAACCTTTATATAGCCTGCAATACGTTAAAACGACAACGGCGGCAAGTCTGAATGACCCACCGCCGTTGCAGTATGTGGTTTATGTCAATTCTCTTTAGGAGAGTATTATCTCTGATAAGCTGATGTTCTTTATCAGTTCATTCCATGAGTTTCTCGCCATACTGAACTGAAATTCCTTGTTGATGCCAAGCAGTTTGAAGAGGATATTCATGTCTCTCTTGATTGCCACGCGGATTGCCTGAGACTCATTGCCAACATTGTAATATTGGCTGATTTGTAGTAGTGTCCCGGTCTTTTTATCGGCATACTTGCGTATGATTTTCTTGATAGGAGCATCCACCACGATGGTTTCCTGTTGTCCCGACAGACGCTTGTTGTAAATGAGTGTATTACCAACAATATTATCAAGTTTAAGATTCAGTATGTCAATCAACTCCATGCCGTGACAATAAAAACTGAACATGAAAATATTGAGCGACACGTCCAAACGTGGGGCAACTTTCGAGTCGGCATCCACAATCTGATTAAGCTCATCCTTTGTCAGAATTTGCTCCTTTAATTTTTCAGAATCAGGCTCATAGTTAGATTTAAGTCCCTTAAACCAAAGATTATCAATTGTGATTAGCCCTTCATCCTGAGCTTTGCCAAGAATGGTGCGGAGTGTCCTGAGATAGAATGATATAGTGTTCTCAATAAGCCCTCTGTCTTTATTCCATGTCGCAAATCCTGAGATGAAATCACCGTCAATTTCCTTGTTCTTGTCATCGAGTGTTGCGACATAATCATCAATAGTACATAAGGTTGTGTTGTAATTGGTGTATGTGCCCGGACGTGCCGTCTCCTTCATATCTTCAAGGAGGCAACTGATATAGTCCGCTATATTTCCGACTGTCAATTTGCCGGTGGGTGTGGTTTCAGTGGCTGAGACATATTTATCGAATGGCTTGCAGACACGGATAAGTCTACGGGGAATACTAAAGCCATTATGCAAATCCTTGCGAACCGCGAGACTTTTCACTTCAGCTTGGAATTTATCTGCAATAGAGTCAAAGAAAACTGGAATCCCACTATCATTCGCCTCAATGATTATCTCCGAAAGACGCTTAATCCCCGACAGCGCAAAGTCCAGATTCTTTGTAGTTAACGCCTCCGTAGCAGCCCCCACTTCTGTATTGAATTGCCTTGAAGCTGTTCCCTCATTAAGCGAAAACCAGATAGTTCCTTCAGCGTTGTCCTTCTTTGAAGTCTTGACCTTAACGTTTATCGTAAACATATGACCTGCTCCTTCAGTTCCTTCTCCCTCGCTTCCAACTCTGCCTTTTTCATAGGAATTAGAATTACATTTTGCAGAATATAATAACAAAGAAAATTGCAGCGGCTCCCATAACTGTGATGAGATTATAAATACTATCAGAAAGTAAAAAATGCCATTTTATATATGTCCATTCCCACTTTCTGGATTCATAAGATGACGCAGGACTTCTTCCACTTTTCCTTTCATTCTTATAAATAGCCCAGTCATAATCTGTAGTAGAATGATTTAGATCACTATCCTTTAGAATATTTGCGTATTGTCCATTGAAATTCATCATTGTTTCATATGTTTCTGGCTTACCCATAGAGATGTATATTTTTATTTTCCTCTCAAGATTAGCCAATTCCATTGCGCATCGATGATATTCTTTAGCCTTTGAATCGTATTTTAACTGCGAAATAATCAATGACAGTACTAACACAAATGCAGACAGGCAAACAGTTGTAATGGTAATAGGCTTATCGTCTAGATGAAGTGACGGTATGAATACGAGTAGGTTTATTACTATTATTTCCAATGAAAGCATCGCTACACATAATGTAGAAGCATTATGACAGCGTTGCATTCTTCTTGATGCTTCAAACCGAGCGGCTGAAGTCCGCCAACATCGTGTGGCCATGTTTTCTAAGCTTTCTTTTCCCATTTATGCTTGTTTAAAGAAGAAGGGAGGAGATAAAATTTGCCACGGACAAATCCGTAAAAACGGCCGACAATCAATGACTGCCGAAGAAGTCTTACCAACATTGGTTTTTACACCAATCCTGCCTAAAAGCAGCCACTCCTCCCTTCTATGATATTTCTCCGACGTCAATTTCACTTGACTTTATAAATGATTGAATGAGACTACTAAACCTTCTATTAATCTCTTCGTCCGAAATGTCGCGGTATTCACTGTCTTTCAGATAGCCAAACGTCTTTAGGTAACCTAACCTTTCTCCTCGTTCAGTCACACCATCAAAATCAACAAGAATTGATTTTCCCATATTTTCACGCAAATCATGATATGTCCGGACTATTGAATTCGGTTTTAGTTTCTCATACAGATCTTTCCCTAATGATTTTTTGATTAGTCTGTCAAACTGATATAGAATCTTCAAATCATTCATTTGCTGAAAATAAGCAATCCAACCGAAATTGTGATTGTTGACTTTAAACCCAGATATAAGAAAATTCAAATCAGTCCTTGCAAAATCAATGAATTCATTCTCATCCTTTATATATCGGGGGCGAATGGAAACTTCTTCGTACTGAGTTCTAATCTGATGGCATCTCCTTACTAACCTATTAGAAAAACGATTCTTATTCACTTCCTTAATAGAGAATATTTTGCCTTCAATCTTATATCCAATAAATTCAAACACATCATTTCCAATAACGCCAGTTTGAGTTTTTTGATGAGATAATGACAACCCAAGATTATGGCTGTTTATTGTAGAAGATATAATTGATTCAAAATCCTTCTGATTGGTATCTGCTGTAAGTATGTCATCTACATATCTTAAGAACAAACCTTCTTTAAACTGTTCCTTTAGCTGTTTATGGACTCCATCAAAATAAATCTCGGCCAGTATATTTGAGATTGCCAATCCTTGGGGAACACCGATAATATTCACCTCTATCCCTTGTTTTTTGCCTATGCTGATTGTTGGTGTAGTAATGGCATTTATAACGAGCTTCAATGCCACTGCATCAATTTTATTGGCCAACTGCCGTGACAAAATTGAGTGATTGATATTATCATAAAAGGCAGAGATATCTGCCTTGAAGAAGTATACTTTATCGGTGGTGGCTTCACACTCTTTGAGATATTGAGCAAGTCTAAGTATATATCGATTAGGTGTTTCCCTAACTATACCGATGACATTGCTCAAATATCCATTGAGTAATGATAAAACAAATCTGTCCCTTACGTTTGGGATAGATAATACTCGCGGATACTCACCTCGACCTTTTAAGACCAATTTCTCAGAATATGGAGAGAATCGATAATCTCCACTCATGCACATTTTATGAATCCAATCCTTTTCTCTCTCAAATGTCGGCTTGTATTTCAATGGCGAAATATGATCTCTACCACCACCTTTCTTGGGCAGAATCTTCTCATCATAAAATTTGATGAAATCTATGGCTTCTATATATTCTGAAAAGGATCTGACCATAATATCATAATAGCATTAAAGTGGTACATTAATTATTTCCGCCAAAACATACTAAATGCCTTTTTGATATGGTATGCAGTGTTCATAGAACTCCATATTTACAGATTTTTGGTCTGTTACGTGAAAGCAGTCTCCGGCGAAAACAATCTCATCTTTATTGCAAGAATCGATATTGCTATTACCCTTCAATGGCTTCTTTGATGGTATCTACGATGTAACGGACGTCATCGTCGGTGACGTAGGGGCCGGCGGGGAGGCAGATACCGACTTTGAAGAGGGATTCGGATACTCCGTTGACGTATGCAGGAGCGTTCTTGTAGACGGGCTGCTTGTGCATCGGTTTCCAGAGAGGACGTGCTTCGATATTGGCATTGTCGAGGTAGACGCGAAGAGCTTCAACATTGTCGTTGGGCTGACAATCTGTCGTAGCTGTTGAAGCAGTGTGGATTACGCCAGCTGCACCACCAACAGCCCCAGTGATGATGGTCTTGTAAGCGTTCAATCGGGATCCATTGGTACTGCCCAATCCTCGGCAAGCGCAGGCTTGATATAATCAAGCTCCCGCCCACCCATCTTCGGCTTACATAGCAATATCCTTTCTCATTAATCTTCAAACTGATTAGTGTCGGGCGTAGTAAGATATAAATATACAAATGTTGAGTCTTTTTTAGCTCCATTTGCCACTTTCCCGGTTGTAAAGCCTTCTTTGGCCATTATACGTTCTATCTCTCTTGCAATATCTGAGTTTAAAACGTGTGATGAGGAACTTTGCATTATGCTCATTCTCTCTACGTTTAACATCATTTGTTATGCCACAGTAGATATCCGATGCAACGAAATCTATATCGGCATAATCGTATGCTACACGGTTTAGCGCTTCTATAGCTTGATCTAACGTTATATTAATCTTCTTCTCCATTCTAGTCGAGCATATCTTCAGGTTGGAGAGGTGTGTAGGGGCCGTCTTTAACTTCGATGATGGCGGAGGGGTCGATTACTTCGATGCCGTGCCACTGGCCTTTGGGGATTTGTACGCCGTAATTGCCTTGGGTTGGGTCGAGGAGGTATCGTTCAACCTGAGCGCCCATGTCGTTGTAGAATACCACGAACATCTTACCGCGGAGAATTATGTAGGTTTCGGCAGTGTGGCGATGACGGTGTATCGGAAGAGGCGTCCCGGGGAGCAATACATTAATTAGGCGCTGCGCTTTTGCGTCAAGACTTTCATGGAGGTTATAGTTCATGCGAAGGCGAGGACTTCCCTCAGCCTTTGCAGTTACTTCATCGAGTAGTTTGTCGTTTATAATCATGAATGTGCTTGTTTAGATTTGAGATATGCTTCATGAAGATGATAGTTTTTCTTCATAAAAAGGAGATATGCAATCGCTAATACCACGATTGCTATACCGAGGTAAATATAGTGGTTTATCGGACAGTATATCATGCCGAACGAAATCGCGAGTTGGATTATCATATATAGCAATGACACTTGAACGTGTGGTATCTTTAGCTCGTTTGCCATCAACTGATAGGCGTGTTTGCGGTGGGCTTCACCAAGATTCTCACGCAGCTGTATGCGGTGACAAATGGTTAAAATAGAATCAGCACCATACACGGCAAGGAAAACAATATAGGCGAAGTCACCGGTTTGAAGTATCAGTTTGCCAAGGGCGAATAAAAGAATGAACGCTATGGTAATTGAGCCGACATCACCGGCGAAGCATTTTGCTTTCTTACGGAAGTTGAAGATGCAGAAGGCCAAAAGAGACAAGCCTGTGACGTACAGATAAGGCATTGAAATAAATCCATCTTTCCAATTCAGATAAATCAGCGGAGTAACAACCGCAAGAGAGTAGCCTCCTGTTATGCCATTAATGCCGTCCATGAAATTGTAAGCATTGGTTATTCCCACGCAGACTATCAATGCAATCAGCACAATCCACCAATCGTGCCAGTTGAGTATGCCTAATTGATAGAACATCAAGAACATTGCAACAAATTGCACAACCAATCGGAATGAATCGGGCAACGAATGTATGTCATCAATAAAGCTTATTAGTCCTATCAATGTCAGTCCCAACAGAAACCAGCCGTAGCTCAATCCAAAGAAATCGGCATAAATCCACGCACCAAACAGAAACACAATTCCACCACCACGAAGTGTAATGGAGCTATGCGATGAGCGCAGATTAGGCTTATCGATTATATTGAACCTATCGGCCACGCGAAAGTATGCCAATTCAAGCAGAACTAGCAACACAAAGATTATAGCGTAAATCATAATTGAATCTTTTTCAACGATTCCTTAAATGCGACTATCTGATAATCGAAATCGTAATAAGTAAGTTCTTGTGTGTAATATTGGTCGGCAAACATCTTGCACAAAGGCCTTAGTACAAAAGAACCGCACCACACAAGTGGATTAAAAATTCGTGAACACCACAGGGGATGATTATGTGTCTTTGCGTAGAATTTTACAATTTCCACTGTATCGGCGTATTCCTTGTTCTGCAAATGAAAAATGCCTGACAGATTGCGATCAATCGCTTGCTTAATAAATTCACTAAGATTATCAATATACAGCATTGAGCGTTTGTTGTGCCAAGCAGGGAAAATGGGAGTCTTCAATGCAAGTTGAGCCAGCCGTTGAAAATTACCCTTCCCATTAGTGCCATATATCATGCACGGACGCAAAATGGCTACATGAAAATCCTCTGATTCCAGTTCCTTCAATCCGTTTTCGGCCTGCAGCTTGGAATCGCCATAAAAATCGTTTGGCTCCGGTACTGTATTTCTATCGATAACATTTCCTTTCAGCGATTTTGAAGCGTGATAGACAATCATCGAACTCATGAAAATGAATTGCTTTACACCATGTTCTTTTGCGTACTTTGCAATTTCAATAGTCAAATCGCGATTTACTTTATAATATAGCGGAGCCATCTCGGGTTTGGGGTCTACATGTGCTATTCCGGCAACGTGGAACACTACATCATAATTTGAAAAATCCGCTTGCTTCCAAGCATCATTCATTGTGTCAACTGTATGCACGCAATATTTTCCGAGTTTTATGGCCGATTGTACTATCATAGCCTAGGCCGGAGATAAAT
>CAZASF010000057.1:0-13136 GCA_964487725.1 uncultured Bacteroides sp. | reverse complement strand
AAATGACTGATTGTTTTATTATTATAACTGTGAATCCTTATATCGAACTCACGTTAATTATATCGACTGTGGAACGTATGAAGAACAGCTTACATATAATCCAAATACAGCTGCTTCAAAAGACGTTTTATGCCGCCCTATGGTGACGATATTTGAAGATGCTTCGAATTAATAGTGTGCAGGCATAACTGCTTGACTATAAAATAATGCCGGCCTGGAATCAGTTAGTGTTCCAAGCCGGTATTGTTATCGGGAGGTGAGCCTTTGCTTACTTTTCGGCCTCGTCAAGCATTGATAGTGCGAATGAGTAAGCTCCGATAGAGATGGCTTTGCTCGCTCCGAGCTTGGATATTGCAACGCCTGTGGCCTTCATGGGGTCGTAAACCACCGTACGCTCGGTTCCATAAACTTTTATCAAACGTGCTGCACCGTGGGCAAACTGAGCGAACTCATCGTCATTGTCAAGATCAAAAGGTTTCATTTGCAGTCGGCTGAGCTCTTCACCATTAACGGTGTGTAGCAATCCGCGGAGCTGTTTCATGAGTGATGGCATGAAGAATTTCTTTGCGCCGCAAAGTCCACCGCCAAGAACAACAATTGAGTCAGTCAGCGTAACAGCTGTGGCTATAGCATCGCCGGCAACCTCTCCGAATTTCTCAAATGCACGGATTGCAGCCTGCTGATTGCCTTCTTTCTTACCTTCAGCTATGAGGCATATATCGTAAGGCTCGAATGTGTGGTTGATATCGCCTGATTCTTCGGCATATACGCGTTTGATTGCGCGGATGGCAACGCCTTCTTCAACCATCAGTTCGGGATTGTCCTTGTGGGGCAGGCAGAAGGTCTCTACGCATGAGTTATTGCCACGGTTGAGATGATTGTCAATGACCATACCTATGCCGAAGCCGGTTCCAAACGTGTAGCCGAGGAGATTTGTGTAGCGTTTTGTGCTTCCAAGTTCGTTGAGTTTAGCGTTGATTTCGGGAAGGACTCCGCCAATTGCTTCGCCGTAAGCGAAAAGGTCGCCATCGTTGTTGATGTAGACTGGTATTCCGAATTTCTCTTCGAGGAACGGGCCGAGGGCTACACCATTGCGGAACGACGGGAAGTTGGGCAGATGACCGCCGATTATACCGTGGGGATAATCAGCCGGACCGGGGAAAGCGAAGCTGATAGCAACCGGCTTCTGGTCAAGTTTGGCAATTACCTGTTCGAAACCGTTGACCATAGTTGACAGGCACAGGTCAAGATCGTGGGAGTTGGACGGAAGTGTGATTGGGTCAATGATAAATTCATTTGACTGCATTGCGCCGAACACGAGGTTGGTGCCTCCGGCATCGAGCGTAATGACGATACGTTTGTCAAATCTGTACATTTTTCGTATGGTTTAAATTTTAAGTGTCTGGTTGGTAGGCAAAGATAATGAAAAATTTCTTTACATCCTATAGGCCTTTGACGCGGTCGGGATTTTTAGCAATGAAATCTTTCCATGATTTGCTCCCGGAGGAAGGTATGGGACGTGTGGACTCATAAAAGTGACAGAGAGCAACGGCAAGAGCGTCTGTTGCGTCAAGTTCCGTGGGTAATTGCGCTTCGTCAAGGTTCAGGATTCTGCGGAGCATTTCCTTTACTTGCTCTTTCGAGGCTCCTCCGTTGCCTGTTATGGCCATCTTTATTTTTCTCGGCTCGTATTCCTTTATCGGTACGTCGCGCGACAGGGCAGCTGCCATGGCAACCCCCTGAGCCCGGCCAAGTTTCAGCATTGATTGCACATTCTTGCCGTAGAATGGCGCCTCAATTGCAAGTTCATCGGGCAAATACTGCTCTACGAGTCCGAGCACGCGTTCATATATCCTGCGAAGTCTCAGATAGTGGTCAGGCAGCTTGTTCAAGTGAATCACTCCCAGAGCGATAGTCGAGGGCTTTTTGCCGTTGACTCCTATAAGTCCGTAGCCCATGAAATTTGTGCCCGGGTCAATCCCGAGTATTATCTTGTCATATTTTTTCAGGCTATTGCTGTCCATGCTGATTGTCAGTCCAGTATGTCCATGATGGTGGAAAAGTGGAGCAGTCGGTCTGGTGAAAGATTATATTCTCCGGTAAAGGCTTTCGCAACAAGGCGGTTCAGAATCTTGTCAATCCATATCTGTGCGTCGGATTCATCGCCAAGAGTGAACTGCACAGCGAAAGAAAGGCAGTCATCGGCCGTGGAACCAACTTTGAGAAACTTGTGGTCAGAGTTCTCAATGCTTTTAATCTTAGGCAGATACACCTTATCAATCCATCTGCGGAAGTTGTCAGTGTCCGCCGGTGATATGCAGAACGTTGTGTTGAGAAGTATCATTATTGTTTCAGGTTATTCTTTCGGCGTTTGAGATAGCGGGGAATGAATGAAATGTGGCGCAAAACTGTGGGTATTACGCCGTAGTAGTGGCACATTATTTTGAATCGCTCCTTGAGTGAGGCCTTGTGGTTGGCCGTAGTGGTTCCCTCCTGCAGATAGTCAATCAGAGTTTCGGGCACAAGTACGTTTTTGCGGGAGTGTTGCAAGCATTGTATGCACCAGTCGTAGTCAGCTGAAAATCGGTATTTGAGGTTGTATAGCGGGGCCAGACGGGTTAACGCCACGAATGCCTGATGACAAACCACCATACCGTTGGCAAAACTTTCGTACGTAAGGTGCTCCGGTGCAGTCAGATGTCGTTCAGCTATGTATTGCCCTTTATTGTCAACGAGCTGTGTCTGTCCGTAAACCACTCCGGGATAGTTAGATACTTGTATCGCATCGGCTATGTGCCTGAGGGTGTCGGGCGAGTGAAATCTGTCGCCGGCGTTAAGGAATATGAGATATTTCCCTTTAGCAATGCTTATCCCCTTGTTCATTGCATCATATATGCCATTGTCGGCCTCCGATATCACTTTGCGTAGTGAGGAGTGCCGGGCGCTTATTGCTGCCAGAGTGGAATCCTTTGACTTACCGTCAATAATCAGATGCTCATATCCGCGGAACGATTGCTCGTCAACGGATTTCAGCGTCGGCGTTATTGTTGACTCGGCGTTGAATGTAACTGTTATGATTGAGAAAAGGGGAGGGTTGGGCATCGTCATAATGATAACAAATAATAAAGCGCTTCTTCAAGAATTGAGAAGCGCTTAAGTCTGTCAAAAAAGTAGCGAATCCGGGACTCGAACCCGGGTCTCCACCGTGAGAGGGTGGCGTGCTAGGCCTCTACACTAAATCGCCAAGCTATGCATGTCGGTTCTTTCCTAATGCATTGCAAAGTTAAGGTAAATTTTTCAAGTGGCAAAATATTTCAGCCTAATTTTTGCAGAGCTGTCCTATATTTTGTCGCTGCTTAATATGGTAACTAAGGTTGGATTATTCCAAGGTTATCTCGCCGAAGAACTCAGGTCTGTGGAAATCAGGCTCTTTGGTGTCAATCGGAGCCCAGCTGAGGAAGTGCGGGTCAGATGTGAGGTCGGCACACTTGTAGAAATTGCCTCGCATTGAAACAGGCTTGCCTTCGTATTTCACGTTCATCAGATCAAGCGGAATTACAACGAGAAGATTCCATGTAAACATTCCTTCAAGTTCCTTGAATGGGCGGGTTCCACATGATGGATAGCGCTTGATGCGGTCAAGTTGCTCGTCAGTGAACGGTTTGCCGCTATGGCGATCCTGACGGCATGCTGCATGGGCGGTTCCTATGCAGTTGAACTCAAAATTGTAGTAAGGGAGTTTCCCGTCAGGGCATACGAAGAACTCAACGCATGAGTCTTGATGAACCGGAGAATTGTTCTCGTAATTGACGGCACGCAGATAGTTGCATCGAACAAAGAAGTCAATATAAAGATTCTTTTCCGAATGAGCCACGGCTATTGTAGAGAGCGGTTTGTAGGGAAACTGTTCTTTCCAGTTGAGGCAATCGATGTTTCTGCGTTCACCGCAGTTGTCAAGTTTCTGAACTATTTCGTCTTGCGACATATTATCGAGTTCCGGAATGTACGGTATGCTCAATGATGGGGTAGAGGTGCTCATGTGAGTGGTATATGCTTTTAATTATAGTTAATGCGGGGGAATTATGTTTTTTATTGCATGGAATGCGCCGAAGAGTGCCATTATGATCAGCAGACTTGCCATGACTCTGTTGATGAGCCACATGGACCGTACGTTGAAATGTCCCTTGACCTTGTTAACAAAATATGTGATCAGAAACCACCAGCACAGTGCGCCGCCTGCTATTGACAGGTAGCCGAGGATATAGTGATAATAGTGATACTCCGGCGACATGAAACTGAACCGGGCAAATAGACCGATTATGAAGAAGAGAATCAGCGGGTTGGAGAATGTGAACAGGAATCCGGTAACAAAGTCGCGCCAGTAGTTGGAAGGCATTTCCGGAGTTTTGGTTATGGCTCTCGATGGATTGCTTTTAAACAGATAAATTCCGTAGATAATAAGTACAGCAGAGCCAATTATCTGGAGCACATACTGGTTTGACTCAATGAAGTCTGTGACGAGCGACAGTCCGAGCCCGGATAGAAGGCAGTACAGCATGTCGGAAATTGAAGCACCCACTCCGGTGTAGAGTGCGGCCAGACGCCCTTTGTTGAGTGTGCGTTGGATTACCAGCATTCCAATGGGACCCATGGGCGCGCTGATGAAGACTCCGATCACGAAGCCTGAGAACATTATGTAGAGCAAACTCTCCAACATGTCACAAAATTAGTAAAAGCAATTGGGGAGACAAAGTAAAACGCCGCAATTTTTACACAATTTTTCACCAAAAATGTCATCGGAACGAGTGATGTTCCTTGCGTGCGGCATCTATGCGGACAAGTATGAACAGCAGAATTGTGAAGCTCCATAGCGACGAACCTCCGTAACTGAAGAACGGGAGCGGAATGCCGATTACAGGACACAACCCAATGACCATACCAATATTTATGGCAAGATGAAATATCAGATACGATGCAACGCAATAGCCGTAGACTCGTCCGAATGCGGTTGGCTGTCGTTCGGCGATATGTATAACTCTGAGTATCAATATCAAGAAGAGAAGCATCACAAGGCTTGCTCCGATAAAGCCCTGTTCCTCTCCGATTGTACAGTAGATGAAGTCCGTGTGCTGCTCGGGCACGTACTTGAGCTTTGTTTGCGTTCCGTTAAGAAATCCTTTGCCCGTTATGCCGCCGGAACCTATGGCTATTTTTGATTGGTTCACGTTATAGCCGGCTCCAAGAGGATCATCTGATATGCCGAGCGTCACCTTTATTCGTTGTTGCTGATGAGGCATCAATACATTGTTGAACGCATAGTTGACCGAGAAGAGGAATATAATCGCTGCAATCGTGGCAAATATGGTCATCATCAGCCTTGAATTCTTGATTCTCAGCGATAACAGCGTGCAGTAAATGCATGCCACAACTATTACGGACAGAAAGTATATAAGACCAGGGACTTCTACTCCACATAGGGTTAAAATGCCTGCAATGGCCCCTGTCCCGATAAACCATAGCAACACGTTGCGTGCAGCAATTATGTGTTTGCAGTATATCGCAAGAATGGCAACCATCAGCACCATTATCAGCATGAACACCATTGCCTCGCCGAGTGGTATGCCGAGAAACAGGGTGTCAGTGTACTTTACGGCTAATACGAAGAATGTGACCGCGCATAAGGCCGCCAAAAGTACCATTCCGCTCATACCCTCGCGATACAGTACGAAGAAAAGTGCCATGTAGGCAAGAGCCGAGCCGGTCTCGCGCTGGGCAAGAATCAGGAATATGGGTATGAAAATAATTGCAAGCGCAAGCGATAGGTTTTTCCATGAAGCAGTCAGTTTGAAGTTGTAGGAGTTGAACAACTTTGCAAGAGCTAATGCAGTGGCAAATTTTCCAAATTCTGCCGGCTGGAAGCTGACGGGTCCGAACACGAGCCATGACCGGGAGCCTTTGATGTCAGGAGCTACGAATATGGTAACCAGCATTATTAACAGTATGGCCACATAAATCGGTATCGCATAGCTTTCGAACATGTTTGCATCAAACAGAAGTATGATTACAACGAGAGCCAGCGACAGGCCTATCCAGCGAATCTGCTTGCCGGAAAATTCTCCCGGGTCAAATAAGCTTGCATTGTCAAAGTCATAGCTTGCCGCATAGATGCTGAACACTCCGGCAATGACAAGTATCAGATAGATACCCACTGTTATCCAGTCAATGTGGCGGAACACCGATATGTTATTTTCTCTTGTCGACATGCTTTGATGAGATGGTTCTTGAATGAAGCATATTCTCCTCTATGTACTTTCTTGAATCGGAAATTTGGCCCTTGAGGTATTTTTCAATGATAAGACTTCCGATTGGCACACCGTATGTGGCTCCGAAACCTGCATTTTCTATATAGACGCATACGGCTATTTTGGGGTTATGGTAAGGTGCGAATCCGAGGAATACGGAGTGGTCTCTACCGTGGGGATTCTGTGCCGTACCGGTTTTACCACACACTTCTATGTCAGGCAGATTTGCCAGTTTGCAAGTTCCGCCGAGAACGGCCATTCTCATTCCTTCAGCCACAGATTCAAAGTGCTGCCTATGGATGTTGGGAATGCGTTTGTCAGTGTATTTGCTATCCAAAATGGTATCTTCCACTGACTTTACCACGTGGGGCGTGCGGAACCAGCCGCGGTTGGCTATCGTAGCCCCCAAATTTGCAATCTGAAGCGGAGTAGCAAGAATTTCACCTTGACCAATTGAGACAGATATGATAGAGTTGGCTGACCAGCGGTCCTCACCATATATTTTGTCGTAGAACTTGGCGTTGGGAATAAAACCACGGCTTTCGCCGGGAATGTCTATGCCAAGTTTGTATCCGTAGCCCAGTTCCACAAGATGTGTCTTCCACACCTCAAATGCGTTAGCCGTCGAGCCGTATTTGTTCTTGCGGTCAAGCATCGATTTCAGACCCCAGCAGAAATATGCGTTGCATGAAGTCTGTAATGCCGGCTTTAAGGCTATTGGAGAGGCGTGTCCGTGGCAACCTACACGCAGACCGGCGTTAATGTATCCTCTGTGGCATGGGAATGAGGTTCCAAGCGTGACGATTCCTTCCTCGAGCAAAATCAGACCCTGGCCCGGTTTGAATGTGGAGCCGGGAGGATAAGCTCCTTGTATGGATCTGTCAAGAAGAGGGGTGAGCGGATCTTGACGCAGTGTGTTGTAGTTTTTACCTCTGTCACGTCCAACCAGCATGGATGGGTCGTACGACGGGCCTGTGGCAAGAGCGAGTATCTCACCGGTCTCCGGTTCTATGGCTACAATGGCCCCAAGTTTCCCGGCAAGAAGTTTCTCGGCATATTCCTGCAGTTCAAAGTCAATGCCAAGTGTCAGATTTCGTCCAGACACAGCTTTCTTATCGTGGGCTCCGTTTTCGTAATGTCCCTGGATTTTACCACGGGCATCGCGTATCAGGACTTCCTCTCCTTTTACCCCGCGCAAATGCTTCTCGTAGCTTTTCTCAACGCCAAGGTCGCCTGTGTAGTCTCCACGTTTGTAGTAGGGATCACGTTTTATATCCTCGGGTGATACCTCTCGGATGTTGCCGAGAATGTTGGCTCCGCAGTGATAGTTGTACTCGCGCATTATTCTTTTTTGGATGAAGAATCCCGGAAAGCGATACATCTTTTCCTGCATGCGTCCGTAGTCCTGCGCGTCAAGTTGTGAGAGCAGTGTCTGGGGTGAATATGATGAGTAACCGGGATTTTTTCTCTTATCCTTCATGTTGGCGAATCGCTCTTTAAGCTGTTCGGGAGTGATTCCGAGAGTGTTGCAGAAGTCAAGAGTATCAAAGGGCTGTATGTCGCGCGGAATAACCATTATGTTGTAGGCCGGACGGTTGAACACCACTACGTTGCCGTTGCGGTCATAAATCACGCCTCGCGAAGGATAGATGGCTTTGCGCAGGAATGCGTTTGAGTCGGCATCATCCTTGTATCTGTTGTCAAGAACCTGAAGGTTAAACAGACGCAGAATGTAGATTATCACAATAATTGCGATAAATCCGCCTATAACGTATTTCCTTTTCTCAAGATTATAATCTTTTCTCACGTCGAGGGAGGGTTAGGCTGTCAATTCCTATGATGATAGCCGTTGTAAGTATTGTGCTTGTAATGATACACTCCACGAGTCGCCATGCGTTGAATAGAGTAAGGGATTCAAAGCTGATAGCTAACAGGCAGTAGATGGCGGTCATGGTGAGCGCGTATTTGAAATAAGTTAGCAGTCCGAGAGAGGCTATGGAGAGATAGCGGTCAGTCAACTCATCCTCACGCGGGCAGTACAGGTGCAGGATAGGGTGACGTAGCGCGCCGAGTATAAGACACGAGAGGGTGTTGATGCCTCCGGTGTCGGAAAAAATATCTATTGTCAATCCGAGGAAAAAGGCTATGGTGAAGAGCCATTCTTTCGATATTGTCACCGGTAACCGCATTATCACATAGATGAACGCCAGAGGAACGGCCATGCCGAACAGACATATCCTGTTCAGCACTATTACCTGTACCAGAATCAGTACAAGTGTGATGATGGTCATTTGAAAAGCTGCCTTGTTCATTTTGTTCCCTCGTCGTTATCAAGATTTGATTCTGCCTCAATAGTCTCTATCTCCCGTGCCATTTTGTCAACCACCACTCTTACGGTTGATAATTTCGAGAAATCGGTGAATAGTTTCACCCGTAATGTGTGGAAATTGTCATCATGTCCTTTCTGCTCACCAAGAATAACCCCAACAGGAATTCCTTCAGGGAAGCTTGTGGAATAGCCGGAGGTGACAACGGTGTCACCTTTCGCAATTGTGGCGTGTCGCGGAATCTCTTCAAGTAATGCTACCCGGTAATCTCCGCCTGGCCATACAAGCGACCCTACAGTGTTGCTGTTCTTAACCTTACATGATATTGGCAGATTGTCGTTCAGCAATGAAATTATTCGGGCGGAATGCGGCCCGACTACGTTTACTTTGCCCACCACCCCGTTCTGGTCAACAACGCCCATGTCAGGCTGAATCCCGTCAAGGGAACCTTTCTGGATTGTGATGTAGTTGTGCGGACGGTGAACGGTATTGTTTATCACGTGGGCCAGAATGAAGTTGTAGCGTTGTAGGGCAGAATCTACCGGATGTGTGCTGGCATACTCCATGTCCTTGAATTCCATCAGCTGCTGTTTGAGCGACAGCACTTCGAGCTCAAGGTCGCTATTGCGCCGCTGTAGGTCCTCGTTTATGTCTCGAAGTCCGAAATAGGAGGTTATGCCTGTCGCTGTCTTGTACACTCCGGTGCTTACTGCATTAGCCGATGTTATGTAGACGGATTGCTGATAAGGATTACTGTTGAACAGTAACAGACAGCCTATGACCGCGTAGACCGTGAACAGAATCCACGGACGCGCTTTTAACAGAAAGTAAATAAGGTTGTTCACTGTGTCAGGTTGTAATCCTTAAGGATGTGTCAATTATTGGAGTTCCGCTGCCGGACATAAGTCGACAGCGGAGTGTATCGGATTATTGTCATCAGCCGTATCATTGGCCGATAACGTAGAGTCAGAGAGTGGAAGAGGATGTTAGCGGATGAGGAACGAGAATTTATCGATATTCTTCAATGCAACACCCGTACCTTTGGCCACTGCCAGAAGCGGATCCTCGGCGATGTGGAATTGGATACCGATTTTGTCAGTAAGTCGCTTGTCAAGACCGCGAAGCAATGCTCCTCCACCTGCAAGGTAGATTCCGTTCTTGACAATGTCGGCATACAGTTCCGGAGGTGTCTGCTCAAGAGCGGCAAGTACGGCAGCCTCTATTTTCGAGATTGACTTCTCTATGCAGTGGGAAATCTCCTGATAAGATACCGGGACTTCCATTGGAAGAGCGGTCATCACGTTGGGGCCGTGAACAATGTAGTCCTCGGGGGGATTGTCAAGTTCGGTGAGGGCTGAACCAACGTTCATCTTAATCAGCTCGGCAGTGCGTTCGCCAACGCGGACGTTGTGTACGCGGCGCATGTGTTCCTGAATGTCAGCTGTAAGGTCGTCGCCGGCAATCTGTATGCTCTTATTGGATACGATACCGCCGAGCGATATGACGGCGATTTCAGTTGTGCCGCCACCTATGTCCACAATCATGTTGCCTTCAGGAGCAACTACATCAATACCGATACCGAGAGCAGCAGCCATCGGTTCATACAGCATATATACGTCACGACCACCGGCATGTTCCGATGAGTCACGTACGGCTCGGATTTCTACCTCAGTGGAGCCGGAGGGAATACCGACAACCATTCGCATTGAGGGACTGAACCAACGGTTTTTTGAGCTGGCTTTGCCCACAAGACCGCGAATCATCATCTCTGCTGCATTGAAGTCGGCAATCACACCCTGACGTAGTGGGCGGATTGTGCGGATTTTCTCGTTTTCCTTACCCTGCATCTGCTGGGCGGCTTTACCTACAGCTATAGGTTTGCCTGTGGCCACTTCGATAGCCACGATGGAGGGCTCGTCAATCACAATCTTGTCATTGTGAATTATGATTGTATTGGCCGTTCCGAGGTCAATAGCAATTTCTTTGTTGAATGAAAAGAGTCCCATTTAGTTATAAGTTATGTGGGATGAAATTTTATAGTGGAGTAATTAAGTTCTTAATGTTTGAAGTGACGTATGCCGGTCGTTACCATTGCTATGCCGTTTTTGTTGCAGTATTCTATGGTCTCGTTGTCGCGTATTGAGCCTCCAGGCTGAATCACAGCTGTGATACCGGCCTTATGTGCTATCTCTACGCAGTCAGCAAACGGGAAGAAGGCATCGGAAGCCATTACGGCTCCATTTAGGTCAAAGCCAAACGATTGAGCTTTTGCTATGGCTTGTTTCAAAGCATCAACTCTTGATGTCTGACCCACGCCTGAGGCTATGAGCATGGAGTCCTTGGCCAGTACTATGGAATTGCTCTTGCTATTCTTCACCACTTTGTTGGCAAATAGAAGGTCGGCCACCTGAGCCTCAGTGGGCTTCTCCTCAGTTACCGGGGTGAGGTCGGCGGGAGTTTCTATTTTCATGTCTCGCTCCTGAAGCAAAGCCCCATTCAGAACGCTTCTGAACTGGATGGTTGTTGTCAGAGGTGAATTTTGGCGAAGTATGATGCGGTTTTTCTTCTGAGCAAGAATAGCGTATGCCTCGTCAGTGTATTCGGGAGCTATTATTACTTCAAGGAATATTTTATTGATTTCCTCTGCGGTAGCAGCATCAATAGTCCTGTTTGCTACAAGGACGCCTCCAAAAGCCGAAACCGGGTCACCGGCAAGAGCTGATTTCCACGCCTCGAGCATTGTGGGGCGAGTGGCTATTCCACATGCATTGTTGTGTTTCAGAATAGCGAAAGTTGGCTCGGTAAATTCTGATATTAGACTAACCGCTGCGTCAATATCCAACAGATTGTTGTAGGAGATTTCCTTTCCGTGGAGCTGTGTGAACATCTTGTCAAAGTCTCCGAAGAATGCGCCCTTCTGATGAGGGTTTTCTCCGTAGCGAAGATGCATCTTAGAGTCAAAGGCCTCGCGGAATGCCGTAGGCGCATTTTGATCAAGGCTGTCAAAATAATTGAATATATGAGAGTCGTAGCCTGAAGAAACCTTGAATGCCTCTTTGGCAAACCACAGACGCTCCTCTATGGTTGTCTCAGCTCCATTTTTACCGATGATTTCAGCCAGCGGGGCATACTGGGCCTTTGATGCCACTATTACCACGTCGCGGTAGTTCTTGGCTCCTGCACGGATAAGCGATATGCCACCTATGTCAATTTTCTCAATTATATCCTCATGTGATGCTCCGGATGCTACTGTGGCCTCGAAAGGATACAGGTCAACAATAACAAGATCTATTTCCGGAATCTCATACTGCTTTATCTGTTCGCGGTCACCCTCGTTTTCCCTGCGGTTCAATATCCCGCCGAACACCTTGGGATGAAGAGTCTTTACGCGGCCACCCAATATGGAGGGATAGCTGGTGAGGTCTTCAACCGCCTGACAGGGGAATCCTAAGCCCTCTATGAAACTTTTTGTGCCTCCGGTGGATAAAAATTTCACTCCTTGGGCATGAAGCATGTTCAGAATATTGTCAAGGCCATCTTTGTGGAAAACAGAGATTAGCGCCGTTTTGATAACTCGTTTATCAGACATGAGGTTTTAATTATATGGTTTTATTATTCAGAGTGCAAAATTACACAATTTCAATCAATATCCCTAATCATATTTTATTCTTTTTGTGAATTATCATTAACGAGCGCTATACTTAACGGAATGATTTGTCGCGGCGGTCAACTTTATGAACATTAGAATTTGCCATGCGTTTTAAGTGTATAGTTTACTTCAAACCGTACTCTAAGAGTATGATTTAACAGCTCAACATACAGGATTATGAAAAAGATAGGTATATTTTACGGGTCAACAACCGGTACAACCGAACAGATTGCCGGCCAGATAGCCAAAGCGCTTGGCGTGGAACAGGATGATGTTTATGACGTTGCCAAGTCAAAACCTTCGGATGCAGGTGACTATGAAGTTTTGTTGTTCGGGGCCAGCACCTGGGGCGATGGAGACCTTCAGGATGACATGCATGATTTCCTTGATGGAGTAGGGGAGTTTGATCTTGAAGGTAGATATGTCGCTCTATTCGGGTGCGGCGATGAGACAATGACCGATACGTTCTGTAATGGCGTTGGTGAAATGTACGATGTACTAGTTAAGACTGGGGCCGAAATGATTGGCACTTTCAATGCTGATGGTTACGATTTCACACATTCGGATGCTGTCAAGGATGGTAAGGCTGTTGGCCTGCTCATTGACAATGTCAATCATGAGAATCTAACAGCCGGAAAGATTGCCGGGTGGACAGCGTTGGTTAAAAAACAAGCATCCTCTGTATTGTCCTGATGATTAGTGCAGTAACCTTCGGTTTGTGAAAAAATACTCAAAAAGTGGCAGAAATATTTGCCTCATTAAAAATTATCAACTAACTTTGCACCGCAAAACAAAAATGGCGGGATAGCTCAGTCGGTTAGAGCGTCGGATTCATAACCCGGAGGTCCCGAGTTCAAT
>CAZASF010000056.1:0-13352 GCA_964487725.1 uncultured Bacteroides sp. | reverse complement strand
AGGGTCATTCAGAATGAAATCGTAATCGTTTTCCATAGTTAGTTTAATTTGTTAAAGATTAGTAGATTAGATGAATATTTTAGATATTTAGATACTAAAATTATGAATACATTATCCCTATATATATTATATATATAACATATATTGTCAGAGCCGGCGGGGAGTATGTGATTCACACTGCAAAGATACTACCCGTTGCAGGCTTTCAGCTGCCTGTTTCTATATTTGCACGCGATAAAGTGTTACCGTGTTAGCGTTGTTTCTCCTGCTCTCCTGCTCTCCTGCTCTCCTGTTATTGGAGGGGAGCGGGGGGAGCGGGGAGCGGAAAAACGCGGGTAAGTCGGTGGCGGCTGTGAAGTTTTGGATGAAAAGCGGTGAGATTGAAGAAAATTTGCTAATTTTGTGGGAAATTACAATCGAACCGTCCAATCATGTCAGATAGAAAAATAAAGGTGGGAATAACCCACGGCGACATCAACGGCATCGGCTACGAAATCATTATCAAAGCCCTTGAGGATGCACGCATGCTGGAGCTGTGTACGCCCATTATATACGGCTC
Organism: uncultured Bacteroides sp.; assembly: GCA_964487725.1. Classification (GTDB taxonomy): domain Bacteria; phylum Bacteroidota; class Bacteroidia; order Bacteroidales; family Muribaculaceae; genus Paramuribaculum. The sequence continues at coordinate 12,793 of CAZASF010000056.1, read as the reverse complement.
GGCCAAAATTGCCGGTTTCTACCGAAAGGCCGCCGAGCTTCCCCAGATTCAATTGCATCAGATACAGTCGCCCCGTCAGGCCGATGCTGAGCGCGTGAACATAATCAACGTTGTCGATGAGCAGGTGAAAGTGGAGCCGGGACAGGCCACAAAGGAGGCCGGCATGGCTGCTTTTATGGCTCTTGAGAGTGCTGTTGCCGATTTGCGCAACGGCGAAATTGACGTTCTTGTGACCGCTCCTATCAACAAGGCTACAATCCACAGTGACCAGTTCAGCTTTCCCGGACACACGGAGTATCTTGAAGCCTCGCTTAGCGATGGCACTGACAAGGCCCTGATGATTCTCGCCTCGGAGAATCTGCGGGTGGCGCTTGTCACTATCCACACTCCTATAACCGGCGTGGCAAAGGAGATAACCACTGAGAAAGTGCTTGACAAGATACGCGCTTTCGATGCCGCGCTTGAAAATGACTTCGCCATCCACCATCCGCGCATAGCTGTGCTGTCGCTCAACCCCCATGCCGGTGAGTACGGGCTGCTCGGAGCGGAGGAGAAGGACCATATCATCCCTGCCATACAGGAGGCTCAGGCCGGCAAGGTCAACGCCTTCGGGCCGTTTGCCGCCGATGGGTTTTTCGGCAGCGGAATGTGGCGGAAGTTCGATGGTGTCCTCGCCATGTATCATGATCAGGGATTGGCTCCGTTCAAGACTCTCGCCATGGGGAGCGGAGTCAATGTCACCTCGGGGCTGTCGCATGTGCGCACGTCGCCCGACCACGGCACCGGCTTCGACATAGCGGGCAAGGGTGTGGCCTCGGCTCAGTCAATGCGTGAGGCTATCTATACGGCCATCGACATATTCCGTGCGCGCAGCACCAACGCTGAAGCTCTCCGCAATCCGCTGCGCAAGCAGTATGTGGAGCGCAACAAGAAAGACAACGTGGTCCTTGACCTTTCAAAAGAGTAAGAATATGAACTATGCCATAATAGCTGCCGGCGAAGGCTCACGCCTCGTTCAGGAGGGGGTGAAGCTCCCGAAGCCGCTCGTCAACCTCTGCGGCACCCCGATGATAAAACGCCTCATTGACATTATGCTGGAGTGTGACGCCGAGTCGCTAAGCATCATTGTTAACGAGCAGATGACCGAAGTGCGCGAATATCTGCAGTCGCTCACCATTCCGGTGCCGTTCAACCTTGTGGTGAAATCAACCCCCAGCTCCATGCACAGTTTCTACGAGGTGAGCCGCGGCTTCAGCAGCGGCAAGTTCGTGCTGACAACCGTCGACACCATATTCCGCCAAGACGACTTTGCGGCCTACGTAAAGGCTTTTGCGGCCGATTCTGAGGCTGACGGGTATATGGCCGTCACTTCATTCATTGACGATGAGAAGCCCCTCTACATTGACGTGGACGCTGACATGCGCATAACCGCTTTCCGCGATGAGGCTTTCCCCGGTGTCCGCTACATTTCCGGCGGTATCTACGGCCTTACGGCTCCGGCTCTTGATGTGCTCCGCCGGTGCATGGATTCCGGAGTGAGTCGCATGCGCAATTATCAGCGCGCGCTCGTTGAGGCCGGACTTGACCTGCGGGCTTATCCATTTCCCAAAATCATTGACGTGGACCACGCCGGCGACATTGCTACAGCCGAGGCTTTTATCGGTTGACACGCCTCCACTACCCACACTACACATAACCAAGAATCAATATCAAACCCAAATCACATTACCACGAAAATGGCAGACATCAACATAGCGGGCATAATGAGAGCCGGAGCGTTCTCGCCCAACCACATAGGCAACGACGCGGCCATATTCAACCTTGTGGCTGACCAGCTGCGCAAGCGCGGGTGCTCCGTTACGACCTACAGCGAGGAGCAGCTCATTGCCGGTCAGGTCAAGGAACATATTATAGTCAACATGTGTCGTGAACAGCGCTCCATAATGAAACTGCAGCAGCTGGAGGACAGTGGCGACCTTATAATCAACTCCGGCTACGGAATTGAGAACTGCACCCGTGAACGCATGACACGCATCCTCGTGGGCTGCGGCATCCCTTATCCGGAAAGTATCATCGTCAACACTGACGAGGGCGTGAAGGACGCGCTTACGAAGCTCAAGATGAGCCAGTGCTGGATTAAACGCGGCGACTTCCACGCCATGCACAAGGAGGACGTAAGCTATGTGCGCCATCCCGAAGAGGCTCAGGAGGTGCTTCAGGAGTATTTCCTGCGCGGAATCAAACGCGCCGTCATCAACCGCCATCTTGAAGGCGACCTGATAAAGTTCTATGGCGTTCAGGACTCGCCCTTCTTCTTCTGGTTCTATCCTTTTGACTCGGGCCACAGCAAATATGGCCATGAGGCAATCAACGGTCACTCCCAGGGACTTCCCTTTGACCATGAGAAAATGAAGGCTATATGCCAGAAGGCATCGGAGGTTCTTGACGTGAAAATCTACGGCGGCGACTGCATAGTCTCCCCCCAGGGCGACATACGCATAATCGACTTCAACGACTGGCCCAGCTTCGCCCCATGCCGCAACGAGGCTGCCCCCTTCATAGCCAAGGCCATAATGGCTGCTATCAAAGCTCATCAATCGAAGTAAACACCAACCCTCCACAGTCGATGACCCGGTTAAAGGACGTAAGCAACAATCTGCTGACCAGCGACAAGCTCTTCTACACATTTCTGCGTAGCGGATTCTCGTCGCAGTCTTCGGGCATCCTTGACATGCTGACGGGCTTCGCGCTGTTCTCCCTCCTGGACCTGCCCGTGTGGTTCTCAACGGCCATCGGTGCCATTGCCGGCGGAATACTTAACTGTGTGCTCAACTACCGCTTCACGTTCAGGGCCACGAATTGCCCGTGGAAAGCCGTGATTGTGAAGTACATCATGATATGGTGCGGAAGCATGCTCCTGAACTCCGGCGGTACGGAGGCTCTGTACTACGTGCTTTCACGCTGGAGGTGGCTCGACAGCATAGGCTTCAAGCCCGACGGATACTATGCCGCAGCCCGACTGACCGTGTCGATTCTCGTGTCGTGGTTCTGGAACTTCGTAATGCAGCGTTACTTCGTCTACCGCCCTACGCGCTTTGACGCCACGGCAATCAGGATTGTCAACTTCATCTGTCCTTCGCTGCGCCATAACAACCGAAAACATAACTGATTATGACTGATAAAGACATGTCATCCGAAAGTGAAAAATATGAGGTGAAACCCGACGTGCTCAACTACGACGACATTCGCCGCATGGTGCCCAAACTTGACGGCCATCCCCGGCTGGTCAATGGGCTGCTGAAATTTCTCTCCGTCGACAAGGTGAACCGCGTGCACGCCGCCAGCTGCTCAGAGCCCGGGCCGAAGTGCACTGAAAAGCTTCTCTTCCAGGAGTTTCACAACCGTCTGCGTGTTGACAACGCTCAGCTCCTTGACCATCTTCCCGATGGAGCGTTCATCACCGTCAGCAATCACCCGTTCGGCGCACTTGACGGCATAGCGCTGATATATCTCATCGGAAGCCGCCGGCCCAAATTCCGCGTCATGGTCAACATGATACTGAACTATATCTCCGGAATGCGACCCAACTTCATCGCCGTTGACCCCATCCCTTCCAACGACCCCGCACGCCGCGCACAGTCAGTCAAAGGCATCCGCGAGGCCCTCAAGCAAATCAAGATGGGAGAGCCGCTGGGCTTCTTCCCGGCCGGAGCCATGAGCAAGGTCAATTGGCGCGGGCGCCTCCAGGACAGGCCGTGGCAGCAATCAGTGTTGCAGATTATCCACAAAGCCAAAGTGCCCGTAATTCCGATATTTTTCCACGGCTCCAACAGCTGGTGGTGCAACATCCTGGGCATCGTTTGCTGGCCCGCTCGCTCCCTGCGCCTTCCGGCTGAAGTGTTCCGCAAAAACGGCAAGGAACTCCACATCTCGATAGGCAATCCCATATCGGTGGCTGAACAGGAAGCCCATTCCGGCTCCGTGGAAGAGCTTGGCGAATTTCTGCGTCAAGCCACTTATCAGCTCCGTGACAATCCAGTGAATCCCGCTCCGGCGGCTAACTTTCCAAAATAAAAGTAAGTCAATGACAGCAGACTCTGAATCAACCTCAATCAAGTCATCCTACCGCGACTCGCTGAAGTCGATGGACACCGAGGAGCATATTGACCTCGCCTTCTATCGCCCCATAGGCTACGCATGGGCCTGTCTGGCCAAGAAGCTTGGCGTTACGCCCAACGTGATAACCATAGCCTCGATATTCCTCGGCATCGGAGCCGGAGTGATGTTCTATTTCCCGGAGCTGTGGCTCAACGTCATCGGTATGTTGCTGCTCATCTGGGCCAACTCTTTCGACAGCGCTGACGGACAGCTCGCCAGAATGACAAAGCAGTATTCCCGCCTCGGGCGCATCCTCGACGGGCTGAGCGGCGACTTCTGGTTTGCAGCCATCTATGTTGCCATCTGTCTGCGCGAGAACGTGACGTCGGAATTCTTCATGGCCCACCATTGGGTGATATGGACCATGGCCGTGGTCACCGGCATCTGCCATGCCAAACAGGCCGCTATGGCCGACTACTACCGCCAGTTCCACCTCTATTTCCTCAAAGGCGATGAGGGAAGCGAACTCGAACGCGCATTCAACCTCAAACGCCAACTCGCATCCCTCTCGTGGAAGAAGAATTTCTGGAAGAAACTGACACTCAGCACCTACACCAATTACACCGTGCAGCAGGAAGCCACCGCCCCGGCAATGCAGAACCTGCGTCGCGAACTTGCCGCCCGATTCCCCGACGGGAAGATACCCGCCGACTTCCGCGAGGATTTCCGTCAGAAGTCGCTCCCGCTGATGAAGTACACCAACATCCTCTCGTTCAATTGGCGCACAATCGCCCTGTTTACAGCGCTATTCCTGTCAATGCCCTGGCTTTACTTCGCTTTCGAGCTGACCGTGCTCAACTTTCTCCTTATATATATGGTTATCCGCCACGAGCGCATCTGCAAATACTTCACACGTCAACTGAAAGATGGAAAATACTGAAATTAAAGGAATAATCTTCGACTACGGCGGCACCATTGACAGCCGCGGAGTGCATTGGAGCGAAGTGATATGGGATGGCTACCGAGCATGCGGCGTTGATGTAAGTAAGTCGGTGTTCCGTGACGCCTACGTCTTTGCGGAGCGCGAACTGGCCCGCGTGCGTCACATCCTGCCCAACGATAACTTCTATGATCTGCTGCTGAAAAAAATGCGCATTGAGCTGCAGTGGCTCGTTGATGAGAGCCATCTTGCTCCCGGAGCAGTGGAGACCTACGCAGCCCCCATAGCCCGATATTGCTACGAGGCAGCCAAAGACTCCATAGCTGAGGCCCGTCCAACGCTTGAACGCCTTGCCAAGCGCTATCCCATGATGCTCGTGTCAAACTTCTACGGCAACGTTGACTCGGTGCTTCGCGACTTTGACCTGCGACGCTACTTCAAAGGTGTGATTGAGAGCGCAGTAGTGGGCATCCGTAAGCCTGACCCAACCATCTTTCGGCTCGGAGTGGTAGCCCTCGGGCTCGAACCGCAGCAAGTGCTCGTAATCGGCGACAGCCTGCGCAAAGACATCCAGCCCGCCCGCGCAATAGGATGCCACGTAGCCTGGCTCAAAGGAAAAGGATGGACTCCGGAGGAGGACGCCATGACCGATCCCTCGCAAATTAAGACCCTGGCAGAGGTTCTTGATGTGGCGTTTTGATTCGTTAACATTTATGGTGCCTTATTTAGCAAATGGTAACTATAAAATTAACATAACGCCCATTATTTATACTGCGTTGACAAAAATAAGAAATTATTAAAATAAAAAATTTTTGCAAATTAATTATAAGGCGTACTTTTACACGCTGAATCTGTTCAGTAGCGAAAAGCCCCTATTCGGCTTGTAACCTTAAATTTGAAAATATATAATCGACATTAAATTATGAAGGCAACAAACGTAAAACCTGCCGAAGGTAAACTTGGCGTGCTCGTCGTTGGACTTGGCGCCGTATCTTCAACATTCATGACCGGCGTGCTGATGGCCCGTAAAGGTCTGGCCAAGCCCGTTGGCTCAATGACACAGTATGATAAGATGCGTGTTGGCAAAGGTGCTGACAAGAAATATCTGAAATATGACGAGATAGTTCCTATTGCAAAGCTCGACGACATCGTGTTCGGCGCATGGGACGTTTATCCCGCCAACGCTTACGAGAGCGCAATCAACTGCGAGGTTCTTAAAGAAAAGGACATCAACCCCGTTAAGGACGAGTTGGAGAAAATCGTTCCGATGAAGGCCGCTTTTGACCACAACTATGCAAAACGCCTTGATGGTGAGAACATCATGAAGGACGCAACCCGCTGGGAAATGGTTGAAAACCTCCGCAAGGACATCGCCAACTTCAAGAAAGAAAACGGCGTTGACCGCGTTGTTGTACTCTGGGCAGCCTCCACTGAGGTTTACGTTCCGGTTGATGAAAAAGTTCACGGAACCCTCGCTGCTCTTGAAGAAGCCATGAAGGCCGACGACAAGGAACACATCGCCCCCTCAATGTGCTACGCTTACGCAGCTCTTAAGGAAGGCGCTCCCTTCATCATGGGTGCTCCCAACACCACCGTTGACATCCCCGCTATGTGGGAACTCGCCAAGGAAACAGGCATGCCCATCGCCGGTAAGGACTTCAAGACCGGTCAGACCCTTGTTAAATCAGGATTCGCACCCATCATCGGCACCCGTTGCCTCGGCCTCTCAGGATGGTTCTCAACCAACATCCTCGGTAACCGCGACGGTCTCGTGCTTGACGAACCCGCCAACTTCCGCACAAAAGAAGTGTCAAAGCTCTCAACTCTGGAATCAATCCTCGTTCCCGAAGAGCAGCCTGACCTTTACACCAACTACTACCACAAAGTGCGCATCAACTATTATCCCCCGCGCAACGACAATAAAGAGGGATGGGACAACATTGATATCTTTGGCTGGATGGGCTATCCCATGCAGATCAAGATCAACTTCCTCTGCCGCGACTCTATCCTCGCAGCTCCTCTCTGTCTTGACCTCGTGCTCCTCAGTGATCTCGCTGCACGCGCCGGACGCTACGGCATACAGCGCTTCCTCAGCTTCTTCCTCAAGAGCCCGATGCATGACTACACAACCGGTGAGGTTCCCGTCAACCACCTCTTCCAGCAGTATGTGATGCTCAAGAACGCTATCCGCGAAATGGGCGGTTACGAAGCCGACGAAGAAATCGACTAATAACACGAAACTGCTGAATCACCTCCCTTTACTAACTAAATTCAATCAAGAAAGGATGCACGGCCCGCAAGCCATGCATCCTTCTTTATTAAGGGCCTGTCCGTTTGTTGCAGACAGGCCCTGAGTGTAGGTTAGTCACACGTCAATCAATGAGTGAACGTCGTGGCAGGGTCAAGCGTGTTGCCCTTGCTGTCGGTCACTATGAGGCGCAGCTGACCGCCGTTCTGGTCAAAGTAGCGGGCCGAGAGCTTATGAGTGCCCTTGGCAAGAGCTTTCTGGCCGATTATTTCACGTGGGCTGTGGGCGCCATCGTTGTCAACCACCATATCACCGTCAATTACCAGAACGCTGCCATCGTCCGATAGCAGAGCGAAGGTGTAGATATCGTCGGCAGGAACCGTGATGTAACCATCGGTGACGAGACCAATGTTGCCCTTGGCACCTTCGGGAATCTCCACGGATGCGGTGGTGAACGTCTCGTTAAGCGGAGCCTTGTCAATATCGGCGCATTTGCTGCCCGTGTAGTCATACCATTTGGTCACGAGGCCTTTTTCGGTTGCCGTAGGAGCTTCAGCGGCAGGCGCATATTCGCTCTTTACGAAGCGGGTGCGGGTTATGTCGCCTCTCTTGCCGCTGGGGCGGAACGTGGCCAGAGTGAAATCAGTTGTTTCGGTCACCTTCAGCGAATCGGGCAGAAGGGGAGAATCCATAGTGGGCAGCGTGCCGTCGGTAGTGTAGCGAATCTGAGCCGTGGGGTCAATGCAGGTGGCTGCCAGAACACCTTCGCCCACGAAAGCATTGGTAGCATGGAACCCTTCGAGGTCAGGAATGCGGTAATTGATGCCCATGATGTTGAGGCGCTGGAACTGCGCGGCCAGACGTGCCTTGAATTCCTCCACGTCAAGTTTGCTAGGTTCGCTCCATCCCAACTCGGCGATGGCAAGAAGACGCGGAACAGCCTGATACTGCATGCGTGCGGCTGATGGTATCCACTCGCACCATATATTGCCTTGAACGCCCATCACGAGCTTCTGCTGGTCGGCGGGCAGTCCGTCGGTCATGTCGTAGGTGATAATGTTGGCAATGGAGTTCTTGTCCTCCTTGTAGTCAAGATAGAAAGCGCCGTTGGGGGTGTTGATCACCTTGTTGCCCTGTCCGGCAGCCTTAGCGGGAGAATCGGAAGCCCAGTTGCGCCACCACATAACGGTAGCGGTCTCTGACAGTCCGCCTTCAATAATTTCGTCCCATCCAATCATCTTCTTGCCCTTGGAGTTGATGAATTCCTCCATGCGGTGGATGAACCATGACTGCAGTTCTTCCTCGTTGGCAAGGTTATTGTCGGCTATGCGCTTCTGGCAGTCAGGGCATTTCTTCCAGTTGCTCTTCTCAACCTCATCGCCGCCTATGTGGACATATTCGTAGGGGAACAGGTCGATAAGCTCATCGTAGACGTTCTTGCAGAACTCCATTGCTGAATCCTTGCCGGGGCAAACCGGAGATGAGAACGTGTGTCCCCAGCCCGTTTCGGCGAAGCATGACACTCCATCGTAATTGCTCACGGCAGCCAGCATGTGGCCCGGCATGTCGATTTCCGGCACAACCTCAATGCCGCGTACCTTTGCGTAGGCCACAACATCGCGAATCTGATCCTGAGTGTAGAAGCCGCCGTAGAGAGTGTCACCCTCCACTACGCGAATCTTATCCTCCGGAATGGCGTAATCAGGATTCTCCTCCGCTGCAGCCAGGCGGATGCATTCGCGGTCATGGGAATTGAACTTGCGCCATGCTCCCTTTTCGGTGAGCAGGGGATATTTCTTTATTTCCACACGCCATCCCTGGTCATCGGTCAGGTGCCAGTGGAAGCGGTTCATCTTGTAAAGTGCCATCACGTCAAGAAGCTCCTTTACTTCATCAACGCTGTAGAAATGACGCGACACATCGAGCATTATGCCTCGCCACTGGAATTCCGGAGCGTCCTTTATCTTCACAGCCGGTACTTCCCACTTAACTGTATCGACCTTCTCTTTCGACTCAATCTGTGCCGGAAGCATCTGACGGAGCGACTGTATGCCGGCTATTACTCCGCCGTAGTCACATCCCGTGATTTTAACCTTACTGCCTGTCACTTCCAGCTCGTAGCCGCCGGGAGCACAGCCTAAATCAGCCACAGCAAGGGTTATGGTACCCTCCCCGGAAACAACGTCAATATCATAGCCGGTTGCAGGTGAAAGCAGTTCGGCCAGATACACGGCTGCCGGTTCAAGGCTATCGGCCGTTGCTCCAACCGTGGTTCTTTTTCCGAGTGTGAAATAGCCTGATTTTACCTCCACGGTGTCCGGTACAGGCACAATCTGCACTTTGTCCGTGGAAGCTGACGCACCAGAGCACGCCACCATCGTCATCGCTCCGGTCGCCGCAACTGCCGCAGCCATGAGCCTACAGATAAATTTTTTCTTCATATTTCCTGAATGTTGATTTAAGGATTTCCTATTGACAAATTCTTACTAACGGCAAATATAATCATAAAACCCTTGTTTTCAAAATCCCCCGCTTCACCGGCTCAAAATTTGGCGATAAGCGTTTTTCGTGGAATTGTGAAATATTACCCCCAATGAGTGAAAATATTACTGTCAGGGAAATTCATTATATTTGCAATTGGTAATGGATATATAAATGACATATTATGAATAACAAAGAAGTAATGATACTGACCGGAGCGGGTCAGATTGGCATGGCGATAGCCCGGCGGATGGGCTACGGCATGAAGATTGTTGTCGGCGACCGTAGCCTTGACAACGCAAAGAAGATATGCGATACAATGAACGCCGCCGGATATGACACCGTGCCGTTTGAGATGGATCTCTCCAGTCGCAACTCTATTCTCGCTATCATTGCTGAATCGCAGAAATATGGCCAAATCTCCATGCTCGTCAATGCCGCCGGGGTATCTCCGAGTCAGGCTTCGATAGAGAAAATCCTCCATGTTGACCTCTACGGCACAGCCGTGCTTCTCGAGGAAGTGGGTAAGGTAATCAAGGCCGGTGGCACAGGGGTGACTATCTCCAGCCAGAGCGGTCACCGTATGCCGGCTCTTACACCCGAACAGGACCGTCAACTTGCAACAACTCCCACAGAGGAACTGCTCTCGCTCCCGATGCTACAGCCTGAGAATATCAAGGACACCCTCCACGCTTACCAGATGGCGAAGCGTTGCAATGTGAAGCGCGTTATGGCAGAGGCTGTGAAATGGGGTGAGCGCGGAGCGCGCATCAACTCCATATCTCCCGGCATTATAGTTACGCCGCTTGCCATCGACGAGTTCAACGGACCGCGTGGCGACTTCTACAAGAATATGTTCGCGAAGTGTCCCGCCGGTCGTCCCGGCACAGCCGATGAGGTTGCAAACGTGGCCGAACTCCTCATGCGTCCGATGGGAGCGTTCATCACCGGAGCCGACTTCCTTGTTGACGGCGGCGCAACCGCCTCCTACTTCTACGGACCCCTTAACCCAAACGCATAAAACGGACAACCAATGAAAAAGTTATTAAGCATGGTGATGATGCTTGCTATCACTGCATTCACCTTTGCGTCATGTGCAGAAAATAAATCCAAGACATCCACCGAAACAAACACAAAAGCAGAAACAAAAATGGCAAACTCACTTAAAGATAAAAAAGTCCTTGTAGTATATTTCTCCCACACAGGTGAGAACTACTCCGTCGGTAACATTACCGAAGGTAATACCCATATTATTGCTAACATGATAGCCGATGCCACCGGAGGCAAGACTTTCGAAATTGTCCCGGAAAAGGATTATCCCCATGACTCGTATGATGCAACCGTGGAGATTGCCAAAAAGGAAAAGGAGCAGAAAGCCCGCCCTGCCATCAAAGGTGATGTAAACGTGGAGGACTATGATGTGATATTCCTCGGCTATCCCAATTGGTGGGGCGACATGCCGATGTGTGTCTATACCTTCATCGAAAAGCATGACTGGAACGGCAAGACCGTAGTCCCGTTCTGCACCCACGAAGGAAGCGGCCTGTCAAGCACAGAAAGCTATATAGCCAATGCCTGCAAAGGTGCTACAGTAGCCAAAGGTCTTGCAGTTCGCGGCGACACAGCCCAGAACAAACGCGACCAGGCTCGAAAGACAGTCAACTCTTGGCTCGAAAAATTATAATAAACAGCAGAATCAAATGAAAATCGCAAAAATTATGATGGCTGCATTATGTGCCATTGCAATGCCTCTGACATCATGTAGTCAGAATAAAAAATCAGTGAATATGGAGCAGAAACAAGAAGACAACAAGGCTATCGTGTGCTACTTCTCTGCCACCGGCACGACAGAAGCGGCAGCGAAGCGCATCGCGCAGATTGCCGGAGCTGATATCTACGAGATAGTGCCGGAGACACGATATACTCCCGAAGACCTTGATTGGACTGACAGCCTCAGCCGAAGCTATGTGGAGATGCACAACCGCACAATGCGCCCTGCGCTGAAGGATTCCATAACTGATCTGTCGGCCTACAACGTGGTTTATATCGGTTATCCCAACTGGTGGAACACCCATCCCACAATAATCAACACTTTCATCGAAGCCAACGACCTCAAGGGCAAAACCATCGTACCGTTCATGACCTCAGGAGGCAGCAACATAATCAACAGCGAGAAGGAACTCAGGGAACAGTATCCCGGGCTGACATTCGGAGAAGGAATGCTTATGAACGGCAAGACAGACTCCGAAATCAAGGACTGGACCGCACAATTCAAATAAACAGGGTCAGTGGATGCCCGGCCTTCATACATACCCCTCGCTCCGGCGCTCCCCGCTCCCCCCGCTCCCCTCCAATAACAGGAGAGCACGGAAAGCATGAGAAGCAGAGAAGCATGAGAAGCAAGCTCCGCTCCGGCGCTCCAGTGTTACCGCCTCGGAGCATTGGAGCACTGGTAACACAGTAACATAGTCACCATTATCGGTGCAAATATAGAAACAGGCACACATTTGCCTGCCTCAGGTAGTATCTTTGCAGTGTGAATCACATACTCCCGCTGGCTTTGACAATATATGTTATATATATAATATATATAGGGATAATGTATTCATAAATTTAGTACCTAAATTATTCATCTATAATTCATAATTCAAGAGCCTATCCTATAAGGAATATCGGCTCTGAGGCGGTCAGTCGTTGAGCAGATTTGTTCGTACGAAGAAAGAGCAATGCGGTGGCATTGTGACTGATGAGTACGGATAAAGATGCCAATGAATGGCCGACATAAGCTACTATTACCATTGCTCAATCAAATGGAGCTATGTAACCGTACATTATGGCGAGTCTGTTTTATCTGCAGTATGAATGGAACTCGCCTTCACATCTCAAGGGCGATTTTCGCACCTGCTTTCAGTCGCAATGACACCGCATTGTTCCTTCAAGACAGTCCCAAAAATCTCACCTTGATATGTGACCTCAGAGCCAATATTCCTTACAGGATAGGCTCTTTACCTAAAATATTCATCAAC
>CAZASF010000055.1:0-13401 GCA_964487725.1 uncultured Bacteroides sp. | reverse complement strand
ATTCATTTTATTGGCTTTTCCACGGGTTACGGCCTGACGGCCTCACCCGTGGCTACTATTAAAATGCGCTTACAGCGCAACCATGCGAGCGGGACATTTCTACTGACACGAAAAAACGCCGTGGCCTAAATTATAGTATCAATATAAAAATCCGAAGAGCCACAATGGAATCCTGTTTCCGATACCGGTCTCCACGTCATCGGCGACGACATAACTGTCGGGGGCATCCGCTATCTGTTTGAATGTCTTGGTTTTACCGCCAATCTCAAGCAGATGCCTCTCATCCACAAGTAAGTCTCCTTTGGGCGGCTCATATAGTTTATGTGCCGGAGCAAGCATTGATGCAATAAACGTCTCCCTTACTGTTCCAATCTCATTGAGAGAGCTTAATGCCGCCATTATGTCAGCATTGTCAAAAAGTATCTTACCCGGTTTTGCCACCGACTTTGGTGAACGCCAACCGCTGTAGAGGCATCGGAGGATACCGCCTTTGTCAAGAAGTTCAAACATTTTTATGATAGAGTTTCTCGACACTTGAATTTTTTGGCTTAGCGACTGCACATTGAGAGTAAATGGTACATCCGTTGACATGACATATAGAAGTCTGCTTAGTTTGTGGAGTGTTTCCTGTTCAACAGGCTCTATGGATGGTATGTCTTGATTAATAGATGTATCTATCAGTCTTTCAATTCTGCCATAGTATTCTCCTGTATGCTCCGGGTCATAGAATGGATAATATCCCTTTCCGAGGTAACGGCTGAAGAGGAAAAGCACCTTTTCCGGCAAGGCATTGATGATTTCCCATTCTGCCTTGTGACCGGAGTCAAGCACTTCAGCGAGAGCCAACGGCAACAGATTGGCGTATCCGGCAAAATTCAGATACTCTCTGAAAGATAGTCCATACAGTCTGTAAGGAAGACACCGCCGGCTGAGGTCGGCTAATGCGGAGTCAAGATGTATCATAGAAGATCCGGTAAAGACTACATGATAATCAGGGTATGAGTCGTAGATATTCTTCAACTCCACCTGCCAGTTTCCTCCGTAGCGATGTATCTCATCGAGATAAAGATGCGTCCCTCCGTGGTCATAATGCCACGATGCAAGGTCAACAATATGGTTGTCGGTAAACCACAGGTTGTCGCACGATGCGTAAAGTGCTGTGCCGTTAGGCCCGAACTTCTCTTTGATGCGCTGCCTCAGCATAGTGGTCTTACCGACACCTCTCGCTCCTTTTATCATGATAAGCCTGTCATCCCAGTTGATTTGACTGTAGAGATAGCGGAACGTGTTGGTCTGTACGGAATTTACGAGTCTTTGTGAGGTCTTTATCAGATTTTCCATATCGTTGATTTTTATGCAAAGTTAGCAAAAGTGCTTTTTATAAACAACACTTTTGTTGACAAAATGCTCTCCAAAAAGAGCATTTTTTTTATCAAGTTATTAATCGTTTCCGGGGAACCGTTGTCCGGGTGGATAACCGGGCCACATAGGTTGGTTGAATGAAGCCCCCACGATGCGGAGCAGGTCGTTTTGTTGAGTTTTCCACGGGTTACGGCCTGACGGCCTCACCCGTGGCTATGATTGAAATGCGCTTACAGCGCGACCATGCGGGCGGGGCGGTCAATATCAGGATAGACGACCATACTGCAGTGGCGGTATGAAGAATGATGAGAGGTTTTTGGCGGGGGTAGAATTAGAAAGTGCGCCGGGCTGTCGTCAGCGGGGCGCACCTTATTCGGTATTTCTATTACTGCTGTTACTATTGTTTTATTATCGTAGTCAGGCTCATTCAGCTTCAGGAGCTTTGTCAATGAGATCCATGAACTGATCAAGTTTGGGAGTGATTATAATTTCCGTACGGCGATTGCGCTGGCGTCCAACCTCCGTGTCATTGTCAGTCAGCGGATTGTATTCGCCACGACCTCCGGCTGTGAGTCGCGAGGGGTCAACTCCGAAATCGTTCTGAAGCACCTGCACAACTGACGATGCGCGCAACGCGCTGAGGTCCCAGTTGTTGCGGATGTTTGTACGCGAAATGGGCACATTATCCGTGTTGCCCTCAACGAGCACATCGTAAGTCTTGTAGTCCTTGATTATCTTAGCTATTTTGCTGAGGGTCTCCATTGCCCGGTCGCTGATTTCGTAGCTGCCAGACTTGAAAAGCATGTTATCGGCAAGAGAAATGTAGACAACGCCTTTCAGCACCTTTACATCCACCTCGCGTAATTCGTCTTTGTCAAGCGAGCGGGTGAGATTGTTGGTGAGCACCATAAGCAGAGAGTCAGATTTTGACTTTGCATTGACGAGCTGTTTGATATATGCGTTGGAAGCGTTTATCTCGTCAACGAGCTTCGAGATATTCACATTGCCTTGAGAATTCTGAGCTATGCTCTGGTTGAGCGAATTCTGAAGGGCTGCATATCCCGACTTTAAGTCATCGTTGGCCTTACGTGCATCGGCGAGCTGGGCGTCAAGGCTTTTGGCACTTGCATTGCATTCAGCAAGCTCAACTTGCGAAGTATGGTATTTAGCTGCAAGGTCATCATATTTGTCCTGCAGTGCAGTGAATTTCTTATTACTCGTACAGCTCGATGACACAACAGCCATCATGGCCACCGAAGCTACAGCTGTGAAAATTTGACGTAATCTCATAAGTCTCTCAATAATAAATCATGAATTATAATAGTAAGACGCGCCAAAGCACAAAAAGTTTAATCCGCTGAAATCGTTTTGCACATCACATCATTATTAGAACAGTTAAAATTAATTAACCCACTTGTATTCTTCTATATATGACACATACTTTATTTAATTTTGCAAGAAGCGACTAAACATACAACCTAAATCTATAATCATGGCTGTAAGACATATTTTTTTATTCATTGTCATATCATTAGGATTCTTAACGCAAAAAGGGTTCAGTCAGACCATACATGGAGGATTTGACTGCCTCGGAGAACTTTGCATTATAGACATTTTTTATACCGGTCCGGGGGGAGAATACGTTTTTGATTTTACAAACCCACCGGAATTAGGGAATCCTAAAAGTCCTGAGGATCAAGAATTCCCGGGAATTACAGATGATTATGTAAGAATATTGGGTATATCCGGCCCCGGCTCTCCGTATGTGGAAAACTACAATGGGACCGGCGAATATGTGATTAAATTGGCTATGCCACGCGAATTATATATTCAAGGCATTGACGTTATTGGGACAAGTGATCCTACGTATACCACAGATTGGGAACTAGTTATTAGCAAGAAGGATCCCTATACTAATTGCTATTACCACTATCACATAACAGTCAACGTCAAAATATTAGTATAGAGCATGATAAGATTCTCCTTCATATCCACATTAGTGACCATTTTTTGCTTAAACTTGTATGGACAAGCAGCCATGCCCGATGATTTTCGGACAGAACAGATATATATTGCTCCGGACAAGACCGAATATTCAATAGGCGACACAATATTTACAAGTGGACTCGTCACATCATTCAACACCTTCGACTCATCTCCATACAGCAGATATCTATACCTTGAACTGATTTCTCCGGGAGATTCTGTTATTCACCGCCAGAAGATATCATGTGATGACAAGGGTATGTTCAAGGCCGAAATACCCACCGTTTATATTTCTGATGGATTATACGTATTGCGCGGTTATACCCAACTAATGCGGAATTTCAGTCCACTAAGCTTTGGCTATCAGTATGTTCACATAGGCCAAAAGAAGATTCTCGACAATATCAATTGCTTTTCCTCGACAAACGGAGGCAAACTCAAATCGGGGACACTGCAAATGGTATGCACCGTATTTCAAAGAGGAGATGGCAGTCCACTACCCCACAAAGTCATTAACCTACTGGCCAATGAAACCGACACAATCGCCACTGCCACTACATCAGCTTCCGGATATGCCACATTCAGTTTCATACCGAAGCAAGATGTTGATTATACTTTGGGTTATAATGAGCTAAGATTTAAGCTCGATGTTGTGAAATCCAATACACCCAAAATATCAGCCGTTTTAAAAGGCAACACCGTCTACTACAATATAAATAATTCAGACAGCCTCACTGATACTGCTGAGTTATACATATATGACAGGCTAAACGGATTGTCAAAAGGGCCTATACGTAATGATGCGGGCAAGATCACACTTAATAAGACTCCCCATGTTGTCACAATGTTCATGATCAACAAGGATAGGGACATAATTAATGAAACTTCTGTTCTTTCAACCAAAGTTCTGCAAATGCCATCAATTAGCATGGACACCATTATCGAATGTGAGGACACCGTAAACTATGACTTGGTATGGGCATCGCCGGCAGAAACCGTAAAAACCATATCCAGATTCATATCGGCAAATGACATAACGTGTTTAACCGGAGAAGAAGCTCTTGACTATGCATCTGACTTCGCCGCTACCATACCATTCCCTTGCAATACAGCCCTGTCAACGCCTCGGGAACGCTTCTCTGACATAGCTGCATGGCTTTCTTGCGCAACGTTCAAACGTTTTTCAATAAAAGAGATTCTTGACAGCGCCTCTCACATAAACCGATTTCTACCTGAAACCACATTGACCATACAAGGGACCGCAAAAGACGAAGCCAAA
Source organism: uncultured Bacteroides sp. (assembly GCA_964487725.1). Classification (GTDB taxonomy): domain Bacteria; phylum Bacteroidota; class Bacteroidia; order Bacteroidales; family Muribaculaceae; genus Paramuribaculum. Next base: position 8,774 of record CAZASF010000055.1, on the reverse strand, counting down.
AGGCCTAAGAGAAAGGGTAGTATGCTGGCATTCAACACCGTCAACATGCTTCCATACGAATGCACTATGTCGGATGACGGTACTTTTAGCATACCAACGGATGATTTTGAAAATGGAACCGAATTCTTCCTCCAATGGCTCAATAAAGATGGTAAACCGGAAAACACAATCATAGAATTAGCCACCATGAGTTATCCGGCTGTAATTCTAAACAAAACGGCTGATAAAATGGCATATTACACGGATTACAGCATAGAAAAGCCATTGATGAGCCGACAGTTGGACGAGATTGTTGTCAAGTCTCCTCCAATTCGTCAAAATCGATTCGAGTCTAAAAAATTCTATGGTGTCAGAGCTAAAGACCATGATCAGATCGTGGAAAAAGGATACCTCACCCTACTTGATATTCTAAGATCAATGCCCACAATCACCGTGGCCAAATACACAAATTTCACATCGGAGGACGATGACACTTTTTCAAAATCGCTGCAATGGGTAATCCACGCCCATCGTGGAGCTTCTTCATTGGGCAGTGGTGGCGACCGTATGCAGCTATTTGTTGATGGTGCTTTGTTTGATTCAGATTTTTATGATGTCTTATTCGCCATACCGGCAAATGACATTCAGTCTGTGGAGATACTCTCACCGGCAGAGTCGTTGATGTATTCCGGCTCTGCAATCAATGGACTTGTAGCAGTGACAACCCGTACTCTTAACAGCAATGATATCAAAAAGATACCCGCAAAAGGAGTATTAGCATCGCCTACCGGACTGACAATTACCGGAAAGCAGTCAGGGAAGAAACTTCAAGCGCCATCAACTCCCGGAGAATATGTTTTCTTAGTTGATGTTCTGACACCCACAGGCATACACAGCGTGGCCAAACGAGTGAAGATTGTAGAAAAAAACCGAGCAGCGTAGGCTGACCGGCTTGATTTCGTCAAGAGGCAATGGCACGAGCCACTGTTTCGATACTTGGATTTACGGCTATGATTTCACCATCAGGATCAATCAGATATGATTGCAATCCTTCGTTGAGGTGAAAAGCGTTTCTGACTGTGGAGGCATTTTCAGCCGCCACTGAGAACTGTTGCGCTTCATTAAGTCTGTCTCGGCGCACTATCTCACGAAAAAGGCGCAAACTGCGGTCCATGTTGACCTGCACGAGGCATAGTCGTTCGCTGTCGGTTTTTCCCATCATCCGGTCAAAACCGTGGGCCGCTATTCGCGATTCGGCATCGGAAGCTGCCCAAAAGTTAACCAAAACGTAGCGTCCTCTGAGACTTGACAACTCCATCACGGAACTGTCCTGCTCACCAACCAATGTCAAATCAGGCGACTGAAATCCCTGAGCGGCCTGATACTCGCGGTCAGAACGCGATGCTACGGTGATTATCAGAACGACGAAGAGCGCAATGATCATCATTGTTTTCTTCATTACATTCATGTTATGTTATCAACTCAGGCCGGGCGCATAATATAAGGATTCCGGCCTTGCCGATTTTCGGCTTATCCGCCATCTCTATGGCGGACATTCGATGATTAGAACACCGCAAAATTACAAAAAGGTCACCACCTTAAAAAATTTATGGGTCTCAGAGCCACTTCTGTAGCCTCTCCAACATCCGTGCCCACCGCATTCCATGCGCATTTCAAGACATTGGTTAATTTAAGTTAACAAGGGCAAACAAAAACATATCAGCCCGTCCGGGCGTTGGCCTTTTAGACGGATTTTTAAGACAGTTTTGTCTGTTTACCGAACTTTGTTGAATGACATTCATCTCTTTTTATTAATTTTGCAAGACAAACCGCACGGATAATGAATTTCATGACCAGAACAGGCTTAATAACACTGATGATGCTATTCAGCATCATTCCCGCGGCATATCCTGCAGCAAACAAAAGCTTCACGGTCATAATCGATGCGGGCCACGGAGGCCAAGATCCCGGTGCACCGGGCAGCGTGACCAACGAGAAGAGTATCAATCTGGCTGTGGCTCTCGAACTCGGCAGATTGCTTAAGGCTGACAAAGACGTTAAAGTCATATACACCCGCCAGACCGACAAATTTGTAACTCTTCAGGGACGCGCTGATATCGCCAATGCTGCCGGAGGCGACCTTTTCGTTTCGATTCACACAAACTCCGTCGATGCAAAGGCCAAGAACCGAGCAACGGTACGTGGTGCAGCCGTCTACACACTCGGACTCGACAAGAGCGATGACAATCTGGCTGTGGCCATGCGTGAAAACTCGGTAATGAAACTTGAAGATGACTACTCCACAACATATCAAGGCTTTGACCCTACCAGCGCGGAAAGCTACATAATTTTCGAGATGAGTCAGAACAAGCACATGGAACAGAGCCTTAAAGCCGCACGCAATGTGGTGGAAGAACTGTCGGCCACGGCCGGGCGAAAGAACAATGGTGTGCGTCAGGCTAATTTCTGGGTGCTTCTCAAAACGGCCATGCCTGCTATTCTCGTAGAGCTTGATTTCATCTGCAACCCGACAGAAGAAAAGTTCATGGCTTCTGATTCAGGGCAGAAACGCCTCGCTCAGGCCATCTACAATGGCATCTCCACCTACCGATCAAAGACCCAGCCGAAACCCTCAACCAAATCCGCTGCTGCCAAACAGACCGCGGCCAAATCCGAAACCAAGGCAAAACAGCAGAAAGAATCTCCAGCTGTGGCTGAGGACGAAAGTATAGTCTACAAAATACAATTCCTCACCGGAGCGAAAAATTTACCGGAAGGGAGCTCGGAATTCAAGGGGCTCTCGCCTGTTGAGTGCTATTCGGAGCAAGGCATCCGCAAGTACACCTACGGAGCCTATCAATCGGCATCCGAGGCTTCTTCCGACCTGAAAAAAGTAAAAAGTCTTTTCTCTGACGCATTCGTCATTAAGACCCGCGGAGGGAAACGCATACAATAACCCATAGAAAAATAACCAAGAACATAACCTGAATAGAATGAAACGTCTTCCAAAAACATTCGTCATCGGTCTCTGCGTCATCATAGCGCTTATGGTGGTTGTATTCGGAATCAACTACCTCAAGGGCATCAACATGTTCAAGGGGGCCAACTATTATTATGCGTCCTACACCAATGTGGCCGGTCTGGCTCAATCCGCTCCGGTCACCATCAACGGATACAAAGTGGGGCTTGTCCGCGAGGTAGAATACCAGTATGACAATCCCGGACACGTCCGGGTTGAGTTGAGCCTTGACAAGTCACTACATCTGACCAAAGGCACAAAAGCTATAATTGTCAGCGACATGCTCGGGACAGCCTCTATAGAGCTCGTCATGGGCCCCGGGAATGATTTCCTTGAAGTAGGCTCCGAACTAACCGGCGAGAGTGCTCCAGGGCTAATGGACAACGTGGCCCAGAACCTCCTGCCCGGAATCACCTCCATGATTCCGAAGATAGACTCACTGCTGACAGCTATAACGGCCGTAGCCGCAAATCCGGCCGTGGGAGCATCACTGGAACATCTCAACGGCACACTGGCCAATCTTGAGACTACGAGCGCACAGCTCAACACACTCATGAGGTCAATGCCCGGAATAGTTAATGATGCGGGCGCGACCATGACTAACGTCCGTTCCATGTCAACAAACCTCAACACGATATCCGGCGATCTGACCGCCGTGTCATCGCAGCTCAAGACAATGCCCCTAAGCCAGACCATGGACAATGTGATGCAAGCCTCCGAAGCTCTAAACAAGATTCTCCAGAATCTCAATAATCCCAACTCATCGCTCGGGCTTCTTCTCAACGACCGTCAACTCTACACCAACCTGTCCAACGCCTCGGCCTCCCTTGACTCACTTCTCATAGACGTGCAGCGAAATCCAAAACGATACATCTCAATAAAACTCTTCTGACAGAAGAAGTGCTTATTTAGATTAAATCCAAATAACAGCGACCCTCGTCCGAATCGGGCGGGGGTTGCTTATCCTTTATAAAATAACAGTTTTATTGTGATAATTGCTTAAAGCAATACTTTAACACAATCACTTGTTGGTTACGCTTACGTCTTCATTAAAAGCATATTAGATGCCTTGTTCTAAAGTTTTTATTCAACTGAGTTATCTACACTTTTATAACCTGTTATAAATCAATACAGTGTGGAAAACCCGTGATTTCCAAAAATAAGGCGGTTTGTTTTTTCAAAAAAATAGTAGGAATTTTGTATTGGATTTTTACGACATACAGATACAGACCGATTCACAATGCAAGATAGCAGCCAACAAAAACTTTGGGACAAGTGCCTGAAGATTATCGCCGACAACATAAAGCCGGAGCAATTCGATGCCTGGTTCAAGCCAATCGTATTCACCGGATACAATGATGACACCCTAACATTGACAGTGCCGTCACCTTATTTCTATGAACAGTTGGAGGAGCGATACATCGGTCTGCTATCACGCACACTCCAGAAAGTGTTCGGTCCTGCCGTAAAACTTTACTACAACTTCTATCAGGTCAGCGAAGAGCCATCGACCAAGGTCACAATCAAAAGCTCAAATCCGAGCACGGCAGTGACACCGCGCGACGGAGCTACGTCCAATCCGTTCAACCACGATGACATTGGCGAAATAGATGCCCAGCTCAATCCCACATATACTTTTGAGAACTACTGTGACAGCATCAGCAACCGCGTAGCCCGTACTATCGGTGAGGCCGTGGCAAATAATCCGAAAATGAAAACATTCAATCCGCTTTTCATCTTCGGCAGCCCCGGAGTTGGTAAAACCCACCTCATCCAGGCGATAGGCATCCGCACAAAAGAGGTTGACCCGTCCAACCGCGTGCTATACATCACAGCCCGCTTGTTTGAATGCCAGTATACCACGGCTGTGCATCGCGGAAAAATCAATGACTTTATCAACTTCTACCAGAGCATTGACACCCTGATAATAGATGACATTCAGGACCTCATTGGCAAACCGAGTACACAAAACACGTTTTTCCACATCTTCAACCATCTGATTCTCAACCAGAAGCAGCTTGTACTCGCAAGTCACACGGCCCCCAGCCACATGGAAGGGATGGAAAAAAGCCTGATTTCGCGCTTCAACATGGGTGTTGTTGCGGAAATAGAACAGCCTGACTACTCGTTACGCCATGATGTGCTGTCGCAAAAAGCCGAGCAGGACGGAGTGGAACTTCCCGCCGATGTGATTGAATTCATTGCCACCAACGTTACTGGCTCCATCCGCGAGCTTGAAGGAATGGTGCTTTCGCTTCTTGCCCATGCCTCAGCTCTTGGACGCGAAATCAATCTTGACCTTGCCAAAAAGGTTCTTGCCCACTCAGTAAAGGTCAACAAACGGAGCATCAATTTCGAATCCATAACCCAAAAAGTGGCCGGATACTATGACATAGACCCCGACCTCTTATTCACCAAATCACGCAAACGCGAGATTTCCGATGCACGCCAAATGGTAATGTACATGGCCAAAAAGCACGCAAAAATGCCACTGAAAACCATTGGCACCCGTCTGGCCCGCACTCATGCCACAGTCATTTACGCTTGCAACAACATAGAACAACGTCTTCCTATAGAGAAGCAGTTGCAGACTGACGTGGCTGCGATTGAAAAGTCGCTCCTAAGCTGATAACTGACTCCCTTTCATCAGATAGCTTCAAGAATTTGCCCTCCGCACTCTTCCGGAGGGCTATTTTTCAATTGAAGATTTATTTTAAGTTTCCGGCGTTGCTAATTAGGTGCGTTTTTTGTACTTTTGCCAAAGGAATAGTTCATTCGCAGACAAATAAATCCATCCGTTCATCAACCATGCAGGACAACAGCACATCGTTCACACCTGAACAACGACTCAGGGAACTGATACAGCGCGAGCCATCGCTACTGATGGTATTGCGTCGGTTCTCCATAGGACTTGGTTTCGGCAACGACACAGTAAGTGACGTCTGCCGTCGAGAGGGAGTGGACACGGACACGTTTCTGGCCGTGGCCAATTTCATGTGCGACCGTCATTGGCGCAACTTCAATCTTGATCTTGGCGCGCTCATAGGTTATCTGAAAAACTCCCACGATTACTTCCTGTCATTTGCCCTGCCCTCAATCCGACACAAACTGATTGATGCCGTGCCGATGACCTCCCCTGACAACGTGGGCATGCTCCTGCTGCGTTATTTCGACGATTACACCGAAGAAGTACGCTCCCACATGGAATATGAAAACTCTGACCTTTTCCCATACGTAGAAGGTCTTTTAGCGGGCAAACAGGCCATGGGATTCAACTTGACGGGATTTTCCCACAGTCATGCGCCTCTTGCACCGAAACTTGAGGAGCTGAAAGAGATATTTGTCAGCCACTATCAGGGAAATAGCAACGAAGACATGCTGAATTCGGCTCTTTTTGACATAATAACACTTGAGAAGGACCTCCTGAACCACTGCAATCTGGAAGACAAACTGTTTGTTCCGGCCGTGAAGAAACTCGAACTGAAAGCACAGAAAACGCCAGCAACGCCCGCGCCAAAGCCATCTGAAGCAAATCCATCGGACAATCCGGAACTTACATCGCGCGAAAAAGCGATTGTCAGGCTCATAGCCTGCGGAATGTCAAACAAGGAGATTGCCGACAAACTATGCGTGTCCATCCACACCGTCACCACTCATCGCCGCAACATCTGCGCAAAATTGGACATGCACTCAGCATCAGCTCTGACAATCTACGCTATAATCCACCATTTGATTGACATATCGGAAATAGCTCCGCCAAAATAAAAACCACCCTCTCCCCCACACACAGACTGATATGGAATTACAAACGCCGTTCTCAAGACCGCTCTACGTTATGGCGAAGCCTGCGAGCAGCCTTTGCAACCTAAATTGCAAATATTGCTATTACCTTGAAAAGAACAATCTTTACAAGGATGTCAGCGCCACGCGACGCTATGTGATGGACGATGACACTCTGGAACGGTTCACCCGCGAATACATCAACGCACAGACAATGCCCGAGGTGCTATTCACATGGCACGGAGGCGAACCCCTTATGCGGCCGCTGGCCTTCTACAAGAAAGCTCTTGAGCTCCAGAAAAAATATGGCGCCGGCCGGCTGATTGACAACTCAATACAGACCAACGGGACGCTACTTACCGATGAGTGGTGCCAATTTTTCAAAGAGAACAATTGGCTTGTGGGGCTGTCCATTGACGGTCCGCAGGACTTCCACGATGAATACCGACGCACACGTCAAGGGGGGCCATCGTTCCGCAAAGTAATGCAAGGCATCAATCTGCTCAACAAACATGGAGTGGAATGGAACGCCATGGCTGTGGTCAACGACTACAACGCCGATTACCCCATTGAGTTCTACAACTTTTTTAAGGAGATTGGTTGCCGATACATTCAGTTCACCCCTATCGTTGAACGACTCCAGGCCCACACAGATGGCCGTCATCTTGCATCTATACTTGATAAGGGTGAGGAAGTTCCATTGGCCGATTTCTCGGTCAGCCCTGAACAATGGGGTGATTTCCTATGCACCCTTTTTGACGAATGGGTGCGCCACGATGTCGGCGAATATTTCATTCAGATATTTGACGCCACGCTTGCCAACTGGGTTGGTCAGCAGCCCGGAGTCTGCACTATGGGGAGAAGCTGCGGCCATGCGGCAGTAATGGAGTACAACGGCGACATATATTCATGCGACCATTTCGTGTTTCCCGAATACAAACTCGGGAACATCCGGGAACAGTCGATTGTTGAAATGATATCCAGCGTCAGGCAGACGGAATTCGGACTTGCAAAGCGCGGCTCACTGCCCACACAGTGCCGCCAATGCAAATTCACTGACATCTGTAATGGCGAATGTCCAAAAAACCGTTTCATGACCACCTCCACGGGTGAACCGGGATTGAACTACCTTTGCAGAGGCTACTATAAGTTCTTCAACCATGTGGCCCCGTACATGGAATTCATGAAAGCCGAGCTGGAATCCAAACGTCCGCCAGCCAATGTAATGGCCCAGGTGGATAGAATAAAATCCGGGAGCTGACACGCACCGCCAACAATCAACGACCGCCCTATGAAAGGACGATTCATCATATTAACTACAATTTTGACGCTGGCAGCAATCACGGCTTCGGCTTCGGAAACCGCGGTCAAAGATAGCCTGTATATCTTCAACCGACACATAATCCAGAAGCCGGTGAAATCTGACAGCATCGATGTGGTGCGTCTGGATAAGGAACACGAATCCTTCTGGCGTGCGGCAGCCGAGACTTTCGGTCTCAACATGGGGCTTTGGGCCTTTGACCGCTACATTCAGAAAGGAGATTTCGCATATATTTCATGGAGCACCATAAAGGAGAACTTCAAACACGGCTTTGAATGGGACGATGACTATCTGGGGACCAACATGTTCGCCCACCCCTACAACGGGTCGCTCTACTTCAACGCAGGTCGCTCCAACGGATTCAACTTCTGGCAATCGGAGCTGTTTGCCATAGGAGGAAGCGCCATGTGGGAAATGTGCATGGAGAGGGAATATCCTTCGACCAACGATATCATCGCCACTCCAATTGGAGGAGCCGCATTGGGTGAAGTACTTTACCGTACGGCCGATCTTATTATTGACGACCGCGCAACCGGAAACGAACGCTTCGGACGTGAACTGGCAGCATTTCTCGTCAGTCCCATGCGCGGATTCACCCGCATTGTGACAGGCCGTGCGTGGGAACACCGTTCCACATCCGGACGAATGTTCGGTATTCCCCCAATCAGCGTTGAA
>CAZASF010000054.1:0-13907 GCA_964487725.1 uncultured Bacteroides sp. | reverse complement strand
CGAAAGTGGGAAAGTAGGTAACCGCCCCTTCAACAGAAAGCTCCGAGGAAATCACCCCCCGGAGCTTTTCTTTTTTGTAATCCTATACTGAATGATTCAGGTTATAATCCTACTGAGCCGTTATTTTTATAGGTTGCGTAGTTTGTGCGGGCCTAAGTTAACGCCCAGAGGACTTTTGGCGCACCCGTATTGATGTGTGTCATAATTCTCGAACTTCATGCCGCAATATTCACATATATATTTATATTGTTTTGCGTTGGCGTAATTTATGTCGCCGTTGAGTTTTAAGATTTCTTCTTGAGTCATTCTGTCAATGAACACGTATATGTCCACTTGGTCGCGGATGGACAGGAGTTGCATTATGTCGCGCTTGCTTTTGAAACTGTTGATTTCTGATTCCAGTTCTTCTTGATTGAACCGGATGTTGTTGCTGTTCAAAAATTCAATTACTCCGGGAATGTGACTGTCATTTTTTGCCAGTGTCATTGTTGATATGATATAGTCGCCGGCCATTTCCAATGTTTCGGGACTACCGTAAATGAATCTTCGTACGTTTAATTTTTCAGCGAGAGTGGCGTTGAGTTGACGCTTTGTGTCTTCAGCCATCTGGACGTCATGAGGGTCTTTGTGGACGGTTTCGAGTTTTCTGCTGGCGCCCTCATACTTGCCCATGGCCATCTTGCCTAATCCCATAAGGAGTTTGGCTGAAGCCACATTCTTATCTCCTTTGGCCAGAGATTTCTGCGTGTCAGAAACAAGGTCAAGCAGATCTTGCTTGGATACGTTGCTTTTTACGGTGTCAACGTGTTCCTTCATTTTGTCAGTAAATTTTTTGAATAAAGCCATATTACACACTGTGGGAGAAGCGCCTCAACTTCATCCGTTATTAAGGTTCCTAAATGGAACGCGTGAGGACTATACCGGTTGCTCGTCCCACGACTTGAGGCTCTGGTATTGCCCTGATTAGTTGAACGAGCAACTACGCAGAGGCCTCACGCAAATATGCATATAGACGGAAACAATGCTCACGCATTATCTCTGAACAATACATATCCACAAGGCATCTACCGTTGCTGCATTCTTGACTAATCAAACGAAATTTACCAGATTTCAAGTCGTCAAGAAGGAGCGTCGATAAACGCATTCCGTTATGTCATGCAGTCCGGCCGCGGTGCCTGATTCGGGCTACTGTGGGTTGACTGCGGTTGTAAAGTTAAAGATTATATTTCGATTATACAATAGTTAATCAGCGCGTATGCTATTTGATAGGGAGGGTTTCTCCGATTGTCAGGAGATAGGATCGGACGGGGAGGGCACGGAGTTTAGCTTCGCTGAGCCAGTAGCTTTCGCGGTGGTCTATGCCGTGGAATATTATTTCATTCTCATGGATAGAGACTACATTGGAGGGAGAGAACAGATTGACGAATTGCGGGAAGTTCCGGGCCCAGCATATTGGCATTAGAAGGTCGACCGGTTCGATTTTCCCTTCCAACGCGAAGAGCCATTCTTCATCGGCCTTCAGCCATTGATCACCGGTAAAAGCTATGCGGAATCCATCGGGGGTGGTGAGAATGTAGATGTTGTTATGCAGATGATCCTGATGACCCGGCAGAATTGTGGCGGCTATTGTTTCTCCGTTTTTAAGGGTGTAGTTGCTGTGCCAAACAGCGGTGTCGCGGTCGTGAGTAATGCCCTCTATGTTGGGCAGGACTTCATCAGGGGCAACAACCGGTTTTCCCTGCTCCAGAAACATCCGTGCCACGGTGGGATCAACATGGTCAGGATGGTTGTGGGTGAGAAACAGTATGTCACATTTTTCAACGATAGCTCTGGCTGTTGAGTCGGCTATAAGGCCATCGGTGCCGGATTTTGCACCCCGGCAGATGTCGAATGCAATAGTGGCATTAGGAGTGCGCACAATCATTCCGGAGTTGTATAGCTTGTGGACTTCGGCCCGTGACTCCAAGGGGCGGCTGAGGCTCTCTAAAACACCCTGACAGCGATTGTCAACAAAAGTCTTTATGTGGCTGCTGCCATCGAAGCGGGTGTCGTGGAATATCCCGTCAATAATATGCATCGCGGCCTGACGGTTGAGCGAGGATGGCACCGGGGCCGGAGGATTCTCGTCAAGCAGCTCGGAAGCTGTTGCGAGAGCGAGGCGCGTCTGGTTTTCCAGCCCGGATTCTTTTTGCAGTGTAACGATTTCAACTTGTGCGCTGACATTTGGCGTGGCACATAGGGAAGAGAGGAATAGAAGTGCTATGGTTTTTTTCATCGTGTAAGGTATTTCACACACAAATATCGCCAAAAATTTTTAAAAAGCAAAGGCTGATAAAAAAGCAACGAGGGGATGTCATCACGACGTCTCCTCGCTTAGATAATAAACCAATCATTATCACATTTCTTGCAATGGAAAAAGTAATTTTGCTATGTACTATTAGAACAAAGGATGTAGGGGAAGGTTTAATCATAAACATATATTAACCATAAGATAATTCCCTCATCCGATGTACGTAATTTCTGTGGCTTCTATTTGAATGTGTAGACTCGGGCTTTTACGTATCCGCGTTCAGGTTTGGTGTAGTAGAACGCGATTGTTGAGCCCGCTCCAACGTTTGTTTCATTTTCCTTTATCCAGTTTTTTAAGTCGGCACGCACATTGCGAACATCGTCGAGATATTCCACGCTCAGGAAGCGTGTATTAGTGCCGGGAGTGTCTTTACTGAATGCCAGATCGTCAATCATTGATTCAAAAGATTTACGGGTTGATTCATCGGTGTCCTCGGTAAATGAGTATGTCAAAACTGCTGTGAGTTTAAGTTTGTCTTTAAATACTTGAGTAGCTTTCATTGTTGTGTGAAATTTAAATTGTAATGTCGGAACAATCATCGGGGGGAAAAGTTGGAGGATAAGGAATTTTATTTGTACCTTTGTAAGTGAACATAACTTACCGTATTTATTGGTGTTAACGATAATTATACATGATGGGAAATTATTTTGCCCGATATCCGGTTAACTTTGCAGCGTAAAAACGAACAGTAGATACAGATTAGTTGGATTATAACAGAAAGAATCATAATATGGCAAAGAAAGAAACCACAAAAAAGGCAGCGAGTAGCGATCCGCGCACAGCAAAACTCAGCGCGCTCAATCAAGCACTCGAACGTATAGAGAAAGATTTCGGCAAAGGGAGCATCATGAAGCTCGGCGATGAAGTGATAGAGGACGTGGAGGTGATTCCTACCGGCTCTATTTCGCTTAATTATGCTCTGGGTGTAGGAGGGTTTCCCCGCGGCCGAATAATAGAAATTTACGGTCCGGAATCATCAGGAAAGACCACTTTGGCCATCCACGCAATAGCCGAGGCTCAAAAGGCCGGTGGTGTTGCTGCCTTGATTGATGCAGAACATGCGTTTGACCGTTTCTATGCTGAAAAACTCGGCGTTGACGTAAACAATCTTTACATAGCTCAGCCTGACAATGGCGAGCAGGCACTTGAGATTGCTGAACAGCTTATCCGCTCGGCAGCGATTGACATTCTCGTGATTGACTCCGTGGCAGCCCTTACGCCTAAAAATGAGATAGAGGGCGACATGGGCGAGCGCAACATGGGTCTTCAGGCCCGATTGATGTCACAGGCCATGCGCAAACTGACGGGCGCAATCTCCCGCACGAACACCACATGTATTTTCATAAATCAGCTCCGCGAGAAGATTGGTGTGATGTTTGGCCCTTCGGAAACCACAACCGGCGGTAACGCGTTGAAATTCTATGCATCAGTCAGAATAGATATCCGGTCAAGTTCTACAATCAAGGACGGCGATGATATTCTTGGCCGTCACACGAAAGTGAAAGTTGTCAAGAACAAGGTTGCTCCTCCTTTCCGCCGTGCTGAATTCGACATCATGTTCGGCGAGGGAATATCAAGAAGCGGCGAAATAGTGGATCTCGGCGTAGAATATGGCGTGATAAAGAAGAGCGGTTCCTGGTTCAGCTATGACGGCTCTAAGCTTGCGCAGGGACGCGACACGGCAAAGCGAGTGATTTCTGACAATCCGGAACTTGCCGATGAGCTTGAGGCCAAAATCATGGAAGCCATGAAGGAGAAGGCTATAGCCAAAAGAGCCCGCAAAGGGGCGTTGCCTGACCCAATTGAGCCCAAGGCAAAGCCGTCACTCGGCGATTTAGACGATCTTGATGACCTTGACGAATTGGATGATGATTTCTCAATAGAGGAGGATATCTGATCAATTACCGGCCAAGTAGCTCGTGAAAAAGGTCAATGTATTTGTTGGCTATTGTCACGGAAGAGAATTTGCGGCGTACGTCCTCATGGAGTGCGTCGCGATTCGGTTTCTGACCGAGGGCCCAGATTATTCCGTTGGCAAAGTCCTTTGTGTCCTTGTATTCGGCAATGTAGCCGTTGACCTTATGTTCGATGATGTCAGTCTGACCTCCGCGTCCGAAAGTCACGGGAAGTGCGCCTGAAGCGAGGCCTTCGATGAGGGTCCCTGGCAGAGTTTCGTAGAGAGAAGTGGAGATTACAACCTTTGCGTGGGCATACAGTTGCCGAAGCAGATTGCTGTCGTTGATGCGTCCGAACTGCAGGTGGGGGAAGCGTAACCCGTCGAATGATGACTTGTCGTAAACATCGCCGAAGAACACCAGCATGGAGTCCTGGGCTATGTCAGGGCGGTTGTCAAAGAGGTAGTTCAGTGCTTCGATTGCCATAGGAAGGCCCTTGATAGGGTCATCAAGTCGGGCTGCTCCCATCAGTATTATGTTTTTGGCATGTCCGAGCCGGTCTATTATACCTGTCGGACTGGTAAAGAATGAGTCAACGGGGAAAGCGTTGGGAATTACCCTGACATCGCGTCCGGAAAGAAGAGAGCTGTGGGCGGCACATTTAGCAAGCCAGTTGCTTACGGCTACGAATGTGATATTGGAGCGGTCATAGAGTTTCTTTTTCTTTTTCCATACGCGGTGTGACAGGTCGTGGCGTTTGTGCCCGGTAAGGAACTGGCAGTTGCCGCATTGCTCGAAATAGGCCCTGCATTCCTGCGCGTGGTGACATATACCCGTCAGGTTCCACATGTCGTGCATGGTCCATACGATGGGCTTGCCAAGTTTCATGAGGCGGCGAATGCCCCGAAGTGAGAGCAGGCCTTGATTTATCCAGCTCAGAACGAGCACGTCGGCATCTTTTACCCAGGGGTGCTTGTCAAGTCGCAGCCCGTCAGAGGCGGTTGAAACCTTGAACAGATTCTCTCTTGAGAAACCGTTATGAAGGAATATCTTCAGGCGTTCGAGAAAGAAGGAAACACCGCGAGCCGGACGCTTGGCTCCCTCGGTGACGAGGATGTCGTGGCTGTAGCTGTTGAACACCACCATTCGGGCTTCCACTCCGGCTTCAATCAAGGCGTAGAGCAGACGATAGGTGACTATGGATGCACCTCCAAGAAGGTCACTGTGACAAATCAGGGTTACTTTAAGCGGTTGGTGGTCGTTGGCGGATTTCTCTGTCATTGTTCGGTTTTGATGATATTTCCAGTGTTGACTATTTGGATGTCTTTAAGTTTCAACCGGGCCTCGAGATATTCCCGGAATTTATGCATCTGTGCCTTTGCCATTGGAGTAGAGAATGTGACAAGGGCAATGTTGACGGTGTCAAGTCGCGATGAGTCGTTGGTGAATGCGAACACGTTGCGGCTCACTGCTATGTCGGCCACCTGAGGATAAACAATCTTCACCTCCGGAGCAATCTCCGCACCATAATCGGCAGTGGCTTTCTCTTCTTTGAGTGCCTGGCGCAGGGAGTCGAGTTGGCGCTGCTGTCCGGTGATTGTTGACTGTGCGAGTTCGTAGAAGTCCTTCATGCCGGTGGTCTCAATCTTGTGGTTCACAATGTTGCTTCCCTGGATAATCACGAGTTTGGTTCCTGACAGTCCGTAGGCATTGAGCTTTGATGACAGTGCAAGTTGCAGGGAATCGGTGGGCAGCGGTTTGCCAATCAGGGTTATGGTGATCTGTTTATCGCCGCCTTGATTCGTGGCTTTCTCCGAAAGGACCTGAGTGTCAGGGAACACGCATTCTGTTTCCACGAATTTAGATGCAAGCATTGCAAACTTTGTCTGTGTCAGCATGCGCCATGTCAGCCAGATGCTCGGAAGCATGGTGAGTATAGCTACGGTGTAGACTATGCGGCGCACTCTTTTTGCTCGCTGGGTGTCAACCTTGGCTGTTTCCTTGTAATTGAGCAGTTTGACGCCAAGGAATGTTGCGAAAGCAATGTAGATGGAGTTGATTATGAATAAGTAGCCGGCTCCGAAGAAGTAGTCAATCTGCCAAGTGGCGAGTCCGTAGCCTGCCGTGCAGAGCGGCGGCATAAGGGCTGTTGCGATGGCTACACCGGGAATAACATTTCCTTTTGAGGTGCTCCCGATGGCGAGAATGCCGGCGAAACCGCCTACGAATCCAATCAGTACGTCGTAGATGGTGGGAGATGTACGTGCGAGCAGTTCGCTGTGGCCCTCGTTGACGGGCGAGATGAGAAAGTATATTGTTGAGGCGACTACGGAGAACAGTGCAGCCATCAGCAGGTTGCGCAAAGAGCGCTTTATGAGCATGAAGTCGCAGATTCCCACACCGAGTCCGATACCGATAATGGGGCCCATAAGCGGAGAAATCAACATGGCTCCGATAATCACTGCCGTGGAGTTGGTGTTGAGCCCGAGCGATGCGATGAGAATGGCCAGAACGAGAATAAGGATGTTTGTGCCCTTGAAGGAGATGCCTTCGCGTATTTCCTGTTCGGCCGTTGCCTGAGGCAGCAACTGGTCACTGATGCGGAAATAGTCCTGGAAGTATTTGATTGTCCGGCTTGCGAGATTTGTGCTCATGATGATGGATGTTAGTGATGAAACTTTCTCAATATAGCGTCAATCGGAAGTAGTTCGCGAAGGGTGACGTGCTCGATGCGGAGTACACTCCAGATGTACAACACTATTAATAAAGTTCCAACGCCCATTCCGGCCCAAATGTTCCCGAAATCCATAAGTTTCAGCAGTCCGGCCAGCAGTAGCGACAATCCGGTGTAGACGGCGAGCCGCCCTATCCGGTAATTGATGGGATAGTATTTCTGCCCCAGGAAGTAGGATATTACCATCATTGTGCCGTAGCAGGCGAATGAAGCCCAAGCTGAGCCGTAGTATCCGAAGCGAGGCACGAGGAGAATGTTGAGTGCTACCACTACCACGAGTCCTATGAGCGTGAGCCACATGCCCCAGCGGGTGCGGTCAGTCAGCTTGTACCAAAGCGATAGGTTGAAGCAGATTCCAAAGAAGAGTTCGCCCATCATTATTATAGGCACAACGCCTATGCCGGCACGGTATTTAGCGCCTATGAAGCGCTGGATGATAGGCATGTAGACGATTACGGCGAGGAATATCAGCATGGCGAAAGCCACGAACCATTTCATAACGGTGGCATACGTCTGCTTGCGGTCCTCTCCGTCTGTTCTGGCGCGGTCAAATATAAAAGGCTCGTAGGCGTAGCGGAAAGCCTGCAGGAACATGACCATTATCACTGCCAGTTTGAAGCATGCGCCGTATATGCCCGTCATTGACATCCGGGCTGCTTCATCGGTGATGAGGTGCGGCAGGAGGATTTTGTCAAGGTTCTGGTTCATGATGCCGGCGAATCCGAGTACCAGCAGGGGCCATGAGTAGCGCAGCATTTGGCGAATCACTGTGGCGGAGAATTTCCAACGGAAGCCTGTCAGTTCGCTTTTGAGCAGGGGAAGCATCAGCAGTGAACTTATCACGTTGGAGAGGAATATGTAGCCAACGCCGTAGGAGGGGTCGTAGAACCAACTGACTGTTGCCGGAGCATGCACCATGAGCCAGGGGCATCCAAGGATGAAAAACAGGTTCAGGACAATGTTGATTGCTATACCGGCGAGCTTGAGTATGGCAAATTTTATGGCTCTGTGTTTGTATCGCAGGTAGGAGAACGGGATGGCGGTGAAGGCGTCTGCGGCAACGCATATAGCCATTATCATTACAAACGATGGCCTGTCAGTACACTCCATCAGCGAGGCTACCGGTTTGAGGAACAGCGCCACAAGGATGATGAATGCCGCGGATGTAACGGCAAGAGATGTAAGCGCTGTGGAGTAAACAATATTGGAGTCTTTGTAGCGTTCGTCGTTGGCGAAGCGGAAGAATCCGGTTTCCATTCCGTAGGTCAGGATAACAAGTGCGATTGCCACAACGGCGTAGACGTATGTTACCACTCCGTATTGCTGGGTGGAGAACACGTTGGTGTACAATGGCACGAGCAGCCAGTTGATGAACCGCCCTATGATGGAACTTGCACCGTAGTACATCGTGTCCTTGGCAAGTGACTTTACAGAACCCATTGCGGAAAAATGATTTTAAAACAGTGACCCTGTTTCGGACGGGCGGGTGTGGCCCAGATGTTGCCATGCGAGTTCGGTCACTTCGCGTCCACGAGGGGTGCGTTTGATGAACCCTTCTTTGATGAGATAGGGCTCGTAGACCTCTTCGAT
The DNA here is from genome assembly GCA_964487725.1 of uncultured Bacteroides sp. Taxonomy (GTDB): domain Bacteria; phylum Bacteroidota; class Bacteroidia; order Bacteroidales; family Muribaculaceae; genus Paramuribaculum. Next base: position 5,338 of record CAZASF010000054.1, on the reverse strand, counting down.
TGTACCCGGGTCCTCGCCGAGAGCAGTAGCGATTGTGCCGAGCCCAACGGGGCCACCCTTGAATTTGGTTATTATTGTGGTTAGAATCTTGTTGTCAATTTCGTCCAGGCCGTAGCGGTCAATGTTGAGTGCTTCAAGGCTGTAGCGGGCTATTTCGGGCTCTATTCGTCCGTTGCCCTTGACTTGGGCAAAGTCACGTACACGCCGCAGCAGTGAGTTGGCAATACGTGGCGTGCCGCGGCTACGGAGGGCTATCTCATGGGCTGCCGAGGCGGTGCATTCCACCCGTAGAAGCCGGGCTGAGCGCAGGATTATGCGTTCGAGCACTTCATGGTCGTAGTATTCCAGATGGCAGTTGATGCCGAATCGGGCTCTGAGCGGCGAAGTCAGCAATCCGCTGCGTGTTGTGGCACCGACAAGCGTGAATGGCGCCAACGAAAGCTGAACTGACCGTGCTCCGGGTCCCTTGTCAATCATTATGTCAATCCGGAAATCCTCCATGGCCGAGTAGAGATATTCCTCCACCACGGGGCTGAGGCGGTGAATCTCGTCAATGAACAGCACGTCGCGCTCATCGAGGGAGGTGAGGATACCGGCCAGATCGCCAGGCTTGTCGAGAACGGGTCCTGAGGTCACCTTCATGCCCACACCGAGTTCATTGGCAATGATGCCGGAGAGTGTGGTTTTGCCCAGTCCTGGAGGGCCGTGCAGGAGCAGATGGTCAAGAGCTTCGCCTCGCATACGTGCGGCCGCAACGAACACTTTCAGATTTTCAACCACTTTCTCCTGACCGGAAAAAGAGTCGAATTCCGAGGGTCGCAGAGCCTTTTCTATATCCTTTTCGCCCTGAGCGAGCGAGGATAGTTCACGGGCTGAACGTATGTCAAAGCTGTCGTCCATTGGCAACTCCGGCTTATTTCTTGGCGTAGAGCACGGGGTTTGTGTCGGCGTCGTTGTACATTTTCATCTGCCGGTACACTTTCATGTACTTCTTTCCGGCTTCAATGTCTTCAAGAAGAGTGTCGATGGCGCATGTAAGGTCAGCGCGCTGCTCGGTCAGAACGTTGAGCTTTGCCGTGCATTTGGCGATGTGGGCGTCCGAGGCATCTGTGCGCTTCACTTCCTGCAGCATGTGATAGATTTTCAGCGCGAGGATTGAGAGGCGGTCGAGTGCCCATGCGGGGCTTTCAGTGTTGATTGTGGCATCAGAAGCCGGAGTAATGTCAGCGTATTTGTTGAGGAAATACGTGTCAAGTTCCTCTACCATGTCGGTTCTCACCTGATTTGACCGGTCAATGCGGCGCTTCAGCTCCAGTGCAGCCACCGGGTCAATGGCGGGGTCGCGGATGATGTCCTCGAGGTGCCACTGTACGGCGTCAACCATATTCTTGGCATACAGCACGTTTTCTATTGTACCTTCGGGGTAGGGATTCTCAATCTTGGCATCGACATTGTCAAATTTATGGTAGTCCTCAGTGGCCTGATTGAATATTTCAAAGCTTTTTTCTGCAAATTTCATGGGAATGTGGTTGAGGGTGAGAGGAATGGGTGATTAATAGTCTTTTTGAACGGGGGCATGTCCGGCATCGCCCAACTTGTCCATGTAGGCTTTGCGAACGTCGGTCCATTTGTAGTATGGCCCATTGAAGTTTTTTGCGGGGAGGGTCACTTCCTTTTCGTTGAAGAGAACCTTGACCAGAACATCGTCGGGGGTGTAAGCCTTGCCTTTCGGGCGATAGAAAATCATCTGCACGTTGGTGGCCATAGGGGTGAGGTCATAGAGATGCCAAAAGCCGTCGAGTTCGTTGAGGTCGTTGACTTTGCGTCCGTAGCCATCGAGGTCCATGAGCGTTACGAGGGGAACCACCACCACGTCGTGGCCGAATCGCATGTTGGCCGAGGGATTGGGGAGCATGATTGATGTGTCGGCGCTCTCAAGCATGTTGCGGAGCAGGAATCGCTGGCGCATGGGAGCGGCTCCCTCGGTGAGATCGGAGTTACCGTAGGCAATGAACCAGTCGGCATCGCTGCGTGCGGCCTGCTGTTGGAGTGCGGCTTCGCTGAAGAGGTCCCAAGTTGGGGTGGGCTCGTCAAGGCTCTGCGAGTTGGTTGTGATGCGGAAAAGGGCAGAGCGGAGTTCCGGCACGTTGATGCTGTCCTTTATGAACTGTGGGTCTGAGACGATGAGGTCAATGAAGCTGTAGTCAGCGGGTTGGCTGTTGACGAAGTCCTTCAGAGCCTGTTTTGCCGTGGGGTTGCTTGTCTTGGCGTTGGTGATGCTGTCGTTCTCGTTGTTCATGTAGTACATGGTGGAGTGTGAGGCATCGTGGGTAATCTCTATGTTGGGGTTGAATGCTTTCAGCGCGAGCAGTTCGTTTTCCATAGAGAGGACGCAGCGGATTACCACGGTTGATTTGGCGTCAACGCGTGAATTGCCGCTGAATATCTCCGGGAAGTTCTTCGTCATACGCTCGGCTATCTGGCGGTGCTGTGTGGCTCCGAGGGCTGTCAGTTCGCCGCTTTTGCCGCGCGATTCTTTCTCGGTTTTGCGCAGTTGCTTCATCAGTTCCACGCCGCGAGGGGTCAGCTTGCCGTTGCGTTCGGCTCCGCGCAGCAGGTCAATGGGCTGGCGGTAGACCCACTCACCGATGTGCCAGCGGCTACCGTGGCGTCCGTAGTGCTCCATGTGGAATGGTTCGTAGCCCTCCGGTGTTGCCGTCAGCTGAGGCAGCGGCTTTTCGGGATAGGGATAGGCGTAATAATAGTTGGCATACTTGCGGTTGGCCTGTGTGGGTTCCACAGCCTGCGCGTTCATCACCGCGAATATTGCGGCAAGTCCGGCAGCTGCGCCTTTGAGAAATGTGGTTGATTTCATGGGTTATTATCGGTGAGTTGGTTACTGAACGGTTGCACCCGGACGGGGGTCTTTGTTGGGATCGGAGGGCTGATAGCGTGAGATGACGTCTATTGCATGGCCGAGGCTGAATGTGCCGTCGTCCTTGACCTGCTCTTTCAGCTTGGTCACGTTGCGCTTTTCCTGAGAGGTGCCCTTTGCAGCCCACAGATAGTTCACAACCTGAATGGCTTTCTTGTTGGTGGCTGTTCCGGCGGTTGAGAAGTAGGGGTTGGAGGCCACGGCTTGGATGTCGCCCTCTTTCAATGCGTTGATGAGTGCGCGGTATTTGTCGCTCTTGAGGTCGGCGAGCTTCCAGGTGTTGTTGTTGTTGAGGTATTCAATGTCGGCCTTCTCGTTGTCGTCGGCAGCGGCTACCGGTGCAGCCGGAGTGGCTTCCGGAGTGGCTGTGGCGTCAGCCGATTGGGTGACTTCCTCTATGGTTTCGGCTGCGGGCATTGTGTCGGCTGAATCGTTGCTCCCCTTGCCGGAGAAGAGAAGCATCATCCACCACACTATAAGGGCAACGGCCACTATTGAGATGCCGATTATGATCAGCCTCATGTCAATTTTCTTGCCGTTATCGCTGCTGTCAGTGGCGGAATTGTCAGTGGTGTCAACGGTTATGGCCACGGGTTCGCGGTCCTTTTTCTGCTTTCCGCTGTCCTTTGCAGATTTTCCGGAGGTTACGTTCTCGAATTGCGGAGCCACGCGTTTGTGCTGGCGGTCTTCCCACACGGCCGACGGGGCTTTCTCTATGACCGGAGCCACGGGGCCCTGATGGCGCGGCTCTTCGCGGCGCACTTCGGGTGCTGCTTTCACGGTCTGTGCCACTGTGGGCTGTGCGGCGGCCTGAGCAAGGTCGTTGACTGTTTTGACCGGTTGTGGAGCTGTGGCCGGTGTGAGCGGTTCGCTTTGGCTGTTGAAGTCAAGTGATGGCTGAACGGGTGCGGCGGTCTGTTTGAGGTCAATGTTGTAGGTCTCGGGATTGCTTCCCATCATGCGGTGGGCCCGGAATCCGTGGAATGAGCCGGCACGCAGGCGGGTGTATTCGGGAGTGCTTTTTTCAAGGGTGATGGTGTCCTCCACGATGCGTCCGTTGCCGAAGTCGAGCCGCAGGCATATCTTGCGGGCCTCAGGTTCGAGAACCACTGTGAGAGGGGCGGCCTCCGAAAGCTCCTCGGGGGTGAACTGCTGTGAGTAGGAGCCGTAGTTGGTCGACGATACGGCTATTGTCACCTTCCCATCATGGAAATCGGTGTTCGACACTTCAAACGAGCCGTCGGTGCGGGTTGCCGTGCGGCCGTTAATCAGGATGGTGTAGGTGTCAATCTTGCTCCCGTTGGCTGATTCCACTGTGTAGGGCACCTGACGGGTGAATGTGATGCCGGCATGGAGGGCGGAGTTGACCACAAGAGCCGGGCCATTGATGCGCACGAAGCGGTTGGTGGTGCCTACCTCAAATTCCACTGACTGCGGGTCGAAGCCTGCAAGTTCGTAGGTCACGGTCAGATGGTCAGAGAGTTCCACTCGGTTGGCCGATGCGGTGACATTTTCAGGACACACCACCATCAGGGCCTTGTCAATAGGCTCGGTTACCATGGGGATTGATGAGTCGGGCTGCATTGACACTGTGGCCGGAACAATAATCACGCCCTGATAGGGGGTGTATTCTTTCTGGCGCGGAAATGCCATTATGTTGGCGAGTTCGGTGCTGGAGATGTATGTGCGGCAGCAGAGGCCTGTAGCGGCGGCCGGCATGTCGGTTTCGGCATCGGAGCGGAGCGGTTCTTCGGGGAATCCGCTGTCCGACAGGGCTCGCATGAGCGATTCGTGGGTAAGGCGGCTGCCGTCCATCACCGTGCGGCGTATGGTGCCGAGGAGGTTCACTATCGGACGTCCGGGCATCAGCACGTCGGGCTCCATCCTGACGGTCACTGCCAGTATGGTGGTGGTTCCCTCGTCGTTGAGTTGGAAATATGTGAATGCCCTCCGGCCTCCAACCTGCCACATAACGTAACCGTCAGATAGGTTGACGAAGTGACGGGCAAGGCTGCTCAGCGAAGGAAGGGCTATGGTGGGAGCGGAGTTGAAGCTGTAGTTCACGGGCTGGGTCCCGTCGTTCAACACGCTTATGGCTATATCAAGATAAGGATATTTTGAGCTCATTTATTGATGTTTTGATATGGTTGCATGTAAAGATAAGGAGCGGCTATGCGAGTCGCCCGGCTATTTCATGCAAAAATAACAAAATTCCCCCGGTTTTCTCGGCTATCCAATAGCAAAAACAAGCGGGGTGTTACATAATAAATGTTAAACACATCAGCGCTATCACCGCTACCATGCTACCAACGCTCCCGCCCCAGTAACATGGTAGCATGGAAGCACTATAACACTTTATCGCGTGCAAATATAGAAACAGGCACACATTTGCCTGCCTCAGGT
>CAZASF010000053.1:0-14654 GCA_964487725.1 uncultured Bacteroides sp. | reverse complement strand
TACCCCAATAGAAAAAATCCCAAAAATGCTTGGAATTTAACATAGAATACGTGAAATCTTTTCCTTCCAAATCTTTCAGGGTGAAGTCAGGGGCCGGGTTACCGGGCTGCACAGCCTTTTCAGCTTTCTGACGGGCCAATTCCTTTTCATAACTCTTTTTCAGACGGTTATAATAGGGTGCCATGACGCCTGTTTTAGCCTGATCAGTTATAGTTTCAAAGCCCCATTCCATGTCGCCCATAGGAAGCTGTCCAAGCACATACACGGCCACATTGCTACCGGGATTCGAGTCTATGTACTCTTTTTTGATGTCAATTATATCCGAAGCCCACTCCGATGCCGGTGCATACGCTGCATTTACCTCATCGTCAGAGGCTCCGTTATTTCTCATTTCCAGGCACACACTGCGCAACGAATCTATTTTCTGCTGATAGGGGAGTGTGCGTGCATTCAGCGCGTTCAATTCATCATAGAATCCCGCACCGCTCTGCTGATGATTTGTCAACGTACCTGCAACTTTGACGTTGCTGTCCGGTAAAAGAAGGAATGAGAATCCCCGGGTGTTTGTTGCTTTATCTTTACCTTCCTGCATAGGCATTCCTATAATCGACAAATTTACAAGCTCTGGATTATCAACGCTTACGGTGAAATTACCATTCTTTGCAATCACGGTATCAATGGTTGTCTCGTTGGATTCAATCGTCACCGTTTTCACAAAAATAGTGTCACTTCTCAGATTCGTCAGCTGCCCGCTTACAGTAGAACGGGCCCAAGCCTGGCCGGCTGTAATCAGGCCAATACCGGCGATAGCATAATACAATATTTTCATAATGAGTATTTAATAATTTTGACAAATATAGGCCGTTTTCGGAGAACTCACAAATAAATTTTTCTCATTTGCATGCAATTTCATAAATTTGCATCACAAAAAAACGAATACAAGTATGAGAGTCTGGACCACAATCAAGGAATATACCGATATCCTTTTCCAACAGTGCGGCCACGTAGCTAAAATAACCATCAACCGACCGCAAGTCTACAACGCATTCCGCCCGCTGACCAACAAGGAAATGCTTGACGCAATGACCTATTGCCGCGAGGCATCTGACATAGGAGTAATAATCCTGACAGGTATAGGCGACAAAGCATTCTGCTCCGGTGGCGACCAAAAGGTGAAGGGTGTTGGAGGCTACATTGATGAAAACGGTGTGCCTCGGCTCAACGTTCTTGACCTGCACAAGGCCATACGCTCCATTCCCAAGCCCGTGATTGCCATGGTCAATGGATATGCCATAGGTGGCGGCCATGTTCTGCACGTGGTGTGTGACCTTACGATTGCCTCGGAAAATGCTCGCTTCGGTCAGACAGGCCCCAAAGTAGGCAGTTTTGATGCCGGTTTCGGATCCTCATATCTCGCCCGATGCGTAGGGCAGAAGAAGGCCCGCGAAATTTGGTTCCTTTGCCGCCAGTACACGGCCCGCGAAGCAGAGCAGATGGGTATGGTCAATAAGGTTGTCCCGTTTGAACGCCTTGAGGATGAGACTATGGAGTGGTGTGAGACCATACTTAAACGCAGTCCAATGGCCATACGCATGATAAAACGCGCACTCAACGCTGAACTCGATGGTCAGCGAGGCATGATGGAATTTGCCGGTGATGCAACTCTCATGTATTACCTTATGGCTGAAGCACAGGAAGGCAAAAACGCATTCCTTGAGAAGCGGGATCCCGACTTCAATCAATTCCCCAAATTTCCCGGCTGATGCTAAAAGCCCAATACGCCCCATACACTCTACTATTCCGCAGCCCGGCCCGCACATCGCGCGAGGTGATGCTTCGGAAGCAGACCTACTTCATCAAAATCTTCGATGAATCCGAACCGGAGAAGTACGGCATAGGTGAATGCGCTATTTTCCGTGGCCTAAGCTGCGACGATCGCCCGGAATATGAGGAAATTCTGGCCGATACATGCCGCGACATCAATAACCTCAATCCAGAAAAACTCCGTAATTGGCCATCGATTCTTTTCGGAGTAGAGACGGCAATGTTTGACCTTAAAAATGGCGCTATCCGTCGCCCATTCCCATCCTCATGGAGTCTCGGTAAAACGGAAATAACCATCAACGGCCTTGTGTGGATGGGGTCAATTGAAGAGATGCAGACGAGAATCGAGGAGAAACTTAGCCAAGGATTCCGCTGCCTTAAATTTAAAATCGGGGGTGAGGACTTTGACCATGAATATGAACTTCTGCACAATGTTCGGCATCGTTTTCCTGCCAATAAACTTGAAATCCGTCTTGATGCCAACGGGGCATTTACACCGGCAAATGCCATGGAAAAACTGGAACGGCTCTCCGCGCTTAACATTCACTCCATTGAACAGCCCATAAAAGCCGGACAAGTTCGGGAAATGGCTATTTTGTGCCATGAATCGCCCATTCCCATTGCACTTGACGAAGAACTTATAGGTCATAACGAGCCGGAGAAAATGTATAGTCTGTTGTCAGATATACGACCGGCCTACATAATACTTAAACCGGCCTTGTGCGGAGGTTTCAGCGGCGCTATGCAATGGATCAGCATAGCAGGATTGATATCCGGAATTGGATGGTGGGCCACATCGGCTCTGGAATCCAACATTGGTCTTAACGCAATAGCCCAATGGGTGTCAACTTTGTCACCTTCCATCCCTCAGGGACTTGGCACCGGAGCCTTATACACCAATAATATACCATCACCGCTGTTCCAACGGGCTGACATATTGGGATATGAACCCTCCGCCGCATGGAACATACCGGAACTGCAATGGAGATAATCGGCGACATAGAGGCACACGACCAGGCATCAGCATTTCTTCGCCAATGGGAAAACGATGCTCCGTTCATAACGGCTCGGACTTCTGGATCAACAGGCACCCCAAAGGAAATCGCACTGCCGAAATCCGACATGCTAATATCCGCCCATACTACATGCGACTTTTTCAACATATCAAATAGCTCCACGCTGTACCTGCCGCTGTCTGTGAATTACATAGCCGGCATGATGATGATTGTGCGGGCTCACGTGGCCAATGCTACTCTTATTGTAGAGAACCCGTCAAACTCGTTGCGACTTGAATCAGTTCCATGTCAGGATATTGCTCTCGCCGCAGTGGTTCCCTCGCAAGTTCCCTCGCTACTAAATTCGCCTAACTGCCACCGCATCAAAAATCTTATAGTCGGAGGAGCGCCACTGCCGGAAACTCTTGAACTACACCTGACCAAGTCAGGAATAAATGCCTACGTAACATACGGAATGACCGAGACCGCCAGCCATGTGGCCCTGCGGAGGGTAGGGGAAACCGACTATAATGCGCTGAGAGGCATTTCATTCTCTAATGACCACCGTGGCTGTCTCGCGATTCACAGCGAAGACAGAAGTTTCCGGACACTCACCACCAACGACCTTGCCGAAGTAATATCCCCGACATGCTTTCGCTGGAGCGGACGGTTTGACAACGTTATAAATTCCGGAGGTGTCAAAATAATTCCCGAATCGGTAGAGCAGCGCATTGCCGGGCTCATTCCCGGCCGCGATTTCTACATAACCTCACGACCAAGCGAAAAATGGGGCAACGAAGTAATTCTTGTTGTAGAGGGGAGCCAGCGGATTCAGGACCTGCCGGCTAAACTCAGGGCAGTGCTCACTCCGGCGGAAAGACCGAAGGAAATCATCTACCGCACCACGCTCTCCCGCACCCCCTCCGGCAAAATCATCCGAACCAAACCGTGACCAGTCATATTACTTATAAGTAGCTGCATCTTAATGATAGCCACGGGTGAGGCCGAAGTTTGTGTCATCCGTCAGCTTGAAAGTAATAGAGATCGTGCTATTCCCGGCCATCTTTTCCCCTTTTTATTTGTTAATTAGATACATAATCTATATTTTTGACAAAAATATATCGAAATAGTATGATCCCATGTTTCGACCCATCAGCTCCCCTAATGTGGCTACTTACCAACCATCCCAATTTGTCAATATTCCTATGGGTTGCAACTATCATAGTTGGATCCATGGTTTTTATCCACTTGGTCAATCAGGTTGGGAAAGACGACAATAATGACGATTAATCATAGTTTGTCGCCAAGTCGTTTAACAAGCTCTTTCATCCTGCCAAGCTGCTGCTCTTTGGATATTTGCGGCTCTGCCGGTTGATTTTTCTTGTCCCACGGGAGAGGAATGAGACGGCGCGGTGTTATCCGCTTCTTTATATGAGGCTGGATTACTATTGCCGCCAGAATCCGGGTCTGTTCCCACGACTCACGCAGCAACATTTCCTCCTTATCATTGAAAGCCTTGATAATCGCCTCAAATTCATCAAAAGACAATAAGCAAAAATCCTCAAACCTCAACCCCACACATCCGAGAGCAAACCCTAAGAGTTCACAGATCCCTGCGGGCTTTTTTTTTCATCATCCGCCAAAGGCTTATCAGCGGAAGCAACGCTTTGACTCCACTCCGCCATGTCATCCGGGGTCAGATTGTCGGCAAAATCCATGAGCGACAGATTAAACTCTTTACCCTCACGCTTGGAGGCAGAGGCCACGCAACACCATAGATAGGTACACAGATCCGTGAAGCTGTTAGCATCAATTTCCGAGATCTCTTTACCGGTCTGTTGCTTAAAACGGAGCATAGCCCCCATAGTAGGGCTACCGACCGGAAATTATGGGAGTAAGGTCGGGCGTATATACAACAAAAGCCTGATAATCAGGCTTTTTGCGGAGAGAGAGGGATTCGAACCCCCGGAGGTGTGACCCTCAACGGTTTTCAAGACCGCCGCAATCGACCACTCTGCCATCTCTCCTTGCTTTTGTGGTTTTGCAAGGGCAAAGGTAGTGTGTTTTTTTTAATTTCACAAGTTTATGGAGATGTTTTTTAAATAAAATGGCTATTTTTGCATTCGGTATGAAGTCAGACTTGTTCCGTTTCAAGCAGTTCGAGATGCGCAATTCTGTGAGTGGCCTGAAGATAGGCACTGATGGAGTGCTACTTGGCGCATGGGCCGATGTAGCAAAGTGCGCTCATGCATGGGATGTTGGCAGCGGGACCGGGTTGGTTGCCCTGATGGTAGCCCAGCGTTCGGATTGCCAACTGACGGCCATAGAGATTGACCATGCGGCAGCTCTTGAATCGAAGCAGAATGCAGCAGCATCGCCCTGGGCCAAAAGAATTAAGGTGATTGAAGGTGACATTAACCTCGTGGCCAATTCGCTTGACCGTCCTGATGTAATCCTATGCAATCCGCCTTATTATGCGGCCGGTAAGTCGCTTGAGGCTGGCAATAATCGCAGGGATGTGGCAAGGCGCGATGGATCTTTGTCGTTTGAATCTATAATCAGCATAGCGTCCGAATATCTGACGGCGGACGGAGATTTGTTTATCATTTCTCCGGCCGACCGCAAGGGAGATATAGAATGGCTGTGTGCGCTGAGGCATTTGTATGTACGCCACTGTACATCCGTCTTCACTAAGCGTGATTTAATGTCGTCAAGGCTTCTATGGCGTATAAGTCGCCAAGATGGGCCGTTGGTTTCAGATTCGATTGCTATCCGGAATGAGTCAGGCACATATACCGATGAGTTCAAAAAACTAACCGAAGATTATTATATAAGATAGAGTATGCCTTTAGAAAACACAGATAACGAGTTGCGATTTAACGTAAGCCCCATGCAGCGGGGAATTCTCCTTGTGTGCATTACAGCCTTGTGCTACATCATAGCAGGTGTGATATCGGCAATTGTTTTCCATAGAGGTGTTACCGGTGCACGAGTGTGTATAGCCACTGTAATGCAGGATGTCATTGTGTTCATCCTTCCGGCTATTGCTACGGCGATGTTAATCACCCGACGCCCTGCTGACTTTCTGTCAATCAGACGCAATCCGGGCGTTACGGGCATCTGCCTTACGGCGCTTCTACTCATTATGTCAATACCGGCCATGAACGTGATCATAACATGGAATGCATCGCTTGAACTTCCGGGCGAGATAGGAGAGTGGATGCGCAACATGGAGAATTCTGCGGCGGAAACCATATCCATGATGATTAACGGGCAGTCAGTTATGAGTCTAATAATGCTGATTCTTGTCGTAGGGATTTTCGCAGGCCTCTCCGAGGAGCTTTTTTTCCGTGGATGCATACAAAGGATGATGATAACGGCCAGAGTCAATCCACACGTGGCTATATGGCTTACAGCCGTTGTTTTCAGTGCCATTCATCTTCAATTTTACGGTTTTGTGCCGCGCTTGCTTCTAGGTGCACTGTTTGGATACCTCGCATGGTGGAGTGGGACGGTGTGGACATCCGTTGCTGCCCATGTGTTTAATAATGTATTGGCTGCCGTCACCATGTGGATGAAGGATCGCGATGAGTCATCAGGAGTTGCGCAGTTGGATAATTATGGAACAGAGAATCCTATGGCCGACATTGCAAGCCTTCTGTTGGTGGCTGTATGCCTATGCGTCATCTACAGACTTTACTCCGGCAAAAAGATTATCCCGGCTATACCCAGATGAAATTTCCCTTGCCGGCTCCAATTTCAAAGTGAAGACGAGCTATTCCAAGGTCAACTTTTGTGTATCCTACTAATGAGAAAACAGTCTTGGCCCGGACTATTCCTTTTTCCGTGTTAGGGTCGGTGCCAAGATAATCAAAGTAAAATTTCTGCTGATTGACGGCCGTTGGAGCAAGAAGGGCGGCTTCAACTCCGTTCAAGAACCACTCAGGCATCCCATCGGCATAGTTACTGACCTGACTGACAGTTTTCCGCTTGTGGTTTTTCCCTTGCGATTCGCCATAACCTAAGGCAATGTAGGCTATTATCTTTTCGTCACTGTTCAAGGTAAATGTTCCGGGAACTTTTCTATAGGATAGACCGGCCCAACAGGTGTTGAGGCCCATTGTCTGCGCCTCCAGCACAAGCTGCTCCCCGAAATACCCGGCTTTTCCGTCAAGGTCAGGAGCATTTTTGCCGGCGACTATAATATAGTTTTCCACTCCACTGAACGAACCGTAGGCCAACAGTCCTTTGAACGCTTTAGGCTCTTCCGTAACGAGCTGGAAATGAAGCGAACCGTCGGAATTGATTCGCGATATGGATTGGCGAAGGGCATCCATCTGTCCGGCTGAAAGCGGACGACTGATATACCGGCGCACGGAGTGGCGCAACGCTATGGCTTCGGCAAGTGTCATAATCAAAAAGCTTTTGTTATACGCAAAGATAATCGCAAGGCAATAATCTGCCAAAATATAAACAATGAATTATTGAGAAATAAAGAAACAGAGGCGCTCTCACGAGTACCCCTGCATCCATTCATCACATTATGCTTAAAGTATATTCTTTATTCTGCTATTTCTATTCGTTTTTTATTGATAGCGGCTTGCCACTACATCCCAATCCACGATGTCCCAGAGCTTGGAAAGTGCATCGGCACGACGGTTCTGATAGTCGAGATAGTAGGCATGTTCCCAAACATCGAAAGTCAACAATGGCGTTAGGCCATCGGTGAGGGGATTACCGGCATTGGACTTCTGAATTATAAATAGCTTTCCGTCGCGGTCAGACGCGAGCCATACCCATCCGCTACCAAAAATCTTTACTCCTGCGTCCACAAATTCTTTCTTGAAGTTATCAAGAGAGCCAAAGTCACGCTCAATGGCCTTACGGAGATCTCCATCGGGTTCAGTCGGGCCATCGGGAGTGAAAGTGAAAAAATAGAAAATGTGGTTCCAAGCCTGAGATGCGTTGTTAAACAGTGGCCCCTCGGACTCTCGGATTATATCCTCAATGTCCATATCGGCATATTTGGTGCCATCAATAAGCTTGTTGAGATTTTCTATATAGGCTTTCTCATGACGCCCGTAATGAAAGTCGACCGTCTCCTGCGATATTGCCGGCTCAAGAGCGTCAGGGGCGTAGGGCAATTTGGGTTGGGAAAAAACTTCGGTTTTCATGCTTTAGTTATGAGTAATGTTCGTTGAACAATAAATATTCTATCGTAATAAACACAAGGTAAGGAGAAAAGTTCACCCTTACCCTGTGTTGAATGGGTTTTATTTGCGGTATTGCGGCAGAAGTGGCACGGGGAATTTCGAGAACAGAGTCTGCACGGCCTCATTTATGCCCTTCAAGTCGCGGAACTGTGTCATGCTGCCGTTTTGAAGAATCGTGGCCACGGACGAAGAGAAAAGCGGAAGCTTACGATTTATGTTGACCATATCCATTGTCAGCACGCCCTCCTTATATATTCCGGTGATTACCTGCGCATTGGGGTTATATGCAGGCCAATAGTACTGGCGCGGATACATGAAGAACGGGGAGAAACCCGGAGCAGGAGCCGGGCCGGGGCCTGGCCACGGATAATAATTCTCTACCAACGGCTGTGTCTGGATTTCGCGTTGAATCGTTATTCCAATATTGATAAGGAGCGGGGAGTCAGGCGATTCAGTGAAACCGCGCTCATACATCTGCTCCCTGATTGCCGCAGCAATGTTGTAGTAGGTGACGGAAGTCATTCCAGGGACCATTTTGCCTTGGTCGGGTGTAATGATACGGAATGTGGAATAGGAACTGAGGTCAGCTCCATTGTAGGTCTCGCTCGTGACCAAAGAGTAGGGGCTACAGCCGGTCATAAACAGAGCCAATGCCAAAAGTGGGAATAATTTTTTCATAACAGTGGTGTGTGTTTGGATTTACATAATGCATTCTTTGTCAGAATAACGTCAGGTAAATGCAAAAAGTTTCTTATCTTTGTGGCATGTATGACATTATTGAAGTATTCAACCGGTATTTGACCGAGTATGGAAGCGTTGACATAGCGGAGTCGGAATTCAAAAAGAACCTCCACGAGGACGCTGAGCTCAGGAGTGCCTACAGGCAATGGTGTGAAGAGGTGGGTAGCACGGAAAAACGTGGCTTCTTCGATTATTGCGATGAGTATATGGACTCTCAGAATGATGTGTGGAACACGCTCAATGACTATGACAACGAGTAATCCGGCTTCGCGTCAGTTTCCCGCCGAATGGGAGATGGATGGAGCCGTGATGTTGTCGTGGCCTCATTCAGGTACAGATTGGGCCTACATGCTCGATGAGGTCAGGCAGTGTTTCCGCGACATGGTCCAGGCCATTCTTCCATGGTCGGATGTCATTATAGTAGCTCCGGATCCGGAAGAACCCCGCAAATATTTCGCAGAAAGTCCACAGAAAGGATTATACTACTTTACGGCCAATACCAACGACACATGGACCCGCGATTATGGCCCCATTTCCGTGATTGAGAACGGTACATACCATGCTCTTGACTTTCGATTTAACGGGTGGGGGCTGAAATTCGCATCGTGTCATGACAATCAGGTTGTCAGAGCCATGTCTCGGGCCAAGCTAATCAATGCGCCGATGGAGAACCATCAGGATTTTGTTCTTGAAGGTGGTGGCATAGAGTCGGACGGGCAGGGGACTTTGATGACCACCGGCGAATGCCAATTGTCGCCGAACCGTAATGCAACCCTTACCCGGGATGAGATAGAGCGCCGGTTGCTTGACATGTTTGGAGCCTATAAATGTATATGGCTCAATCACGGATATCTGGCAGGAGATGACACGGATTCCCACATTGACACTCTCGCTCGATTTGCACCGGGAAACACCATAATCTACACCGGATGCGATGACTATTCCGATGAACATTATCATGAGCTCAACCTAATGGAGCAGGAGCTTATGGAAGCACGTACTCTGGACGGAATGCCATTCAATCTCATTCGGTTGCCTCTCCCCGATGCCATACACGATGAGGATGGTCAGCGACTGCCTGCCACGTATGCCAATTTCCTTGCATTGCCTCGTGCAGTCATTATGCCTGTTTACGGACAGCCCAAAAAGGATGAGATGGCCCGACAGATGCTTCAAATAGCGTTCGATGTACCGGTTGTGACTGTTGACTGCCGTCCGCTGATACGTCAACACGGATCATTGCACTGCATGACAATGCAGATGCCTAAACAAATTTTAGCGATATGAAATCAGTAAAAGTAGGCGTCATTCAGCTCGCCAAAACGGCGGACGTGGCCGAAAACCGCAGGATACTTGCAGAAAAGATAAGAAAAACTGCCGCTGACGGCGCTCAGATTATAGTCAATCAGGAGTTGCACGACTCACTATACTTCTGCCAGACGGAGAGCGTGGATATGTTTGACCTTGCTGTGGAGATTCCGTCAGCCTCCACCGAACTTTATTCTTCACTGGCAAAAGAACTCGGAGTAGTCATTGTGACATCGCTTTTCGAACGACGTGCTCCGGGACTCTACCATAATACGGCCGTGGTGTTTGATACCGACGGTACCATAGCCGGCAAGTATCGCAAAATGCACATTCCTGACGATCCGGCTTACTACGAGAAATTCTATTTCACCCCCGGCGACCTTGGATTTCAGCCGGTTGACACTTCCTTTGGACGTTTAGGCGTACTTGTCTGCTGGGACCAGTGGTATCCCGAGGCAGCTCGCCTTATGGCCATGAAAGGAGCTGACATGCTAATATACCCCACAGCCATCGGGTGGGAATCAAGTGACACCATTGAGGAACAGTCGCGGCAGCGACAGGCTTGGATGATTGTGCAGAGAGCACATGCCGTGGCCAATGGATTACCGGTAATCACCGTTAACCGCGTGGGGCATGAACCGGATCCTTCAGGACAAACGAAAGGTATAACTTTCTGGGGGTCAAGTTTCATTGCCGGGCCACAAGGGGAGCTTCTCTACGAAGCTCCGTCTGACAAGGAAGACTCCGCCGTAGTGGAGGTTGATTTAGGACGCAGCGAGCAAGTGCGCCGTTGGTGGCCGTTCCTACGTGACCGCAGGATAGACCATTACAATGATCTGACGCGAAGATTCGTTGACTGACGAGTGTAGGTATTATTCAGAATAAATCACCGAAGGAAGTTGACGGCAATTATAATTCATTGCCATCACAGCCCCGTAGGCTCCTGCAGAGCGCAATGCAAGGACATCACCTCGCTTTGTCACGGGCAAAACTACCTTTTCACCGAACACATCGGATGATTCACAAATCGGGCCTACAACATCGTAGGTTTCGGTCTCATCGGATTCTGAAGTCAGATTCTCAATCTTGTGGTATGCTCCATAGAATGCAGGACGTATCAAATCAGTGAATCCGGCATCGGTTATGACAAATTTCTTGTTCACCCCCTTTTTCACAAAAAGACAGTGGGTCAACAGCGAACCGCATTGCGCCACCACAGAACGTCCAAGCTCAAAATGCAATTCCTGACCGGGACGCAGCTTGAGATTCTGACGGAATGCCTCAAAATAGCTTTTGAAATCAGGAATGGGGTTCTCATCCGGATTGTCGTAGTCAATTCCAAGTCCGCCGCCAACATTGATTGTAGCAAATTCAACTCCGCGCGCCGCGTATTTGTCTTGCAAGTCGTTGATTCTCTTGCTCAAAAGAACAAATGGGTCGGTAATCGTTACCTGAGAGCCTATGTGAAAGTGAAGTCCACGCAGTTTCAACCACTGGCTATCGCGAACATAGCTGACAGCCTCGTCAAGCAATGACATGGGGATTCCAAACTTGTTTTCAGCAAGTCCGGTGGTGATGAAATGGTGAGTGTGGGCATCTATTTCAGGATTGACGCGAAGAGCCACGGGAGCTGTTTTGCCCATAGCCTCAGCTCTTGCAGCAAGTATCTCAAGTTCTTCAAGTGATTCAGCATTGAAACATCCAATCCCGACTTCAAGCGCATAGTCAATTTCCGGGTCGGACTTGCCAACTCCGGCATACACAATCTTTTCCGCACTGAAACCAGTTTCAATGGCCTTACGGATTTCACCTCCACTCACGGTGTCGGCTCCGAAACCACAACCCGATATGATGCTGAGAATCCTCGGATCAGTGTTGGCTTTGAGTGCATAATGAACTTTATATGCAGGATCCGGGGCGGCTTCCTCTATTGCTCGCAACGTGTTGTGGAGTAAAGCAAGGTCATAAAAATATGCCGGTGTCGGAAGGTCGCGGCGGGTAGCTATTTCTTTGATAGTATTGTTCATGAGTGTGGAGCGTTTTTATTTATTGAATAGATATTCGCTGAGGAGTGTCAATGCTTTGACCTTATCAGCCTTACGGACAAGAAGAGAGATGTTGTAATTGCTGCCGCCGTAAGAAATCATGCGCACGGGGAGATCTTTGAGCGCATTGACCACAGCCGCTTCAAATCCGCGATTCTGCCATTCGAGATTACCAACTACACATATTATGACCATGTCGCGGTCCACGGTGATTGTCCCTATGGTTTTCAGCTCATCAAGAATCTGCGGGAGGAACTGCTCATTGTCAATTGTCACTGACACGCCAACTTCTGATGTCACAATCATGTCAATGGAAGTACGATAACGCTCAAACACCTCAAACACACGGCTCAGAAATCCGTAAGCGAGGAGCATGCGGCTACTCTTAATCTTTATAGCCGTTATGTTGTCCTTGGCGGCGACAGCCTTGATGGTGTGATCAGGATTGGAATTGTGAATCATGGTACCCTCAGCGTCCGGCTCCATTGTGTTGAGCAGTCGCACGGGGATATTGGCGAGTTTGGCCGGAAGGATACATGTTGGATGCAGTATCTTGGCCCCGAAGTATGCAAGTTCGGCAGCCTCCTCGAAATGGAGTTCACGGACAGGCGACGTCCCTTCTACGTAGCGTGGATCATTGTTGTGCATACCGTCTATGTCAGTCCAAATCTGAATTTCTTCAGCTCCCATGGCTGCACCGACTAACGATGCCGAGTAGTCGCTGCCACCACGCTGCAGATTGCTTATATTGCCCTCATGATCACGGCATATAAATCCTTGGGTTATATACACGTCAGCGTCCGGCACCGTTTTCAAAAGGTCGTGAAGCCTGTCATGAATGGACTTTACGTCAGGTTCACCCGAGGAATCAATGCTCATATAATCAAGGGCGGGGAGCATTTTTGCATTAACGCCAAGACTAAGCAGATGATTGAGCATCAACGATGTAGACATAAGCTCCCCTCGGGCTACAATATTCTTTTCACTCTGGAGCCCATTGAACACGGGAATTTCAGCTGCTACAGCGTCAAGACATCCGTCAATGTCAGCCTGGGCCTTGGACGTCCATTTGTCTGCGTTGGGAAACAGGTCTTTTACGATTCCGGCATATTTGCTACGCATGCGTCCGAGTGTCTCGGCAGCGCCTACCGTATTGCCTTTATAAAGATAGTCAGCTATCTCAAGGAGCTGATTGGTGGTTCCAGACATGGCGCTTAGCACCACTATGTCTCCGTGGTCAGCCACTATTAGCCGGGCCACATTCTTTATTCTTTCGGGGCCTCCAACTGACGTTCCCCCGAACTTCATTACTTTCATCTTGGGCGTTGAGTTCTACTGTTTTGTGAAAATCGTTGCAAAGTTAGTGAATTTAAACGGATTCGGATCAAATGTCGCCACAAAAATTCCGTTTCATGGGCATATTTACGACTTTCCAACCAACAATAGTCCGTTATTAACGTGAGTTCGATATAAGCAATCAAAATAAAGTCAACTGATTGTCGAAAACGAATTCCAAAGAAACAGATGGTTTCTTAGGGAAGAAACAGTAAGCAGCAATCGCACTCAAGGCATTGGTAATGAAGTTTGTGAATGACCGATGCCTTGAGTGTTCTATTTGTGCGATATTCTTCAGCTCGTCATTGACAGACTCTACAAGAGCGCGTTTTCGCAGCATAATCTTGTCAGCGACAGACATAAGTGAATTTCTCATATTGCTCTTGACTTTTGTCACAAGTTGTATTCCGTTCATGAACAGGAACTCAAATAGTTGTTTGCCGATATACCCCTTGTCTCCGCAGAGTTTACCTTTGACATTCTCAATAAACGACTCCGAGAACAATGGCTCGCGGTCATCGACATTGCCGGGTGTGAACATGAAGTTGAGAATCTCGCCGCGATCATTTATTATCAGGTGTAGCTTGAAACCGAAGAACCATCCCATTGAACATTTGCCACGTTCCGCCAAGCCCTTGAATGTCTTGTGTATCAGAATTCGCTGGTGCTTGCAGACTCTGAGTGGCGTGGAGTCAACATAGGCAACTCCTGTACACGTTCCTAACAGAACCTCCTTGATGAACATAGTCAAATGCAGAACCACTGATTTCTGTAATTCCACGAAACGGTTATATGATACGGCTTGTGGAAACAGGTGTTGCATATGCTTGCACACATACCGGGTATAAAAATGTTTGAGGCATCTGAATCCCTTGCTGTGGAATAGGATAAGGATTGTAATCACTTCAGCTTCAGAGAGTCTGCAAGACTTGTTCCGATGCTTTTTACCGTCAGCTATCTGATGGTTCTTTAGTTCTGATGAAAAATACTTGCAAAAGTCGTCAGCAAGACAGAAAATTTCCGTAATTTTGTCCTCGGTAATCATGATATAAATTCTTGTGAATCTTGTAATTAGGTACTATAAATTTACGGATTTTATTTGAGATTACCAAGAAAATCAGTCACTTAGTTTAATGCTAAATGACTGATTGTTTTATTATTATAACTGTGAATCCTTATATCGAACTCACGTT
>CAZASF010000052.1:0-15872 GCA_964487725.1 uncultured Bacteroides sp. | reverse complement strand
CAGAAAGCAAATGTTAACTCTGAATCTCGCTGCAAAGGTAAAAGTTACACCGAGCCTCGGCGAGGTGTGACCGGCCAACCGTCTCCCACCACCTCCGGCATCCGCAGGAGGCCGATTGAACCACCCCCATCCGTTTCGACACCTTGTTTAATTTGCCGCAACAATTGCAGGGTAGTGATCCTGCAGCGACCGCCTACACCCACAGGCCCCTCCCTCAAGCATCGGAACCCTCCTCGTCTAACCTCTCAACTGATACGGGCTTTTATCGGGAATCTTTCAACCGAATAATTCGGAATGACTTCCTAAGCGTATGAGCTTGACTATATTTGCAGTCTCATCCAACCATATTAGCAAATAATCTCCTTCAATATGGCATTCGAAATGGTTGGCATAGGCGCCTATCAGCCTATGGGCGCGATATTTTGCCGGTATTGGCTCGCCTGTGCGTAGGTATTTATCAACGAAATCATATAACTCCTTCAGTTTCTTAGGCTGATTGGCAAACCGTTTCAAATCCTTTTTGAAACTCTTCGCTGCCTTAATCTCTTTCATTTGAGATTAAGAGATTTAAGAAAGGAGTCATAATTTGTCATATCCACATCCGAGAGATTTTCATCATTCTGCGCTTCTTTTATTGCGGCTATTGTGGCTTCATTGGGTGTGTTGTATGCCACATCCATCAGAATAGTCTCAACATAGTTGTTAAGACTGCGATTATCCCTCGCGGCAAGCTTCTTCAGACGCTCTAAGAGATCTTCCCGCAGACGAAACATTGCGGATTTTCTTATTATTGCTTCCATAGTGCTATCATTAAAGTAGCAAAGTTATATGCTTTGTCAAACATAAACAAATATTATTGATTAAAGTTTTCCCCATCCCCCGAAAACAAATTTCATCTGGAAGCTGTCTGACAGTGATTGTTGTACAGGCTCTTAATCTTCGCTCAAAACCTTATCTCGTATTAATAATTATTAACTAATCTTTATTTTGTTATATCCGATATATTTCTTTTTTTTGCAAAAATGTTGAATGAGTAGTCTTGATTGATTGATCAATACGTTAAAAGCAAGCAACTGTTGTCTGCTATTGGTAATTGCATCTTTTACGTCTATTGAAAGTTACTCTCTTCAAATATTATTACCAATCAATAAATATTAAGCAATGAAAACAAAACTCTTAATTGCGGCCCTTTCAATTCCGGCTATCGCATTATTGAGCAGTTGCTCCTCCGACAATGACCCGACACCGACTTCTGTGCCTGACTGCATAAAAATTGCTTTTGATGAAGGCGAAAGCCGTGCCACGGTTGTATCGAATGAATTTGGTATTGATCTGTTCAAAAATATTTCTGCCGAAACTGCAGAGGAGAATGTAGTGATGTCGCCTCTGAGCGTTTCGATGTGCCTGTCGTTGGCCGCCAACGGAGCCTCCGAACAAACCCTGGCTGAAATTCTGGCGGCAATGCATTACGAAGGCAACAACGCTGAAGCACTCGCTAACCTCAACAGCGTGAACTCAACCTTTATGGATGTACTGCCCAAAACCGACCCTACAAGCATAGTTAAGCTTGCCAACAGCGTGTGGCTTGCCGATGGCTTCCCGGTGCTGCCGGACTATGCTGCCGCTGTAGGCTCCGATTATCAGGCAACTGTTCAGAATGTTGACTTCGCTACCATGTCCGGAATAGACAAGATAAATGAATGGGTCGACCGTAGCACCGATGGCGTGATCAAGTGCTTTTACTCTGAGCCTCAGCCGAATGTGGAAATGACTCTTCTGAATGCCGTATATTTCAAAGGTATATGGAAAGCCCCGTTCAATAAAAACAATACATCGAAGCAGACATTCAGATCGGCTGACGGAACTACGGCTCAGGTGGACATGATGAAACAGAGTGGAGATTATGTCGTGTCGCTGAATTCGGATTTCACTATGCTGAGAAAGGAATTCGGAAATTATGCCTACAGTATCTATTTCCTGCTACCCGTGGAGGGAAAGACGGCCGATGAGGTAGCCGCTTCGCTGTCGGGAGCAACTATTCAGGCGGCGCTCGACAATCAGAAGGTGATGAAGTCTGACATATATGTACCTAAAATCAAGATGGATAACACGCTTGGTTTGGTGGATAACTTGAAAGCACTGGGAATTGACAAACTGTTCGATGCCGGCGCTATGCCAGGAATTTCAACCGTGCCTTTCCGAGCTGTCGGAATAACCCAAATGTCTTTTTTTGCCATGGATGAGGATGGAGTTACGGCATCGTCTGTCACAGGGATAAGTGGCGATGCGGCACCTATGCTTGATTATATCGAATTCCGTCTTGACCGTCCGTTCCTGTTCTTTATCCGCGAGTCAAGCACGGGAGTCATTCTATTCTTAGGCAAAGTAAATAAATTCTAATCCCATGCTCTAAGAGATTGTATCGCCAGTGGGTGGCCCGCATTCCGTGCCACCCCTCGCATATTATGTTAAAACTTAAAAAGTTTATAAAACTTATAAAACATACTTGATTAAAGTTTTGTCAGGTAAAATAAAATGTGAAAACTTTTTGCGCCTCTTGTTGACAATGCTGGAAAAAAGCCTTAACTTTGTTGTCCGTTATGAAGAACGGATTTGACAACGACAAGTATCTCAGAATTCAATCTGAGCACATCAAGGAGCGAATAGCTCAGTTTGGTAACAAACTCTACCTCGAACTCGGAGGTAAACTTTTCGATGATTATCATGCCAGCCGCGTCCTGCCGGGCTTTCAGCCCGACAGCAAGTTGCGCATGCTCAGCCATCTCCAGGACCAGGCTGAGATAGTAATAGTAATTTCAGCCGTGGACATTGAGAAAAACAAGGTGCGTCAGGACCTTGGAATCACCTACGACATGGACGTCCTCCGCCTGCGTGAGGCGTTCACCGAGCGAGGATTTCTTGTAAGTTCGGTGGTGATAACTCATTACAACGGTCAGCGAAGCACCGACGCCTACCGCGAGAAACTCAATCGTATGGGTATCCGGTCCTACATCCATTACACCATCGAAGGATACCCCAACAATGTTGGACTCATAACCTCCGACGAAGGATTCGGCCACAATGACTACATTGAGACAACCCGCCCGCTCGTAATCGTCACGGCGCCCGGTCCCGGTAGCGGCAAGATGGCCGTGTGCCTGAGCCAGCTCTATAATGAGCACAAACGCGGAATTGAAGCCGGTTATGCCAAGTTTGAGACATTCCCCGTGTGGAGTCTGCCGCTCAAACACCCCGTCAACATCGCCTACGAGGCCGCTACCGCCGACCTCAACGATGTCAATATGATTGACCCCTTCCATCTTGAAGCCTACGGAAAGACTGCCATCAACTACAACCGCGACATTGAAATTTTCCCCGTTCTTGATGCCCTTTTCTCGGGAATTTACGGACACAACCCCTACAAATCGCCCACTGACATGGGTGTAAATATGGTGGGATTCTGCATCTCTGACGACGACGTGTGCCGCCGCGCATCATGCAACGAAATCATCCGTCGTTACTTCACCGCGCTCAACCGCATGGCCCGCGGCGATGTCAATGACAGTGAAGTGGCCAAAATAGGCCTTCTATTCAAGCAGGCCGGCATCGACCTCTCCTATCGCCGCCCCATAGAGGCCGCCCGTGAGCGTGCCGCCCGCTCAGGAGTGCCTTGCTCGGCCATAGAACTGGCCGACGGCACCATAATCACCGCCGAGACCTCTCCGCTGCTTGGCCCCAGCGCCGCGTTGATTCTCAACGCAATAAAGCATCTTGCCGGTATTGACCATTCGGCCAAACTCATCCCCCAGGCAATGATAGAGCCTATACAGCACACCAAAATCAACTACTTGCGCAGCCACAATCCCCGCTTGCACACCGATGAGGTACTCGTGGCCCTATCCGTGCTCTCTACGCGCGATGAAAACTGCCGCCGTGCGCTTGAAAAGCTCCCCGAACTTAACGGCTGTCAGGTCCACTCCACAGTTATGCTCGGAGAGGTCGACCACAAGATATTCAACAAGCTCGGCGTGGGCCTCACTTGCGATCCCGCTAAAAAACGCCGCTAATTCCCGCTGTCATTGCTGCGCCTCGCGATAGGCTGAAGGCAGCATCCCGAAATGCTCCTTGAAGCGCTTGCGCAGGGTGCGGATGTCGGCATATCCCACCCGCTCAGTTATCTGCTGTAGCGTCAGTTTGCCCTCCGTAACGAGTTTGCCGGCCTCTATTACTCTTGCCTGGTTGATTATGTCGGCAGCCGAATCATCGGTGATTGCCGACAGTCGCCTGTAGAATGCTGAATAACTCATGTGCATCTCGCTGGCAAGACTCTTCACTCCGAAATCCTCGTTGGAGAAATTGGCCCGTACGGCGGCGTGTACACGGTTCATGAACTCTTCATCAGCTGATGGCCCGGAGGCAGTGGATTCTTCGGCGTTAACCGTTGCCGGAGCCTCCGGAGTACTTTCTTGCTTTTTGTCCACCGGTAATGGGGTTGGCTTATCGGCTTCCTCTTTTTTCTCGCGCCGATGACGTGTGATAAGCAGTGCTGCACCGGCAATGATTATGGCCGACATCGGAAGCAAAAATCCGGGAGAATGATACCACGGGCGGAGAATTTCTATTGACAGGCGCGTCACTCCGCTGTCATCTTCGTCCGATGCTCCCTTATGGCGAATCTCGAACACGTACTCCCCGGCGGGTAGATTGAGGTATGATACTTTTTCGCCAGGAGTGCTTCCTGTCCAGTTCTGTTGGTAGGGGAGGAGCCTGAACTCGCTCTCCTGATTGTCTTGACTTGGAGTCATTGTGCTGAAGTCCAGCTTGAAGTTCCTGTTGTCATGGTCCAGAACGATTTTTCCGGCATACTCTATGCCAACGCTGTCAAGTATCATCTGCCCATTGACTTTTTTCCCTGGCTCCACAATGGCGTTGTTGACCTCAAGCGAATTTATCCTGATAGGGTAGGGCGGGTTGTTTGACATAACTTTCCCGGGCTCAAAATAGGTGAGGCTCATATTGTTGCCAAACATCATTATATCGTCCCATGCCGAAGCCGCGCTGTTGCTCCCCGATATGTAGAAGTTCCTTAGTCGCCCGGAATGGTCAAGGCTACTTATGCCTGAATTGGAACCGACCCACAGAGTGCCTTCGCTATCCATTTACAATGCGCCGATGATGTTGCTGCACAGCCCGTTGTGAGTGGTAAGGAACTCTGAGATACTGTCGCCCCTTACGTCAAATTTGGCAAGTCCCGAGCGGTATCCGGCCCAGATAATGCTGTCGCCCTGCGTAACCATTGTTCTCAGGTCAAAGGCCGCGATACCCTTGCTCTGTTCGTAGCCCGATTCGAGCATTCCGTTGTTTTTCAGTCGGAGAAGGCCGTGGACAGTTGTTCCTATCCACAGATCGCCATTCTCACACGCTATCAGGCTTCTGATATCCATGTCCGGCAATGGTTCCTCTGAATTTTCCTTGAGGATTATCTTGCGAGCTGTCAATCCGTTGGCCGTCACTTCATACAGCCCTGCACTTGTTCCTGCAAATATGTTGCCCGTGGTGACTTGAACCAGGGCATTGATTTCCACCTCCTTTGGTAGGCTAACTACGCTCCATTTTTCAGAGGCGGCTTCGCGCACAGTTAAGTCGCCCTTTGAATTGCCGAACCATAGACGGCCCTCGTTATCCTCCATAGAGCTCAACATTGCCCTCGTGGCTGATTTTCCCGGATATGTTGTCTCTACGAAGTCAGGAGTGCGGCTTTCGGCAAGAGTCTGTTTGCTGCGCAGGATTCCCTTGTGAAATGTTGCAAGCCACACGTAGCCCGCCCGGTCCACGGTTATGGACATTATAGCGTTGTGGCGGTCCTGATAGTACTTCCCGTAGTAACGGTTATCAATATCGGTCCACAGCACACCGCCCCCTGAGGTGCCGAGCCACAGTATTCCGTTGCCGTCCCGGTGGGCGCATATCATGCGGTTTTCCACGTTGCGCATTGCCTGCTGTGTGGTGAAATTGTAGATTGTTGAGGTTATCTTACCAGGCTTGTTCATGTCGGTGTTGATAACCGAATAACCGCTCCATGTAACGGCCGTATATTCGTCCGGAGCCGTCTTGACAATGCTGTAGACATCGCTGTGTGAAAGCTTCCCGCCTGTTTCCGAGGGGCTGTCGTGATTCAGCGAAACGGTTTTTCCTGACGGTATATGGTGATATATTATGCCACTACCCATCGTGGAGGCCAGGAGGCAATCGCCATCCAGAAGTACTGAATTAAGTGACATGTAATTGTCCCTCATCATGGCCCTTTTTATAGCCTTTCCGGGCGAGTTTGCGCGGAAAAAGTATGCATTACATTTCCCATCCATCACGGCTATTGTGTCGCCCGAAGCCGAGGCTTTCTGCAGGCGTGTGGATGAGAGGCCATTCATCTTAAGGTTTCTTTTGATGCGAAAATTCAGCCGGCCATCATGTTCGTTGAGCGAACGGGTGTCTATTACCAGTATGTGACTCTGAGTCACTATGCCTATGCCGCAGCTGTCGAATTCAAACACGTCTGACACACTGTTGTCCTCCGGAAAATGGACTCCTGTCAGAAACCGGCCCGTATGTCGGTTGAACCAGCCCAGATTGCCGCCGTTGTTATATATAAGATAAGGTGTTGACCCTATAGCGTGCAGTGAGGTAATGTTTAAAGTCTTGGCGTTTCCATCCTGTCCGTTGTCGTAGACCTTCACATTTTGCCCGTCGTAGCGGCTTAGCGAGCCTGATGCCCCGAACCATATAAATCCGTCGGCATCGTGTGTTATTGAGTGGATGGTGTTGTCGCCCAGTCCATGGTCGCGGTTTAGCGTATGGAGGTCGCGGTCAACGAACGGCATGGGCCGTTTGTACCCCTGCTGACATGGCGATGATAACGGATATTAGGAGCCGGATGCTTGGTTTCATGATGCAAATTTATTGATTAAAATATTTTTCCGGCAAGTGGCTGCGAATAAAAAATGATGCGTTCCGAGCCCAATTTGAAAATAGAAAATAATTTGCGCTATGGAAAAACGAATTTGCATCCATGCCGCGTGGATTCTCTGATAATTTTGCGTCACAATCTTTAACCAAAAAATCATTATCACGCATGAAGAGGAAACTGACTCTCGTTATTCTTGCATTGTTCTGTTCGGTTTGTGTCATGGCACAGCAAATGAACATCCACGGAACAATCACGGATGCTGCCGACGGAGAACCCGTTGTCGGAGCCTCCGTCACGTTGAAAGGCACAAATAAGGGTGCCCTGACAGATGCCGATGGCAAATTCACATTCTCCGGAGTGACTCCCGGCACCGAAATTGCCATTTCCTACATCGGTTATAAAGGAGTCACAATGAAGGTGGTTGCCGGACGCACTGACTATTCGGCTGCTCTCGTCTCTGACCAGCGCTCGCTCGATGAGGTTGTTGTTGTAGGTTTCGGCACGCAACGCAAGGCTGACCTCACGGATGCCGTTGCCGTTGTCGACACAAAAGTCCTCAAATCCCGACCGGTCACCACTCTCGGACAGTCGCTTCAGGGTGCTGTCCCCGGCCTTAACCTCTCTGTTGGCGGTTATGGCGGCGAGCTCGGACAGACTCTCGACGTCAACATCCGCGGCACAGGCACAATCTCCACCGGCTCAACGGCCTCCACTCTAATCCTTATTGACGGTATAGAGGGCAACATGAACAACCTCAACCCCGACGACGTGGCTTCAATCTCCGTGCTGAAAGATGCTGCCGCAAGCTCCATCTATGGCTCGCGCGCCGCATTCGGTGTGATTCTGATCACCACCAAGCGGGGCCAGGCCGGCAAGACCAACGTATCCTACTCCGGCAATGCCCGTTACTATGGCCCCTCTAATCTCCCCAATCTCATGAATTCGTGGGATTTCGCCAACTACTTCAATGAGGGCTCCGTCAACGATGGCGGACAGCCTATCTTTGACGATGACACCCTTGACCGCATCCAGAAATATATAGCAGGCGAAATCACAACCTCCACCATCGCCAACTCCAACGGCAACTGGCAGTTCCATGAGAAAGCCAACGCCAACGTTGACTGGTATGACGTGTACTACAAATGGGCCTGGGCGCAGGAACACAATATTAATATAAGCGGTGGCTCCGAGAAAGTCCAGTACTATGCCTCGGCCAACTATCTCGACCAGGACGGCAACCTCCGCTACGGCGATGAATCATTCCGCCGTTTCTCAGCCAACGCCAAGTTCAACGCCCGTCCCTACGACTGGATGGAGCTCGAAATCAACACTAAATACGTGCGCACCGACCTCGACAATCCTCTCTATACCGACCTCGGTGGCCTCGTCTACCACGACCTCGTGCGTATATGGCCGATAATGCCCTTTGAAGACCCCAACGGCCACTTCATGCGCAACGGCAAACTCGCACAGCTCACCAGCGGAAGCCGCGCAAAGACCAACACCAACAACACCTATCTCCAGGCCAATTTCACTTTCCATCCTCTCCGCGACTGGAACATCTACGCCAACGTGGGCTATCGCCTCATTGACAACATAAAGCTCAGCAACCTCAACAGTGTCTACGAGTACAACGTCAACAACGAACCCCTCCTCCTCGCCTACGGCGGCTCATACTCAGCCGGAAGCACCGGAGCATACCAGTACTGGACCAAGGCCAACCATCTAACAACCAGCGTCTACTCCGACTACCTCATCTCCCTCGACGAGCATAAAATCAAAGCCATGCTCGGCTTCAACTCCGAAAAATACAACAACCGCTACGCCGCATTCCAGCGCATGGACCTCATCTCCGAATCCGTGCCTGAAGTGGGCGCTGCCACCGGCGACGACAAAATCAGCGCCGCAACAGCCTACTCATGGTCAACCGTCGGATTCTTCGGACGACTCAACTACGACTACGGCGACCGCTACTTCATTGCCGGCAACCTCCGCTACGACGGCTCCTCCCGATTCCTCAAAAAAGACCGCTGGGCATGGTTCGGCTCCTTCTCCCTCGGCTGGAACATCGCCGGCGAAGAATTCTTCGGTGTTGACAAACACATCATCAACCAGCTGAAACCCCGCTTCTCATGGGGTACGCTCGGCAACCAGAACACCAACTCCTACTATCCCATGTACCTGACCCAGAGCATTTCCGTCAATGGTGGCGGATGGCTAATGGACGGCTCAAAACCAACCTACGCCTCCACCCCCGGCACAATCAGTTCCTCGCTCACCTGGGAAACCGTCAAGTCATCCAACATCGGTGCCGACCTGAGCATGTTCAACTCACGCCTCCAGGCCAACTTCGACTACTTCATCCGCAAGACCCAGAACATGGTGGGCCCCGCTCAGGAAATCGCCTCAATCTACGGTACATCCGTCCCCGCCAGCAACAACACTGACCTCACCACCCGCGGTTGGGAATTGGCCTTCACTTGGCGCGACCGCGTTGGCAAAGTCAACTACTCCGCCGGATTCAGCATCTCCGACTCCCGCACCAAAATTGACCGCTACCCCAATGCGTCAAAATCGCTCAGCACCTACTACGAAGGTCAGGAACTTGGCGAAATATGGGGCTATGAGACCCACGGCATCGCCAAGTCGCAGGAAGAGATGGACGCATGGCTCGTCAACAACAATCCCTCTTGGGGCGCCGGCTGGGGCGAAGGCGACATTATGTACGTTGATCAGAACGGCGACGGAGTGGTCAACACCGGTGCAAACACCCTCGCCGACCCGGGCGACCGCATAATCCTCGGAAACAGCACGCCCCGCTACCGTTTTGGCGTCAACGTCGACCTCCAGTGGCGCGGTTGGGACTTCAGCATGTTCTGGCAAGGTGTGGCCAAGCGCGACCTCTGGCTCGACGGCGCCCTCTTCTGGGGACTCACCGGCGGCGAATGGCAGTCAACAGGTCTCAACACCCACCTCGACTACTACCGCCCTGAGAACACAACCTCAATCTTCGGCCCCAACACCGATTCTTACTTCCCCAAAGTCTACATGAGCAAAGACATGAACCAGCGCGTTCAGTCACGCTACATGCAGAACGGCGCCTACGCCCGAATGAAGAACATCCAGCTTGGCTACACCCTGCCTGCTTCTGTGCTCCACCGTATGCACATCCAGAACCTCCGCGTATATGTCAGCGCCGAAAACCTCCTCACAATCCATCATCTCCCCAACGGATTCGACCCCGAGACCGCCTACTCCAACTACACCGGCAGCAGCTCCGGTAAGACCTACCCGCTGCAGAAAACCGTCTCTTTCGGATTGAACATCAACTTCTAAACTCCAATCGCAATGAAAAAGCAATTCTCCATATTGGTATGCGCCGCTCTTGCGGCCGGCTTAAGCTCATGCAACGACTACATGGACCTCGAGCCAATAACCAGCGTACCCACAACAAAATACCTCTACGCCGAGAACGACCTTGCCGCCTACGCAACCCAGTTCTACGAAGGCCAGCTCCCCTCCCACGGACGTGGAGGCTACAACCTGGGCCTCTTCGCTCAGGACAACGGCACTGACAATCAGGTCGCTGCAACTCCTTCCACACTCTTTGTCACCGGACAGTCCCACACCGGCGACTGGAGCACCTGGAGCAGCTGTTTCACCAACATCCGCTCCGTCAACTACTTCCTCGAAACAGTCCCCGAACGCTACGAGAACGGCGAAATCTCCGGCGCCGATGCCAACATACGCCACTACATTGGCGAAATGTACTTCTTCCGCGCCATGATCTACTACACCGCCCTCAAAAATCTCGGCGACTTCCCCATCCTCGAAACCCAGCTCTCCGATGACTACGAAGTGGTTCGCGAAGCCTCCCGCCGCCGCCCGCGCAACGAAGTGGCCCGATTCATCATTGCCGACCTCGACCGCGCCTACGACCTCATGCTCGCCACTGCCCCCATGTCCAACCGACTCAACCGCGACTGCGCCGCCCTCCTCAAAAGCCGCGTGGCTCTGTTTGAGGGCACTTGGGAGAAGTACCATCGTGGCACTGCCCGTGTCCCCGGAGGTCCAGGGTGGCCCGGTGCCAATGCCGACTATCTCAGCGACTACTCCATCTCCATTGACACCGAAATCAAATATTTCCTCGGCGAAGCCATGAGCGCTGCACAGCTCGTCGCCGCCAACCACTCTCTCAGCGCCGACTACTCCGCCATCTTCAACTCCATCAGCCTCGCCGGCAACGACGAAGTCCTCCTCTGGCGCCAGTACAGCACCGCCGCTGATAACAACGTCTATCACTTCGTGGTCAGCTACCTGCAGCGCAACGGCTCCGGCAACACCGGCTACACCCGCTCAATGGTCGACTCCTACCTCATGGCCGACGGAACCCCCATCTACGCCTCAGCCTCATATCAGGGCGATGACTCCTACGAGCACCTCTTCGCCGGACGCGACCCACGCATGGATATGTGCATACTGAAGCCCGGCGACCTCATAGCCGAGGCCCCCAACTTCGCCTACTATGTCCGCACCGACGGCCGGGGCTACTACATCTATGCCCCTATCTTCCAGGGCAACGCGGAGGACGCCAACCCAACCGGCTATAGCCTCCGAAAGGGCCTAAACACCGCCGCCGACATGGCCACAACCAAGGAATCCTACACCGCATGCCCCGTGTTCCGCGCCGCCGAGGCTTATCTCAACTACATTGAGGCGTGCTACGAGCTCAACGGCTCCCTCGACGACAAAGCCGCATCCTACTGGCGTGCAATCCGCTCCCGCGCCGGACTTGACACTGACTACAACCACACCATCGCCGCAACCGTCATGGCCAACGAAAAGCTCGACTGGGGCAGCTACTCAGCCGGCTCTCAGATCGATGCCACCCTCTACAACATCCGCCGCGAGCGCCGCATTGAGCTCGTTTCCGAGGGTTTCCGCCTCGACGACCTCAAGCGTTGGCGCGCCCTCGATCAGGTCAGCAATTTCCATGTCCAGGGCTTCAACTTCTGGGACGGCATCTGCAACCTCTACACCAACCCCTCCGCGCCCGATGCCCTCTCGCTCCCGTCGGCCGTAACCCTCGTGCCCTACGGCTCCTCAACCGGAACCCCCAACGTATCCGCCAAGGACGACCCCTACGCCGAAGGACGCTACTTCCTGCCATTCCGCAAAAACAGCGCCAACATAGGCTTCAACGGACTGAACTGGAACCAGGTCAAGTACCTCGTCCCCATTAGCAACAAGGAATTCCGCCTCACCACCGAAGTCCAGGGCTCCGACGATTACTCATCTTCCACCATATATCAGAACCCTGGATGGTCCGTCAACGACGGCACCCTCCCCGAAGGCGATTGATAGGTTCGCTCTAATTATTGGTAAATTGATTGGTTAGGGCCGTCCGGGAGCCTGCCTCCCGGACGGTTTTTTTAATCTGCTGAAAAATTCACTATCTTTGCAATGATGAAACCACTGCTCTCCCTTATCGCGCTCCTCTGCTTCATTTCCTCTCAGGCCGCACCGCCCGCCGATGCGCCTGCCCTCCCTGTGCCCTCGCCGGCGCAGCTCCGTTGGCATGAGGCCGAACTTGGGGCCGTTTTCCACTACGACCTCCACGTGTTCGATGGCATCCGCTACGGTCAGGGCAACAACCGCATACAGCCCATAGCTGACTACAACATCTTTTCGCCCGACAGCCTTGACACTGATCAGTGGATTCTTGCCGCAAAGGCCGCCGGTTGCCGTTTCGCCGTGCTCACCGCAACCCACGAAACTGGTTTCGGCCTCTGGCAGAGCGATGTCAACCCCTACTGCCTCAAGGCCCTCCGATGGCGCGATGGCCGCGCCGACATTGTCCGCGATTTCGTCAATTCCTGCCGCAAATACGGCCTGCAGCCCGGTATATATATAGGTATCCGCTGGAACTCCCTCTTCGGCATCCACAATTTCGAGGCCCAGGGCTCCGGCGAGTTCGCCCGCAACCGTCAGCAGTGGTATCGCGCCTACTGTGAGCGCATCACCGAGGAGCTATGCACCCGCTACGGCCCTCTCTTCATGATATGGTTCGACGGGGGAGCCGACAATCCCCGCGGCCTCGGACCCGATGTGGAGCCTATCGTGGCCAAATATCAGCCCGATTGCCTCTTCTACCACAATGCTGACCGCGCCGACCTCCGCTGGGGCGGCTCCGAGACAGGCACCGTCCCATATCCCTGCTGGTCCACCTTCCCCTATCCCTTCAGCCACGGCAACGCCACTGACTCTCAGGCTTCCCACACTCAGCTCCTCCGGCATGGCGACCCCGACGGCCGCTACTGGGTCCCCGCCATGGCCGATGCTCCCCTCCGGGGGGCCAACGGCCGCCACGAATGGTTCTGGGAGCCCGATGATGAAGATAATCTCCTCCCGCTCGACTCCCTCGTGGCCATGTACGAACAGTCCGTGGGCCGCAACGCCACTCTCATTCTCGGACTCACTCCCTCCCCCTCGGGCCTCATCCCGGCCGGCGATGTGAGCCGTCTTGCCGAGTTTGGCTGCGAGGTCAATCGCCGCTACGGCTCCCCGCTCGGCTCCGTCAGTGGTACCGGAAAGTCCCTCACCCTGCGCCTCCCCGCGCCCGCATCCGTTTCGGCCATCTCGATAGGGGAGGACCTGACCGGCGGTCACCGCGTCCGCGCCTACACCGTCGAAGCCCTCGTCAATGGCCGCTGGAAGCACCTCTGCTCAGGCTCCGCCGTGGGCCATCGCCGCATCCAGCGCTTCAACCCCGTCCGCACCCGCTCTCTCCGCCTGAAAATCAACCAATCTATTGACAGTCCCTTAATATCAAATTTTAGTGTATATGAATAAGCGTACGCATTGTCTGCTGACTGCTGCTGCCGTGGCCTCCACTTCCGCCATGGCTGCTACCGCCGCCCCCGACCGCCCCAACATCATCCTCTTCATGGTCGACGACATGGGCTGGCAGGACACTTCCCTCCCGTTCTGGAATCAGCGGACCAAGTACAATGAGATGTTCCGAACCCCAAACATGGAGCGCCTTGCCGCGCAGGGCATGAAATTCACTCAGGCCTACGCTTGCAGCGTCAGCTCTCCCTCGCGCGTAAGCCTCATCACCGGCGCCAACAATGCGCGCCACCGCGTCACCAACTGGACCCTCTTCAAGGACAAGAACACTGACATTGCCAGCGATGTCGTTGCCACTGACAATTGGAACCTCAACGGCGCATCGCTCGTCCCCGGCACCGACTCCACCTTCGTCAGCGCCTCTTCTTTCGTTGAGGAGCTCCGCCGCGCCGGCTACCACACTATCCACGTCGGCAAAGGCCACTTCGGAGCCATCGGCACCCCCGGCGAGAACCCCTGCCACTGGGGATTTGAAACCAACATTGCCGGCCACGGCGCCGGCGGCCTCGCCACATATCTCAGCGAGAAAAACTTTGGACACCGCGACGACGGCACCCCCTACGCCTTCAATGCCATCCCCGATCTTGAACTCTACTGGGGCAAAGGCGTTTTCGCAACCGAAGCCCTCACTCAGGAGGCCATAAAGGCCCTCGATGCCTCCGCTGCCTACAACCAGCCCTTCTTCCTCTACATGTCCCACTATGCCGTCCACGTCCCCGTTGACCGCGACGTCCGTTTCTACGATTCCTACATCGCCCGTGGCTACTCCTCCAAGGAGGCCGCCTACGCTTCGCTCGTCGAAGGCATGGACAAGAGCCTCGGCGACATCATGGATTGGGTCGAGAAGAGCGGACAGGCATCCAACACCATTATTATATTTATGAGCGACAACGGCGGCCTCGCCTCCGAGCCTGCGTGGCGCGACGGCCCCGTCGACACCCAGAACTACCCCCTCGACTCCGGCAAAGGCTCCTTCCACGAGGGCGGAATCCGTGTCCCCATGATTGTAAGCTGGCCCGGCGTGGCAGAGCAGGGGAGCGAGTGTGGCAACTACCTCATGATTGAGGACTTCTACCCCTCCATCCTCGAAATGGCTGGCATTGACAGCTACGACACCACCAACGTCGACGGCATCAGCTTCGTCCCCATGATACGCTCCGGCGCCGACACCTCCGTTGGCCGCCCACTCGTGTGGAACTACCCCAACATCTGGGGCAACAATGGCCGCGGCATCAACCTCAACTGCGCCATACGCCTCGACGACTGGAAACTCATCTATTATTATGAGACAGGCTGCAAAGAACTCTTCAACGTAACCGCCGACATCTCCGAAACCCACGACATGGCAGCCGAGCGCCCCGACATCGTCGCCGACCTCTCCGCCCGCCTCGGAACCCTCCTCCGCCAGCGCTCCGCCACCCGCCCCACCCTCAAATCCACCGGCCTCCCCACCCCCTGGCCCGACGACCTCCCCACCTTATAAATATTATAACTCTTATAAAACTTCCTTCTCCGCCCACCCCGCGCCACCGCGCTTCCCGCGGCTGCGCGCCATCGGCGCGACTTAATAATAGCCACGGGTGAGGCCGTCAGGCCGTAACCCGTGGAATCTGCGTTACCCCGCCCGCTCCGCATCGCGGGGCTTTACTCGCTCCCCATAGCTCCCCATAGCTCCCGCGTCCCCGCGCTCACCATAGCTCCCCGCTACTCCCCGCAGCTCCCGCACGCCCCGCTTATCGTCCGCAGGACGACGATCTCTCGTAACCGGGCACACGGAGCAACCGCGACGTGTGCCCGGCAGAAGCCAAAACCCCTCTGGCGTCCGCCAGGACGCCGATTGACTCTCTTCCGCCTCCCACACCTTATAAAACTTACCCCATCTCTCTCCTCGCGCCATCGGCGCGACTTAATAGTAGCCACGGGTGAGGCCGTCAGGCCGTAACCCGTGGAATCTGCGTTACCCCGCCCGCTCCGCATCGCGGGGCTTTACTCGCTCCCC
>CAZASF010000051.1:0-16797 GCA_964487725.1 uncultured Bacteroides sp. | reverse complement strand
TATACCGGCGTAGTCAACAAAATGGTATGGCGCAAATTCTAAGAGTCATGAATATACTATTCCTTTCATTGTCAAGATTTGATGATGTTAATGTCAGAGGGATTTACTCCGACCTAATGCGTGAATTTATTGTACGAGGCAATAATGTATTTATTGCTTCACCTACGGAACGACGATATAGGAGACCAACTCATTTAATTGAACAGCATAACTGTCAAATCCTAAAAATACGCACTATCAATATTCAGAAAACCAATATTGTTGAGAAAGGAATAGGAACTTTATTGCTGGAATGGCAATTTGACAAAGCCATAAAGAAATATTGGAAAAATGTAAATTTTGATTTAATTCTTTATGCCACCCCTCCGATTACATTTAATAAAGTAATTCGTGCCATTAAGAAGCGTTGTGGCGCACGTAGCTATCTCATGCTCAAGGATATATTCCCTCAAAATGCAGTAGATTTAGGCATGATGAAGCAAGGCAGCATCTTGCATAATATGTTTCGTCGCAAGGAGCGTGAACTCTATGCCCTATCCGATAAAATCGGCTGTATGTCTCCGGCAAACTGCAAGTATGTGATTGACAACAATCCTGAGGTTGACAAATCTAAGGTAGAACTCTGCCCGAACGCAATCAAGCCAATTGAAATAGAACCTTTAAACGATGACGAGCGTAAAGGGCTGCTTGATAAGCTCTCCCTGCCGACCGACAAGACGCTCTTCATATACGGTGGCAATCTCGGCAAGCCGCAAGGTCTTGATTTCCTTCTTAAAGTAGTTGAAGCAAACGAAAAGCGTAGCAATTCCCACATAATAATTGTCGGCGATGGCACCGAATATCCACGTATTAAGGCTTGGTTTGACTATAACAAACCGCAGAATGCAACGCTAATTGCTCGTCTGCCAAAAGACGATTACGACAAACTTGTCAGAGCCTGCCACGTAGGGCTGATATTCCTCGACCCGCGCTTCACCATCCCCAACTTCCCCTCACG
The DNA here is from genome assembly GCA_964487725.1 of uncultured Bacteroides sp. Lineage (GTDB taxonomy): Bacteria > Bacteroidota > Bacteroidia > Bacteroidales > Muribaculaceae > Paramuribaculum. Next base: position 15,800 of record CAZASF010000051.1, on the reverse strand, counting down.
CCTTCTCAGTTACCTTGAGAATTCAATGCCGGTTCTCCTCGCCACCGACCCAAACACCGACATGGGCCGCATAGCCGAGGCGAACGGTTTCGGCCACTGGTCCCTCTCCGGTGATGTAGAAAAGTTTATGGGAAACATGGATAGATTTACTCCAGAGTCAATAATTGAGATGGGCAAAAAAAGTAGTTATTTTTTTCTACATAATTATACCGTTGATAGAATAGCTGATACCATATCTAAATATTGAGACTCAATTTCTATTGTTATAAGTAATCGATTTTTAATGTTAATCAATACATTTGGTTATGCTTAATTATAATGTTGGTGCGGAAAGCAGTAGGATAATAGAACAAGCGAATTTTGGAGACTCGATTTTCAGCTCTCAATACCGCAAAGCATTGCGGCTGATAAATTCGCATCTTACTACTCCATATGAAGACACTTCATCAATTATATGTTTTTGCGGAGATAGAGGCGATGGAAAAACATCTTGTATGCAGACTGTTGGGAAAATAGTTTCTGCCCATCAAGATTCTAATGATAAACTCAAAGCGGAGGCGAATAAATTCCTTTCAAACATTGGCTGCGAAGAAATTAAAAATGTAAAGTTTGAGTGTCTGGATATTATAGACCCTTCTTTTTTTGACACAGACCACAATCTATTGGAAGTAATCATAGGTAAACTTTATGGCAAATTAAAATCAGTTTCTGAATTACAAGGCACCTCATTAGATAGAATAGCATACAGAGATTTAGCAAAGTGTTTTGAGAATGTAAAACGAAGCATTTTCAATCTGCACAAGAATACATCTGATTCTTACTCTGAGCTGACCGAATTAGACACGCTGTCTTCAGCAATAGATCTTAAATATCAGTTGCATGAACTATTTAAGGGTTTTCTCAAATTCGTTGGTAAAGATAAACTATTGATTACTATTGATGATATTGACATGAATATGTCGGGGGCATACGAGATGTGTGAACATATCCGCAAATATTTGTCAAGTCCTTTATGTGTCATCATGATGGCTGTTAAATTCGAGCAACTTGAGAACGTGGTATCTTATGGTATCTCAAATGGAATCAAAGGTCAGGTCTCAAATCATACCATGGCTGAGTTTGAGACTATGGCTCAAAAGTATCTTCTTAAATTGTTGCCAATAGCAGCACGAATATACATGCCAACTGTGTATGGAATCTGTAATCAGCAGCTTAGAGTAAAGCGGATTGGGGGCGATAACTCAGAGATAATAGAACAGTACGAGACTATAAAATATGCTATTGTAAAACTGATATTCAGAAAGACAAGATTCCTGTTTTACAACAGCAAAGGAGGGGTTTCTCTAATAGTGCCTAATAACCTCAGACAGCTTATGTCAATGTTGGGACTATTATACTCCATGGAAGAGCTTGTTGATCAAAGTAAGCAGTTAGATGTCTTAGAGTCAAATAAGACAACTTTTAAAAATTATCTCTTTAATTCATGGCCTCAACAATTGCCTGATCTTTATCGTTTCCAAATCTCTCAATGGGTTAGTGAGACTTCCTATTCCGTTATTAACAAATCCGTTGTTTCATGGCTAAAAAAGGAATTTAATACAGAGTTAAGTCGTCAGTATAATTCGGTTGGGGTAAGTATGGCCAAATATGTTGGTAATCTAATTGAGGATATTGAATACAATGAGAATTTCAGTTATAATGTATCCATCGGGGATGTATTTTATCTTCTCAACCTATTGAATCTTGACCATCTTGATGTTAATAAGGAGAAAATGCTCTTTTTTATCAAGAGTCTCTATTCAATTATGTTGTATGAAACTTACGATATAGCAACATACGATATATACCATTCGATTGAAAAAACAGAGGACACGGATGAAAAGACTTCAGGCATATACCGCATTGATCATCGATTTGACTATACAAATGACTTGCAAAGACTAATAAACGGTAGCTACTTCTCTTTTGTCCCGGGGGAATTATTACCTACAGACACTACACATTTTTATCACTTTGATAAAAGAATAATCAATGGCAGCGACAAGCTGGACGGTGATTTTTCTATTAGTCAATTACTGATTGAATGCGATAAGATTATTTCAACATTCGATGCTAAATTAGAGAGTATCGAGAATATGATGAATAATACTGGTATTTCTGATGATGAAAAGAATGCTACATTGAAAGGGCTGGCAGTTGAAATAGAACATGACAAGAATCTTTATAGAATGGGAGAGTTTTTCATACTCTGCATAAGCCATTCAATCACATATAACAATCTTGATTCTTTTTATTCAGGTAGAGAAGACTATCGCCGAGGAGCGAAGCCGGCTGCGTTTGCTGAGTTTAATGATAAAACTGGATATTATGTGTTTGACATAATGGCTCCCTTTTATAATCTTACGAATCCGGAATTCTGTTTCATGAGATTTAATAGGATGGCTGGTCGAATGTTTGACTTCTCATGCAAACATGATTTTTCTCTTTTGAGTGATTTTATCAAGATAGCAGCCAACAATAGGAAACATATTGACTGCACAACCATTCATGGAAGACTCCACTGCTTGATGTCTGATGCCATTCTTCGTAACGGTGAAGTAATTTCAGCTATTTTTGAGAATGCTCAAACCAATAGATCTGATATCCATGACTATTCTGATATAGAAAAGATTTCAAGATTCTACAATGATATATACAACAGCGGGATGAGGACTCATTCTCGTCATTATAACAGTGACGAGGATGACAGCCATTTAATCGTTTTTAATTTTCTTATGCCGCTTATTAAATTTCTTAAGGACATTGACGCTGATAATAATAACCTAAAACAAAAATTCTATGAAATTTTTGATTATGTATCGGTAAGAAGGAAGCGTGCTAACGATGAAGCGCAAAAGAAAAAACAGCCCAAAGTTAATCTAAAAAAGGTTCACGCCACCATTTCTGACGAGCAAGCAGGTATCCTTTTAAAACAATTACTTGATATATTCGGAGAAGACCAAATTGGTGATAATAAGGCTGTTTATGACCGGATGTTAGGAATATTTGGCAAATCTTTAGAGGATGTATCGGCATCGGACTTGATTAAGCAAACCGAGAATAAGGTCGATGTGATTTATGATGTAAATAAAATAATGGAAGTCATAAGGCAACCCAGACAACATAAGCAGTTGGCTTTGTGGAAAAAACTTTTTAAAATCAAATAGTCAATTACGCATTAAGCCACTATCCCTTATGGACTTGCAGCGTTCACTAATCAAGGTTCTCTTTTATGATTTTGCTCCCGAATGGATAGCGGAATCATTCCCTTTTGATTATAGGGTAGTGAATACGCATTTCTTTGACCGGACAGCAGAGTCAATGAAATGGCGTGAACAGAGGTTTACACTGAGCGAACTCAATATATTAAAGTCATGGATGGAGGATGAACTCCTAAATGATGATGAAATAGGGATGGCTAAAGATGCAGAATATTCTGCCTATGAAAGAGTTTTCATACCAATTAGTAAATTAGGGTTGGAACTTTTAGATGTGTCGGCGAATCATCCGAAAGTGAAATATCGGCATCTTCTTAGGTGGCGCGACTTGACTTTAATGATTGGTGAGGATTTGTTGACCGTTACAACCCTCGCCAGATACGACACAACAATCGGCAATGAAAGAATTTCCTTTGAATGGTCGAATGTGCTACCACATAACGACCTGAAACTTAACGGCATCCTATCTCAAACTCTTAGCGACACTCATGCACATTTGAATGCTTCTACCGATGTGTTTGACTTTAATTGGATTGTGGTCATGAATCACCCGGAGGTTCTTTCAATATTGAGAGAAGATAAATACAAAAGCCGATTTACGTCTTTAGGGCCTCATCAGGAATACGATACTGTTTCAAGACACTCAGATATCAAGCTGTCTACTCTTGAATGGATAGAAATAGCTGCTTCTTTACGAATGCGTATCTTGAATTTCATTTATGATATAAATAATGTCAAGAATCCAGATATACCATCTCTTGATTTTGAAAACATAAAGCTTTTGAATAATCTCAAGGATGAATTCACAGGTAATTATGCAATGTTGAAAGATCATATTTTATTGACGCAGAATGGAATAAAATTTGATTATGCAATACTGGATTGGGCAACTTGTGGATTCAAATGTCCACCAGAGGAAGATATTATCAAATCCCCATTTATGATTCTTCATGGCGAGCGCAGTCTTCTTTATTACTATTTTAAGTATTATTTTGGAGGCAACGAATTGGCAAGGCGATTCGCTCCCCAAGTATTTCTTTATCTCATTATCAAAAATAAGATACGCAGGGAATTAACTCAAACTAATTCACTCATAGGTTTTGGAAATTTCAAAGTTTATCAGGATTTGAAATTCATGTTTGTAGATTTATTGAGCAAGAAAGATAAGGCGTTAAAGAAACTTTATCAAGATATTGCTCTTAGATATGCAATACAATCTGCCGTCATAAATACAATACCCAATTATTTTGAGGCAAGGGTTATGCCGACGGAAGTTGATAAACTGAGGAATTTCAATTATCAATTATCTATTTTCGGGAATGGAAATGTTTTTGACAAACAAGATAACAACACTCCTTTCGTTTCTTTAGTGGCTCATTTCAGTAAATCTGCTCAAAATCCTGATAAACCGGAAGGGGAAATAAGGCATAAAATATTACGTAATAACCTGTCAAATGCCACTACAAAGTTAATTCGCTCATTCCACGCTAATACCTCTGACACAATTCCTTTTGTGGGGATAGATGCTGCGGGTAATGAGTTGTCCGCACCGCCTGAAGTTTTTGCTCAGACATATAAAAGGCTTCGTGAAAATGGCATAACTAATTTCACCTATCATGTTGGGGAGGACTTTTACGACTTGTTACATGGTCTTCGTTCAATAGATGAAGCTATCACATTTTTAAACCTATCAACCAGCAATAGATTAGGCCATGCGTTGGCTTTAGGTGTAGATGTTCAACGATATTATGATGAGAGACACTATTGTGGAATATTACCGAAACAGGTAATGCTTGACAATATCGTTTGGTTGAAATATAAGGCTCTGAAATGGAATATAGTGCTTCAACCTGAGACTCAACTTTTCATTGAGAAGAACTATGAGGAACTAACAGAGGAATTAGGATATGGACAACATTCTATTTATCATTATTGGGAATCAATGATGTTGAGAGGAGAAGACTCCACTATTTTGAATGGTAATGAAAACATGTCAGAAAAATGGATGATTCTACAAAGATATCTTTTATCTCAACACACTTTTCAAGAAGGGGAGAAGACTAAGATATTTGAGTTCCCCAAAGGAATATGGAAGGATGTACGCGAAATTCAGGAACACCTTCTTGAAAAAGTGGAACAGGCTGGAATAATAATTGAGACTAATCCGTCTTCCAACTTTAAAATAGGTCCTTTTCAACGATACTCGGAGTTACCTATTTTTAAGATGCACGTTCCCGGATATGGAAGTGGGCACCATCTGCCTGTAACCGTCAATACAGACGATAAGGGTGTCTTTGCTACCTCACTTGAAAATGAGTATTCACTCCTTGCCATCTCTTTGAGGAAACAACGTGATGCATATGGGAAAAGAATATGGAGCGACAAAGAAATAGAGGAGTATATAAAACAACTTGTTGAATATGGGAATATTTCTCGATTCAGGGTATAATCATTTTTTACAATGAAAAAGGTTACGAATATTCTTTTGCGCTATATCAGTCAAATATGACAACTTATAAGCAACCAATAAAGGAGAAATCCCGCGAGCTCATTTGGAATCATGCGATAAAGTCATTGACATCCAAGAGAGATGCTAATAGGATTCTTAATGCTTCCTATACGGAGCGTCTATGGTTGTATTGTCAGCAAGTCCTAAAAGAAGATCTTGATATTGAAGCTTTTGTAAAATGGAAAGAGTATGCCGACATTTGCTATGGACATCGTAGCCCACAAGAGTTGAAAGTCGCGTTCTTTTGTGGCAATGAACCGGAAAATGACGTTTCTCATCTCCTCCGGCTCGGGGTTAGAATTGAAAATATATACGCATTTGAATGTGACAGCAAATTATTCAAAGAAGCGGTGAATTCTTTGCATACTTCGTATCCACTCCTGAAAATTTATAAAGGAATGATCGAAGATTATGCTGATTTGCAAAACACAAAATTCGACATCGTCTATCTTGATTTTACCGGTTCATTATTAAAAGAATATAAAACTGTAGCAAAACTCTTTGACCTCAATGCTCTTACTGATATGAGCATCCTGATTGTCAATACTTCATATCCTGATAAAACTGATAAAAACATAGAAGCTCTTACTAAATTTTTCTATCATGATACTTTCTTTGAAATGTCAGTTATTGACAGAAAAGAAGTTGAAAGAGAAGAAGGCGATACTTGGTTTTACAGATGTGAGGGATGTGATTCTTATGGTATTGATGAAGAAAGATTATATCAGTTAGTAGAAGCGAACTTTGATCATGCTTATTCAGCATTTCAAACAGCATTCCTATTGGATTATGCTAATAGGCATAAGGCTTATTATGAGGTCTTCAAACAAAATACGCTATTAAGGAGATTGATTAATACAAATACCACCCCAAAAAGCGAGGATTATAAGGAAAATTTCCATACGGTATTACAACAGGAATATTTTGAAGATGGTCAACGGTTGTCGTCAAATCAGTTTCCGGACGATGCATTTATGACAAAACGTGAAAATGGAGCCTTATATTCACGCCTTGAAAGCATAGAATTAGCTGAAGTATTCCTACAATCCCCTTATAATCATTCTAAAGAAGATAGTAATAACGACTATATTGACGTGAATTTTAGGGACATATTGTCTCAAGAAGTTCGCGATGTCATTGATAATATAGACAGATGGTTTTATAAGAAATTCAATTTTTGTGATATGCCTATGGCTCATCTATGGTTGGAGCTACTTATGAATCAGTTTGGTCACCCATATCATACAAATATCGAGAATCATCGGCGCTTCTGTTATACTGCCAAAACAAGAAAAATGTGTATTGATATTTTCACTCTTGATAAATGCCGTGCTCTTTATGATTGGATTCCGATGCTTGAATATTTCATTCATGATATGCAAAATCGAGATCGCCAGATGATTACCCGTATGTGCATCGACGCAATAGACAAACATCTGCTCCATATAGTGGATGAAATTTATTATGGAGGTGCTTTAGTCGGTATAAACGAATTTGAATGGTCTAAAAACAAGGTGCTACCAAATCGCATAAATTTAGGCGAGCCAAGGAAGAAAAGCAATGTTATAATCCAAATATTCAACAAAATATTATCCTGTTTTCGTAAATGAATCTTTATAAAGCATTCTTTAAACGAGCTATAGATGTTACTGCGTCAGGCTGTGGCTTACTAATATTGAGCCCAGTATTGGCAACTGTAACAATCTGGCTCCACTTTGCTAACAAGGGTGCAGGGGCATTCTTCTTTCAGGAACGACCAGGAAAGGGCGGCAATATTTTCAAGGTGGTAAAGTTTAAGACTATGACCGATGAAAAGGATGCAAACGGTAAATTACTCCCGGATGCACAGCGCTTGACTAAAGTTGGTCGATTAGTTCGCTCTACTTCCATAGACGAGTTACCTCAGCTTTGGAATGTGTTCATAGGCGATATGTCGCTCATTGGCCCGCGTCCTTTACTTGTGCAGTATTTACCTCTCTATACTCCTGAACAGGCGCGACGCCATGAGGTGCGCCCCGGGATTACGGGCTGGGCACAATGTCATGGACGCAATGCCATTTCATGGAAGAAGAAATTTGAACTTGATGTGTGGTACGTTGACCACATTTCATTTGCAACAGATTGCAAGGTTATCTGGACTACAATAATGAAAGTCCTCAAACGAGCAGACATAAATTCTGAAACAGCCGCTACTATGGAGGCTTTTAACGGAAATAACTAATATGAAAGACATTGCAATATATGGAGCTGGCGGCTTCGGTCGGGAAGTAGCCTGCCTCCTACACAGAATAAATACTGAGACAACTGAGAAATGGAATCTTGTCGGATTCTTCGATGACGGTGTCACGCCCGGTACACAGAATGAATATGGCAAGGTGCTTGGAAACATTGGTACTCTAAATTCTTGGGATAAACCATTAGCGGTGATTTTTGCCATAGGTTCTCCAAAGGTAGTTGAACTTCTCTATTCCAAAGTTACCAACGACAAGATTGAGTTTCCCAACATCATCGCTCCCGATACACTTTTTCTTGACCGTAATAATGTCAGGATGGGTAAGGGTAATGTAATCTGTTCGCGTTGCCTGATTTCATGTAATATTGAGATTGGTGATTTCAACACTCTAAACGGTTACATCACGGTAGGCCATGATTCGGTGATTGGAAATTTCAACTCAATAATGCCCGCTACAAAGATTTCAGGTGGTGTCAAACTCGGTGACCGAAATTTTCTTGGAGTAAACTCCGTAATTCTCCAGTATAAATCTCTCTGCGATGACAATGTCATTGGTGCATCAAGCGTGGTTATACGCAATATCAAGACCCCCGGCACGTATGTCGGCAATCCCGCTAAGAAAATCATATATTAACTTCATAAAAACTACAAGTAATGGAAATCAACGAATTTATTGAGAAGTTCGCCGAAATCTTCGACGACACAGACGCAGCATCCCTCACTCCCGAAACCAACTTCCGTGAACTCGACGAGTGGTCGTCACTCTCAGCCCTCGGCCTCATAGCAATGGCCGATGAAGAGTTTGACGTAGAACTCAGCGGCACCGAGATGCGTCAGGCCAACACGATTCAGGAACTTTTCGACCTTATCACCTCGAAATAACCGCTATGGCATTTCTTGACATAAAGAACGTTGCCATCAAAGGAATATCAGCTTGTGTTCCGACATTAAAAGATTGTATATCAGATATATACAGTTGGGGGGGGGTGCAAGCGGGTTCTCTGAATCCACAGGAATCAAGGCTCGTCGCCGATCCACACAAGACATCACGGCTTCAGATTTATGCCTACATGCGGCAGAGAAATTGATTGCGGAACTTCGTTGGGAAAAGTCGGAGATTGAGGCTCTTGTGTTTGTCAGTCAGACTCCTGACTATATACTCCCGGCAACTTCCTGCGTACTGCAACAGCGTTTGGGCTTATCAAAAGAGTGTTACACTCTTGACATTTCACTTGGATGTTCGGGATGGGTCTATGCAATCAGCGTTTTGGCGGCATTGCTCCAGAATGGAACGATAAAGAAAGGCCTGCTTCTTTCCGGTGACACGGTGACTAAAATTTGCTCTCCCGAAGACAAAAGCACATACCCTCTGTTCGGAGATGCCGGAACGGCAACGGCACTGGAATATGATTCTGGAGCAAACGGGATGCAATTCAATTTCAACACCGACGGCAACGGCTACGAAACAATCATTGTCAGAGACGGCGGCTACCGCTCTCCAGTGGGAGAAGAGTCTTTGGAGATGCGCGATGGTGGCGAGAATATTCGCCGCAGAGGTATTGACCTTGAACTTGACGGTATGGATGTATTCTCTTTCGGAATAACCAAGGCACCGAAATCAGTAAAGCAACTTTGCGAACACTTCAATATTGATAAGGACAGTGTTGACATCTTCACATTCCATCAAGCCAATCTGATGATGAACGAGATGATACGCAAGAAACTCAAACTTCCGGAGGATAAGGTGCCATACTGCATGGACGAATTCGGCAACACATCGTGCGCGTCAATCCCGTTGGCTCTCGTCACACGCGAACGTGAGAAGCTGCAGAACGAGCGTCTTAAACATATAGCCTGTGGATTCGGAGTCGGTCTGTCTTGGGGCAGTGTATACTTTGAAACTGACAAGATTGTCGTACCACAACTTATCGAGATATGAACGAAACATTCAACCCCTTCACACTTGAAGGAAAAACAATACTCGTGACCGGTGCCTCGTCGGGTATCGGTCGCGAAACTGCAATCGTTTGCTCCAAAATGGGAGCCTCGGTTGTAATAACCGCCCGAAACGAAGACCGGCTGAAACAAACGCTATCTGCCATGGAGGGGACTTCACATATATTGATTCAGGCTGATATTACATTGGCAGATGATATAGACCGTATATCGGTTAGTGTCCCTAACTTGAATGGTATAGTACACTGTGCCGGAGTCGGAGACCGCACACTTTTGAAAATGGTACGGGAGAAAGACATTGAAAGGGTGATGAAAGCCAATTTCGATGCCCCGGTATTACTGCAACGTGCTTTATTGAAGAAGAAAAAAGTACAACCAGAGTCCTCTATTGTGTTTATCGCTTCACGCGCTCCATATGCACCTGCGCCCGGTAACGGCATATATGCCGCCTCCAAGGGAGCTTTGCTCGCTTATGCCAAGGTGCTGGGCCTTGAACTGGCTCCGCAGAAGATAAGAGTCAACAGTGTCTGTCCCGCTATGGTATGGACTGACCTCGTTCAACGTGATGCTGAAATAAATGGCGTGGATTATTCACAGGTTGAGCAATCATACCCATTAAAACGCTTTGGCAAACCTGAAGATGTTGCAAACCTCGTGGTATATCTTCTGAGCAATGCGAGTGAATGGATGACAGGAAGCAGCATTGACATTACCGGAGGCGGTGAATTTACATTGAGTTAGAAAATGAAGAGAGCATACATAAAGAGTATAAATTATTGTCTGCCCGAAAGAGTTGTATCCAATGAGGAATTGGTCGCAGAGTTTCCGGAGTGGACCGTTGAGAAGATTGCCGATAAAGTCGGTGTGAAGCAACGCCATGTAGCCGTGGAAGGTGAAACGGCTACTGATCTCGCAGTTAAAGCTGCTGAGAACTTATTCGCAGAGAATCCGGATATTGCAAGGGATTCTATTGACTTTGTAATCTTTTGCACCCAAAGTCCTGATTATATGCTGCCCACTTCGGCTTGCATTATTCAAAACCGTCTCGGTCTGCGCACAGACACAGGTGCCTTTGACTTCAATCTTGGTTGTTCAGGCTATGTATATGGTCTTTCCATCGCCAAGGGTTTGATCGCTGGAGGTATTGCCACAAATGTACTGTTGCTCACCGGCGAGACATACAACAAACATCTTCACCCAAGAGACAAAGGCAACCGCACTATCTTCGGTGACGCAGCCACGGCAACTGTTGTCTCAAAAGAAGGCTTTGCTGAGATTGGTGAGTTTGCTCTCGGCACAGATGGCAGTGGTGCGGAAAATCTCATTATTAAGTCGGGGGGTACGCGCTGTCCTGAGAAAGTTGGAGATTTGTCATTTGACGAGAACGGCAATCCTCACTCTTCCGATTATCTCTTTATGAATGGTTCTGAAATCTTCATGTTCACCCAAAAGAATGTGCCGGTAGTTGTTAAGCAAACGCTTGCCAAGAATGATTTGACTCTTGATGACCTTGGATTAGTTGTGTTTCATCAGGCCAACAGCTATATGCTCAACTTTCTGCGTAAGAAAATCAAGATTCCACAGGAGAAATTCTTCATCAATATGGAAAATATTGGTAATACAGTAAGCAACAGCATTCCGATTGCTCTATACGATGCAAATAAACAGAACTTGCTTCATGGTTCTGTTTTGATATGCGGATTTGGCGTCGGCTATTCTTGGGGAGGATGTATACTGAATGCAAACTGAAAAAACTCAACAATAAATGAAACGAGAACGGGTATTGCTTTGCTTGGCGCACATGAGCGGCAAGGAACAGGATTTTATCAAGGTGGCTTTCGACCAGAACTGGGTTGTGCCCCTTGGCCCGAATGTCAATGGTTTTGTAACGGACTTCTGGTAGAGGCCCTATTCACTCCCGGACATAACCCAAGTTGCGTCACGTGGATAGTTGGCAATATGATATTTACCGGTGATTCCCTAATTCCAGGCGTTAAGACCATGACTAATCTCCCTGGCGGCAACCTAAGTAAGGCGAAAGAATCAGAGCAAATAATCACACGGTTTGCAGAGGGTCGGGAAATCTGTCCTGGCCATGCAATTAAGGTTTTTATTTGATTGTCGCATTCCCTGAAGGTGTAGGGTTATATATCTCGTATGTTTTTTATGCCTGAGCCCATCGTTTCACCATCGTAGATCAATGTCTGCGTCTTGACGCCAGGGATAACATCCTTAGCTCGTTTCATGTTTAACATATATTCACCATGAAAAGTCCTTGATGATTTTATCTCATAGAGAGCATTATCTACACCAAACGTATTTTCTCTCACGATATCTACTTCAATACCTCGATTTTCGCGGTAATAAAATAGAGTAGATTTTCTGTGATTGATGTCAGCATCTTTTCTCATCTCTGAAACAGCATAGTTCTCAAATATTTGGCCTCGCATTATATGTCCAGATAATTCTTCCGGAGTCTTAATGCCGAGCAAGCTGCAAAGCAATCCACTATCGTAGAAATATATTTTTGGTGTCTTGGTGAGTCGTTTGCCCACATTGTTATAAAATGGCGGTAGAATGAATATCAGATATGAGGTTACCAACAAGTTAAGCCATTCGTTGATTGTTACTGACGACACTCCTATCTCCCTTGCCAATGCCGATGCGTTAAATTCAGACCCCACTCGTAGAGCAAGCATTCTTACAAATTTATCGAAGGTCAACAGGTTGCTTACTTTAAGTAGATTACGTAAGTCTCGTTCAACGTAAGAATCATAATAATTTTGATAAAATTCATAGGCGGGAATTTTTTTTGCTATCACGCCGGGATAACTGCCATTGAATAGGAGTTGATCAGTGTCGGCCGCATGGCAATAATTATGGATCTCGCTATTTACAAACGGAGGTAAGGTAAATACGGCAGTCCTTCCAGCAAGAGACTGAGAGACATTTTTCAGAAGTGAAAAGTTAGAGCTGCCGGTTAGGATGTATTTCAAATTAGGGTTTTCATCTACCCTGCACTGTATCTCAGATAATAGTTCCGGTACATGCTGAACTTCATCTATTATCGCTGATGTTCCAAGAGAATCTACAAAACTAGTGATGTCGTTAGCCGCTTGTTGTCTTGTGGCAATTCTTTCAAGTGATACATAAGTATAGTCAGGAAATAGATGTCGGCACAATGTGCTTTTCCCTGATTGTCGTGGACCGGTCAACGTAATTGTCGGATAATACTTGATGCTTTCGTTAATTTTTGGCGTAATTTCTCGCTCAACAAACTCTGACATTGCAATAATTTAAAGTTCAACTTTGATATTTTGCAAATATAACATTTTAATTATAACATCACAAGAAAATTTCCCCAAATATTTATGCGTAACAGGATATTGCTTTGCTTGGCTCACATGAGCGGCAAGGAGCAGGATTTTATCAAGGTGGCCCTTGACCGGAAATTCTTCGCTAAAGTTTCTTCCCAGTCATCCAAATGATTTTCTACACAGTCCTCTCACACAAAATACGCTACGCCAGCGAAGCAATATAGAGTTGTCGGGAATCTCTGGATGTCGTGAAAATCAGCGGAGATCGCGAAAATTGACTATCTTTGGTGGCATTGATGTGCCATCGTATATGATTCTTGATGACTCAATGTTGGGAAGCAACCTTGTCAGATAGTCTATGTTCTTGCGGAAATCTGTGTTGTAGGTCTTGGCTGCCTTTATCTCAGACAGTACCAGTCCTGAGGGAGTGTCTTGGAGCAAGTCAACTTCCCTTCCAGAGTTTTCCCGGTAATAATAATAGTTAAGCCTTTTCACTTCGTTGAATCTCTGTTTGATAAGTTCGCTGACTACCATATTTTCAAAAATAGCACCACGTAGAGGATGTGTCGTTATTTGCCCCGCTTCTTCAATGCCAATCAATGACAGCATAAGGCCGGTGTCATAAAAGTAAATCTTGGGGGTCTTAGTTAGTCGCTTGTTGATGTTGGCATAGTAGGGAGGAAGCGAAAACACTATGTAAGAGGCTTTTAACAGTGTAAGCCATTCAGCAATAGTATTGGAACTCACCCCAGTTTCCACTGCGAGTGAAGAGGCGTTGAATTCTGTTGAGGCACGTCCCGCCAAGAGCCTTACAAATGTGTCGAACTTGTCAAGATTCCTTATTTTCATCAAGTCGCGCACGTCGCGCTCAATATAAGTATTGTAGTAATTCATGAAAAATGCCTCTGTGGGAGTTTTACCATATAATACTCCCGGATAGAATCCGTTGAAAGCTATTGTCTCCATTGGGTTCTTTAGGTATTCCAGCGAAATTTCATGAAAGGAAAGTGGCATGAGCGAAAACAAGGATGCCCTTCCGGCAAGTGATTGAGTGACGGTGTGCAGCAATGAAAAATTGCAACTGCCGGTAAGGATATATTTTAATGTCTTGTCCTCATCAACCTTGACTTGGATCTGTGATAATAGTTCAGGAACATTCTGCACCTCATCTATTATTGCCTTGCAACCAATACTGTAAAGAAATGCCTCAGGATCATTTTGGGCATTACGTCTCTCGGAGAAAGATTCAAGGTTGACATATGAGTAGTCTTTAAATAAATGCTTGCATAGTGTGGTTTTACCCGACTGTCTTGGTCCGGTGACAATTATTACAGGATAAAATGGACACAATTCCAATATCTTGGATTCTATGTTTCGATTAATATACTCGCTCATTTATGCAAATTTGAAGTAACACTTAAAATCTGCACAAAATTACAAAAAAAATAATTATTCCCCACAAAATATGAGAGACAGAATTTTGCTTTGCTTGGCTCATATGAGCGGCAAGGAACAGGATTTTATCAAGGAGGCGTTTGACACGAATTGGGTTGTGCCCCTTGGCCCGAATGTCAATGGTTTTGAAAAAGACCTTGAAGAGTTTGTAAACAATCGTGAGGGTGCTACGCCTCTTGATAAGAAGGTAGTTGCGCTTTCGGCTGGAACTGCCGCTGTGCATCTCGCGCTGATTGCCTGCGGTGTCGGTCCGGGCGATGAGGTGCTTGTGCAGTCTTTCACGTTCTGCGCTTCATCGCACCCGATTACTTATCTCGGAGCTACTCCGGTTTTCATTGATTCGGAAAAGGAGTCATGGAACATGGATCCTGAACTGCTCGAGGAGGCTATCAAAGACCGCATTGCCAAGACTGGCAAGAAGCCAAAAGCTATTGTGCCGGTTGCTCTCTATGGTATGCCCTACCGTGCCGACAAAATCATGGAGATTGCCAACCGCTATGAGATTCCGGTGATTGAGGACGCTGCCGAAGGTCTCGGTTCACGCTATGCTGGTCAAGTCCTCGGCACATTCGGCAAGTTTGGCGTGCTGTCCTTCAACGGCAACAAGATGATTACCACCTCCGGCGGCGGCGCACTTGTTTGCGACAATGACGAGGATAAGAACAAGGTGATGTGGTATGCAACTCAGGCCCGTGAGTCATATCCCTACTATCAGCATGAAGCCATTGGATACAACTACCGCATGAGCAACATCTGCGCCGGTATCGGTCGCGGTCAGATGACCGTAATCAACGACCACATAGCTCATCACCGCCACGTGCAAGAACTCTACTGTGAGCTGATGAAGGACGTGAAGGGAGTTACGATGCACACCAACCCATGGCCGGAATCGGATTCAAACTTCTGGCTTTGCACTGCTACCCTTGACCCGGACCTCAGAATCAAAGGACAGGAGAACGCCTACAAGACTATCATTACAGGTGCCGTCGGTGGCGCAGCAGGTGTAATCCACGCAGCATCAACAGCTACGACAGATTGTCAGCCCAACGACAATGTTGAAGCTCTTCGCGTCT
>CAZASF010000050.1:0-17516 GCA_964487725.1 uncultured Bacteroides sp. | reverse complement strand
CGTGCTTTCCGTTGGTATTCTTGGAATAGCCTTGCCTGTTGAGGTAACTTATAAAACCATCATAGAATGATTTGCCAAGTTCCCTGAGTGCTATATCGTTCATTCCACATTCCGCCAAGTATTCAACCACTCGCTTTTGGGTGTTCTTATACTGAACTAAAGTTCGTGCCGTAATTGGTTTTCCTGCATTATGTTTCTTCTCTTGTATCCGTGTAGGCGCACCATCAATGAAATATTGCATAACACCTTTGATTGTCTTTGGCAACAAGTCCTCAGGCTTAACCTCTATATATTTGTCGGGATTATGGAATTTGTCTATTTGGAGTTCAAGCCATTCGCTTTTCAAACTCTCTTTGTCAGTTGTTTCATAGGCATTAAGGATAGCCTTTAACATTGAGTTTAGTTTATCCTTTTGCTCTTTATGAAATATTACATCCTCTGTCTGAATGCGGCTTTTTATAACAATCTCGCCACGGTCATAGACGGAATAGCCTTTCTTTAAGGCTTCTTGCAAGGATATAGTAACCGCTTTATCTGGCACTTTAACCCCTGCCTTTGTAGTTGTAGCCCTATCTATATAATACTCAAAGAAATTAGCCGATACGAATATGCGGCTTTTCCCTCGCAGATTCAGTCTGCTACCTTGATAGAGCCGAATCATCACCTCTTGACGCATATTTTCCTGCATCTTTGAGGACAATCGTAGTTCAATGCTTGCCATTGTTGTAACCTAATTATTTGTTTCTGAATCGTATATAAAGATAGCAAATAATTCAGACATAGGCAAAAAATTGGCGTGTTTTTGGCGTGATAAGTGTAGTTAAATGTAATTTTTGGAAAGATTAGGAAATATATGATTGGCGTAAGTCGTTGGTATGAAACGAATAAAGTTCAGCGATTTGCAAACACCTTCAAAGTGGTTAGTACTTCCAAGACAACTTCAACAAAGAGCTGAGTCCTCCCCGACCCGGCTCTTTTCATTATGCCTAACCCATCCCCACACCATACACACATCGCCTATAGGCTCATCTACCCCATAGCGACCGCCCCTCCCACATTACGGCCGCGTAGCTGCCTCTCAATCATAGCCACGGGGAGGCCGTCAGGCCGTAACCCGTGGAAAAGCCAAGAAAATCCCCCCGCTCCGCATCGCGGGGCCTCAAATATGGAACCACGCCACAACTCCACAACCTAAAATTCCAACTGACCTAAACTTTATTGACAAACCTTTTTATTCGGAAATGGCATTGCCGAATTGAGCCGTAATTTTGTAGCGTCAAAGAAAGATAACCACAAAATTTATGGCAAAGACACTCAATTTTAGATTAAACGGAAATCGCTTTAGCCTTATCCCGGCAAAGGTTGAGCGGAAGAAACTATATGGCTGGTCAGAACTACAAGTTTATACTCCCGATGACCAACAATGTATTCCTACGGGGCTGAACAGCGATGGGGTGACGCTGATTCCTCCGGGTGCCACCAAGACAGGAATGATATCAGATTCGGGAGAATGGATGGATCGGTCCGATTTAGTTGCGATAACCACTGATGGCAATGAGGCAACAGCTATTCCATCGTCATTTGATCAAGACATCGAGCTTACTGAAAAAGCAGATATAAATGAACTGCTTGACTGCAACATCAATGCCGTCTATCAGATTTACGGTGATGAGGCCGTTGTTTTTGCCGGTATCTTAGGTAACGACATTTATAAATTCCAATTCAGCTACCGAGGAGGATATGAATCGTCAGTGGCTTTTATAATCGCTAAGGATGACAATCTGTTTGTTCTCACAGGGGAAAAAAGAAAATATGAATTACTCGCACTCAGTCAAGAAGGAGTCATTGACAATGACGAGGAGTTCGCCATAGATGAAGATCTCGATTTTGGAATGATGTAAACACATAACGATATGAGAGCAATAAATATATCAAACGAACGGAATCGCAATGCGCAGGTAGGATTTGAGCAAAAATCCCGGATCAAAGATATTGTTATGGTAAGAAAAGACCGCCAGCCATTTGCTAATGTCAGAGTATTGAAATCGACCGTTGAGACTGATTTTACAAGGTTGGTCGGTAAGTTTGGCGTCGACTTGTATGACGAGATTGTCAATGCCGACCCTGAAATTGACATTGAGCGTGTAGGTCTACAACTCAAGAAAGTCAGAAAGGTGTTTGCAACACCGGATGGAAAGATAGCCTATCGGGTAAACCGTAAGCACGCCTTTTATTCTCCGGAAGGCGAATTGAAGGATTTGAAAAAATTCCACACCCCGGAAGCTAATATCAACACCGACTTCCCTCTACGCTGGACCGGGAAACTTATACCCAAAGGGAAAGCTGCGAGAATGTTTGTTTTCACACGCAGCTACCAATTGAAGCATATAAACGGTCTGACATTCGACTTTCTCTATGATATAGCGAAGCGGTTGCATGAACTTGATAGCCTCATGCTGCTTGGCGGAGGCACAAAAGGTGTCGGTCCTGTAGTTTTATCAACCGGAGGTACTCCTTATCGTGCATTCATTGAAGGCAGAGTAGAAGACGAAAAATACTGCTTGATAATGCATCTTACAAATCTTGAACTTAAACCTATATTCTTATGAATAGCAACTTTTCAAGCATAGCCAAAACATATAAACGCACCGTGGCAGGGCGATTCATGCTCGTTGAAGGAGCGAAGATAGCAGAGAGAATCAGCGGGGAGGATTTTTGTGTCACCCACAAATTGGACGGAATCATGCAGGTGCTCTTTTGGAGAGATGGCGAGGCTGAGGCATATTCGTCGCATGGCAATCCGACCGATAAGAATTTGCCTTGCATGAAGGAGTTTGCTGAAATAATGCGATTATCCGGACTCAAGTCAGCGACATTTGGAGCGGAACTTTATGCGACAATTAATCCAAAAGGGCGCGAAAGGGTTTGCGATGTATCAACAGCGCTTGCTAATCCAACGCTGCACGACCAACTGCGATTAGCGATTTTCGACATCATCGATATCGAAGGAAAACCATTTGAAGCATCGCATTACAAGGAGATAATCATGAAAATCAAACATATTTTCAATAATGGTGAACTTGTAAAATCGGTCGACGCATACAGTGTATCCGGCAAACATGAGCTGGAGCATCTTTATGATGAACTTGTTGTAAAGCAAGGTGCGGAAGGTTTGGTGGTTCATTGCGAGCAGCCCATCATCTACAAAGTCAAGCCGCGTCACACGGTTGACGCTGTAGTGATAGGATACACCGTTGGCGAGGATGACCGCAGCGAGATGGTCAGAGATATACTTGTGGCGGTAATGCGCCCTGACGGCTCGCTTCAGCAATTCGCATCCACCGGCACCGGACTGTCTGACGAACAAAGAATACACCTCTACCGTCATTTTTCGGCCAGCCATGTTGAATCCGACTATATTGAGACTGACTCACGCAACGTGGCCTATCAGATGGTTAAGCCCGATATAATAGTCGAGATTTCAGCAATCGACTTTGTTACCGAAAACACTGCCGGAGAACCAAAGCTCAATATGCTGCTTGAATACGATGACATCGATGGCTATAAAACGCTGTATCTCACTTCCGGAGTCGCACTTCACAGCCCGGTTTTTGTCAGAGTTCGCACTGACAAAGATTTTGAAGAAAGTGCAATACGGCTAAGTCAGTTAACCAATATTTGCGAGTTTGCAAAGGAGCAAGTTGCTGATTTTAGCGAACTACCAAAGAGCGAAATGTTATTCCGACAAGTATATACAAAAGGAAACAGTCCTAAGCGGATGCTACAGAAATATATAGTGTGGAAAACCAACAAAGAACAAACGGGATCATTTCCGGCCTATGTGTTTCACTACACTGATTTCAGCGAGGCAAGAGCCGAGCCGCTAAAACGTGACATCCGCCTATCAAACAATCGCGAACAAATCATGCAACTCTGCAACGATTTCATCGCTGCCAACGTAAAGAAAGGCTGGCAACAAATCATCTAAATTCGCTAATTATGAATCTTCACTCTCTACTTTCAGATTTTGTAAAAAGCCGAGGACGTGATATACTGAAATCGCCGCTGCTATGCAACATTATGGATGATGAACTCATGTTTTACCCCTATGAGCATCGCCACTACAAAATGTTGTTTCGCCTCATGGTGAAAAAGGGGTACGTAAACTCAGTAGTAGCGCTATCTACATGGAATATTTCAACTATCGAATCTATTAGATGTCAGATTGCGAATGAGTATAACGGTACGGCCGATATATTATATGCCTTACAGTGTTTGGGACACGCGCTCGGACTTTTGAATTCGGTAGAAGAACCTGTTGATGTTTCAGGGGCAAAATCCATTTCACAAGAAATTACATTGGGCGATAAAGTTGTCAAATATATAGCACATGGATCAACAAAATGTATCGGCACCATGATTCCGGCATCAATGGCCACCGCTATCCACAACCACTTAAACGCCATAGCGAAAGAAGAAGGTAGCGTTGCTGAATTTGTGATGAACGAACTGCATATCAACACCCAGGAAGAACTTGAAGCGAAACTATCCGGGGAGCAAATAGATGGTGTGGCATTGGCTATCAAGCAAATGCAAGATGGCAAAGGATTTATCATAGGGGATATGACCGGCGTTGGAAAAGGAAGACAAGTGGCAGCCTGTCTCTACTGGGCTATTCTTCAGGGTACAAAGCCGGTATTCGTTACAGAGAAATCAACATTATTCACTGATCTGTATCGTGATCTGAAGGATATAGGATGTGGTCATCTCCGTCCATTTATACTCAACAGTGACTCAGAGGCAAGAATATTGGATTCGTTCGGTAACATTGTGTATGACAAGCCGAAAGCGACTGAAATAGAAGAGTTTAAAGCAACTCGTTCAATCCCAGTAGGATATGATTTTTTACTACTTACATATTCCCAATTATCTCGCGAGGCTGATAAAAACTGGAAGGCAGATTGTGTCAAATCATCTGTTAAGGATTCATATTTAATAATGGATGAAAGCCACAATGCTACCGGTAGCGATAGTAATATCGGACAATTTTTCCGTGAAGCGGTCACTTTAGCTTCCGGAGTTTGCTTTGCATCCGCCACGTTCGCAAAATATCCATCCAGCATGCCGGTATACGCCCTGAAAACAGCAATGGGCGACGCTAATATTCCATCCGCGCAACTTATCGAAATAATTGAGAACGGCGGACCAATATTGCAGGAAGTAATGTCTAAGGCTCTCGTTGAATCCGGGTCAATGATTCGTCGCCAACGCGATATGAGCGCTGTTGAGCGTAATATGTATTCCATGTCAAATCCGAATGAAATAGATCGCATGCGCGAAAAATATAACATGTTGATTGACTTGATTGAAGAAGTGCATATGTTCCAAAAATTATTCATAAATAATTATCTCAAAGAACAAGATGTCAAGCAAATAATTAAATCGAGCCATAAAATAGGCCCAAAAGAGAGATTTGAGCCAAAAGAATCCGGTATCATCTATCAACCGTTCAGTTCACGAATGACGCCACTGATTCGTCAGCTACTTTTTGCGATAAAGACAGAAGAAGCAATCGACGCAACTATTTCCGAACTGAAACAGGAACATAAACCTATAGTCCAGATTAGTAGAACGATGGAGAGCACTCAGTCGCAAATCATGACAGTTGGTGAATCATACGACCATGTTGATTTTGCACAACTTCTCTCTGCATATCTCAAGAGCATGTTCTCATTTAAAGTCAAGGGGACATTCACAACCGGATCAGGCAAAACTCTAAAGAAGAAAGTTTATCGAGTTGAAGTTGAATTTGACTTCCGCGAGTTGGAGAGTTTTTTTGGCGGGAACTACGCTGAAGAGGAATTTAATAATCTGCTCGACAAGATAATGACAACAGATACAACATTGCCGATAAGTCCCATTGACTATTTTGTTCAGTCGCTTACTAAGAGAGGGTATAGAGTGGGCGAACTTACCCATCGAAAAATGATGTATTTGTATGATGATATATCCAACGGGGTCGGTTCATCCGGTAAATATACCTTTCGCAACAAAGTCGGCAAAAAGAGAGTTGCATCTGATTTCAATGCCGGAAATTTGGATGTGCTTATTGGTAATCGAGTCATGGCATCAGGTATTTCATTGCATAACAGTCCTGACTTTGCTGATCAACGGCCACGTACAGTGATAACATGGGAACAACAGGATAGTGCTGATCGACAAACGCAATTTGACGGACGTGCCGACCGTACAGGACAGCTTACTCATTGTAAGTTTATTACTTTATTTTCTCCGATTCCGGCAGAACATAGATTTATGATGATGAACGAACGCAAGATGCGTTCACTTAACGCAAATGTTGAGGCCAACCAATACTCTGCTGATTCCTCATGTCTTGACATCATTAACAAATACGGATCTCAAGTAGTAAACGAATATTTGAGTGACAACCCCGACCGCAAGTATCTTTTTGAATTCAACAATAGTTGGTATGAGAAGCCTGATGATTACATCGTAAAGGAGTTCATGCGTGGATTGGCATTGCTTAACTGTGAAGAACAACAGAATGTTATGGACGAAATATTAAAACGTTACACCGAGCTTATAAAACAACTCGATGAAGATGGGATAAATGACCTCAAAAACAAGGTTATGCCACTCAATGCGTCACTCCTGAACAGCTATCAATTTTATCCCGGTAAGAAAAGCTCTGACAGTACATTCTCCCAAGATGCTAAACTTGATGAAGTAGAAATGAACGTGCTTAGGAAACCTCTGACATCTGCACAAATTTCAATGCTCATGGGGAAATTATCAGACGGAGATGATTTTCAGCCAATAGTTGATAAATACTACAGCGACAGAGAATTGGTGATTCGCAATAAATATACAATGCTTGTCAAAAACACGAACAGCCAAATTGCAAATTTGCTGAAGTTGCCGTCATCACCAATGTTGGCGCAGAAAATTGAGAAACTTAATGAACGTATTAATAAATATAATGATTCAGAGCTTATAAAAGCTGTGAAAGACGAACATGATGAAATATGCAACATCTTGTCGTGGTTCAGAAAGGGACAAAGCGTAGGTGTGCCTATGTCACTTGAAGCCGACAGTCAAATAGACAATCCCCGGAATATTGACTATGTGTCAGTCGGAATTTTTCTCGGGTTCAAAATGACTCGGAAACAGGCGACCAAATCATCAATAAAGGCTGTTTTTGCAGTCAATGATTATCGCTGTAAAATAGAACTGCCACTGTCTGATGTTGACAAACTCCGCACCATACGGGAGCAAACAAGTCTTGGAATATTAAGCTCAAAGTTGGCTAATACTTCCCTTGCCTCATGGGATTCTATTGTAGGCAATCACACCCGTACCCGAGGTTACATTGTCACCGGTAATATTCTACTCGGGATTGCCATGAGCAAACACTTCGGAAATAACATCGGTGATATCAAGGAGCGACGGTTGGCTATTGACAAAGGCCGAGGTCAACTTATAACATACACTGATGACAAAGGTGGGTTACATCATGGTTATCTACTGCCACCGATTTTTCGTAATGGCGATCAAAAATTATATCTAAATGCTTAACCAATAATGAAGACATTTTCAAAAAACACTCAAATCAAGCTATCTGACGGCAGAAAGGCCATTGTCAGGAAACTGCTTGGCTCCGGAGGTCAGGGTGCAGTCTATCTCGTAGATCTTGATGGCCAGCCCCATGCCTTGAAATGGTACAGCAAGAAACCAACAAATCAATTTCTTACCAATCTGAATAAGAACATCGCGGAAGGCTCCCCGTCTCCAATTTATCTTTGGCCAGTCACAATGGCTAAAGAGAAAGACGGTGGCATCGGCTATATTATGCCACTATGTCCTGATGGTTATTATGAATTCAGTAAATTCAGGTTGATGAAGATTAGATTCTCTTCTTTCCGTGCCATACTGACAGCAGCGATACAGACTTGCGAAGCTTTCCGGCGGTTGCATGCCAAGGGGTTATCTTACCAAGACCTCAATGACGGTGGTTTCTTCATCAATCCTGCAACAGGTGACGTGAAAATATGCGACTGTGACAACGTGTTTCCCCACGGTGAAAGTTCCGGTATTATAGGCAAAGCACGTTATATAGCTCCTGAGGTTGTCATGGGCAAAAATCTACCAAACAGCTACTCCGACCGTTTCAGTATGGCTTTGATGATATTTATGTTCTTCTGTATAGACCATCCTTTTGAAGGTATTGGTGTAACAAAGTATCCATGCCTGACTGAAGAAATTGAGCGCAGTGTATTCGGCAAAGATATCTGTTTCATTTTCGACCCAGAGAGAAGTAATAATCGACCCGTGGTCAATATCCACGGTAATGCACTTAAAATATGGCCACTGCTCCCGAAAGAATTAAAAGACGCCTTCATTCAAGAGTTCAGTATTTCAAAACTTGGTAATCCGCAACAACGGCTAACTGAATTGGAATGGGAAACCATACTAATGGGTGTGCGCGACAATCTTGTACGATGTCCCAAATGCGGAGACGAAGCATTTGTTGGGATGCCTTGTCTAAATCCGCATTGTAAAACCAATGTAGGACAGGCTACAAATTTCCTCAAGGGTGACGGACGGAAAATACCGGTGATTAGTCTCAACCGGATATCCTTTGGCGATGACTGCGGAATAGATGCGGCTGTAATCAAAAAACCCAAAGATGTCCCAGGACTTCTTCTTCGCAATCTAACCAGCGAAAGCTGGCGTGTTCAAACGCCATCCGGCAGGATTCTCGACATTGCGCCACGTGGATTCATGCCCGTGAAACCAGGGCTTAAAATCACTATAAATATCAACAATAATCCCACTAACTTTCAGATAATCTAAAATACTTGTAACAATGTCACTAACAGATTATGAACTTACTCCGGCAGCTCGTCGGACACTCCACATGTTTTTCATGGTGGACACCTCATCAAGTATGATGGGCGAGAAAATCGCAGCCGTAAATGATGCGATTCGCAACGTCATGCCCATTGTCAATTCAATCGGTGATGATAACCCCGATGCCGAAATCATGGTAGCGGCTATGAAATTTGATAGCTCTGCTTCGTGGATCACACCGTCACCCGTAAAGACTTCCGACTTTTCATGGACAGATCAGGTTGCTTGCGGATGCACGGTAATGGGAGAAGCTTGCCTTGAACTCAATAGCAAGTTCTCCCATAAGCATGGCTTTCTTAAATCTGCCAGTGGAGCATTTGCTCCTGTCGTAATAATGCTTAGCGACGGTGGCCCCACTGACGATTTCAATGGAGCGATGACGACGCTTGAAACCAATGCTTGGTTTAGACACTCTACCCGTATAGCGATAGCTATAGGAAATGACGCTGACACTGAAGTGTTGTCTAAGTTTACCGGCAATCCGGAACTCGTGTTTCGCGTCCACAATATTGATGCGCTTAAAGCGGTTATAAAATTAGCGGTAATCACATCGTCTCAAGTGTGCAGCGCAAGTGCTTCGGTCGCTGTCTCATCATCTTCAGGATTATCCTCCTCATCAGTAACATCCACACCAACAAAGGCTGACATGGCTGCTACCGCTATCGCGGCGGCAGTGGAAGATATAGACGGTATCGATGTTGGCGATGAGGCCATGATTGATTCAATGGACTTTGACGAATTCAACTGATATGATTTTGAACTCATCTGTACAAGGAGCTTCCCACATCAAGACCGGCAAGGAATGTCAGGACTATTCATTGGTGTGGGAAGATACTTCAAACCGGATCCGAATAGCTGCGGTAAGTGACGGACACGGCAGTGAACCGCATTTTCGCAGTGCGATTGGCTCAAAAATAGCCTGTGAAGTGGCGATAGACGTTCTTCGACAGATAGCAATAGATATTGATTATCAAGATATTGGTAATTCAAGCATAAAAGAGCAAATAGCCCGTTGTATATGCTCGCACTGGACACAAAAAATTGAACGTGACATCGCTGATAAGGATGATGTCGTGGGTATTGAAGCATACGGATGCACATTAATCGCATACTTGCAAACTCCGAAATATTGGATTGCACTACAGATTGGTGATGGACGCTGCGTAATATTAAATCGCCGGAACTATTTTCGTCAACCGATTAAATGGGATGAGCGGTGCGTATGTGGTCATACTACCTCTGTGTGCGATAAAAACGCCGCCTCGGAGTTCCGTTTTGCCTGCGGGAAGAGAAGGTCTATTCCAAAAGCGGTGTTTCTATGCTCTGACGGCGTTGACGGCACATTCGGTGAAAGAGGAAACCTATATGTTTTCTATCACAATATTCTGAGAAGTCTTCGCAAAGACGGCTATGCAAAGGTTGTCAGCGACTTGCCTATTGCTCTATCTCACTTTAGCGAAGTTGGGAGTAAAGATGATATGTCTTTGGCTATAGTCATTAATAATATTAAATAAAGGATTAATATGTTGTAGATTTTATGTTTACAACATATTAATCCTTTATTCACTTTATGTCGCGTTTTGTTGTTAAGACTGTAATTACTTGGATGAAGTCAGATGGCATGTCATCAACGATGTAAAATCCCCAAAGGGCATTGATATGTTCGGGAAGGGAGGCTACACATTCCGAATACTCCTTTATGTCACAAGCCTCAATCTCAATATTTTTGCCAGCAAATACAGCTGTGAAGCAGTCGATTGTTTCTTTGGGCGTTTGGCGCAACGCGCGAAATGAACGCATGAAAGCTTCAGCTAAACCGCCGTGATCTCTTGTAGGTATACCAATGAGTTTCATAGCGTTGCCTTTCCTGATAATCTCGGATATATACTGGCGGGGGATGCCGATTATGGCACGGGAAGTTTGGAAACGGTCTATGTCAGGAAGTTCGCATCCGAAAACTTCCTTCAATTCCTCGCTCAGGCATTTTACAGGTTCGGGTTGATAAGGTGGTAAATCTATCTGGTTCATATCATTTGATTTTGACTCACATAATTTGTTGGCGGTTCACACGTGTCGACGATGGCTAATGAAGCGAAGATGACCCGGTCGTGGGTCATCAATATTAAGAGCAGCCTCGCAAAAATCATCAATTAAAGTAATTACATCTCCCTTCTTTAAATCTTCCCATAACAAATAGATGTAGGCTTTTTTGTTGATATTTGGCCGGTTTGTGCGACGGATAACAATCGTATTCTCAAGTTCTTTACATGGAGCTATACATTCCAACACTGTAAAACCATTGGTCTCCAATTGCGATTTAGAGGATATATAAGTGTAGTCCAGTGGAATACGATATATTACAGCATATCCGGGTTCGATGTTTAAGTCGTCAAGTATTTTCACTCAAGTTATGAAACAAAGCAAAACCACACCCTTGTTATTTCGATTTCTTATTTTGTTCTTGACATACTTTCCAATAGTCCTCATATCGTTTTCTGAGTTTGTCGGAAAGAGGGAATCGAAGCGGCATGATGCACAGTGTGGGGATATGTTCATGATACTCATATCCCGGACCATCTATCACGGCGGCTTGATCGTCGCTGAAATCAAGGCCATAGAACCATTCATCACCTTCGGTTGGTTCGTTCCCGTCGGTTAATCCTGATAGACATCGATTCCTGTATGCCCAACACCAGTCTATTGACACCGGTGATTGCGTAGCCACTGCCAAGCGAACACATCCATTGTTTTGGTCATAGACTTCTACAATGTCACCGGCTTTAAAACGGATACCATCTTCGCTTCGACCCCGGAATCGCCCAAAATCCGTGCAAAAATCTCGCCTCATTGATGAGCACCATGTGTGATCCAAGAGATTACCCTTGGGATCGTATAACCTCCACGATATGCCATAATTATAGCAACCGTTTTCATCAACTACATCAAGAGGATATTCTTTAACATGGAAGCAATAGATATCATGGTTGTAGACATCTAACCTGCGCTCTGCTGCCTCGCGTTCTATAACGGCATCCGCAATAGCCTTTTTGATAAGCTGCTCAGCACCTGATAGTGTATTGCTGAATCCAATGCGTTGGCTCGTCACATCAAATTTTGGATAATGATTGCGCCGGTGGTCGGGCAACGCACCAATCTCTATCATTGTAACCTCAAAGATAGTAGCTTCGTCACGACGCGGAGGATTGAGAGCCAAATTTTTAAACTGTTCGTAGGTCATATATTGGTCTGATAAAGGTTTGACATCTTGGTGATAAGCTGACTTACTTCGTCGCGGAGTGATTGAGGTTGAAGCACCTCGAGCTGGTCGCGATGTAGTAGCAACTCTTGCACGAAGTCAAATGTCGGTGCAAGCTTCAACGAGAAATCGGTGTATTCATCAGTCACTGCAACTTCGCGCTGAGTGTGATGCAGCGGCAATGAACGCATAAAGCCGGGCAATTCAGCGTATGCACGCAACACGATTCTTTCAGGCTTTGCGTTGTCCCAAGCTTCAATGCCGTAGAAATGCTCGAAATGGTCAGCCGGATTGAAGCGCGACGGATATTTGAAAGTTGTATCGAGTAAAGTCAGGTTTTTGATACGGTCAAGCGAGAATTTGCGCTTCTCACCATTCTCAATCATTACGAGCATATACCAACGGCGTTTGAACAGCTTCACACACAATGGTTTCACTGTTCCTGAGAAAGTCCTGCCGAAGAAGTTTTTATAATCAATCTCAATCTCACGGTTTTCTTGTAGGGCTTTTAATATCGGTTCCAGCCATTGTCGGCCCGAGGGTACATCTTCAAGTAAAATCTTGTCGGATATGGCTGCGTTTCCGAGCAACAGCTCTCCGAGCGAAAAACTGTCAATCGCCCATTTCACCAACGAATTTTCCTCAATGGCTTCCGGATTTGCGATGTAATATAGATTTAATCCACGACCTCGCCGACACTCTATTTCGATGCCGAAATGAGTTGCCACCGCCTTACAGTGGTTATACAGTGTACGTTTACTCAGGGTGGTGCCGGTGTCATTTACAGACGAGCGTTCCCATTTGTCGGCAATTTCATCGTATGTCATCTCGCCTCCTACTTTCAACGTGTCAACGAGCCAAAGATAGCGTTTCAGAAGTATCTCAACCATTGTGTTGTTTCTTATTGTTTAATGCAAATTTACGCCTTTATTCAGAAATATCATTTCCGATTGAGCTAAAATCTAATTAAAGCCGGCAAAAAAATTCTCTGACCGGCTTTATGGGTATAGTTGAGATGATTACTTCTCAGCAATGGCGTTGTCGTAAATCTCAATGCACTTGCTGAAGATAGTGGCAAGATGTACGGTCCCGTTGGCGTATGGATCACATTCGGCGGTCATTATGCCATGGCCGGGGTAGTAATCGCCAAATTCGTTAAACGGTTTTGCCTCTTTCAGATTTAACGGGCCGACCGAGAATACCATGGCTGGAACTTCGGGAGATGGGCTGTAGGGTGTCACAACTGTTTCCGTAAATCCTTCCTGTTCAAAATAATTTGCAAACTGGATGTCACCTCTTTCATCAAAATAGACTGTCGAAGCCCACTCCGTGCACTCATCGTCCTCATAGATGGTCATGAGACTCCACTCGTCACGGTCAACATCGTCACCGAACTCAGCATGGAGGTCTATCTTAATAGCGTTGATTCCACGCTTTGTCATCTCGCTCTTGATAGCCTCAAGCAGCTCCATCTCTTGCTCCTTTCTGCTGAAAGAAGCGAACGCCTCCTTAACAGGCTCAAGCTTGTTGTTAAAATCTTTAATGTCCATTTCTGTTTCTATTTGGGTTTACTGCGGCAAAGTTACAACCTTAATCGGAAACATTCGTTCCGATGGAATCTAAATCCAGCCATTCGATTTGGCTATCATTAGGATTTCTTTAACATGATTTTCAGGCCTGAAGATGCGCCCCCAATCATTAAACACTAAAGTAGAGCTTATTATCGGAGTCACCATATTGGTTGTGGTGCTGACAATTTCCCCAACTTCAAATCTTCGAGGGCGTTTGCCTCCGCGATGCGAAGTGATAGGAAAGGCTTGTCGTTGCTGTGTGCATGTATATTTAAGACCTGAGGTAGAATTGTTGGTAAATGCTGACATTTTCACATTTAATCCTCCAAACGAAAGGATTAGTTTTGGGTCACATTCTTCAATCAAAACCTTGATAAGTTTCAATCCCTCTTCTATCATTTCATTCTTCAGTGACTGATTCTTGCATTGACGATTGAATCCTGACCAAACGGGATTAGTCGCAAATGGGGTGGTGTCGATATGCACCAACCTATAATCTGTTTTTTGTTGGGGATAATATGAGGCATCTAATCCGTTCTGACGTAGATGTTTCTCTTGTTTATCGAACCACTGCTTATACGGATTAAACTTGAAATAGTCATTGTAATCATCATACAATGACTGTGGGCTTATGCTTGACAGACACCGGAATCTGGTTTTAGGGGCAGGAAATTCACCAGTAGATGGATTAATTCCCAAAGTAAAAATCAGCGGTTTACTATCATCGGAAATATCTCCGAACCAACATATAGGCATTGGGAAGTCGATATAACTTCTGTCATCTGGGTATTTGGTCTTAAGCTGAGCTAAGCTGCTTGTAACCTGATGGATTGCGGTATATATGTTCCTTATATTCATAGGATAAACAGATACTTGGCTTTCATAAATTTTTATTGAAAAACTAAGTTACTTATATCTCCGACAAAGTTAAGATCTCAATCGGAAACACTCGTTCCGGATTATACGCAACAGTAGATTATAGGGAATTGGCTCTTATTAAAGAATACGTTTTTACCAATTAACTCTTGTGAAATAGGACTAGTAGAATTGAGCAGAGTAACCTTAAATCTAACTCTCCTTTTGTATTTACCATTGTCTTGTTTGACAGAGAACCAATTCTCAACCTCATTTATTTCATACACTGCAGTAATTATGCCATCTTCCGCAGATGCAATGTACAACTTGCCTTTATTTAAAAGACTATCAATTCTGACCCTACTTAATGGCCAATCACCTCTAGTTCGGTCTTCCCTTTGCTTTTGATTTGTGATTACACCAATGTAAGACGGCAACTTAGCAACAAGGAGGTTTATCGGTGAATGACCGGTTATAACTGCACGTCCTTTGTCATCAAGAGTTATGCCTACGGTCCCCATTTTTGTACAGAGTTCATCAACGGTGGAAATTGCTCCTTTATCCAATGAGTGACCACCTTGAATGTTTGTTAATTGCCCAAATCCAACTCCTCCACTTTTTTGTTGTGGAAGATTAAAAAGGCCTCTATTTAGGAGTTCAATCAAAGCACTTTCCAAGAGGAAGGCTTCACTTTCATCCAAATTATATCTGACGATATACATTAGGGGGTCCTTACCTTGTCTTAAAATGTCAGCGATAGTCTTTTCCTTATCTGAAGATAATGTCTCATTATTCTTCAATTTTTTAGATACATCATTTACGTGAGAAAATACACGATCATTTTCTCCCTTGCCAACATAAAATATTTTATGTGTGTCAGGGTGGACCAACAGATAAACATAGAAGCCCAATTGCTTCCCTATTTCTGCGAATGTTTTTATTGTCGATTCTGGTTGCATAAAAATTTTAATATAGAATGTGAGTGTATCCTATTTTGCTTATAGTAATGATTTCATTACTACACGATTGTGAAGCATTATATACACCTTGGAATTCAAGTAGTACCGGGAAATCATAACATTTTTGATTCAGCGATTTGTAGACCTCCCGTGCCTTAAACATATAGTTGCCTCTTTCAATTTTATCCTTTGCATGGAACACAAGTATAGGCTTTGAGCCAATTCTTTCCATCATAGTTGCAGCGTATTCTAAATATTGGTTTTCCTCTGGCCTCCTATCATGTAGCTCCCATGTTAAGCAGTATAATACCCATGACTTATGTATTGGCGTTGGCGTCTGCCATCCATTTGAATTTATGGTTAAATTCTCATCGTTTTCATGAGTGATATATATGAAGAATTTATTGCCTTCAAAAATAGCATCGTATCTTTCTTTATTTAGAATATTCTGGTTGATTTCAGCAGTAAATTGATTTCTAAACGTGTGGTTTAGATTAATGCAATTAGGCTCTGGTTCTTCTGGGAGCTCAAATAATTTCTCTAATTCATATAGTGTTAGGGTTGATTTCTCATTGCAATCAAGAGAGCCTTTGTGCCGATGAAATCGAGCCGTACAAGTTTGCGCGACGATTTCCGTCATCGCGTTATAATCATCGTCAAGAGACGTTATCACCTCTTTAAAATTGCAAGATTGCTTAAATATTCCATCAGGGAGATTATATTGCCGTACTATATCTCGAATTTTTGCGTCGGATATTGCCGGATAGAATTCGTCATTAATATCTTCGTCAAAGTCAAATGCCATAAAATCATTCTTGATTAAATTCAACTTCAATTTCTCTAAGTTCATCATCTGAGATTCTTTTTATTCTCAGTGCGGTCTCAATCTGAGGCATAAGAATGTCTATCTCCGGACAGTCCTTTATCGATTGTTTATTAATCTGAGCCGTAAAGCAATCTTTCAGATTGTCATTAGCCACAATATATTTGAGTTTGAAGTCAACGTGACAGTCTTTCAAAAAGCGTTTCCATTTCTCGATGACCTCATTCTGTACCAAATCAGAAGGGCATTCTTCCGTATAGTTATATTTGTACTCGTCCATGTCAAAGATTTATTTGCAAATGTAGCAATAAATTCCGACATCACCATTGGTCGCTAAATATGTTATAAAACATAACTACAACTGTTTAGCGAGCTTTTCGTCAATGAGCATGAAATTGCCGGCATTCGCCTCCGTGCGTCTTGGGAATGAGGCGGCGAGGCACTGTTTATGGTATTGTCGGGCAAAACGCATTGTGTGCAAACTGCCGCTTTTGGCCGGGCATTGAGCGAGGATTACAGTGTCCGACATTGCCGCTTGCAAGCGGTTGCGAGCCACAAGCCTTGTAGGATTGGCTTTAACGCCCATTGGTTGCTCTGAAAGAAGCAAGCCACCATTATCAAGTATTCTCGTTTCAAGCGACTTATTTTCGCGTGGGTGACAGATATCAAGTCCGTTGCCAACGATTGCTATTGTGAATCCTCCGGCATCGAGACAACCATTGTGTGCGGCAGTGTCACATCCAAGAGCCAATCCGCTCACAACCACACATCCGGCCTCTGCGTGTTTTCTTCCGAGGTCGTAAGCCTTTTCATTGCCCTCTTTGTCAGCCGATCTGGCTCCAATGATGGCCACTGTTTTCTCTGCCCCAAGAATGTCAAAGTTGCCCTTGCAATGAATTACCGCAGGGCTGTCATTGCCGATATCAAGCAACCGCTTTGGGAAATCTGCATCCTGACATGACAGACTGACAATCCCCATCTTCTCCTGTCGGTCGAGAATGTCATTTGCCTTTTCAAGAAATCCACCCACCTCAGGGACAGAATCTAACACACGCTCAAACTGAGCAAGGTCGGTCTTGCGGATTTTGGATGTAGTCCATCCCAACATCTGCAAAGCCATC
>CAZASF010000049.1:0-17812 GCA_964487725.1 uncultured Bacteroides sp. | reverse complement strand
AATTCAAAGTATTTTGACAAAATCAACAATTCATATTCCAACGGAACCCAGACTGCGCTCGCGCTCGCTCTCTATGTAGGCCTGGTTCCGGCTGAAAATGAGCAGGCTGTTGCCGCAAACCTCCGTAGAGCGGTCGCTGACAACCGGCATTTTCTTAATTTCGGCCTACTCGGGAGCAAGACTGTGTTGAGGATGCTGACAAAATACGGCTATGTCGATGATGCTTATGAAATGGCGACCAAAACAGATGCGCCATCATGGGGATTCTGGATTGAGAAATATGGCTACAATACTCTTCCGGAGACGTGGACGCTTCATCCGGAGTTTCACGATGCATCAATCAACCATGTTTTCATGGGCGATATAAGTGCCTGGATGACGAATGATTTGGCAGGAATAAATTATGATCCTGAAAATCCGGGATTTTCAAATGTCATCATCCGTCCGCATTTCCCGAAAGGACTTGACAGTGCTAAAGCTAAATATCATTCCGTGAAGGGTAATATCTCTTCAGAATGGAAACGCAGTGGTGACAGTATCGATCTGACGGTGGAGATCCCGACAGGATGCACGGCAACCGTATTCACCGATAAGGAACTGAATCTCCCTTCTGGGAAACACAATCTCAAGTTCGACATCTGATATTCTAGATTTATCTTTCGTTATCCCTGCTCGGACTGCCCCTCGCTTCACTTTCCGATGCAGAGCATAGAACTGTTTGTCGCTCAGCGAATTGCCGTTCTTATGTTACAAAACCGATTTTTCGGGCAATCCGAGGCTCATCTACCTTCAAAATTTACTATTCACTGACCCTCCCGGGTCTGCTTCTTTGTGGGTACAAAATTAACGCTTTTCAGCGAGAAAAACAAATCAGACCAATGGGGAAACTCAGTTCTTTGTTATAGCTGAGTATAGATGAATATGGTTGAGAACTATCTCCAATCTAGGATGAAAGCCCACGGAGTCTATTGCGGTCAATTTCATTCCTGAATAAAGCATTTGAAAAGCATCGTCGGTCATAGCTTCATCTTGTTCTATCCAAGTGTCCGGAGTCTTCCTCGTATTGATTAAGTGGGCGTATCGTCCATATAAGCCTATTACCTGCCCAATGAAATAATTGTAGTCGTCAGTTGAATTTGGAAAGATATTTATAAGTTCCGTATATAAATCCTTGATATTATAATTACGGTGCTCAATATTGGATAGGATTGTCGGCTTAAATTTGAGTAATAATAAATAGAATGCAACATATTGTCCATGGTCCTTTAAAGAGAAAGATGAACAGATGAGGTATAGATGTCCATATAGTTTCTCAAGCTGACGTAATGATAACCCATTTTGGACTGCCATATTTGCAATAATCTCCTGAATTTCATCATCCTTGATTCCATCAAATCTTAGATAACTGACTACTTCAAATTTTTTAGCAAGATAGTCGCAGTATTCTTTATATCGAGGAGCTGGTAAATGATATTCCACATCAATAAATCTTCGGAGATATTCGTCAGCATCCATTACATGAGAATGGAAGTATCCCTTGATAGAATTTAAAAGCTGATTCTTGTCAATGGACAAAACAAAGACAATATCGGGAATGGAAAAACAGTGCTTTATTCTTTCCAATAGTCGAATTGCATAATGAGGGTTGCAACGATCCAATTCATCTATGAAAAAAATAATGGGAAGTTGGCCTTCTTCGTCATCAATTAATGAGGATGCAATAAATTCAGACAAAGAGTTCTTAAAGGCATTCAATCCGTTTGCCTTTTCTTGATATGCTCTTAAAGACTCAACACCGATTTCAGCACATTCATCGATAGCTGCTGATAATGCATTGCAATCGGTGCCGCTAAATTTTTTCAATAATCCTTTTGCAATCTCTTTAGTGCCAGCAATCAAGATTTTTCCCAAATTTGCACTAAGAGATTCAGATATTTCTTTGTTTTTTGCTATCTCGGACAACAACGCACATAATGGGTCATCAGCATAGTCTGATTCCCATGCATTAAAATAAATAGTTTTGAATTTATTACTACGTAATAAGCTGCCTAACATTTTAATGAATGTTGTTTTCCCAGTTCCCCACGGAGAGTCTATTGAAACGACAGCACCTTTCTCGAATTTTGTGAAAATATTCATCATCATTCGTGCTGCCGCTTCTCGGTTTAACTTGTCATATTTGAAGGGTTCCTTTTCTGGAATATTTATTATTAATGAACTAAAGTCTGCCATTGAATTTTTGCGTATTAAAAAGTTCCGTTATTGTAAATTTTAGACGAAGCAATGTGAATTAGTATGAGTGATAACATCATATAGTGAGCCAAGATGGATAATCGAAGTATCGTCTGTTTTGTTCATCAGAAGCCTTTTGTCAATCTTTCTGGGATTATGCATGACATCATTTTCAACTTCATTGAAGTTCAAGGTTATGACATGGTCGAGAACGCAGTAGCCGGGAATACCTCGTTCATTGACATTAGGCAACCACACCTCAGCATCCTGATTACAGGTCTGCAACTTTTCTATAAGTTCCGATACTTTCATAAATCCTCATTGGCGTATTCATAATACATATCCCATAGGGTGTCGGGAAAACCATACCCGCAGCATTCAACCGACTCAATCATCTTCTTCATTCGTGGCGCAAATTCAGGTAAAAGGCCTTTCTGATTTATGAATTTGGCAGCCTTGTTGAAATTGTTTTCCAATGCCGTGTAAAAGGGTTCTTCGTAATCTCCGAATTGGGCAGTCAGGCTACAACCCTGCTCAACGTAGTATAGCATCAAATCGGCGATTGCATAAGAATCGGGAACTAGCTTCTTGAATGCCGTGACGAGTTTGTTGCATGCTCTGAAACTCGGATCCTTCGGATAATCATTCCTGCCTAAGAACTGGCTACGGATTGCCTTCTTATATTTCTCAAGCTCGGCGTTGCTGTTTGGTTCGAGATAAAACTCCAGCCACGCGTTAGCCTCTTTGCTTTCACCATAAAGTTCCAGCATTATATCGACCACTTGCTCCTTCGGGAGCGACAGTAGATGTTTTTTCAGTTTTGCTTTTGACATATCTGTTCTTCGTTGTTAGTAATCCGACCGAAATTTATGTAATTTCGGTCGGATTACATATTATTCGGTCGGATGGGATATATTTTCGGTCGAATCCGACCGAAGTCGCCATTTTAATCCATCCCGACAGATAAGATTATCACTATCCATTTCAACTAAAAGTCTGCCAACAAACCTAAGTTGTTGTTCTCGCGTCTTATGAACCGGCAGGACATCTTTGAGGTAGTCAAATACAACGTCTCTCATTGCACCATCAGTTCCAGCATGTTTGAGAAGTTGGAGAACCATCTGTTTGAGTTTCTCTTTTTCCAATC
Source organism: uncultured Bacteroides sp. (assembly GCA_964487725.1). Classification (GTDB taxonomy): domain Bacteria; phylum Bacteroidota; class Bacteroidia; order Bacteroidales; family Muribaculaceae; genus Paramuribaculum. The sequence goes on along the minus strand of CAZASF010000049.1, from coordinate 14,433 downwards.
CTTTTGCTTTCGTGTAGCCGGGAAGTTGCTTGGAGGCTTTGGCAACACCGATGGAGATTGTGTAATTGGGGGCTTCGCCTTCAATCAATCCTCGCTTCAGCAAATCCTGGGCGATTTCGTCGTCTATGCGATGGCCTTTCTGTATGGCATCGAGAGAGATGCAGTCGTGGAGAGTGAGTGTATCATTCTCCTTTAGCAGTTTGGTGTAACGCTCGTTGATGGCATTGCCGTAAATGCGTACAGCAACCTCTTTCTTCTCGTTGTCAATCTCATAGTCGGGCATAGGGAAGCGACGTTCCATCTGATTGGTAAACATCTTCTTGATGCCACGGCTGACGGTGTCAATCATATTGAAATGAACCATCGCTTTGCAAAGGCAAGCGTTACGGAAGAAACGCTGCGGTCCTTGTGTCTCAAGTGCGTTCTCCAATGTGCCGGGAATAAATGTTCCGCCGTTTGCGTAATAGAGGAATCCCGGATTCTCAACAAGGTTGATACGTTGTTGCAGGGTATAATCTTCGTGGGCTATGCAATTATGTAGAGCCTCACGAATAGTATAGTCGTCATACTGCTTCATCGTATCGGGGAATAGAGTTCCACCGGGCATCTCACGCAAGGTCAGATTATGAATTTTGGCAAGAATCTCATCAACCGTCAGAATGAACGGCACTGAGAAATGCTCATAGTCCACCACCTCCTGCTTTGCGTCGCGTAGCGTCCAAGTCACTTCGGCAACCGCAGGACGGAGTTTACTGTCTGAAAACATCTTGCCAAGCAGAATGATAGCTGCTCGGCGCAATTTGCCGTTGACCATCAACTCGCATTTGCTAAGAAACTCTTCGTCAGTCCATTTGTTTACCTCCTCGACCGGAATGCGGTTATGTACCTTCTTGAACATCTTACGAGCCTTGGCGATAGCCACCTCATCAAGATCATCAAGCGTAGCATCCGGAACGATTTCAGCCGACCAATCTGGAGTTGGAGCCTGTCCGCGAATCTCATCCATTTTGGATTGATTCATCGGCTTGATACTCTCTCCGTCGCGGCAATAAGCAATCCCTTTCCACGTCATCACGATATTGCGCGGCGAGGCCGGAATCTTGAACATAAGAATTCGTTTGCCCTCAACTTCAATTGGAACTATTTCGCGAAAAGTCAATCGGTCGGCAGTATGCTGAGAAAAATCATGTTTCAGATTATTCAGAGCCTGCTCACCATCCTTATAGGATGTACCGACAATTGCGTGATTCTTCTCATCATAGCCAAGAATAAGCCACGCGAAATCCATATTGCGCAGATTAGCCTCATTGCTCAACGCCGAGAAATACTCGCCGAGGTCATCAAAGTCGAAGCTCCGCTCCGCCTTCTTGAACTCCACCACCTCACTCTCCGTATGCTGAATCAGCGAGTGAAATATGTCTATATATTGTATATTGTCAGTCATAAAGGAATCTATGGGTTAGAAAGGCAAATCATTATCATCAGTAGATACAAAATTGTTAACAAAATGTATCGACTGTTCTAACAATTTTCGATCTTTTATTTCTTTGATTACACCATTGGCGTCAAACAAAGATAAATCGATTTTAAGTTCTTGATGATAACTATTAACATTTCTTTGAGCGCAAATCGTGTCCTCTTCAGGGAATCCTATTTCTGATACAGTAAATCCTATGTCAGTTAGATAAGATTTTAATTCATCTTTGGTCGATGTAATTACAGAATAATTCTTACCTCCAAGTAGATTCTGTATAAAAGTAATTATTGGATTTGGGGCATAGATAGTCCCAGTAAATTTTGAAAAGAAAGAATTTTTTTCTGAATTTAAATCAGCAATTAGTTCTTTTATTTCATTAGCCGTATCCTGTAAATCGGCAAATGTTTTACTTTCAGTAATAGAAGATTCTTGTGAGAGCAAATGTTGAAAGAGTCCAGCAAATTGAAGTTTCAAGTTATCAAGTATATCTGGAACCGTATGAAAAGGTATAATAGGATGGTTTTTGACAACTTGTTTCAGACCTGCAATAAACTCGTGTATGAGAATATCATCAACATGCGCAGGTTTGAATCCGTTGTCTTTATTTACCAGATAAGTCATATTCTCAGTATATACTTCATGATTGATAAAGATATAAACTTTTTTTCGTTGACTTATTGCTCTTTGTAGTTCGTTCATGGTAATTGAATAGTTATTACCGTTTGAAGATTGAGTCCCAAATTTATTACCGATGATGCATATCAAAATGTCGCAAGTAGAAACCTCATTATAACAAGACTCCTCTAATGTTTCACTTTGAGTGTATGGTATATTATTCCCCCTGTCATGCATGACAGGGTCGTATCCTAAACCTTGAATGAATATTCTGATGTCATTTCGTATGTGTTGTAAATCATAGTAAGTTGAACTTACAAAAACTCTTGGATTTGCCATTATACTTATTATTTTTGTCTTACTCCCTTACAATGTCCAATTGGATTCGTTTTCAAAGGTTCCCGATGGTTGAGTCTTGACTCTGATGTCGAGCATTTGGGTACTGAACTCAGGGTCGATGTTGTGGCATTGTTCTTTGACTATACCACGGCGAGCTATGGCCGGTTGGAGACAGTAGGTGTCGAAGTCGTCAAAGTTCACATCTTCTACGGTGCGCCAGTGAGGGAAAAGAAGTTTCATCGCAGCGGTGGCGATCTTCTTTACTGCCTTGAAGTCTCGCATGTCGGCTTTTTTGTCGTAGACAACAAGGTCATCGAACAAGAGGCCGTATGAATTTTCAGTGCGGAGAGCATGGAGAATTTCGGAGAAATACTCAACATTAATAGTCCAACCTTTGTATATCATGCTCTTGTTAATGCGCGGTAGATACCACCCCTCAATGAAGCAATGGAAGCGGTCAAGTAGGGCTGACTCACGGAAATAAACCGGGAGCGCATCGAAGTAGCGAGGACTCTGAGGCAAACGATTTGATGTGAGTTGGATGTTGCCCATAAGCATAAGGCCACACTCTGAGGTGAACTCGTTGTTGTCAATTGTGGTCTTGCCGCTTTCAAGATAAGATTTTAGGGCGGCTTGAATTTCAGAAGGTTCCTGGAAGGTAATAGTCTGTATTTCATCAAACACGGTGAAATCGTGATTTTTGATGATTCCGTTCTGCTGCTTTTGCTTATCGTAGAACAGCTTGGCACGGGTCACTTTACCTCCACTGACAAGCCAACCATATTTGGAGAGATTGCCAAACACATAGCTCTTGCCGGTACCTTTCGGAGCAAGCTCAACAACATTTAAGCGAGGCTCTACGAAGATGAAGAGCCGTGTTAGAAATTCAAGTTTTTGATGCATATTCTCGAAAGAGTCTGCATCATACTCCATGGCCGAAAGGAGCAAGTCAATCCATTCATCGGTAGTGAATGATTGACGTGCCTCCCGAAGATATGCCACGTCTACCGACTTGTAGGGCTTGAAAGGTTTGTAATCAACCATTTCGACATGGTTCTTCTTGCCGTCATCATCAGGCATCAAACAGAGTTTGATTATACCCCAACGCTCACCATCTACAAGCGTACCTGTGTGTTGATTGTAGACATATTCGGGGATAATACCCTCGTTCAGTTTTATGCCGAGGTCGGGAATAGCGAACCGACGAACACCCTTAACAAGGTCTATATAGACGATGAAGCGCACCAAAAGAGTAAGGGTGTCTCCACGGCCAATTTTATCTTTGACCTCGCTGGCTTCCTTAGGTATAACCATATCAAGGAACGCAGTCAATTTACCTCGGTCAATAGAGCCGTCGGAGTTAAGGTATTTCTTCAAGAGAAAATCCTTAACAAAGGCCGGGAGGTTTCGACCTGCAAAGAGGCTGTCGGTAGAATTAGGGTCTTTATATATAGACATGGGGGCAAAATGCTGCCGAACCTTATCAGAAATAACGTCACGCATATTGAGTGGAGTTAGAAGTCAAACAAATCTTCCTCCTCTGAGCCAAGGCTGAGTTTAAGATTGAATGATTGAGATTTATCTCCAATCTTCAACCGGATGGTCTGAGCCGAAGCGTCAAGAGGCAAGTGAGGAGTAGAATATAAATCGCCGGAGCCGACATTGAGTTGATACTCGATGCCGTTGTATTCAACCATTGCGATTTGGTCAATGGGAATACCCTTGATTTTGAACTTCACAACCGGATTAGAGGCAGAGATTTCAAAATCTTCAATGGTCGCTGACCATGTGGAGGCGTTGGGTTGCGAAGATATGATAAATATCGGCACGAGCACTTCTTCGGGAGTGCAACCACCGTGACAACCGCAACCGTCATGAATCTTGGCACATAGTGAGTTGTGACGCAGAGCGCACAAGGTTTTATTATCGTCCAAGATAATATAACGGCTGTCAATAGTAGGCTTTTGGGCTAAGGCCGTGCGCCCCCCGTGGTCGGATTGAAGTCCTGGAAGGTTCAGTCCGGGTAAAAATTGACTGAGGAAAGAAAGGCCGTGGTCTGAGACTATGGCTATTTTCTTCCCCGGATTATTATTTAATATATCGTTGATAGTGTTGCGAACAAGAGCAAAATCATCAATGATATACTGAGGATATTGACGAGTCATATGAGAGTATTTGTCAAGGTCTCCAGACTTTGGCAAATCTTCTTGTTGTGTAAGCAACTGAAGCAACTTTTTGTTGATATCGGTTTTTGTAGGAAGTTCAGCACGTGCGGCTAGTACTTCGTTAAGATAGTAATTGTCGTTATTCCTTTCTGATATGATTTGCTGAATGAACGGAACCCAATCAAATCCAAGGCCGTCTATCCAAAAATAAACATCAATGTCCTTGCGACTGTGCAGCAGGGTTCGAGTATTACTGAAATAGTTATACCAGGAATAGAATGCCGCGGTGTCTTGATTATGTGAGTCAATGGACTCCTCGATATTAGGAGAGTATGAATTGGCAACTTTCGCCAATTTGTAATCATCAAAGTATGAAAGCAGCCATTTGCACTCAGTGTCTTTAACACCGAATGTTCTGCCGAGGTAATGATATATGTCAGGATATAGCTTCTTGACGGCATCCCTTTGAATGTATCCTTTACCCAACCATTCAATCAGTAAGGCTTTTTCAGCGTTGGTAACTAACGAGAAGTAGCGAAGTGCGGTAGGATAACCGTGTGTCTGCGCTATTCCTATAAGTTTTTCAACAAGTTTCTTTTGTACACCGTCGTTGAGGACTATGCCCTCTTTACATACATATGTAAGCACATCTCTACGCTCATCAATGTATGTTTCCGGGTCTTTCAAATCAAAGATAGTGAGAAGCAACGCCTGGGCGATGTCAGCGTTGGTGTAACCTTTGATTTCTTTGAGTGCGGCACAGATATAGCCAGTGTTACAGAATTTCTCTATGTAATATGACACAAGCAACCATTTGTCGAATGAATCGTTGTTCTCAAACCACGTCTTAATAAATACATCATGTCCGGCAAGAGCGTGAATATCGAATTTCGCGTTAAAGAATTTCTTGAAGTCGAAAGAAATTGCGTTGATTTCTTTCGCGAGGGTTTCCCAATGCACCGATGTGGTACCCTTATGTGAAAGAAATTCAAGTTTCAACCCTAAACCTCGGGTGAGAAATTCACAACAAGAATTGCAGGTGACGAAGTCAAAAGCATTGTCGGGTTGGGCATATTCGGCAAATGCGAAAATAGATCGAGAGGTGCAAATGATATTAGGTTTCATCTGTTGGTCACGCCATAGGCGTAACCATTCGTTTACGTTATGCACCACACTATAATTCTGCTCTAATCCGTCAACGCCATAATCAGTGTCGTTAGTCAAGATGAGACGATAGTTAACTCGCGCTGCTTGATTCTTGAAGTACCAAATATGGATTTGGGAGTCAGCAAAGAAACGCGACATTTTACCCTCCAACCCAACAATAGGAATATACACGCGTTGTTTTGCGTCAAAGGCATTTTGCGATGCCTCAATAGCTTTAATCGTAGAGATTAAAGAGTCAAATTCCTTATTGGTTTCGTTGTCGTAGAAACGTGCTAGTTCGGAGAATGGGGCTATCACCAAATCTGCGGTCTCTTTTTCTCGAACAAGTGAGGCTATCTTTTCAGAGAGTCTAACGTAGTTTATAAGAATATCGGGGAAAGTAGGGTCAAGCCATTCGTTAACACTACTGAGTGCAATTCCATTATCCATAAGACGCTCAACAAAATCATAGCAGTCGTTGAAGCTATCAAACAAAACGAACCTAATGGGAAAACGCCCGGCTGTAGCCGAGTTAATTCCCGAAATGGTTTTGTCTTCATTGATGTGCTGCATCAATGCGTCGATGTTCCCGAATTCTTTATACATAGTTAGTTAATTATGGTGTCTACTATGTCGTCATATCCCAATTCAATTAAGCGCAGCAGAATGTCTTGTGCTTCGCTTATTGAAGAGATGCTATGTATTTTATCTTTGGCTTTCTCGACCTTGCCTGGAGTGGGAGGCGCAGGTGTGGAAGGTGGGGGTGGTATTGGACCTGGACCTGGGGGTGGAGGTGTCGGAGGCTGCATTTTGCTAAGCCCCCAATTCTTTAAGTGGAGTTCCACATCATCTTTGCGCCATTCCCCAACTTCACCAGGCATATTCTGTTTGATGTAATCAAACGCTTCGGGAATATCCTCTTCCTTAAGAGATACATGAGGGTCTGACATTAAGAACGCTTCGAAACCTTGTTTGAAAGCGTTGGTGTCGTGAACCCAACTGCGCAGTTCAAAATCCAGTGTCTTTAAGGATTCAGCAAGCGCACTCATCATTTGAGGATTTCGGTGCGCGGTCTCAAAGCAAATCGTAAGAATATCGTCAATTATTTGCTTGGCTCGCTTACCATTATCTGAACCCATAAGAGAGGAAGGTACGGCATACTTCAACGCCCAAAGGGGATATCCCATAGACGCAGAGTATTTATGGAGAATAGTCCACCGGGTATCGGTAAGACTGCTAACGTCCGGATAACCATTTTGGGCTGTAAGTCCAAAGACCTTGATAAGGCCTTTACAAATCATGCCCTCCTCTTTAGTCTCAAATTTATAGGAGAGTTTAGTGTTTGGGGTTCCCTTTTCCCAACACTTGAAGATGTCAACAACATCTTCGACAAGATGTTGGGCCTCGCGAGGCTTTCCTCCGGTATCAAACATCTTACCGATGTGCTTACGCATGGCGAAGGCAAGCATAGCCATACACGAACATGTTTCAAACAGTCCGTATGGAGGACGTGATAAATCCTCAAACTTCTCAGCGAGATTGAACAGGCTCTGCTTGTCGGCATGTTTAATCTTATTGTCAACGAAGCGACAAACAAGATACAGTGGATTATGCTCGGTGTCGATATCCACCTTAAACTCGAGATTGTCGTCAAGACTCTCCTCGAAAAGAATTTTGACAAGCGACTGCTGATTATTCAGTTCAGAAATAATATCTTGCTTGGAATTGAAGTTGAGAATTAGCTGAACAATCTTTTTAGTTGATTCTTTCTTCCAAAAAGTTTTTGACTTGCCTACGCACTTATCCAATCCTTCGGGCCCCAAGGGGAATAACTGAGGGGCGATAATTCTATCAAGCGTAGAAGTCAGCTTCGATGCCGAGTAGGTGTTGGGTATTCCTCTAAGATACAAGTAGAAGTTGACTTGGCGTACCTCTTTGGAGATCCAATCTTCGACCATTTTACGAGCATTTTTAATATGTGCGTTGTATTGGTCGGTGAAATTGAACTTCTGAGCTATCTTAGCATTCGCTTGATATTCAATGAAACGCTCATAGCTCTTTTCTGTGAGCGGTGCATCAAAAACAATGAATACAGTGTTTTTGAATCTTGGGTCTGCGGATGCTTTCTCGGCTATGTCACGCAATTGCGAGATTTCGGCAGGGGTCTTGCCGAAAAGTAATGCGAGGAAAATTTCGTAGCCTTTTGCCTCTTTGCTTCCGTTTTCTATCTTGTTGAGCAACGTATATTCATTAACATCAAGAGAGTAGAATCTGAAAGAGTATGGGCGGCAAAGGTTGATAAGTAACTTATCTACCTCCTTGGCTGCTGCGTTATTGAAATTGAGGATTTGAGAAATATACTTAAAATCGCGAGTCCGCAATTGTTCCTTCGCATCCTCAATTTCCTTTGTTGGAAGGGCAGTAAACTGTATTGAGAAGATATTGCCTGGTGCCCGTTGGATATAGCCCTTTGTGTCAAATAGATTGAGCACAGTGGGCACGAGATGACTAAATGGCGTACCCTCAAAGAGGCGAAGCACATTTTCTTCGCTCGGTGTAACATCGTCATGATTGGCGATGTTATTGAGCGCATTGAGTAAGAGTATTCCTTTGAATACTCGGTACTCAACATCTCCAGCATCTTCAATTTGAGCACGGTAGGTGTTGAAACGTTCAGTGACAGCACCGAATTTTGCGACATTCTCGTTAAACTCGTCAACCACATAATCCCAAAGATAGTCTGCGGTGATAGTGTGACGATTTAGGAAGATATCCTCGCTATCCAAGAAGGCGCGGATTGTGTCGTTATCGCCGAGGAACTCGAATACACTACGCGAAGCAGAACCTGCTTCACGGGCGTAGAATGTTGCAAGTAGTGCAGTAGCCGGGTGTAGCGGCATTAAATTTCTAATGTCACGGGTCGTTTCTACTGCATTGGGGCTGTTCTGCGTATAGTGAGCGAGAAGTTCGTCAAATTTCGACAAGATTGGACTGAATACATTAATGTATTCTTCTTCTGATGCAACTTGACGAAATTTGCGCGACATAATCTTATAGGCAGATACCGGCTCCATATTATATTTCATGAAGTGGTAGCGGCCTTTGGTCTTGGTACGTTCTTCGGCTTTGAGCGAGTTAAGAGCAGATGGGTGAGTAATGAACAGGAAGTAACTGTCATTTTCTTGCGCCATAGCTCGCTCGGAGATTTCCTGAAGCGTTACGAGAATCGTGGGGCCAATATCCATTTGAAGGAGATTGGTGAACTCATCCCAAAGAATGAAAAGTCCGTCATATTCGGTTTCCGCTTTCAGTTTATCTTGAACCTCAAAGAACCAATTTATAAGATTGGCACTTTTCATTCTCACGTGTAAACCACTTTCTCGGACAGCATCCTGGGCTTCGCGCAATGTCTTGCTGTTCATGCCCTGAAGTTCCGTCCGAAGTTTATCAACCGTGGGACACCAAGCGGCAAGTTTGGGAGATTGTTCAATAATCAGCTCCCAAAACTTAGGATTTTCATCTATATGTTCAACGTAAGAATCGAAGTCAGTTTTTACGTTGAGGTCGGTAAGCCCGGCGTTGGTGAGCGCAGACTGAATCTTTCTTTGAAGTTGAAGCGAGAGGTCGTCGGGGTGAGAGATATTAGTATTGCCGTACATAGTGACCGGCAGTAAGCGTTTCTTCTTGCGAAGGGCGAATATAGAAGAACGCAGGGTGTCGAACTGCGGAAGTTTATATTCGCCGTTCACCCATTCTTCTATGTCCTCAATAGTATCGCAAAGGAGGTGCTTTATAACAGCACCTGCGTGGCTCTTGCCGGAGCCATAAGTACCCTCAATCCAAAACGATTTATGAGCATCATAGTCATTGTTTTGGGCTGAGCGAACAACGTTGCGGAGTATGTCGTTAAATTGATCGTTGATAATAAAGACGCTCCATTCACCGTCTTTCTCATCTTCGATGTAATATGTGCTTCTCCCGGAACGGAGGTCTACTATATCGGAATATCTGTTAGCCATACATTATAACATCTGTTTAACCACAGAGAGGGCGTTAAGGTCGTCACGCAGAGTGATGTGGTCAAGCCCCATGTTTAACTCGGCGATAAGCACTCGGTTGTTTGCCGAGTTAAGAGTGCGGAGTGCTTTCTCAAAGTCAGACATTGAAATGCCAAGTATTTTAGCTGGACTATACTGATTTTCTTCATCGAAGACATCGGCAACACGGAAAGATTTGGTTTCAATCTTATCCGCGAATTTATATAGTGCGTAGGCCACGCCCATGTCTGAGAAACTATCGTATTGTTCTCTGACATATTCTTTGTCTTGAGGTTGTCCATAATTAAGGCTATCCCCTATAGGCGAAAGGCGTATAAGTTCCATAAGGGCACTTATAGCATTTTTTATAGTTGAGGGAGACGAATCTATTTGTTCTTCTGAGATTAGGAGTTCAAGAGCCTTCTTGTCAAATGGTTTGTTGAAAGAGATTGTATTAGCAAACCAATTAACGATAAACGAATTATAGGATAGATTTATCAGTATGGCCTCCCAAGTAAAATTTGGTTCGTCAATATATATTTCCTCTAAAAGCTTACCAAACGGAGTGAGGTTGTTCTTTGTGTCAAGAATTTCAGCATCTTTCAACCATCCTTTGAGACTATCAATTTGAGCGTTGCCTAAAGAATTGTCTTTCCAAAAAGAAGCAGTATCACTCAAGAATTCAGAAAGCCATTCTTCGCGAAGGCCAAAAGTTTTATAGCCCTTGACCTTGGCGGTAGCTTTTTTGTTACGGTCTTCTATCATGCGAGTGCAATCTGCTGCGATACATCCTTGATCATGCGCCATAATGCATTTCAAACAATGTACGCATTTTGTTTTATCTATTTTAAGTTGAGGGTAAACTGTCAGAGCACCGGTTGGGCACTCCACTTCACACGCTTCGCACTGTATGCAAAAAGCGGATTTATATATAATACGTTTAAGGAGTCCGCTGAATTTTATATCAAGAACTCCAACGACATTGAAAATATAACCATTGTATTTGTTTTCAATTGTATAATTGTAAAGTTTGTCCTTATATTGGAGTTGACCCTGCGTTAAATTATCAGACGTGAATTGTGTGAATTTACATAGAGCAGGTAGCCAACTGAAAATGTCAAATTGAGAATTAGAAACAATAGCAGTAAAATTGGGTACTAACTCAGCGACTCTAACAGAAGGACGTGAGATTTTCATGTCGCCAATAGCCTTGATTTTCCAATTACGGCTTGCTAAGTATTCGCGAACGTTATGGTCACCGTTTTCGGTAGCCCAATCTTCTATTCTCTTTGTAAATTTCGAAAGTTCGATGGGATAGGATTTTGAGGTGACCATATCATCCCATGCAGTTGAAAATGGGCATATGAGACATCCAACCCTTGCTTTACCAAGTCTATAAGCAAGATTGATTGGTAAGGAATGGGTAAATAGATAGAGGAATATCTCGGTAGTATTCCAATTTAATATTGGGTGAGCGTTAATCACGGTTGAGTGCTTAACGCCTTTGCCTATCCTATTGTAATTACTACGGCGAGTAGATTCCTCAGCTCTTACGCCATCAAAAGTTAATACTCTCGCTTGCTTATTAGTGCCAGGCACTTTAAGCGAACGATACAATGGTGCGGTTTTCATGACCGAGCAACACCAACGGTGAGTATCGCTTGGAGTGCCGATTTTATCCCAATAGCTCAGAACGGGTGCGTGGTTACGCGCGGTTGAAAACTTTAGACCGGGAAATAATTCGGAGTAATGCCTTTTAACGTACTCATAAAGGTCCAGAGACGAGGGCAACTCATAGCCGGTGTCGCTATAAATTACTTCAAAAACACTTGGAGGAAGTGCTCGGGTGCAGAGGTCAAGGACGACTTGAGAGTCTTTGCCGCCGGAGAATGATGCAAGAAATACGTCTATCTTTGTAGTAAGTATGCGTTTTTTCCCTTGCTGTTGGGCGGTATTTTCGTCCATCAGGTCGAAACTGTCGCAATCTTCTTTGACGATTGCCATTTTGCGCTTCGTTCTTTTTTCGATAGCAGCAGCAAGTGCTTCGTAATCCAGTTGATTTGCCTTGAACTCCTCAAACTTTTTGGAGGCAACGGAGTAGTCTATAAAAGTATCTCTGATAAATTCAATGGCTTCGCTTTCAAGCAAGAACAGGATGTCTTGGTTTCGGCGAAGCATTTCATCCATATTTACGGGTTCAAGAGTTAAATTCTCGAAGCCGGGTTTGATGTCAATCAGGGCATCATCGTAGAGATTCGCACCTTTTGCTTCAAAAACGAGTTGACCGCGATAGAAGTATTGCTTGTTGCAAGCCCAAAGGAGCGGTTCTTCACAATGCGGATAGCCCCAACCCAATTCATTAAGCCTTAAAAGGTCAAGTTCCTCAAAAAATACAGGGCGAGGAGACACACTTAACGAGTCGGCTACAACTTTATGGTTGAGCTGAACACCTCCAGTTTCTATGTCCCATGTGACTTTATACATTTGTATTCTTTGTCGAGCATAACAATTCTCGCACATCCACATCAAGGAAATGTGCTATTTCTTGAAGTTGTACCACTGATGGCTGAATCTTATTGTTACACCAACGGGAGACGGAGGTTTCATTGCGTCCAATCGCTACTGCTAATTCTTTAGCCGATACTTGTTTTTCCGCAAGAACAGCTTTAATTCTATTGGCTGGAATTGGTTTATCTTCAGTCGTCATGATTTTACAACTTCTTGTAATTTTCTGCAAAGTTAATAATTATTTCTGACATAACAATGGTTTTATGCTATTAAACATGCGTAATAACGTCCATGATTTGAGGATTGTAATTAAACAAAGCCACCCCGGCGGTGGGTCGTCGGGGTGGCTGAGATGAGAGGCGCTGTTAGACTAGGGACTGGGGATTGTTCTGGTTGGGATTGGGGAGGTTAGCCGAGGGGGAAGCAGGCTACTTCGCAGCCGGGGACTTGCTTGGGGGACGTGAGGGGCTTTTTGCGGATGAAGGCGTAGTGGCGGAATCCGGCGGTGTATGCCATAAAGGCGAGGTCACCATGCACGCGAAGGATGGTGTCTTGGTCTTCCTCGGAATTACAAGTCGGGGCGAGGTCGAACTCGTAGACGATAGCGGTCATGTCGGGAATACCCATGTGGCCTTCGGAACGTTCCCAAAGACGGTACTGGATGTTGCGGCCTTTGGCGATGAAGCGGGCGGTGGCACCAACGCAGTTCCAGTCGAGCATCAGCTCTTCGGGGTCGGCATTGAAGTTGCGGGTCATGTAGTTGCAGAAGTCTGCGAAGAACTTGAGGATAGCGGCTTCGCTTGCCTCGGTGATGGAGTCGTTTTGTCTCATGTTGATGTGGGTGTTGGGGTTGTTGATGGGGTTGTTGATGGGGTTGTTGATGGGGTTGTGCGCATTGCGCTTCTTGAAAAATCTGAGAGTCTTTTTCATACTGATAAAAATGGGGGTTAGAGGGTTAAACATGCGATTTGACAATCGGGTACTTGGTTGTCGGCATCTTCCGGTTGACGGTCGATGTCGGCGATGTGGAGAAAGCCGTTGGCTTTGGCGGTTGCGCCTGTCCATTGACAGAGGGCGACGGTATTTTCAACGGTGTCGGCAACCGACAGCTCATAGATGATGAGCGTCATATCGGGTATGCCGAGGTAGCCGTTTGAGCGTTCCCAAAGGCGGTATTGTACGTTGCAGCCGTTGCCTATAAATCGGGCGGTTGCGCCGACATTGTTCCAGTCAAGCATAAGCTGATCCGGAGTGGCGTTGTAGTTCTCTTCCATGTATTTACAAAAGTCATAGAAGAAGGCCTTGATGCTGCGTTGAGCATCTGCCGAGACGGGGAGGAAAATATTATCTTTCATCGTTTATTAGAATTATTCTGTGAATTGAGCTCGTTAATCTCACTGTTAAGGCGGTCGCGTTCGAGGGTAGAGCGACGCAACTTGTCCATACGCTGCTCATACTCAGTGACCATCTTGTTGAAGTTCTTGACTCTTTCGGGGTCTTGAAACCACACCTCGATGCTGTCAAGTCCTACCGAGGAGACGCTGCCATTCATTTGAATGAGACGATATTTCAGGTCAGTGTCCTTGTATCGGTCAATCTCATCGTACTTAAGGAAAATCCAAACGCCGAGAAAGATGCTGATGATGAAACTGCAAATCACGCAACCGAGACATTTCCATGAATCGATGTCGAGTTTGACAAGCTTCTCAACTTTCTGCACCTTCGGAGTGGCACTGGCGGTTTTCACCGCGCCCTCTAGTTTGCCGATGGCGGTGCTCAACTTACCGATCTCCTTGGCAGTCGCAGAGTCCTTGCTCTCAACCTTCTTGCCGAGGTCAATAAAGTTTTGAGTATAGTCCTTCGGCTTGGGTATCTTTGAGTAATCCAAAGTCGGACCTTCAACCTGAATGGAGAACTTCGGGAGCTCTTTGGCGAGAATTTTCTGAAAAGCTTCGGGGTTAACAACTTCAGTCTGAACCTGTGAGCCATCAGACTGTTTGGCTTGACCTTTCTCAAACGACACCTTCAGTTCCTCCAAAAACATATAGACGGTGTTGATGTCAATGTTCTTGGGCGATGCGGTGGTATTTAAAGAAGGGGTGGGGAGCGCCGGATTCTTACCGGCATCTCCCTGAGGGGTTGTGAA
>CAZASF010000048.1:0-17837 GCA_964487725.1 uncultured Bacteroides sp. | reverse complement strand
GCAGATTCATGAGTCGTGATGTGAAAGCGGCGGAAGTCATAATAGCGATAATTTTGGGTCAGTTGAAAATCGGGTTTGTTAATAGGTTTGCGTTGGTGTTACAAACCGTTGACAATGCAAAGATAATTCAAAAATAAGCGATGCAAGTTTTTTTAAAGTTAAAATCAGTTAAAAACGTTACGCATCTGTTACAACTAAAGATAACCAGCTGATTATAAGAATTATAAAATTTTACAAGAAATGTAAGAATAATGCGTTTTTTTGGAGCGCGGGGTAAAATTTGGTTAAACGTTTCGGTCATTTCGGCGCGTGGATTGTAATTATAATAAATACTCTAAGCATGATGACACACTTGATGATTTTCTGGTATGTAACCGTTGGAATTGTGCTTGTCACGTTCATGGTTCAGTTCTTCCGCTATCTGACAATCCACAATGGGCGGCATGTCCACGCTGCCCATGCACACCATATATTCTCATTCGGACGGGAGCGCGACATGTTTTTCGTGGCGGGCGACAGTCCGGACATTGACGATGATGACGCTGAATACGACCAATAATGCCGCTACGATCGGCGATACCTCTCCTTTTGCATGCTGTGGCATAACGGAGGCAGGGCGATTCATAGCCGATTACACCGCGTGGCTTTGGGGCTGCGGGGCAACATGTCTGCGCATAGAGCGAAACACCGAACGGATTGCCCGCGCGCTGGGGTTTGACCTCAGTGTCACGATAATGCCACGCCACATCCAGCTGACGCTATGCGACAAGGTCACGGGCCGTCAGGAAGGATTTCATCGTCTCATGGTGGACTGCGGCATCAATTTCGACTTAAATAGCCGCCTGAGTAGCCTGAGTTGGAAGATTGCCGACCGCAGGGTTGACTTCTATCAGGCACGCCAGATATTCAACAAGATAATCTCCCAGCCCTATCCGGTAACGGCAACTACTGTGATGCTGGCTTCGCTTGCCAATGCGTCGTTCTGTCGTCTGTTCGGGGGCGATGCCGTGGCAATGGGTGTAGTGTTCTTCGCAACAATGGTTGGGCTTGTACTGAAGCTACTGTTGCTGCGGATGAAAGTTGATGTAAGGATTGTTATCATGCTGTGTGCTTTTGTGTCGTCAGTGATATGCATAGGAAGCCACGTATTCAGCTGGGGTGCGACGCCGGGCATAGCCGTAGCCACATCGGTGCTCTATCTTGTGCCGGGAGTGCCGTTCATCAACTCGGCGAGCGACCTGATTGAGCGGCATTATCTATGCGCTCTGAGCCGGTTTATGGATGCGTGTGTACTGACGGCATGCCTTTCTATTGGACTGTGCGCGGCTCTTTCCGTAATGGGAATAAGCCACATCTGAAAATAATCAGCAACCGTTTCAAATTATGGTTATGGATGTTACATTGATACAAAGCATTGTTGAAGATGGGTTCTTCGCAGCGATGGCGGCCATAGGTTTTGCAGCCCTTAGCCATTTGCCGATGCGCACCTACGCTATATGCGGCGTTGCGGCGGCCGTTGGCCATGCGTTGCGGCAGCTTATGATGTCGCCGGTGTTGGGCAATGTCAATATCATCCTGGCGAGCAGTGTGGCCGCTTTCCTCATCGGCATCATAGCTGTGTGGCTTGCCCCGAAGGTGTGTGTTCCGGCCGAAGCGTGTCTCTTCCCGTCGCTGTTGCCTATGATTCCGGGCATGTATGCCTACCGCACCATTGAGGCGCTGATAGTGTGTGTGGGCGGGTCCACCTCCGGGGGAGACATGGGATGTGTCTATGAACTCGTGTTTAATTCCATGACCTGCCTGCTGATAATTCTGTGTATGGTCATAGGGTCCATTATTCCCATCTTCATATTCAAACGCGTATCGTTTCAGGCCACGCGCTGGACCTGAGGACAAAGTGAAATATAAGGAAAGAGGCCGCGCCAAAACTGACGCAGCCTCTTCTTGAAGTTATAAGTACTGACGGTTTATTAGCCGTTGACTGTCTTCATGTGGGCGATGAGATCGAGCACTTTGTTAGAGTAGCCGATTTCATTGTCGTACCAGCTAACAACCTTAACGAAGGTGGGAGTGAGCTGGATACCGGCCTTAGCATCGAAGATAGAGGTGAGGGGGCAGCCGAGGAAGTCGCTTGAAACTACAGCGTCTTCAGTGTAGCCGAGAACACCCTTGAGTTCGCCTTCAGAAGCTTCCTTCATGGCAGCGCAGATTTCTTCGTAGGTAGTGGGCTTAGCGAGGTTAACGGTGAGGTCAACAACAGAAACGTCGAGAGTGGGGACACGCATTGACATACCGGTAAGTTTGCCGTTGAGTTCGGGGATAACTTTACCTACAGCCTTAGCAGCACCGGTTGAAGAGGGGATGATGTTGCCTGAAGCGGCACGGCCACCACGCCAGTCCTTCATAGAGGGACCGTCAACGGTTTTCTGAGTAGCGGTAGTAGAGTGAACGGTAGTCATGAGGCCTTCAACAACGCCGAACTTGTCATTGAGCACCTTGGTGATAGGAGCAAGACAGTTGGTGGTGCAAGAAGCGTTAGAAACGAACTGAGTACCCTTAACATATTTGTCCTGGTTAACGCCGCATACGAACATGGGGGTGTCGTCCTTAGAGGGAGCTGACATAACCACGTATTTTGCGCCGGCTTCAATGTGAGCCTGAGCTTTTTCCTTAGTGAGGAAAAGACCGGTTGACTCAACTACATATTCAGCACCTACTGCGCCCCAACCGATTTCAGCGGGGTTCTTGCAAGCTGTAACGCGGATTTCCTTACCGTTTACGATGAGAAGACCTTTTTCAACGTCGCAGTCAACAGTACCGTCGAAGCGGCCGTGCATTGTGTCATACTTGAGCATGTAAGCCATGTAGTCAACGGGAAGAAGGTCGTTGATGGCAACTACTTCAATGTCGTCTCTTTTGGTAGAGGCACGGAAAACGAAACGTCCGATGCGGCCAAAGCCGTTAATACCTATTTTAGTCATAATTAGTAAATATAAATTTGGGTTATAAGTTCCTTGTTGACAATGTAAAAGGTCTGCACTTACGTACAGAGGCTTTTATCCGACACAAAAGTAATAATTATTTTTTAAATTACATAGGTGTCAAAGGATAAAAGTTATTTATTTCAGTTGACAATCATAAATTTTGCAGCGGCGGCTTCGCTCCGGCCCTGATTAGCGGGAGAGGAGACGAGGATGAAGTAAACGCCGGATGGAGGTCGTGAGCCGGAGCGGGTATATCCTTCCCATATATAGCTGCCCCCCTCGGCGCGTCCCTGATGAATCACCGAGCCTGAGGCGTTGGCTATTTTGACGAGGGAGCCATCCATTAGTCCTTCAATGTGGATGGGGCCTGTGTAGCCGGGACGCACAGGGTTTGGGTAGACTTTAATTGACGACAAATCAGATGCTTCGGGGGTGACTCCTGTGGTGCATGAGAGCAGTCCGTCGGGGGTGCCTACGTAGATACGGTCGCTTGTGGGGTCGGAAAACACGCAATAGATGGTGTTGGATGGCAGCGGGGAGTTGGAAGTGGTGTAGTTGGCAAGTATTTCCGAACCATCGGCCGATACAATGAACAGGCCTGATTTCTCTGTGGCTATCCACTTGCGGTTGGCGGCATCAACAGTTATGTCGTAGACCAATTCGTTGTCCAGCAGATAGTCGGCCAGGCCGGAGCCATCGCCTCGCGGAACCTTTAGGCGCCGCACGGTCAGGTTGTTGGTCATGGCATCAGCCGGATGCGCAATCTCGATTACTCCGATATCGGTGCCAATCCATACGGCTCCGTTGCGGTCCTCGCAGATGGCAGAATATCTTTCAGGCGAGAAAATGTAACCGTCCTGATCTGTGGGTTGGCGATGTATGCGATAAGTGTCGTCGGACAGGTCGTTGTGGGTGCCGTTGGTATCGTAGGCCATGAAGTGGTCGTAGGCATCGATGCGGAATATGATGGGAGATTGGGAGCAATAGAGCATCTGCACGTCGTGGGTGCCCGGAAACGGATTGTCGGAGGTCATGATATGCACCCAGTCTGATGCAGTCACTTCGTTGGTGTTGAGGAGACGTTTGTTGGCAGGCAGGATGAAAACGGGGCCCTCATCGTCGCCCTCGGAGGTCGTTGACATCCATAGGTTGCCTCCACGGTCAATGCTGACGTGGTAGGCTATGTTGCGTTCGTCAATGCGCGTGAGTGGGGAGTTCAGCTCATTGTATCGGCCGGTGATTGTTCCGTCGGGCGTGATGATGTAAACTCCATCGGTGGATGTGGATATGTATATGCGGTCCGGGTCGTCCGGGTCTTGTGCCACGGATGTGGGACCGAGAATGTATTTCCCGGCTGATGATTGTCTCTCTTTGGCCAGAGGCAGATATGCTTCCACAGGGTATGGGGTGAGGTCGGTTGACTCCCCATCGGGGAGTGAAATCAAGGCCAGATTCAGGGCTTTGGAGAAGCCTTCGCTGCGGGGGCGGTCGAAGCGGTAGGCCGTGGAGCCATTGTTCATGACAAAGAGCCCCGAGCCGTCGGCTGACGGAAGCAGGTAACAGACTTCTTTGACCGAGAATGGCTCCGGCTTGTGGCGTTGGGTCAGTACGCTTAGATTGCCGGCGGAAACCTTGTGACAAGCAATCCCGGCGTTGTTGAGCGTCCAGAGTCCATCTTCAAGGGAGGAGGTGCCAATGACACTTCCCTCGCAGTCATCGGGCATGGTGGTGGATACGGTTATGCGTTGGCCGTCGGAGCTGAGGGAGTAAAGCGTTGTGCCGGATAGGTAGAGGAATGCTCCGTCGGAGGTTTGCGTCAGGTATATGCTGCCGGGGCATGTAGCTGTGATGCTCGAACCGGTCACGCTTCCGGAATTGAAGTCAATGGATAGCGAAGTGATTGCCGTGGAGCCGTCAGTGAGGTTAGTTGTCAGCACCGTGCCTGTACCGGTCGGATAAATTCCTGTAACATCGGTCATTGAGCCGAGTTCGATGAAGGAGCTGAGTGAGCGCAGAGAGGCGTTGCTGTCGATTGCGAGCAGTTTGCCGTCGGCCGCAATCAGTATATGGCCGTCAGTAATGGCAATGGCTGTTACAGGAGTGTTATATATGCCTGACTGCACAACTTCGGCGCGCGATGCGGAAAATTCCACGAGTCCGAAAGCCGTGGCCGCGATTATGCGGTCGCCGCTAAATGCCACATCGTTGATGGTCAGAGGGGGAGCCAAGGACGATTCAGATATATCTGACATGTTGGTTATGTTGCCATCGCGTGCCATCATGTCAATGTTGCCGGAGGAGTAAGCTATGATTATCCTGTTGCCGGTAGGGTCATGGAAAATATTGGTTACGTCAAATCCGTTGAGCCCGTTGACAGTGGTGTGGCTGATGCTCTCAGAAGTTGTCTTATCGTAGGAAAACAGCGAACCACCGGATACGTAGTAGACCATTTTTCCTGTGTCAATGACCTTCTGAGGTGGTGCGGCAAAGACGGGATAGACATCCCATGACACATCGGTAGCAGCCGATGTGGCGGCGGCAAAGCACAGAATTACGGTTGCGGTGAGAGAGAGGATGCGGCGAATCATAACGATGCGAGGTAATCCATGAGTTTACGAGTGGCGCGTCCGCGATGGCTTATGGCGTTTTTCTCGCTATCAGTCATGCACGCGAATGTGCGGTCATATCCGTCAGGACGGAATATGGGGTCATATCCGAAACCGGCATCACCTTCGGGGCTTGTGGTTATCACGCCGTGGACCGCGCCGCTGAACAGATGCAGCCGGCCATCCATTACGAGGCATATAACAGTCTCAAAACGGGCCTTGCGGTTGGTTAGGCCCTCCATGTTTTTGAGCAGCAGGGCCATGTTGGCCTTGGAGTCATGTCCGGGACCGGCGTAGCGGGCCGACAGTACACCCGGCGCGCCACCGAGGGCATCGACCAACAGTCCTGTGTCGTCGGCAAAGCAATCGTAGCCATAGCGGTCGCTGACGTGGCGAGCTTTAATTATGGCGTTTCCCTCAAGAGTGTCGGCTGTTTCGGGTATGTCCTCGTGGCAGTCAATGTCAGCAAGTGACAGCACTTGCCATCCGGGGCCCATTATCTCGCGGATTTCGCGGAGCTTATGGGCATTGTTTGTGGCGAAAACAATCTTTCTCATCCCACAACCACATTGACAATCTTACCGGGAACTACGATGACTTTTCTAACGGTCTTTCCATCGGTCCATTTTGCGGCTCCCTCATGAGCGAGAGCGGCCTTCTCCACTTCGTCCTTGGGGGTGTCAGCTGCAAGTTCAATGGTGTAGCGCACTTTGCCGTTGAACGAAACCGGATAGCGCACGGTGCTCTCGCGGAGATATTCCTCGTTGTAGGCAGGCCACTTGGCATCGCAAACACTTGTGTAGTGGCCCATGGCATGCCAGAGTTCCTCCGCAATGTGAGGCGCGAATGGTGCGAGTACGGTGACGAGGTCGGCGAGCACGGTTTTTGAAGTGCATTTCTGTGCGCCGAGCTCATTAACGCAAATCATGAATGCAGCAATGGAGGTGTTGTAAGAGAACGCCTCTATGTCGGCAGTTACTTTCTTTATAAGTTTGTGGATGGACTTGAGAGAATCGCGCGAAGGTTCGCTATCGGTAACCATGAATACGGAGCCTTTGTAGAAGAGACTCCAGAGTTTTTTGAGGAAGCGGTTGACGCCGTCAATGCCGTTGGTGTCCCAGGGCTTGCTCTGTTCGAGCGGGCCAAGGAACATTTCGTAGAGGCGGAGTGTATCAGCACCGTAGCGCTCCACAATGTCGTCGGGGTTGACCACGTTGAACATGGATTTCGACATCTTCTCCACGGCGTAGCCACATACATATTTCCCGTCTTCAAGGATGAATTCGGCGTTGGCATAGTCAGGGCGCCATGCGCGGAATGTCTCTGTGTCAAGAATGTCGTTGCTGACAATGTTGACATCAACATGGATGGGAGTAACGTCGTAGTCCTTGCGGAGATTGTAGCTGACAAATGTGTTGGTGTCCTTTATTCTGTAAACGAAGTTGCTACGACCCTGTATCATGCCCTGATTGATGAGCTTCTTGAAGGGTTCCGGTTCGCAAACAATGCCAAGGTCATAAAGGAATTTGTTCCAGAAACGGCTATAGATGAGGTGGCCCGTGGCATGTTCGGTGCCGCCGATATACAGGTCGACGTTGCGCCAGTATTCATCAGCTTCTTTCCCAACGAGTGCTTCGCTGTTGTGGGGATCCATGTAGCGCAGGTAATAGGCCGATGAGCCGGCGAAACCGGGCATGGTGCAGAGCTCAATGGGGTAGCCCTCGGCGTTGGTCCAGTTCTTTGCGCGTCCGAGCGGCGGTTCGCCGGTCTCGGTGGGAAGATACTTATCAACTTCGGGCAGCATCAGCGGCAGATCCTTGATGTCCATGGTGTGGGGGATGCCGTCCTTGTAGTAGACAGGGAAGGGTTCTCCCCAATAGCGCTGACGGCTGAATATGGCGTCGCGCAGACGGAAGTTGACCTTTACTTTGCCAATGCCCTTTTCGGCAATAAATTTCTTTGTGGCAGCTATGGCATCCTTTACCTCCATGCCGTTGAGGTCAAGGCCTCCTCCGCAGGAGTTGACCATGCGTCCGCTCTTTGCATCGAAGCTCTGTTCGCTCACGTCAGCACCCTCTATCAGGGGAATGATGGGCAGGTCAAAATGGCGGGCAAATGCGTAGTCGCGTGAATCATGGGCCGGAACGGCCATGATGGCCCCCGTGCCGTAGCCGGCAAGGACGTAGTCGCTGACCCATACGGGTATTTTTTTGCCTGAGAGGGGATTGATTGCGTAGGAACCTGTGAACACGCCGCTTACTGTCTTGTCAATCATGCGCTCGCGCTCAGTCTTGTGTTTGATGGCGGCAAGATACTCGTCAACGGCCTGTTTTCTGTCAGGAGTGGTCACTTGACTCACATATTCACTTTCAGGAGCAAGCACCATGAAGGTAACGCCAAACACTGTGTCGGCGCGGGTTGTGAAAATCTGCAGATTTACGTCGGAGCCATCTATCGGGAACACCATCTCGGCACCTTCCGAGCGGCCAATCCAGTTGCGCTGGGTTTCCTTTAGCGATTCGGTCCAGTCAATGGTGTCAAGTCCGTCAAGTAACCTCTCGGCGTAAGCCGATACACGCAGACACCACTGATACATCAGCTTCTGCTCCACGGGATACCCGCCGCGGATTGATACACCCTCGCTCACCTCATCGTTGGCCAGAACAGTGCCAAGTTCCGCGCACCAGTTGACCATGGTGTTGCCAAGATAAGCTATGCGGTAGTTCATAAGGGTGTCACTTTTGGCTTTTTCGTCCATGGCTTTCCAAGCTTCAGCAGTCAGATCAAGCTCTTCCGAGCATGCGGCGTTAAGTCCGGCTGTGCCATTGGTGTCAAGATGAGCCACGAGGTCGGCGATAGGCATGGCGCGGCGACGTTCGGTGTCGTAATAATGATTGAACATCTTGATGAACGCCCATTGGGTCCATTTGTAATATTCCGGGTCGCAAGTGCGGATTTCACGGCTCCAGTCGTAGCAAAAGCCAATCTTATCAAGTTGCGAACGGTAGCGGTCAATGTTGGTCCGGGTGGTAATCTCAGGGTGCTGTCCGGTTTGTATGGCATATTGCTCGGCCGGCAGTCCGTAGGCATCATAGCCCATGGGGTGAAGCACGTTGAATCCGCACTGGCGTTTGTAGCGCGAATAGATGTCGGAGGCTATGTAGCCCAGCGGATGCCCCACATGCAATCCTGCCCCCGAAGGATAGGGGAACATGTCAAGAACATAGAACTTGGGCTTGGAAGGGCCAATTTCGGTGCGATACGTGCCGTGGTCCTTCCAATACTGTTGCCAGCGGCTCTCGATTTCCTTATGATTGTATTCCATATTATTCGGTGAATATGATCAGTTCGTGAATTGATTTCCGCAAAGTTACAAATAATATTGGGTTTTATGAATCTTTTTATAATTCTTACATTGAGTGAATCGGAGTTATTGATTAAATTTGCAGAAAATAAATGATTGAGACATGAAGATAGCACTGATAGGTTATGGCAAGATGGGCCATGCCATAGAAAAGATAGCGCGTGAACGTGGCCATGAGATCGTGGCTGTGATTGACGTGGATTCCCAGGAGATGTTTGACAGCGAGGCGTTCCGCAGCGCCGACGTGGCAATAGAATTTACTGTCCCTGCTACAGCCTACGATAACTACGTAAAGGCATTCGAGCGTGGAGTAAAGGTGGTGTCCGGCACAACGGGCTGGACCGAGCGTATGCCTCAGATTAAGGAGATGTGTGACAAGGAGGGGGCTACATTCTTCTGGACCTCCAATTTCAGCATTGGTGTCAACATATTCTTCGCCCTCAACGCTTATTTGTCGAAGTTGATGAATAAATTCACGCAGTATCGTCCTGCAATGGAGGAAATTCATCATATCCATAAACTGGATCACCCCAGTGGTACGGCTATATCACTGGCTCGCGGCATAATCGGCGCAACCGAGAGAATCAGCAGCTGGACTGAGAATCCTGACGCGGCAGCCAATGAACTTATGATAGCTCACCGCCGAGAGGGAGAGGTGCCCGGAACTCATATAATAAGCTGGGATTCGCCGGTTGACACCATCACAATCGAACACCGGGCCAAGAGCCGCGAGGGATTTGCGCTCGGAGCGGTCGTTGCGGCCGAATGGGTTGCCACACAGCAGGGATTCCTGACCATGGATGAACTGATGGAGCGTATAGTTGGCGACAAGAAACTTACTGACATAATAAAAGAGGACTGATGGCAGAGACAACAACTAATCAGCAGCCGGAGGGGAAACTCACTCTGCGGCAGAGAATAGCCTGCACGAAGACCACGCGCTGGGTTCGCTTCGGAATTGTCACGCTGATATTTATCCTTTGGGTGATATGGCTCGGCAATCCGTGGGTGTTACTTCTGTTGCCGTTGCTGTTTGATATATACATAACCGGTTACATACCTTTCACATGGTGGAAGAAAAGCAAAAGCAAGGTGACGCGTACGGTTATGAGCTGGGTCGATGCTATTGTCTACGCTTTGATACTTGTCTACTTCGTGTTCACCTTCATTGGTCAGAACTACGAAATTCCAAGTTCTTCGCTGGAAAAATCGCTCCTTGTGGGTGACTATCTGTGGGTCAACAAGATGGCCTACGGACCTCGAGTGCCAATGACTCCTATTCACTTCCCGCTGGTTCAGAACACGTTTCCGATAATCAACACCAAGAGCTACATAGAGTGGCCACAGTGGCGCTACCACCGTCTGAAGGGGCTTGGCAATGTTGAGGCCGGCGACATAGTGGTGTTTAATTTTCCGGCCGGCGACACTGTGGCAACCAAGATGCAGAACCCCGATTTCTACACTCTTGTTAAATATTATGGACGCGAGGTTGTGGAGAATAATCCTGAACAGTTCGGCGACATTGTTTACCGACCGGTTGACCGCCGTGAGAACTATGTGAAGCGTGCTGTAGGACTACCCGGTGAGACCTTGACTATCCGTGATGGTGACATATATATCAACGGGGAGAAGCAGGCAACGCCAACCAACGTCCAGTTCAATTATCTGGTCCAGACTACCCGTCCACTGACGGAGGCCGACCTTGACCGGCTCGGCATTTCGCGCGATGACATGGCTCAGGCACTTGTGCAGCCAGACCCCGCTGATGCCGCCAACTGGACCGAAGCCGGGTTCAATATCTCCAGTCTGCAGACAACACCCATCTATCACTTGCCCATGACAGCGAAGATGGTAGCCGAAATGAAGAGTTCAGGACTTGCCAAGGCTCTTGTAAGGGAACCGGCGCCTCAGGGCGAGTTCTTGTTCCCCGATGGAATTTCTGACAACTGGACCCGCCAGGACTACGGACCTGTGATGATTCCGAAGAAAGGACAGACGGTGAAGATAACACCTGAAAATTGGCCCATGTATGAACGAGTGATCCGCAACTATGAGTATCACACGGACTCATACGTCAAGGATGGCAAGGTATATATCGATGGTAAACCCGCGGACACCTATACTTTCCAGATGGACTATTATTTCATGATGGGTGACAACCGCGACTGTTCACTTGACTCCCGTTACTGGGGGTTTGTTCCGGAGGATCATATTGTGGGTAAGCCGATGAGGGTTCTCGTGTCGTTTGACAAGGACAAGAGCCTGTTCAACGGTGGAATCCGTTGGAACCGTGTGTTCAAGGACGCAAATCCCGGGTTTGAGGAATGAGCATGTCGCCAAAACGTGGTGATACCATCCTGTTGCCGCCGCGCTATCTCGGATCGGTAAGTTATTTCGCTGCTATAGCGTCCTACCGCAGAGCTATTGTTGATGATTCAATGCGGTTTGACAAACGTAGCAAGGTGGTGCATCGCTGCGAAATAGCTGATACTCATGGGCCTGTGAAGCTCACGGTACCTATTGAAAAGCCGGTGTCGATGACTGCGGCCCGATGGGATGATATAGTGATATCGGCTCATGGCGCGTGGTGGCACCAACATTGGGTGAGCCTGCAGTCGGCCTACGGAAGGACTCCTTTCTTTGAATTCTATGCCGATGATTTCGCGCCTTATTTCACTGCGGAAGCGGCCGGGCGAAGGCTTACGGATTGGTTGCACGGCCTTGACCGTACGCTGCTGCGGTTACTGCATATTGATACAGATGTGAAATTTTGCAGCGCAATAGCTGAGGAGCTTGATGCAGTTGACTGTCGTCGTGGAAACATGCCTGATTTTCAACAGATACCGTACTATCAGGTGCGTCAGGAAAAATTCGGATTTTTGCCTGACATGAGTGTTGTGGACCTGCTGTTCAACATGGGTCCTGAGGCGGCGCTTATTCTTGATGCGATGGTGGCGGACAGGCGTTAAAGCATTCTAAGAGCACGGAGTTGTTCCAGAATGTCAAGGCGTGATAGCCGACGGCGGCGTTTAAGTATGCCGGCGAAGTCATTGCATACGCTCTGGATTCCCTGATGGGTGAAAACCCGTGTCAGATACACGTAGTTCTTGTCAAATATCCGGCGGGTTTCATCCTCATCGAGATTGCAGGTTTCACGTCCCTCTTCAATCATCAAGTCAAGGAGGAAGTTTTTAGTGGAGGTGTCAATCTGCTTCCGGTCAAGGACGTATCGACGGCACATCACATTGCCTATTGCGGCAGCCATGGAATAGTTGAAATGCTTCAAAAGGGTGTTCCAGGCACTTTTGGCCGAGAGTCCGGGATTGCCGGCAAAGAAGTATTCGCCGGCATACTCCATTATCTCATCAGCCCGGTCGGCATCAAGATTCACGGCCGAAACCATATCCTCACCCTCCATAACAACAAAGGCCACGGTCATGCCTGTGGCGCCGTAGCACTTGTCGTCTTCGTTGCGGTAATGCAAGTCAGTATTCATAAAGTCGAGGAGATTATTCGCGGTTGCCGAAGAACCGGAGCAGGTAGAGGAAGAGGTTGATGAAGTCAAGGTAGAGATTAAGCGCGCCTATGGTGGCTATTTTGCCGGCAGCTTCCACGGGTGCCATCATGGCCATCTGTTTGATGCGCTGGGTGTCCCATGCGGTGAGGCCAATGAAGATAAATACTCCGGCAAGGCTGATAATCCATTCCATAGTTTGGCTATGGAGGAAGATGTTGACCACTGACACAACAATCAGCCCTATGAGAGCCATCACGAGGAAGTGTCCCCAACGGGTGAGGTCCTTTGTGGTGAAATATCCGTAGACGGTCATTGCTCCGAACACTCCGGCGGTTATGAAGAATGTCTTATATATTGACACGCTGGTGTAGGCCAGAAATATGGGGAAGAGCGCCAGCCCGTTGATAACCGCGAACAGATAGAACAGGGCTGTGGCCACGGGGGAGCTCAGTTTGTTGATGCCGGAAGTTATGCCGAGTACGAGGCCTATTTCAGCAACGAAAAGCACAAGCATTGTCATTGGATGTGCGGCAAAGAACTCCAGCAGTTCCATGGAATTTGCGCCCAGATAGGCAACGATGGCGGTGACAAGTAGTCCAAGCGTCATCTTGAGATAGACGCGACGCATAACGAGGTTCATCTGGTCAGCAAGAGATGCGCCAAACGAACCGGTGGGTGTGTTGTAGTAGTTATTGTAGTCCATAATGAATGATTTTTTCTTGTGTGTGAAACAAATATCGTGCCAATGCGGCAGGTATTACATGCGGTCAGGAACTTTTATGCCGAGCAGCCCCATGGCAGAAGCGATGGTGCGCGCTGTTGTCTCGGACAGTGCCAGACGAAGCGACCGCTTGGCGGCATCTGTCTCTTTAAGTATAGAGCAATCGTGGTAGAACTGGTTATACTCCTTGGCGAGTTCGTAGACGTAGTTGGCTATCAAAGCCGGACTCAGCGAATTTCCGGCTTCGGCCACTATGGCCGGATAGTCGGCAAGGCGCTGGATGAGCGCTATCTCTCGTTCACCGGGAGCCACGGTTACAAATTCGCCGATATTGAAGCCTTCATCGGCAGCTTTGCGGAGCACCGAGCGAATGCGGGCATGGGTGTACTGGATGAACGGCCCCGTGTTACCATTGAAGTCAATGGACTCCTTGGGGTTGAAAGTCATGTTCTTGCGCGGATCCACTTTAAGCAGGAAGTACTTAAGGGCGCCGAGTCCAACCATTTCGGTGATCTCTTTTATCTCCTCGGGAGTGCATCCCTCGAGCTGTCCGCGTTCGGAGCTGACGGCGCGTGCCGTGGTCACCATCTCGTCCATGAGGTCGTCGGCGTCCACAACGGTACCCTCGCGGCTTTTCATCTTGCCTTCCGGTAGTTCAACCATTCCGTATGAGAAATGAACAAGGTCTTTACCCCAGCGGAAACCGAGACGGTCCAAAAGGAGCGACAGCACCTGGAAGTGATAGTTCTGTTCGTTTCCTACCACGTAAATCATGCGGTCAATGGGATAATCGGCGAAACGCATCTGTGCCGTGCCTATATCCTGTGTCATGTATACCGATGTTCCGTCAGATCGGAGCAGCAGTTTGTGATCAAGTCCATCAGCTGTCAGGTCGGCCCAGACAGAACCATCTTCCTTGCGATACATCAGGCCTTTTTCCAGTCCTTCGAGCACCTTTTCTTTGCCTTTGAGATAGGTGTTGCTCTCATAATATATCTTGTCAAACCCAACGCCCATACGGTCGTAGGTCTCGTCAAATCCGGCATATACCCATGAGTTCATCATCTCCCAGAGTCGGCGCACCTCTGCATCGCCGGCCTCCCATCGGCGGAGCATGTCGCGTGCTTCCAGAAGCAGCGGGGCTTTGTTCTTGGCTTCATCCTCGCTAAGGTGCTCTTTCTCCATTAGTTCCTTGACCTCGGCTTTGTAGTGTTTGTCAAACAGCACGTAGAAGTCGCCAATCAGATGGTCACCCTTCTTTCCGGCTTTCTCCGGAGTGATGCCATCGCCCCACTTCTGCCATGCGAGCATTGACTTGCAGATGTGGATACCGCGGTCGTTGACAATGTTGGTCTTCACCACCCGGTTGCCGCACGCAGCGAGTATGCGCGACAGTGAGTCGCCCAAAAGAATGTTGCGGACATGGCCCAGATGAAGCGGTTTGTTGGTGTTGGGCGAGGAATATTCAATCATCACCAACGGAGATTGCTCTGTGGCGGTAACTTTGCCGTAGTCCTTGCTCTCGAGTACGTGTTGGAGCACTGATGACCAGAATGTAGGCTCAATCACCAGATTGAGGAAGCCTTTGACAACGTTGTAACGGTCAACGGCCGGTTCGTTGTCCACGAGCCAATCACCAATTTCCTTACCAACGGCTTCGGGCGCTTTTCTGGCGGCCTTTACCCAGGGGAACACCATTACAGTTAGATTGCCTTCAAACTCCTTGCGGGTAGTTTGAGGATTAATGGTTGCCGGGTCTGCGTCAATGCCGTAAAGTTCCTTGACGGCTTTTGCCACGGCTTCCGATATGATTTTATCCAGTGACATATTATTCTGAATTATATTCAATAAGTTCTACTCTGATTTGAACCGCAAAAATACGAATAACTAAGCGCAATCCCAAATTTATTTGCAACGTGGCACTCGCCACGTTGACTCTACATACGGCTTTGATGGATTTGGTGGTTAGCGAAAAGGTTGTTAACTTTGTGGCAGAATATTCGGGGCCGTCAGGGATTGCTTAATCCGGTACCCCCTTTGTTAAATTCAAATTTACTATAAATTGGACATAGACCCTTTACCAGCCGCAGACCCCTTGTTATCTGTTCCGGTGTTTGTCATGGCGATGGCCGCCAACTTCGGCACATCGCAAATCATTGCTTTGGCATGCGCATTGTGCGCCTTGTTGTTGTCAGCGTTTGTATCGGGAAGCGAGATAGCCTTTTTTTCTCTTACGCAGCCTCAGCTTGAGGAGCTTGAAGACGAACCTGTAGGCGGTCGCGTCAGGAAGCTCGTGGCTTTTCCCGAGCGATTGCTTGCAACCATACTGATTGCCAATAATCTTGTCAATGTCACCATTGTAGTGCTCTGTAACTTTGCTCTTGGGCCGGTTTTCAGTGGAATGTCGCCGGTGCTCAGCTTTGTCCTCCAAACGGTTATATTGACATTTCTCATCCTGCTTTTCGGGGAAATTCTTCCCAAACTTATAGCCAACTCCAACAACATGCGGTGGGTCCGCTTTTCAGCCGGTGCGCTCTCGGTGTTGTCAGCCTCAGTTAGGCCGTTGTCGGCGCTCCTCGTAAGCAGTTCCGGCATAGTCAATAAAATGGTTGTCAAGAAAAACCATGACGTTACGCCTGAGGAACTATCGGAGGCCCTTGAAATTACTGATGTAAAGGCATCGGATGACAAGGAGATGCTCGAGGGTATTTTACGGTTTGGCGACACTACGGCTTCCGAAGTGATGACTCCGCGCGTGGACATGACGGACATTGACGTTTCCTCGTCGTTCAACCAGGTAATGGAAGTGGTTCTTGAGACGGGTTATTCTCGCCTGCCGGTCTATCGCGGTACGCAGGACAACATTGTAGGTGTTCTGTATTCGCGCGACCTCCTGCCATATATTGGTAATGCAAACGATGATTTTGATTGGCGAACGCTTCTGCGTAAGCCATATTTCGTGCCGGAGTCGCGTATGATAGATGACCTATTGGAGGACTTCCGCAGACGGAGAATCCATATTGCTATCGTGGTTGACGAGTTCGGCGGAACGCAGGGCGTTGTCACTCTTGAGGATGTCCTGGAGGAGATTGTGGGCGACATCAACGATGAGTATGACGAAGAGGAGAAAACGTATAAAAAACTTCCTGACGACACCTTTATATTTGAGGGTAAGACAATCCTCAGTGATTTTTTCCGAATCACCGGGCTTGACGAAGAGGACTACGCCGAGGTTACTCAGGACTGTGAAACTTTGGCCGGTATGCTACTTGCCATCCGCGGTGACTTTCCGAAAGAGAAGGAGCCGCTGGTCTACGGACGCTGTCGCTTCCTGATTCTTGACATTACCAACCGACGTATTTCTTCAGTGCGTGTCAAGGTTATGCCTGACATTCAGCAGTCCATAACGCCTGCATAGTTTCCTGCATGACTATTTCAGAAATCAAGCTATCGGGAATCACCTTATATCTGAGTCCGCTCGAAAAGAATTGTCCTGCGGGTAGGCGAGAGGTGGAATGCTGCGCTGTGGAAGCATTGGTATGCCATGTCTTTGGGCCGGATGCCCGATACGGACATGACGAACACGGTGCTCCGGTTGTCAGTGGGTCAAGTGCATTTATATCAGTCAGTCATTGTGCTGACATGGTTTTGCTCGCGGTAAGGGCAGGCGGGCCTGTGGGGGCAGACATCGAGTTGCCGCGTGCGCAGTTGGAGCGTATAGCTCCGAAGTTTCTGACGCAGGAAGAGCATTTGCGGTACACGACTGGCCGCGATGTCCTTTTGCGGTTGTGGACTGCAAAAGAAGCGGTATTCAAGGCTGCAGGAGAACCGGAGCTCACGGTGAGCCGCATATCGGTAAATCTTGAATCCGGCGAGGCTGTCATTCCCTCGGGCCGAACCTTCAAGGTGGAATTTATAGAGTCGGCTTCGCACATTATTGCCGTGGCAACCGGCATAAAGTAAAATGCCACGCTCCGCATCGCGGGGCTTCAAATATAGAACCACGCCCACATTGCCACCAAACCGATACTACTTTTGCGGCATGCTTGCTGCACGAAAAATATCATGCCCGCTTCCCGCCACGGTCTGCAAACCTCGACGCAACTTCGCTGCACTCTTTGAACGATGGCTCGGCTACAGCCTCCATCCCCATGCGCGCCGTCTCATCGCCGAGCTCGAGCGACAGCGCGCCCACCGCATGCCACAACGGCTCTATGTCTCTGACTCCAACGCCGAATCAGGCCTGCTGCAGCGTGCACTCGTTGACTACGTTCGCTGGCTCACCATCGTTGTACGGCCTACCACAAATTTTTGCGTGATCGCTCCCTCACGAGCGCAACTCAAATCACTCGTTCCGCGTCATCCCGACATCATCACCGCCACAGCCCGCAGCCCGGAATATGTCCGTGGGCTCAACTTCCCAATGGCGTTGATTCTCGATGCCGATCGCTACCCAAAGAAGGGACGTCATCTGACCCGCATACTCCGCTCCGTCTCTCCGATAATCTATGATGGCCCCGGTACACTGCTTGTCATTCACGGTACACCACACCCACGGATGCGCGTCAACACCTTCACCAACGAACTCCGCCGAACCACCAACCCCATACCCTCAATTACACCCTCCGAGGCAGAGCCGCCCGAC
>CAZASF010000047.1:0-18720 GCA_964487725.1 uncultured Bacteroides sp. | reverse complement strand
AAGCCAGCGGGAGTATGTGATTCACACTGCAAAGATACTACCTGAGGCAGGCAAAAGTGTGCCTGTTTCTATATTTGCACGCGATAAAGTGCCACCAGTGTTACCGTGCTACCATGTTACTGGGGCGATAGCGTTGGTAGCATGGTAGCGGGGGAGCGGACGTGGGTCAGCGGGTTTTGCTTCGGCCCGTGACTGCCTGACCGAGGACCGGCAGCGACAGGTTGTAGCGAAGTGTCAGGTATCGGAGGATTATCACTGTTGCGGCACAGCTGAGTCCCTGGGCCACGTAATTGCCGCCACACACAAGGACTATCCAGTAGACCACAGCTCCGGCAAGGCATGCCGTGGCATAGAGGTCCTTGCGGAATATGAGCGGCTCTTCGTTGATGAGGATGTCGCGAAGCACTCCGCCGAACGCACCTGTTATGATGCCCATGATAGTGGCAACCCACATGGGATAGCCCGTGTCAAGTGTTTTCTGAATTCCTATCACGCAGAAAAGCGCCAGACCGATGCTGTCAAAAAGAAACAGCAGCTTGTCGCGGCTCACAAGGAAGCTGCGAAACAGGATGACCAGCACGAGACAAAGGCCCGTAACTGCCAGATACCACCATGTCTGCATCCAGAATACGGGGATGTCAAGGAGCACATCGCGGACCGTTCCGCCACCAATGGCCGTGGCAAGACCCACGGTGTAGGCTCCGAACCAGTCGAAATGCTTTGCGGCTGCAAGTCGGATACCGCTTATGGCAAACGCTGCGGTTCCTATAACCTCTATTATCAGGAGGAACAAAGTGGTTTCCATATCGTTGAATGATTATCTGTAGTTAACGAGCAATGAAGTAGTTTTGCAAAAATAGCAATTGTATTGCGAAAATTAATTATTTTTGTAGGAATAAATTTCTCATGAGTATGAAACCGATTTTCATCATTGGATTCATGGGCAGCGGAAAGTCCACTCTCGGGAGGGCGGTGAGCGTTGCCACAGGCAT
This sequence comes from uncultured Bacteroides sp., assembly GCA_964487725.1. Lineage (GTDB taxonomy): Bacteria > Bacteroidota > Bacteroidia > Bacteroidales > Muribaculaceae > Paramuribaculum. The sequence goes on along the minus strand of CAZASF010000047.1, from coordinate 17,728 downwards.
GCAATTCATTGACCTGGACACATACATAGAGCAGCGCTACCACGCCAATGTCCGCGACATTTTTGCGCAGAAAGGCGAGGAGGGTTTCCGCGATGTGGAGCGACGGATGCTCCACGAGGTTAGCCAGTTTGAGGATGTGGTGGTGGCATGCGGCGGGGGGACGCCATGTTTTTATGACAATATGGCCCACATGAACCGCAGCGGGCTCACCATAATGCTTACGGCCACGCATGAATCACTTTTTCGCAGACTCAAAGCCGGCAGGCGCCGCCGTCCGCTCATTGCAGCCATGACCGATGATGAACTCGAGGCATACATTGCCGATGCTCTGCAACGGCGCATGACCTACTATTCACAGGCCTCCGAAACATTTTCCGGCGACCAACTTGACAGCAAACAACAGATTGACGAAACCGTCAAATCATTCATTGACCGTTTTTTAGCATGACACCCACTGCAGAACCAACAGCCACCCCTCTGGAACAGCCCGTGATGGCGGCCTCACGCCGCCGCCTGTTCTCCATAGGCCTCCCCAAGTGCCTTGACCGGTCGGAGCGGCGATTCCCCATCACGCCTGAAGGTGCGAGAATGCTCATTGACCAGGGGTTCACCGTGAAGATGGAGAGCGGTGCAGCCGAGACCATCCACTACACTGACAATCAATACCTGTCGGCCGGAGTCAAGATTTGCTCCCGCACGGAGGCTTTCGGGGCCGACATAGTAATCCATCTTGCTGTGATGGAGCGCACTGACGTCAGGCTGCTGCGGCGCGGCGCTCTGCTGCTGACGCTGCTGTCACTGCCGAGGATGGATGCCGGCACGCTGACGGCTCTGTTGGACCGACATGTGATAGCTCTGGCCATTGACCTTATCCGCGATGACCGGGGCAACCTGCCGTTTGGCGACATTCTGGCTGAGATTGACGGCAAAGCCGCAATGGCCCGCGCTTCTTCGCTTCTGGCCGACTCTGTCCATGGCAAGGGAATCCTGCTGGGCGGTGTAGCCGGTGTGGGCCCGTGTGAGGTGACAATCATTGGCAGCGACATAGGAGCCTGCTCTGCAGCTCGTTCGGCAGCGGGTGCAGGTGCTATAGTAAGGATGTTTGACCATGACATTTACCGCCTGCGTGCCGCATCGCGTGAGCTTGGGCCATCGGTGATTACATCGGCCATGCACCCCCGCGTGCTGACCAATGCTCTGCGCTCGGCCGACGTGGTGATATTTTCGAGCGTCACCCCGGAGTTCAGCTTCCAGACCGAGGACATATCGTGCATGAAGCGCGGAGTGATAATCTTCGACCTTACGGACAATCCTGGCCGTGCGTTCCCGTCGCTCCCCACCATTGACCTGGCCATGGCCTCGCCTCTTGACATATCGCCCACTGAACCATCGCGTGCATGCTACGTCAATGCCGGCAATGCCGTGGCTCGCACAGCCGCTATGGCTCTGAGCAACACGTTTGTCACCATGTTCAACCAACTCGTGGACTGCGAGGGAGTCACCAATGCGCTTAATCTCCAGCAGGGATTGCAGTGTGCGGTGTTCACCTTCCTCGGAAAGATTGTTAACCGCAAAGTGGCTGACCTGTTTGGCAAACGCGTGGTGGACATACGCATATTCCTTAATCTATCCTGATATCTGTCGACACCATGGCGCAGCATCGCAGAAAATTTTACGTAGTGTGGGCCGGACACTCCCCCGGAGTCTATGATTCATGGGATGAGTGCAAGCTCCAGACCGAGAACTTTCCGGGCGCACGCTACAAGAGCTTTGACTCTCAGCAGGAAGCCGTGGCGGCCTACCGCGGCAATCCGGATGACTACCTCAACATTTTCCGGGCCATGAGCCAACGGACCGCTCCCATTGTGAACTACGGGGCGATACCTGAGATTGTGCCCAACGCCATAGCGGTGGATGCAGCATGCAGCCGCAATCCCGGGCCGGTGGAATACCGCGGGGTTGACATTGCTACGGGTCGCGAACTCTTTCACGTGGGACCTCTTGAGGGCGGCTCAAACAATATGGGCGAGTTCCTGGCTCTTGTCCATGCACTTGCCATGCTGACACAGGCCGGCCGAGGCGATATAACCATCTATTCTGACTCCCGTACAGCCATGGCTTGGGTCAGGAACCGCAAGGTCAAATCAACCATTACGCCCACGGCAGAGAATCAGAAGATACGCACCCTGGTGGCACGCGCCGAGAAGTGGATACAAACCCACAATCCCACTAACCGCGTCCTCAAATGGGACACGGAAAAATGGGGTGAGATTCCGGCTGATTTCGGCCGTAAATAGCTTAAGCGGGCGTTTACTTCTTGTCGGAGGCCTCCTGCTTCAGGATGTCGCGGATTTCTGTGAGGAGCACTTCTTCTTTAGTGGGCTCAGGAGCCGCAGTTTCTTCCTCCTCTTTTTTGCGCTTGAACTTCATGATAACGCGGAGAGCAATGAAGATGCTGAAAGCAATGATGAGGAAGTCAACGATGTTCTGGATAAATACGCCATAGTTGATTGCCACCTCCTCCACGGCTGCTACACCCGGAGCTGCGTCCTTGGCATGCACAATCACGTATTTGAGGTTTTTCAGCCCGTCACCGCCGGTGAGAATAGACACTACCGGCATGATGATGTCGTTGACCAGCGAGCTTACTATGGAACCGAAAGCTCCACCTATGATAACACCGACAGCCATGTCGATGATGTTGCCTTTGAGGGCGAAGTCTTTAAAATCTTTTAGAAACGACATAATACTTGATATTTTGGTTAATACTTGGTGTTACTGATTGCGGAGATTCCTTTGCTCAAACTCCTCGGTGCGCCCAACCCAGTCGGGGTCGAGCTCCATGCCGGTTGACGTCTTGGGGTCAAAGCCGGCCATAACCGTGCGGCCTATACATTTCGTGACGCCTGTGTTGCGGTCGACGATACGCTGCTCCAGACGGATGCTGCGGTTGCCCACGTGGGTTGTCTGTGTCCACACCTCCAGATTGTCGCCTATAAACGAGGGCGAAAGGAAATCGCAGTTTATGTTGACCACCACTATGTGCATGTCCTTCGGCTGCACCGGAGTCCCGTGAACGGCTTGGAAATAGTCAATCTTAGCCAGATCCATGAACGTGAGGTACACATTGTTGTTGACATGGCCGAGCATGTCAATGTCAGTGAAGCGCAGCTGGACGGGCAAGCAGTGGCGAAACGGATGCTCAGCCGCCGGGACGCGAGGATTGTCGGATGGCAGATAGGAGGGTTCAGTCATAGGGTGAATGGTTATGTTAGTGAATACGCATGCCGGGGGGGGCAAAGATACTCTTAATGAAAAACGATTGAAGTTATAGCTTGTTCACCAACGGCCCTGTTGATTTGCTCCACGAGGGCTGTGCGGTTGAATGAAAGTTCATTTTTCAGCACTGAGGATGTGAGGTAGACATGCAGCACTCCGCGCTCCACATAGCGCTTGAAAGTGTAGCGGTTAATGCCGGGACCAACGATTTCGGGCCATAGATAACAGGCGCGTTGCTGAGCCACCATGTCGGTCATTCCGGCCCGCTCGAAGCCTTCACGAATCAGCTCGTCAATGGATTTAGGCTCGGTGCGCTTCATTGTCGGTCAGTGGTGCATGGTGTGAAACATCCGTTCTCTACGGTCCATAGGGCATAGCTTCCGGTGGTGTGGCTGATGATTTCGTCGAGGTGTGTGCGGTTGGTGTCAGTGACGAAAATCTGGCCGAAGTCATCGCCGGTCACGAGCTTCATTATTCGCTCCACGCGGCTGCTGTCAAGCTTGTCAAACACGTCGTCAAGCAGGAGCATGGGTCGCAGTCCGGTAGCCGTGTGCAGGAAGTCATGCTGGGCAAGGCGGAGGGCTGTGGTGAACGTCTTGCATTGCCCCTGTGAGCCAGTCCGGCGCATGGGCATTTCGTCGAGGGTCAGCACTATGTCATCGCGGTGGGGCCCTACGCTCGTGTGGCGCACAATCTCGTCATGGCGGCGTGCAGCATCAAGGAGTTTGACCAGGCTCTTCTCTTCACCGGCTTCCGGCGCATCGAGGGAGCCACGATAGGCAAGTCCAACGCTTTCGGCCCCTTCTCCGGCAATGATGCCATAGTAGCGTGAGGCGAGCCGACTCAGCTTTTCCACCCAGGATGCACGTGTAGCGTGGATGTATCTTGCAGAGGCGTCCATGCTCATCTCTATGGCCTCGTAGAGCATGTTGTCAACTATTCCGGCGCGCAGGAGGCGGTTGCGTTGCTCCAGCCCGGCATTGTAGCGGATGAGGGAGTCAAGATAGCGTTTGTCGCTCTGCGAAATGACCATGTTCATCCAGCGGCGGCGTTCCTCTCCCGCTCCTCGGATGAGGTCGATGTCCTGCGGGGCCGACATAACGATTGGAAACAGCCCTATGTGTTCGCTCAGGCGGGCATACTCCTTTCCTCCACGCTTGAGGCTCTTGCGCTTGCCTCGGGCCATGCCGAGAGTTAGCTCCTCAGCTACTCCGCGCCGTGTGTAGTCAGCTTTGGCCATGGTGAAGTCCTCGCCCCGCTTCATCAGCATTGCGTCGGTCATTCCGGAGAAGCTGCGGCAGAAGCTCAGGTAGAAAATGGCGTCAAGCAGATTGCTCTTGCCCATTCCGTTGTTGCCTAAGAAGCAGTTGATTTTGGGCGAGAAGTCGAGACTGGCTTGCGCTATGTTCTTGAAATTTGTCAGTGAAAGATGGTCGAGATGCATACCACAAAGATACGCAATCCGCCTGACAAACACAAACTATTGGTCGTAGGAATTCTTGATGTCGGAGGTGCGTATTGACTGGGTGTCGCCCTTCACACCGGCTTTGAGGTTGCCGAATTTGTAGCGGATGGTGAGCCCGAAGGATGCCGTGTACCTGCGGCTGAAGCTTCGGCTTAGGTAGCCGGTTGATGTCACTTCGTTGAATACGGTTTTGTGTATCGGCAGCGGGTTTTCGCAGAACACGATGACCAGCAGCTTGTTGCGCAGAAACGCCTTGGAGATATCGAACTCGTAGTTGTAGCCGGAGTTTCCTTTGCCCTGCAAGTAGATGTAGCGTGTGTGGGCATTGGCACTGGCTTCTATGCTCCATCCGCTGTCGAAATCGTAGGAAGCACTGGCCTGATTGTTCCAGTACCATCCGTTGCATCCGCGGCCCAATCCGGAAATGTCGCTGTAGGTGTTGTAGTTAACATAGTTGGCCGAGGTGAACAGTTTGAAGAACAACCGGTCGTTGTGGCGGCGCTGGAAATAAGCCGAAACGGTGCTCTCAGTGCGTGATGCGGCGTTGGCGTAGGTTTTGTTGATGAGCCATGTAGCGGGGTCATCATACTGTATGCGCATCATTATATTGTTGCTGAACCGGTTGGCCGAAGTGAACTGGAGCATGTTGCGGCCCAGAAACAGCGAGAATCTGAGGTTGAGCTGATGGCGTGTTTCGGGGTCCAGATCAGGATTTCCGTAGCTGACCACACCCGGCGTAGTGTAGTTCCTGTAGGGGTCGAGAGCCGTGACCGACGGCACGAGTTTCGTCATCTCATAACTCAGGTTGAATCGGGAGGACTTGCCCGGCATGTAGGTTAGGTAGACTGATGGGGTCAGGTTGACAAAAGTGTTGTCGTAGCTGTGGCCGTCCTTGACCATGTGGTTGTCATAGACGTAGAGGTGGGCTGCAACACTTGACGATAACCGGTCGCTGAACGTGTGGCTGTACTCGCCGCGCAGGTAGCTGTTGAGCTGACGGTGGCGGAAATGGCCGGTTTCGGTTTCGCTGCCGAAGGGATAGAGGTAAGTGTCGCTGTTGTTGTCTATGTCAATGTAGTAGCGTCCCTGAGCCTCTACGGTAAGCTCATCAGTGCGCGAAAAAGGCTTGTAGAGCTTTGCCTGAAGAGTGTGAGTTCGCATCCTGTAGCCATACCAGTTGGAGTAATCGGGAAACATTGCTGCGTATTCCTCGGCAAGCTCATCGGATGTGTCCAGATGATATTCCTTGGTGTTGATGCCCTTCGAATCGCGTCCGTAGAACTGATACTTTCCGGTCACGTAGCCGCTTGAACGGAATGAGTGCTGGAGGCTGACATTGGTCAGATACTCCCTGTCATTCAGTGATTTCCACTGGCCCGAGTAGGTGTAGTCAAGAGTGCGGCTTCCTGACGCTGAATAGGCGGAGCCGAATCCTGACGTGCCGTAATGAGGGCTTGTCTTTCCCCACAGACAACCGTAGACAGCGAGGATGGTCCGGTCATTGATGTCGTAGGAGGCGGAGACTTCGTAGGTGTGATTGTCGGAGCGGTAGCCGTGCTGCTTGTCCGTGTAGTTATACTTGGCCAGCAGAGAGTTGGATTCGCGCTCCTCTTCGTAGCTCACGGACGATGTGTGGCCAAACGACCAGGTGTTGAGATACGAGGCTGAGAGGGTGAAGCGTTTCACCTTTGTCAGGGCGAACACGGAGTTGCCCCAACTGCTGTCGGAGAGGCTACTGTTGACCGTGCCGGATATGCCTTCTATGCGCCCTTTGGTTATGATGTTCAGTTCAAGGCGTGTCCCTTCGGAGGTGAATATCTCCTTTATGTCAATGCGGCTTATGTATTTTGCCGGTATGGAGGAGAACACGTTCTGCTTGTTCCCCTTGAGAATGGGGTCGTCAAGGCCGTTGAGCTTGTATTCTATGCCGTTGTAACCCTGCACGGGCGTTATATCACCCTTTGCGTTGGTAATCACAAACGGGGTGCGCTCAATGGCCTCCCACAGAGATTTGTCCTTCAACGAGGGGTCGAGGCTCACGTCGTAGGTGATGGCATCAAGGGTCTGCTTCACCGTGGGGCGGTCAGCCGTGACAGATATCTCCGCAAGTTGCTTGGCTACAGGAGACAACGAAGTGACAGCCGGGAGATTGCGCAGAGCAATAGTGGCGGGACTGTAGGCAAAGTGGGTGAATCGAACGGAGTCAGCCGTGCCGGTTTTGTCAGACTGCAGCGTCACAACGCCGTCATCGCCGGTAGTAGCGGTATATGTCACCTTGCCCCCCGCAGCAAAAGCCTTCACAAGGCAACCCGATATAGCTTCGCCGGTAGTGGCATCGACAACCTTTGTGGTGAAAGTCTCTGACCACGCCATGAGCGGCATACAGACGAATATGGAAACAATGATGGAGGCAAGACGTAAGTTCATGATGGCTTCTACTGATTAACGGGTTTTTAGTCCTGCAAAGATACATCTTTTATTTTAATATTTTTTTGTGTATCTTGGGGGGGCTGTTAATAAACATTAAAATCAGGAGGCCCAATGCACGTTATTGCCTTATTGGTCAAAAATTGGTACATTTGCAGTCAATGAAAGAATCAGCTACAAATAAGAAGCTGCTGGTTGTAGGGGCCGGCGGTTTCATAGGCGGTTTCATAGCGGCCAAGTCGCTGGAGGAGGGCTATGAGACATACATTGCCGTGCGTGAGTCGACTTCGCGGCGATATCTTACCGACGAGAGGCTCCACTTCGTGGTACTTGACTACGAGAGCAGCGACGCCATAGCCTCCGGCATAGAGGCAGCATTGCCTGAGGGTGAGCGCTGGGACTACATAATCTACAATCTCGGGGCCACCAAGTGTGTCAACTTCATGGACTTCAACCGCATCAACTATCTCTACCTGTGTAATTTCGTGGAAGCACTCCGCAGCACGGGAAAGATGCCTGAGAGATTTCTATACATGAGTTCGCTCAGCGCGTTAGGACCCGGCGATGAGACAACCTACGCTCCCCTGACCTCACGCAGCATACCGCAGCCCAACACCCGCTATGGAGTGTCGAAAATCAAGGCCGAGACATATCTGGAGACGTGCGCCGATGTGCCCTGGACTATATTCCGCCCAACGGGAGTCTATGGACCCCACGAGAAGGACTATCTGATGATGATACAGTCCATTGACCGTCACTTTGATTTCGGCGTGGGATTCAGGAAGCAGATGCTGACGTTCGTTTACGTTGACGATCTTGTCAATGCCATGTTCGATGCCATCACCTCGGCCAACACACTCAAAAAGAAATACATCATATCCGAACCGAGAGCCTACACCCAGAAGGAATTCCGGACCATTGTGGCCCGTCAGCTCGGAGGTCGCATGGTGGTTCCGGTAAAGCTGCCTATGTGGGCTGTGTACGCAGCATCGGTCGTTGCCGAGAAGTGGGGAACGCTCAAGGGCAACCCCTCGACTCTCAACCGCGACAAGTTCAAGATCATGAAGCAGCGCAACTGGAACTGCGACGTAAGCGATGCGGTGCGTGACTTCGGCTACACCTCGCGAGTCTCGCTTGAAGAGGGCATTCGTCGGACTGTGGAAGCCTACCTTGCCGACAAACATGGAGCCGGGGAGGGCGGACGGAAATGATGCCTCAGCTACCTTCCACTCCGCGCTGGATGATTGCAGTGATAGTGATTGTCCTGCTACCGGTTTTCCAGTTTCCGTTCTTGCTGGCTGACTGCCCTGACGTGTCGATCGTGAGGACTCTTCTGTGGATTTATCCTTTCTACTGCCTCGTTGCAGCGTTTCTTGCCTACCAATGCTATCCTCAGCGCCATGCCATGACGTGGATTCTATTAGCATTGATGGTGTTGTCACACATATCGGTCTGGCTGCTGACCACCAACCCAGAAATCAACTCATTATGAAACTACTGATAATCAACGGCCCCAATCTCAACCTGCTGGGCCGCCGAGAGCCGGACATCTACGGCTCGGACTCAATGGAAACCTGCCTGCACAGACTGCGTGCGCTCTACCCTGACGTAGCCCTGGAGTATTTCCAGAGCAATCATGAGGGGCGCATAATTGACGAGATTCACCGCTGCGGCTATCCGGAAAAGAGCTGTGACGGGATAATCCTCAACGCCGGAGCCTACACGCACACGTCACTTGCCATAGCCGATGCAATAGCGGCGGTGGATGTGCCCGTGGTGGAGGTTCATATCAGCAACGTACATGCCCGCGAACAGGTGCGCCACACGTCGATGATAGCCCCGGTGTGTCGCGGAGTCATAGCGGGATTCGGACTTGACAGCTACCGCCTGGCCGTAGAAGCACTCATAAAGGCATGACGCAGACCGGGATAATGGCCACAGTGGCCGATGTTCGCTGCAGCGAGGAATTTGTGGAGGCTCTCTACAGCAGGGGCATGAGGGCTGTCAGAATCAACTCTGCGCATGTAGCTCCCGACACTTTCCGGCAGATGGTGCGGACAATCCGCGCTGTCAGCCCCGAAATAAGCATTCTGATGGACACCAAAGGGCCCGAGATAAGGACCACTGCGCTATCCACCACCACGGAGCCGGAGCTGAACGTTGGTGAAAAACTTACGCTTGTATCGGGCCACGGCACCACGTGGGACACCCCGGGACGCATAGTCATAGCCGTTGACAATCTTGAGCGCTACGTCAGCACAGGCGGAAAGGTTCTGCTGGACGATGGCGAGATAGAGCTGGAGATAATCCGGGTTGACGGCGCAGAGATTGGATGCATCGTGACGAAAGGAGGCAGGCTCGGCTCACGCAAAACCGTGGCATTCCCCAACATGGAGGTTCCGCCGCTACCGGCAGTCAGTGACCGCGACCGATTGAACATAGCCGTGGCCGTGGAGGAGCGGATTGCCATGATTGCCCACTCATTTGTGCGTTCGGCAACCGATGTTGAGGCTGTAAGAGAGCTCATCGAGGGTTCAGACGTCAGCCTCTACTCCAAGATAGAATGCCGCGAGGCTCTTGACAACCTTGACTCAATTGTGGCTGCGAGCGACGGTATTCTTGTGGCCCGTGGCGACCTGGGGGCCAACATTCCGCTCCACACCGTGCCGGAAGTGCAGCTTCGCGCCGTGAGGGCTGCCCGCCGTGAGGGAAAACCAACCATACTCGCCACCCAGATACTGCAGTCAATGATTACGCACCCCACACCTACCCGTGCCGAACTAAGCGACATAACGCTTGCGGTGATGGAGGGATTTGACTGGCTCCTGCTCACCGGCGAGACGGCTCAGGGAGAATATCCCCGCGAGTGCATCGACACACTGCGAGAGACGATAGATAACGCCGAAAGAAACCATTTGCGATGTCTGATCAACTGTTAGAGGACTACATATCGGCCCACATATCGCCGGAGCCTCCGCTGCTGGCTGAGACCTACCGCTACACTCATCTCCACCATCTGTATCCGCGGATGTGTTCGGGCCACGTGCAGGGACGGCTGCTGAAAATGCTGACCCGGATGATAAACCCCCGCAGGGTGCTCGAGTTAGGCGCGTTCACCGGCTACTCCACGCTCTGCATTGCCGAGGCTCTGAGTGCTGACGCGGAACTCCACACTGTGGAAATCGACGACGAGATGGAGGACGAGCTGCGGGAACGGTTTGCCAAATCGCCTGCCGGAAACCGGATTACGCTCCACATTGGCGATGCGCTGGACATTGTGCCGGAGATTGGCGGCCGGTGGGACATGGTGTTCATGGATGCCAACAAGCGCCACTATCCGCAATACTACGAGATGCTTATCAGCCGCATCCGTCCGGGAGGCTACCTGATAGCCGACAACACGCTGTGGGACGGCAAGGTGGCACAGCAACCGGCGCCAACAGACCCTCAGTCGAGAGGCATAATGGAGTTCAATGACATGGTGGCTCGCGATGAGCGGGTGGAAGTGTGCATGATTCCTGTGCGCGACGGACTCTCGATAATCCGCGTCAACGACGGGGCGCAAACCGCGATGTGACAAAGGCTATGAAGAGACCCGTGACCACCACGAGGCCCATTACAAGCAACAGGTCAGCAGGCTCCACACGCACCGGGTAGGCAGTGATTGAGAGCATCGAGGCATCGCCATTAAGCTTTATCAGCCCGTAGTTCTGCTGCAGCAGACATAGTCCTACGCCCACTATTATGCCGCTCAGGCCTCCGATTATGGAGATGAGCCATCCCTCCCACACGAATATACCCCGAATAGTGTCCTGCCGCGCACCTAATGCACGCAGGGTGGTCATATTGTCGGCTTTCTCAAGCATGAGCATGGACAGAGTGGAGATGACGTTGAACGATGCTATCAACAGAATGAAGGCCAGCAGGATAAACGTGATCCACTTCTCAATGGCAATCATGCGGAACGATTTCTCCTCCTGACGCAACCGGTCCATGACCACAAATCCGGGCCCGAGTTCAGCCGTCAGCACCTCCACTGCATCGGCTTCGCTCCCGTGCTCCCGTGCTCCCGTGCTTCCATGCTTCCGTGCTTCCACGGATGAAGCAACGCTTACCTCTATAGCCGAGGCCTCTCCTTGTCTATAATCGAGCAGACGGCGTGCAACGTTGAGCGGCACTATGACCGAGGATGCGTCCTTGTCAGCCTCCTGAACCTCATAAACGCCAGCCACATAGAGCGAGTCGCTGCGGAATGCCGCTGCAGGATTGGACGGGTTGATACGCCCTTCGCGGCGGGGAACATATATGGCAAACGGGCGGATGAATCCCGGATGAGCCGCAAGTTTTATGGCTGTTCCTACGGAGAGCACTGCGTTATAGTCCGAATCGGACATCTCCCCGTAGTCGCCGTCAATAATCATGCGGTCAATGGAGCTTACGCGAGTGTAGCCTCCGGGCACTCCCTTCATGTCAACGGCCATCTGGCGCTGTCCCACTATGGCGAGAGCCTGCTCCTCAATGGTGGCCACAGCCGTGTCGACCACTGCAAGCTGCGTCAGCCGCACAGCCAGCGAGTCAGCTCCGGGGATTGTTTTCCCCGATGCGGGAAGAATCTTTATGTCCGGGTCAATGACCGAGAGGCGTGCATTGGCAATGTCAGTGAATCCGTTGAACACCGAGAGCACACACACTATGGCAATGGTGGCCACAGCCACACCCGCCATTGACACCAGCGATATGACGTTGACGGCGCTATGGCTCTTTTTCGACACGAGATAGCGCAGGGCTATGCGGAGGCTGACCATCAGTGGTTACTTCGCCAGCAGTTGGTCAATGTTGTCAATATAGTCAAGCGAGTCATCGAGGTAGAAAGTGAGCTCGGGGGTTTTGCGCAGCTGATGGCGCACAATCTGAGCGAGTTCGTAGCGGATGGTCTTGGCCGAGTTGTTGACGCTCTCTATCACGGCCTGCGCCTTGTCAGAGGGAAACACTGAGAGATAGGCCTTGGCAGTGCTGAGGTCGGGCGACACACGGACCGTTGACACCGAAACGAGTGTGCCGGGCATTTTGGCGGTTTGTTTGCGGAATATTTCGCTGAGTTCTTTCTGTATGAGGCGTGAGATTTTCGCCTGACGGGTTGATTCCATAATCTGATTTGTTTGGTTACTTCGTAATAACGTTCGGCACGGGGTAACGGCTCACAAATTTACAACAAAAAAACCGTAGGACAAATCTCGGAGGGGTTTTGTGATTGCAATTCGGGGAATTTGAGTAATTTTGCAGCGCAAACAACATAATGACGAGCGATGACTTACGAATATGACTATCTTGTGATTGGCTCGGGAATTGCCGGAATGAGTTTTGCCCTCAAAGTGGCAGGCCCGCAGTCAAGGGTGGCATTGATATGCAAAACCGGCATTGACGAAGCCAACACTGCTCTTGCTCAGGGCGGAGTGGCCTCCGTGACCAATCTGGAAGTGGATGATTTTGAGAAACATATCACCGACACCATGATTGCCGGCGACCAGCTTAGCGACCCGGAGGCAGTGCGTAAGGTTGTCACCGAGGCTCCCGGACAGATACGGCAGCTGCTGAGCTGGGGCGTGGATTTCGACCGCAAGGCCGACGGTAGCTTTGACCTGCACCGCGAGGGCGGACACTCGGAATTCCGCATCCTACACCATGCCGACAACACCGGCTACGAGATTCAGCAGAGCCTTATCAGGAAGGTGCGCGAGAACCCCTACATTGACCTCTACGAGAACTTCTTTGCCATTGAGATAATAACCCAGCACCATCTGGGGAAGATTGTGACCCGCCGCACGCCCGACATCACCTGCTACGGCGCCTACGTGCTCAACCCTGAGACCGGCTCGGTCGACAAGTTTCTCTCACGCGTCACGCTCATTGCCACCGGCGGCATAGGGGCCGTCTACACCACCACCACCAACCCGCTTGTGGCCACAGGCGACGGCATAGCCATGGTGTATCGCGCCAAAGGCACGGTCAAGGACATGGAGTTCGTGCAGTTCCACCCCACAGCTCTCTACCATCCCGGCGACCGCCCCTCGTTTCTGATAACGGAGGCCATGCGAGGCTACGGCGGAGTGCTCCGCAATCTCCGCGGCGAGGAGTTCATGCACAAGTATGATCCGCGGCTGTCATTGGCTCCACGCGACATTGTGGCCCGTGCCATCGACTCGGAAATGAAGCTCTACGGCGACGACCACGTGTATCTCGACGTCACCCACAAGGACCCCGAGGAAACGCGCCGTCACTTCCCCAACATCTACGCCAAATGCCTCTCGCTGGGCATTGACATAACCAAGGACTACATACCGGTGGCTCCTGCGGCCCATTATCTCTGCGGCGGAATCAAGGTTGACCTCAACGGAGAGTCGTCAATCAAGAGGCTCTATGCCGTGGGCGAATGCTCCTGCACCGGACTTCACGGTGGCAACCGACTTGCGTCCAACTCGCTGATCGAAGCCGTGGTCTACGCCGATGCTGCCGCCCGCCATGCCTCTGAGAATCTGAAGCATTACTCCATACGCACCGATGTGCCTGACTGGAACGATGAAGGAACATCGCACCCCGAGGAGATGGTGCTCATAACCCAGAGCATCCGCGAAGTCAACCAGATAATGGGTGCCTACGTGGGGATAGTGCGCAGCAACCTGCGGCTCGACCGTGCATGGAACCGCCTCGACATCCTCTATGAGGAGACGGAGCGTCTGTTCAAGCGCTCAAAGGCTTCACGCGAAATCTGCGAGCTGCGCAACATTATCAACGTAGGTTATCTCATCATGCGTCAGGCGAAGGAGCGCCACGAGTCACGCGGACTCCACTTCACCATTGATTATCCTAAAAAACCGTAACGAAGCAATCTTTTGCTCTGCGGAACGTTACAATAGTAAATGAAACGAATCCTTACTCTCTCCATAGCGGTCATCGCAGCCCTGACGGCATTCGCAGCCCAGCCTGAGCTTCTGGACATTCCGGAGCCGGGCAATGGCATGGTGAAGCCTATCCGAGGCTACTACGTCACTGAAATCGACGGTGAGGAGGTGACCGTGCTCGTAATGAGCGAAATAGTGTGCTACCCGCCGCTGAAATTCAAGAACAAGAAGGAGGAGGAGTTCTACTGGCGCACCGTGCGCGACGTGAAGCTCACCCTCCCCTACGCCAAGCTGATTTGCTCCACTCTGCTCGAAACCTACGAATACATTGAGACCTTCCCCTCCAAAAAGGAGCGTGAAGAGTATCTCAAACGCATGGAGACGGCCATCTTTGACCAGTACAAGCCGGTGCTGAAGAAATTCTCCAAGAGCCAGGCCAACATGCTCTGCAAGCTCATCAAGCGCGAGACCAACCAGTCGGGCTACAGCATCATCAAGGCGTTCTTAGGCTCGTTCCGCGCCACTTTCTGGCAGACCTTCGGGCGCTTCTTCGGCGTGAACCTCAAGGTGGACTTCAAGCCTGACAAGGACCACAAGGATGCCATAATTGAGCGCGTGGCCTCGATGGTGGAGATAGGAGGACTGTAAGAGATGCAACGCGACGCTTCCATTTCCATAGCAAAAGCCGTGGCCATAGTGCTGATGGTGATAGGCCACACGGAATATCCCGGCCTGCTCACATCGTGCCTCTACACGTTCCACATGCCATTGTTTTTCATCACTGCCGGCTACTTTTTCGGCCGTTCCACAGCCTCACGCCCCTGGGAATTCTGCGCCCGGCGCTTCCGTGGCCTCTACCTGCCCATGGTCAAATGGAGCCTTATGTGGCTGCTGCTCCACAACGTTATGCACCATCTGGGCATTCTCAACGAAGCGTTTGGCAACTGGGAGGGCGGCGTGACCCACCCCTACACACTCAACGATGCCGTGAGGCGCACGGTGATGATTTTCACCTCCATGTCGGGCTACGATGAGTTTCTTGCCGGAGCTTTCTGGTTTTTCCGCGGCCTGTTGGTGGCGAGCATTCTGTTTCTTGTGCTGTTCCGATTGACCGACTCGGCCTCCGGCGGTCAGCGGCCGCAGTGGCAGATTGCAGCTTTGATTTCGCTCGGGGCTGTGGCTTTCACGGCCGCCCACATCTATTTCGGCTTCAAACTGACAACCATACCCGCCGGAGGATGGCGCGACGTGTGGGGGCTGTTCTTCTTCGGCATCGGGGTGATCTACCGCCGCTGGGAGCCTCTGGTGGCCAACCGTTGGCCCGTGGCATTGGCCTGCCTGCTGCTGATATGCTTTGCCGGAACGCAACACTGGTCAGGGATGAACAACATAGGGCGCTACCGCGACCTCTGGAGCCTGCCACTCACAGGCGCTGCCGGATTCATCATGGTCCACTACGCCTCAAAGGTCATAGCCCGCCGCGAGAGCTGGTTGAAGCGGCTGCTGGTCTATGTGGGCGACAACACGCTCTACATCCTCGTGTTCCACCTTGCGGCGTTCAAGGCTGTCAGCGTGCTGAAAATAGCCTACTACGGGCTGGATTGGCGCCAGATAGGCTGCCACACGGTGATTCATGACCATCAGGACGACCTCTTCTGGATTCTCTACTCACTTGCAGGAGTCATCCTCCCGCTCGCCGGACTGGAGGCAGCGAGGAGGCTCAGGGCTTGGTTCAGGGCGAGGACAGCCTCAGTACTTGAAGCTCGACCCGCCGAGGAACTCGCGCAGAAGTGACGTTGAGGGCACAAACTCCTCAGAAATAGACTCGAAATAGTTAAGGAAGCGGCGCAACCGCGAGGCTTCGGCATACTCCCTGACATCGTGGGGCACCTGACGCAGCAGCTTGTCAGCGCGGTCCTTCATAACCCCAAGCTCAAAGAGCAGCGCGGAGTTAAACATCACGTCGGCATTCTCCTGATAGGGGAAAATCCACCGCTCCTCACCCCGGCGCACACTCGGCCAGCGGCGTATGGTGTCCGTGGGACTGACGCCACGGTACTTGGCATCGCGGATTATGCGGCGCAGAAGGCGATTGTCAGTCGTAGGAATCCAGTTGTGGCTGTCAATAGAGATAGTGGTCAGCGCCGACACATAGATGCGGAATTTCATCTCGTCGCTCACGTGGCCCGTCAGCTCGGGATTAAGCCCGTGGATGCCCTCGATGAGCAGAATGGTGTCAGGGCTGAGACTTATGCGGTTGCCGCGGTATTCGCGGGCACCGGTGGCAAAGTTATAGTAGGGCAACTCCACCTCCTCGCCGCCGATAAGGGCATTGATGTCAGCATTGAACTGCTGCAGGTCAAGCGCATAGAGCGACTCGTAGTCATACTCGCCCGTAGAGTCCTTTGGCGTGTGCTGCCGGTCAACGAAGTAATCGTCAAGCGAAATGGTCTGAGGCTTTATGAGATTGGTCATCAACTGGATGGCCAGACGCTTGGAGAACGTCGTTTTCCCCGACGACGAGGGCCCCGCTATCAACACCACTCTTGCACCCCCGCTGCGGAAACGGCGCGTTATCTCATCGGCTATGGAGGCTATGCGGTTATTGTGCAGCGCCTCCGACACGTTGATCACCCGCCCCGTGTGTCCTTCCGTGACAGCTGCGTTAAGCTCGCCCACATTGCTGATGCCCACAACATGGTTGAACGCCACGTAGTCCTTGAACGCCTGCAGCATCTTGGGCTGCGGCTCCGCCTTGCACGGACGCGTCGGGTCATTGCCATCGGGCCCAAGCAGCAGCATACCATCATTGTAGGGGACCAGGCTAAACACGCGCAGCATGCCCGTTGATGGAGCCAGCGGACCGTAATAACTGTCGCATAGCCCGTCAAGGTTATAGTAAACGGTGTAGAGCTCATGGAGCGACGTCAGCAACTTCACCTTATCCATAAGCCCCTGGTGGCGGAAAATCTCCACCACCCTCTCCGTGCGCTCCTCGCAGCGGATAAACGGCAGGTCTCTCTCAACCAGCCGGCGCATACGCTCCTCTATGGCGCTGACAGTAGCGGCATCGACCGTCCGCTCCTCGCCACACTCAATAGTGCAGTAATAGCCCCCCGCAACTGAATGTTCAATGCGAAGCCGTGCTCCCGGCATCAGCGAGCTGACCGAGTGATAGAGCATCATGCAAAGCGAGCGGATATATGTCCGGTTGCCGCCCGGAGTATTGACCGGCAGAAACTCCACCGTCTTAGGCGAGAACACCGGAAAAGTCAACGCCTCGCTCTTATTGTTGACAACGGCGCTGATAGGCTCAAAGCCAATGCGGTCCTTCAGCTGCCCGTAGACATCCAGCAGATTCGCTCCGCCACTGACGGCCACATACGAATCCACATTGCTGCAATATACCTGAATCTGATTGTCCATAACAGTGATGAATTAACACAGTACAAAGATAACAAATTTCCCGCAAAAAAGGTCACTATCCCCCACACACCGCTCCCGTGCTACCATGATACTGGGACAGTAACATTGGTAGCATGGTAGCATGGTAACAAACGCCACATATACGCTACTGCAGGATATTCCCCCAACTGACGCTACTGTCCGAGGGAAATATCCCCCACTGACGCTACTGTCTCGGCTGATACCTTCGGTC
>CAZASF010000046.1:0-19000 GCA_964487725.1 uncultured Bacteroides sp. | reverse complement strand
CAAGAAGTCGATGGCCTCCAATTTGTGATGACTGACTACTGACACCGTTGTTTCCGTGCTACCATGTTACTGGGGCGATAGCGTTGGTAGCATGGTAGCGCCGGAGACAGTGGCGCGCTAATAACACACAAACCTGAACAAAACTATGAAGACACTCAGATATTCACTTGGCAGGCTGCAGGGGATATGCCCCTCCTGCCACCGGAGGACGTTCAAGTTCTACATTGACTCGCTGACGGGCCGTCCGCTCCACCATAGCTGCGGCCGCTGCAACCGCGAGGTCAAATGCCGCTATCATCTGCGGCCCTCGCAGCTGGGATTGCACAATCGCCCGGTGGTTGGCGGGTTTGTAGCCGAAAATCATCGCCAACCGGCAAAGCCCTCGTTCGTGTCGGGCTACGTGATGGCTTCCTGCTGCCGCAGGGTGGAGGATGACCCTCTTTTCCGCTACATGGTTTCGATGGCGCCTGAGGAGATTGTGCGCCGTGCGTTCGAGCGCTGCCTGACGCGCCACACTCAGCTGATGCGCAGCGCCACTCTCTTTGCCCTGATGGACGCCCAGGGGCGGTTTCGCTCGGCAAAGGTGATTGCCTACGGCTCTGACGGGCACCGCCTTAAGAATCGCCGTGGAGTCCCTCCGGTGGGGTATCTGCACTCGCTGCTGAGGCTGCCGCTGTTTGTCTACGAGGGATGTTATTTCTGCTCCCATCTTGCCACTGACTATCCCGAGGCCACTCTGCTGATGGTTGAGAGCGAAAAGACGGCCCTTATGCTCAACATGATGATTGACTGGAGCGGTCAGTGGGGACGCTACGTTGCGCTGGCTTCCGGAGGAGCCTCAGCCCTGCGCCATGACCCGGCTATGAGGGGGAGGGAGACGTATCGCACGGCTGTGTTGCGCCGCCGCCGGGTGGTTCTGCTGCCGGATGCCGACATGGTTGAGCGATGGCAGGCCGATGGAGCCACGTTGCGCGATGTGTGTAAAGAGGTGAGGCTCGTCGACGTGCGCCGCGCCCCCTACTGCCTGAGCGGCAGCATGGACATGGCTGACTATATTGAAAAACTACTTAAGAGCCTGTCCCATAGTATTTGTTAATGCTGGGGCGGTCAGCCATTGAGCAGATTTGACCGGGTGATGAGGGAGTGTACTTGATGTACACGACCGAAGAACACGGTTAAAGATGCCAATGGAAGACCGAGGCGATGGTAATTTCCTCCGCCTGAAAGATTGGGATTACCTTCGCCTCGCATCTTGCGGGCGCTTTTTGAGCAGTCGCTCAGTCACAATGCCACAGCATTGCTCCTTCGCAACAACCCAAAAATCATTCCGCAATATGCGACCCCAGCGTTAACAAATACTATGGGACAGGCTCTAAAAACAACAACCAACCGATGACTTACAACAACCAACCGATGACTTACAACAACGAACTACCAAAAATTGAATTCCACGCGCTGGAGGGTTACCGCAGCGTGTTTGCCGCCGACTCCTCGCTTGTCCTTGCCCCTGCGGCTGAAATGGCCGGTGGCGGCGAGGGTGTGGCTCCTCTGTGGGCCCCGTTCTGGCACGAGGGCGAAATCTGCATCCTGTTTTCGGAAACCAATGTGGGCAAGAGCATAGTGTCCGTACAGATAGCCCACGACCTTAGCCGAGGCGTCAACTCGCTCACCGGTGCCGAGAGCCGGGGGCGCAGGGTGCTCTACGTGGACTATGAGCTTAGCGACCTGCAGTTTGGCAGCCGCTACAGCGAGGCCCCGCTGAGTCCGCTGTTTATGCGTGGACGTCCGCGCGAGGATGAGGCTCCCGCCGATGAGGAGAGTCTTGAATCCGCCATGACTGACATAATGGACGCTATGGCCGACGGCTATGAGGCCATAATCATTGACAACATCACCTATCTGAGCAACGCCATAAAGGACTCCACCGCAGCCCTGCGCCTGATGAAAGCCCTGAAGGCCCGCTCGCGACTGACGGGATGCTCCCTGCTGCTCATAGCCCACACTCCCAAGCGACAGAGCGGACGCCCGATTACGAAAGCTGACATTGCCGGCTCGTCAAACCTGCTCAACTTCGCCGACTCGGCTTTTGCCATGGGACGCAGCGCCCTTGACCCCTCGCTCCGCTATCTGAAGCAGATAAAGGTGCGCGCCGGAGAGTTTGTCCACGATGCCGACAACGTGCTTGTGGGACGCCTTGACAGTGCCGCCGGCATGCTGCAGTTCGTCCCCATAGTGGCGCAGAAAGAATCGCTTCACCTCTAACCTATAACCCTATCTATTCCATTGATTATCATGAACACATCGCCATCCTACCGCGTCCTTGCACGCGATTTCCGCAACCTTTGCCACTCACTTGCGCTGGCTGACACGTTTGACGCCACGGAGCGTACGCTCGCGCTTTGCCTTACGCTCTGTGACCGGCTTGGCCACCGCATTTCAGCCGTGGAACTCACCTGCGCACCGGCCATAACCTACGCCACCGCCCCGAAACACCCCTCGGAGAAAGAGGCCGTCAGGGCCCTATGGTGGGGCTTCGCGCAGATGATGCGAGCCTCCGAACTGCACATTGATGAAGTGACCGTAGTGGCCCATCGCCACCCCAACGGCTCAGTGTGTGCCGCCGAGCTGCGTTCGCCCCGCTGCGACACCTACTTCTCCACTCGCACGCGCATCTACTCCATGGAGCATTGTCTCAATGACCTGCGGCTGTCGGAGCGATTCGTCAACAAACAAGACCTCCTCCTATGTTAAAATCGGCTGAGGCTAAGAGATGCCGAGCGCCTTGTGCTAAAAATAATGAAATAAAAATGTAACATGTGCGAGGTCGCCATATTAGTTATGCGAACGATTGAAATACAGTGCATAATGTGTGGAGCCACCCCCCGATTTAACAAAATGATACATTAGTTTGTTTTTTTTAATTTTGAAATAAGATTGTAACACGCCATATTTGTGTCAATTTAACAAAAAATTTTACAAATCACCTTAAATTTTTAAACCTAACTAATTAAAATTTATGATCAATCATCTTCATGCGTGTGCCTTGGTTATATTGGCTTCTTCGTTCTGCGTGGGCGTGGCCAATGCTACAGGTACCGGAGGTCCGGAACCCGTTTCCGCATCTTCAGCTCAGACGGCAACATGTTCGGGTGTGGTTGTGGATGAAACAGGCGAGCCAATGATGGGCGCAACAGTGCGCGTCGATGGCACTTCTAATGCCACTGCTACCAACATCGATGGTGAATTCACACTTTCGGGCGTACGCGTCGGATCGAAAATCACTGTTTCTTACGTGGGCTATAATCCTCATACCGTTATATGGGACGGCAAGGCCCTCAGCATTTCAATGGAACCTAACACAAATTCGCTTGATGAAGTGGTTGTGGTTGGTTTCGGTACTCAGAAAAAAGTCAACCTTACGGGTGCTGTAAGTACCGTGAGCGCAAAGGAAATAGCCGCTCGTCCGGTCAACACCGTGGCTGATGCTCTCCAGGGCATGGCTCCGGGTCTTGATGTGCTTGGCGCAGCACGTGGTGGTCAGCTCGGCGCTGCCCGCACGATGAACATCCGCGGTACGGGTACAATCGGCACCGGATCGTCAGTTAATCCCCTTGTACTTATCGACGGCATGGAGGGTGACATCAATCAGCTTAACCCGCAGGACGTTGAGAACGTATCCGTGCTCAAGGATGCGGCTGCATCTTCAATCTACGGTTCGCGTGCTGCCGGCGGTGTGATTCTTATCACAACAAAGAATGGCAAGGACGAGAAGGTTGTGGTGAACTACTCCGACTCTTTCCGTTGGAGCCACGTTACCCGCATGCCTCACATGGCTGACTCCTACACTTGGGCCAACATGATGAACATAGGCTCTATTAACTCAGGCGGCTCCGCATGGTTCCCGCAGGACAAACTTGATGCCATCAAGCAGGCTCAGACTGACCCCACGATGACCAAGATGTTCCGTAACCCCAACTCTAACCAGTGGGAGGTTTGGGACGAAACTCCGCTTTTGCCTCTCGGCAACACTGACTGGCTCTATGAGCATTTCGGCAAGACCTCATTCGCCCAGGAGCACAACGTGTCTCTTTCAGGCGGCAACGAAAAATATAACTTCTACTTCTCAGGCAACCTCCTGAGCCAGGAAGGTATTCTCCGCTACGGCGATGACTCGCAGCAGCGCTACACCATCAACGCCAAGTTCAACGTGAACCTCACCAAATGGCTCACTTTCGGCTACAGCGCACGTTGGTATCGCGGACAGTATGACGCCCCCTCGTTCGTGTCAAACTATGCAAGCAATGAGTTGTATCACAACATTGCCCGTTATTGGCCTATTGTCCCCACGTATGACCCCAACGGATATCCCGTTGTTGAATCGTTCATTGACGCTATGCAGAATGGCGGTCGCTACAAGACCATTGAGGACAAACTTGACCAGCAGTTTGCTTTCCGTTTCCACCCCATCACCGGCATGAACATCAATGCTGAATTCAACTATCGCTCAACCAACAGCTATGAGACTCAGGACGTTCAGCAGGCCCACGGCTGGGATTGCGACGGTGTGATCTACGACCGTAACCCCAATGGCTATCCCTACGGAGCCGGTGGTGTAGGCAGCCGCATGTATGAATATTCTTACCGCTCCAACTATTTCAACCCCAACATCTACGGTGACTACAGCTGGACGCTCAACGAGGTCAACAACTTCAAGGTGATGGCCGGTTTCCAGAGCGAATGGTACAAATATTATGACTTTGACGCTTCGCGCAACGGTATCGTCAACGGATTGCCTTACCTTTCGATGACTGACGGCAGCTCAATCAACGTTTCAGGCGGAACAGCCACATGGTCAACAGCCGGTTGGTTCGGACGTCTCAACTATGACTACGACGGACGCTATCTTGTTGAGGGTAACATCCGCTACGACGGTTCGTCACGTTTCCGCCCCGGAAGCCGCTGGACATGGTCGCCCTCTTTCTCTATCGGTTGGAACATTGCCCGCGAGAAATTCTGGGAGGACTTTGTTACTACCTGCAACACTCTTAAGCTCCGCTTCTCCTGGGGTAAACTCGGCAACCAGAACACCAGCAGCTGGTATCCTACCTACGGTGTGATGGGCTACTCAACCAACTCCTACGGCTGGCTCGTCGACGGTCAGAAAGGCACTCAGGCTTCAATGCCGAGCCTCATCTCCACCTCGCTTACATGGGAAAAGAACCGCACTTGGGACATAGGTCTTGACTGGGGTCTGTTCAACAATCGCCTGACCGGTACGGTTGACTACTACAACCGCAAGACCATGGACATGGTTGGCCCGGGCGAAACTCTCCCCGACGTGCTTGGCGCTTCAGTGCCCAACGTCAACAACCTCTCCATGACAGCCAAAGGTTGGGAGCTTCAGGTTACCTGGCGCGACCGCATAGGCGAAGTCAACTATGGCATCACCGCCAACCTCTATGACCACACTGTTACAATCGACGACTATCCCAACGAAAACAATTCGCTCAGCACATATTACCATGGTGCGAAACTCGGCGATATCTGGGGCTACACCACCATCGGCATAGCAAAGACCGACGAAGAGATGAACGCTCACCTCGACGCTCTTGACGCAGCTTACACCAAATACTACGGACATGCTCCCGAAACTCCCCGTCAGGGCCAGAACCGTCTCGGAACGGGATGGCGCGCAGGTGATATCATGTATGCCGACCTTAACGGCGACGGTATTATCAGCACCGGCGAAAACACTCTCGATGATCCGGGTGACCGCACGGTTATCGGTAACACCACTCCCCGCTATAGCTTCGGTCTGAACCTTGAAGCATCGTGGAAGGGATTTGACATCAAAGTGTTCCTCCAGGGCACCATGAAGCGTGACTATTGGGCTTCCGGCCAGATGATGTTCGGTATCTGCGGCATAGGCAAATGGCAGGCTGTGGCTTATCTGCCCCACCTTGACTACTTCCGCTCGGCCGACACAACTGACCCCCTCGGTCCTAACGTGGATTCCTACTATCCCCGCCTCAACTGGGGAGGCCCGAGCAACACAGCCGTTCAGACACGTTACCTCCAGAACGCCGCTTACTGCGCTCTTAAGAACCTCACTGTAGGTTACACTCTTCCCAAGTCGCTTACCCGCAAGGCTTACATTGAAAACCTACGAGTTTACTTCTCCGGCGAGAATCTTGCAAAGCTCACCAACTTCACGGACATGGGTGACCCCGAACTTATCGAGGCCTACGATTCCGGCTACGGCTTTGGTAAAGTTTATCCTCTCTCCCGCGTGTTCTCCGTTGGTCTTAACGTAACTTTCTAATCAATAAGAAACGATGAACAAATATATAAAGACCTTATTTGTAGCTGCCGTAGCCGCATCATTTACTTCCTGCGAAGATTACCTCAACGAGCAGCCCGAAGATAAGCTGATTCCGGAAAACTATTTCAATTCCGCCAGCAACCTGTCAGCTTACACCCTCCCGTTCTACGGAATGTTCCCCACTCATTCCGACAACTCATATTCTCTCGGCACATTTGTGTCCGACAACGGCACTGACAATCAGGTGAGCAGCTCTGCTTCAACCCGCTGGGTGCCCGGCGAATGGCGCGTGGGCGATGATACCGGCAACTGGAATTTCAGCAACATCCGCAAACTCAACTTCTTCTTTGAGTATGCCCAGCCGGCCTACGATGCCGGAGAAATCTCCGGTGGCGATGCAGCTGTCAACGAGGCTATGGGTGAGGCCCACTTCTTCCGTGCCTACGCCTACTGGCAATATTACAGCGTGGTTGGTGACTACCCAATCATTGACGGTGTGCTCCCCGACGACAAGGAAACCCTTCTTGAAGCCTCAGTGCGTCAGCCCCGTAACAAAGTGGCACGCTATATTCTTGACGACCTTGAAGAAGCCGCACGCCTTCTGCCCGAAACTTCCTCAAAGGGCAAGAACGGCCTCAACAAAGACTGTGCAAACCTGTTCCGCAGCCGCGTGGCTCTTTTCGAAGGGACATGGCTGAAATATCACAAAGGCACAGCCCTCGTGCCCGGTGGTCCCGGATGGCCCGGCGATGCATCGCTCCTCGGCTCGTTTGACATTGACACCGAAATCAGCTACTTCCTGACTGAGGCAATGACCTCGGCAAAAGCCGTGGCCGACAAGTTTGTCAACAATCTCGTTGCGAACACTGACACTCCCGAAGGTATGGGCGAAGGCTTTGTTGAACTCAACCCCTACTACTGCATGTTCTCAAGCGTTGACCTGAGTTCCTACAGCGAAGTGCTCCTCTACAAGAGCTATCTCATCTCCGAAGGACAGAGCACTCAGATTCAGGCGCAGTTCCAGAAAAATGCCGGTGGTTCAGGCTGGACCCGTGGCATGGTCAACTCCTTCCTCATGCGTAATGGTCTGCCTATCTATGCCTCAGGCTCAGGCTACGACACAGACTGGGAAAATCAGGGCGTTACTGCCACTCTTCAGGACCGCGACTCCCGAATCCAGATTTTCACCAAGGGCGACGAATCGGTTATCTCCTGGGGTCTTGACGGTCACACCGCCAACATGTGGCGCGAGGGATGGCTCCTTGACGGAACGAGCGAAACCAAAACCACTACCGGCTACGCTATCAAGAAAGGACAGGGCTACAACTACGCCGAGGCAACAGGTAACTTGCAGTCCATCACCGGCTCAATCATATTCCGCGCCTCTGAAGCCCTTCTCAACTACATGGAGGCATGCGTGGAGAAAACCGGAAGCATCGACGGCTCTGCCGACAGCTACTGGCGCGCACTCCGCACCCGCGCTAAAGTTGACTCTGACTGGAGCAAGACAGTCGCCGCAACCGTTATGTCAGAGGAAGCCAAGGGCGACTGGGGAGCATACTCACACGGCCAGCTCATCACGCCGCTCCTTTACAACGTTCGCCGCGAACGCCGCAACGAGCTCATGGCTGAAGCTCTCCGCCTCAACGACCTCCGCCGTTGGTGTGCACTTGACCAGCTGATCACCACTCCTTACCAGATTGAAGGTATGAAATATTGGGGCACAGTCTATGCTGATCCCACCAGCCCGCTCGGCCTTAAGACCGAATCCGGTGTGTTCCAGGCTGCAATCGTAAGCCCGGACAACGGCGAAGGCAACATGTCGCCCCAGGCCAACAGTGATTACGTCCGCCCATACCAGATCACTAAGTTGCAGAACCTCGTTTGGGACGGTCTGTCATTCACCCGTGCCCACTATCTGAGCCCCATCGGACATCAGGCCTTTGTCAATGCTTGCTCTGACAAGAACGACCTTTCAACATCCAAGATTTATCAGAATCCCGGATGGCCTGTGACCGCCAATGAAGGAGCCTTCAATATTGATTGATGAACATCAACCTTATCAATAAGGCGCAGACATAGTTTAGG
This sequence comes from uncultured Bacteroides sp., assembly GCA_964487725.1. Lineage (GTDB taxonomy): Bacteria > Bacteroidota > Bacteroidia > Bacteroidales > Muribaculaceae > Paramuribaculum. Next base: position 10,590 of record CAZASF010000046.1, on the reverse strand, counting down.
TTAACCCTTATTTTGTTGAGGAGAGTCGGTGTGAACCGGCTCTCCTTTTGCAGTGTGAAACATATTGCGTAAATTTGCAGGCGGAAGTAAATCCGAAAACTCTTACAGCATAGACATATATATATGACACCCAAAGTTAGTATTATCATGGGCAGTACATCTGACCTGCCTATAATGGAAAAGGCCGCCAAATTCCTCGATGCTATGGAAGTGCCTTTCGAAATGAACGCCTTGTCGGCCCACCGCACTCCCGCCGAAGTGGAGCGCTTTGCCCGCGGTGCCCGTGAGCGTGGCATCGAAGTTGTCATTGCCGGTGCCGGCATGGCTGCCGCTCTGCCGGGTGTGATAGCCGCCATGACTCCTGTTCCGGTGATTGGGGTCCCCATAAGCTCCTCGCTCGAGGGACGCGATGCGCTGCTGGCCATTGTGCAGATGCCTCCCGGAATCCCCGTGGCAACAGTGGGTATTGATGGCGGTATGAACGCCGGAATCCTCGCTGTTAGCATCCTTGCCCTGAAAGATGAGGCTCTTGCCGCGCGCTACGATGAGTTCCGTGCCGGGCTGTCGGAGAAAATCGTCAAGGCCAACGAGCAACTTAAAGCCGTCAAGTACAAGTTCAAGGTGTAGGGGCTCTGCCGATGAATGATTTTGAATATCGCCGCCGGCAGGCGGTGGAGGTCCGCGTAGGCTCCACAGCCATTGGAGGCCTGAATCCCGTCAGATTGCAGTCCATGGCGTCAACGTCAACCATGGATACGGAAGGCTCTGTGGCTCAGGCTGCACGCATCATTGATGCGGGAGCTGAACTCGTGCGGTTCACGGCGCAGGGTGTGCGTGAGGCCGGTAATCTTGGCGAGATACGCCGCCGGCTGCGGTCCGTGGGCTATGACACTCCTCTGGTGGCCGACATCCACTTCAATCCGCGTGCCGCATTTGCCGCCGCACAGCAGGTGGAGAAGGTGCGCATCAACCCCGGAAACTTCGTCGACCCCGGGCGCACGTTCCGCAAAATCGATTACACTGACGCCGAGTATGCCGCCGAATTGCAGCGGTTGGAGGATGCCCTTGTGCCGTTTCTTGAGGTTTGCCGCGCCAACGACACGGCTATCCGCCTCGGGGTGAACCACGGCTCGCTGTCGGACCGCATCATGAGCCGCTATGGCGACACTCCCGCCGGTATGGTGGAAAGCGTCATGGAGTTTCTCCGCGTGTGCCGCCGCCACGGCTTTGACCGTATAGTGATTTCAATAAAAGCCTCTAACGTTGTGGTCATGGTGGAAACCGTTATGTTTCTGGTTGAGGCTATGGATGCCGAGGATATGCACTTTCCGCTGCATTTAGGCGTTACGGAGGCCGGCGACGGCGAGGATGGACGCATAAAGTCGGCAATGGGAATCGGCGCATTACTTCGTGAGGGCATCGGCGACACTATCCGCGTTTCGCTCAGCGAGGAGCCGGAGAAAGAACTTCCGGTGGCGCGTGCAATCATGGACTACATTGACGAGATGGCCGCATGCAGCCCCGTCATAGCGCAGCGTGACCCACGGTTCCGTCTCGGAGCAGGCGGCAGGCGCCGTTCAAAGGAAATAGGTGGCGTTGGTGGGAGCCGCATAGCCCTTGTGCCCGGTGTTGACAACCTGCAAGGTCTGAAATTGGTGACTGCTGAGACCGTAATCAGCGGTGAGGCAGAGATAGGGCCCTCCGATGCCATCGTGCTCCATGCCGAAGGACCGAATCAGGGCATGCTCCTTGAGGCTGCGCTTAACGCCCTGACGCTCCGCAATGTGGATAATCCCGTGATAGTCAGGGGAACATACCGCGGAGTGGATGCCGATGCTGTCCGCCTAAGGGCCGCTATTGACCTCGGATCGCTGCTGCTGAAAGGGTTTGTTGACGGCATAGAGGTTGTTTCGGGCGCGCTTACGCCCGATGAATGCAACCGTCTGGCCTTGTCTATTCTCCAGTCGGCACGACTGCGGTTCAGCCACACCGAGTTCATATCATGTCCCGGCTGTGGTCGCACCCTCTTTGACCTACAGCAGACTCTCGCACGGGTAAAGGAAGCTACCGGGCACCTTAAGGGATTGAAAATAGGCGTAATGGGCTGTATTGTCAATGGGCCCGGCGAAATGGCCGATGCCGACTACGGTTATGTGGGCGCTGCTGCCGGCAAAGTCAGCCTCTACAAGGGCAAGGAGTGTGTGGAGCGCAATATACCGGCGGAAGATGCTGTCAGCCGTCTTGTTGAACTAATAAAGGAGTGTGGCGATTGGAAATAGAGGAGAAATATATGCGCAGGGCATTGCAGCTTGCTCGTCTCGGACGCGGATTCACCTCGCCTAACCCCATGGTTGGAGCCGTCATCGTGGCCCGTGGACGCATAATAGGGGAGGGGTACCACAGACGCTGCGGCGGTCCGCATGCCGAAGTGTGGGCCGTGAGAGCAATCGCCGGGAGTGACTTCCATCTAATCCCTGAGGCCACTGTCTACGTGACTCTTGAACCCTGTTCCCACTATGGCAAGACTCCGCCGTGTGCCAAAATGCTTATCGAAGCTGGGTTCCGTCGCGTGGTTGTCGGAGCGGTTGACCCTAATCCGCGGGTCAGTGGCCGCGGCATAGCCATGTTACGTGCAGCAGGAGTGGAAGTTGTGACTGGAGTCCTTGACCGGGAATGCAGCGAGCTCAACCGGCCGTTCATGACAGCCCAGACACTACATCGTCCCTACATCATGCTCAAATGGGCACAGAGCGCTGACGGATACCTTGACCGCCGCCGCACTGCCGATAACACACCTGCTAAATTCTCCACCGCGCTGTCAATGCAGGCCATGCACCGTCTGCGGGCAGGCTTTGACGCAATCCTTGTTGGAGCTGGCACAGTCATTGCCGACGACCCCTCGCTCAACGTGCGCCTCGTGGATGTCCGTTCGCCACGTCCCGTGATTCTCGACCGCCGGGGCATAGTTCCCCCGTCAGCCAAGCTGTTTGCCAATCCGGAGCTAATTTACGTGTCGGCTGTTGACCGCGTTGACATACCTCAGACCGTTTGCCGCGTAATGGTCCGCGAGGACGCCATGGTGGCGGAAATAATCGGCCGCCTGAAAGCCGAGGGAATTTCATCGGTCATGGTGGAGGGAGGAGCACGAATCCTGCAATCGTTCATCGCTGCCGGCCTGTGGGACGACGCCCGGATAGAGGTTTCGTCAGTAATGCTCGGCGAAAACGGCTGTCATAGAGTTAAAATTCCCTCCGGAGAGCTGTCTATAGAGGGGACATACGCTCCAAACGTCATAATCAATGTTAAAAACGTTGACCCGGCTACTGAATAATAAAAAACTTCTTACCTTTGCACCTTGAACTAACTTACCGATTTATAGATTCGCGAATGAAAAAGTATTTTTCTATATATGTGTTGATGGCTCTGGTTGCATTCATGATCGGGTTCTCAGCATGTAATTCTGACGATGACTATTCAATCTACGACTCACTGGACACAAGCTATGAGTCGGCATGCATGATAAAGTCATTCAACCTGGATGCCAATGAGGCTATAATGGCCAACCTTGACACCGTATTCTTCTCAATTGACCTTAACGCTGGTACGGTATTCAACGCCGACTCACTGCCGCTCGGCTCCCGTGTGGACTCTCTCGGAATCAACATGACCCTATCCTCCGTCAGCAAAGCCGAAATCACCATGCCGGGCTCCGACGGCCAGGACACCATAATCAACTTCCTGGAAACCAGCGCTACGGAAACAACCGTTGTTGACTTCTCACGTGGCTACATAACCGTCCATCTTGAATCGGCCAACACGCTCGCTTCGCGCGACTATCGCGTCTATGTCAACGTCCACAAGATGAAACCTGACTCTCTCGCATGGGGCGATGCCGCCTATTCACGATTCCCCACCACAATCGCCTACCCCGCAGCCCTCAAAGCAGTGAAGTACAAGAGCGAGGCCTATTGCTTCGCCACTGATGGAGCCGGCACTGCAACCCGTGCCGTGTCATCCAACCCCGGACTCGACGACTGGCAGATTGTCTCGGTCAACATACCCAACACACTTGACGTCACCACTATCACCGCCACATCCGATGCCCTTTATGCCATTGACGGCGGCCTCCTCGCAAAGTCAACTGACGACGGCGTTACTTGGGCCTCCACCGGAGTTGCAATGTCGCATATCTATTGCTCATTCAACGACAGGATTATAGGCGTCAACAAACACTCTGATAATACATACTATTACGCCACATATCCGGCCACAACCGAAACTCTCATCCCTGATAACGCCCCGGTGACCGGAACGGGCAACCCCCTCACATTCACCACAGAGTGGTCCAGCAACCCCATGGTGTTCGTGCTTGGAGGCGAAACGGCTGCCGGTGAGCCTGTCGGAACTATGTGGGCTTACGATGGCAACCAATGGGCCAACGTTACCGAGCGTGGAATCCCCGCCGTCAGCGGAGTAACCATGTTCCCCTACTACTTCTTCTCCGTTCAGGACGACCTCACGGTGACTGAGAAATCCGTGCTTCTTGCATTTGGTGGCAAGCTGGCCGACGGAACCCTCTCGCGCCCGACATATATATCCTACGACCTTGGTGTCAACTGGGATCAGGCCGGCTATCTTATGCAGCTTCCCGATGCAGTGCCCTCTCTCGTTGGAGCACAGGCCCTCGTGTTCGAGAAAACACTCTCATCCCGTGCATCGGCTCTCGCATGGACCTCGGTTGAACTGCCTGCTCTGCCGGGTTGGCTTTCAGTTGACAATGATTCTGAAATTGCGCCCATAACATCATGGGATTGCCCCTACATCTACCTCTTCGGTGGTTATATCGAGAGTGGCAACGTCAACAGAAACGTATGGCGCGGAGTCATCAACCGTCTCACTTTCAAACCGCTTCAATAAACCTCTTCCTTTGACCAGCACATTTCTGAAAATATCGCTACCTGTTGTTCTCGTCGTCTCCGTGACCTCCCCGGCCGCGGCCGATGGCGATGTTGACAGCTACAAGTTCGATATTGGCGCATCAATAGGAGTCAGCGGATATCTCGGTGATGCCAACGAGAGCAATCTTCTAAAGCATCCGGGATTCTCGGGCCGTGCAGGCATGCGCTACATAATCGATTCCCGATGGGCGCTCGGAGCCCGACTCGGACTGTCGACAATATCGGGCAACACGGCCGATTTTGACAATGCGCTGCCTTTCGGAAGCAACTATTCATTCAACTCCACTGTCACGGACTTCACCGTCCGCGGCGAATGCAACTTCTTTGGCTACGGCACGGGACGTTCCTATATGAACCTCCGGCGCTGGACCCCATTCGTTAGTATTGGTGCTGGAGTTGCAATGGCATCGTCCGCAGGCTCCACCAATGTGGCGTTTGCCCTTCCAATAGGGATCGGCATCCGTTACCGCATTGCCCCGAGGCTTAATCTCAACGCAGAATTTACCATGACCAAAGTGTTCGGTGATAAAGTTGATGGCGATAGCCTCACTGATTTGTATCTCATTAAAAGCTCTTTCCTTAAGAATACCGACTGGTACTCCGGACTCACCGTGGGTGTCAGTTACGAATTTGGCGAAAGATGCCGCACGTGTAACCGCATAGATTGAACATGACTGCCAACGCTCTGAATATCAATCCCGAATTTGTCCCCGCCCATGTTGCCATAATCATGGATGGAAACGGCCGTTGGGCAAAAGCGCAGGGCCTTGACCGCACTGCCGGCCATGTAGCTGGTGTGTCGTCTGTGAGGAAAGTCATCACCGCGGCATCCGAGATTGGCATACGTTACCTTACCCTCTATGCCTTCAGCACCGAGAATTGGAACCGCCCTCGTCAGGAAGTCGACGCGTTGCTCCATCTGATCGTGGTTTCGCTTGAGAAAGAAACCCCCGATATGGTTGCAAACAACGTGAAGCTCAATGTCATAGGCGATGTGTCCCGTCTGCCTCGTGAATCCAGGGTGTCACTTGAGCGAAGCCTTGAAGCCACATCCGCTTGTGTCGGTCTTCAGGTCAACCTCGCCCTCAGCTATTCGTCAAGGTGGGAGATTGTCGATACCACACGCCGGCTTGTTGCCGAAGCCATGGACGGACAGCTGAAGCCTGAGGATATCGACGAAGCTCTCTTTGCCGACAGACTGACAACTGCCGGAATCCCTGATCCCGATTTGCTTATACGCACCGGCGGCGACTCACGCGTGTCCAATTTCCTTTTATGGCAAATCGCTTACTCTGAACTCTATTTCTCTAACATATACTGGCCGGACTTCACCGGCGAGGATTTAGTCCGGGCTGTGGCCGACTTCTGCAAACGTGAACGACGATTCGGAATGACCTCGGAACAGCTCGCGAATAAAAACCAATGAATCAATGCAGCAATTAAAAAGTAATCCTTTGACTATGCAAAAGATATTCACCATATTATCAGTCATGCTGTTGTGCTTTTCGGCCTCAGCTTCGGCCCAGACCTCTGCCGATACCACATTCCGGCCCAATGTGGTGTTCACCGGCATACCCCGCACGTACGAGATTGCCGGGATAAACGTCACCGGTGCCGACAACTATGAGCCGGATGTCATTCTGCGCTATGCCGGCCTCAAAGTGGGTGAACGGGTTGAAGTCCCCGGAGCCGAACTTACTGCTGCGAGCAAGCGCCTGTGGCGTCAGGGCCTTTTCAGCCAGGTGCAGATTCTCGTTGACAAAACGGCCGGCGACAAGGCTTGGATCACAATCAACCTCCGCACTCAACCCCGAATTTCCGAGGTCCGTTATAATGGTGTGAAAAAGGGCGAGAGCAACGACCTCAAGGAGCGCCTTCAGCTCTACAAAGGCAACCAGATCACGCAGAACATCGTGAACCGAGCCGAAGCTATCGTAAAAAAATACTACAGTGACAAGGGATTTGGTAACGCAACGGTAAATATCACCCTTCAGGAAGATAATGCCGCCCCCAATGAGATGATTGTCAACATCAACGTGGACAAGAATTCCAAAGTGAAAGTCCACAAGATTTACATTGAAGGTAATGAGGTGATGAGCGACAATCAAGTCCAGCGCACCATGAAGAAGACCAACGAGAAAGGCAAGCTGTCCAACCTTTTCCGTCAGAAGAAATTCGTGGAGAACGACTACGAGGATGACTTGAAGCGAATCATTGAGAAATACAACGAGAAAGGCTACCGCGATGCCAAGATTCTTTCCGATTCCGTTGTGCCTTACGATGACAAGACCGTCGATGTCTACATCTCGCTCGAAGAAGGAAAGAAGTATTACATCAACGATATATCTTGGGTCGGCAACACTGTATTCCCAACTTCTTTGCTCAACAATATCCTTGACATTAAGCCCGGCGATGTCTACAACCAGAAGCTGCTCAACAAGCGACTCCGCGATGATGACGATGCCGTGTCCAACGTATATCTCAACAACGGTTATCTCTTCTACAACCTTGTGCCCATCGAACGCAATGTCCGCGGCGATTCAATCGACCTCGAAATGCGTATGGTCGAGGGTCCGCAGGCGCGTATCAACAATGTGATTATCAACGGTAACGACCGCCTTTATGAAAAGGTTATCCGCCGTGAGCTCCGTGTACGTCCCGGTGAACTCTTCTCCAAGAATGACCTCATGCGATCCTACCGCGAAATTGCTCAGACAGGCCACTTCAACCCCGAAACAATCGACGTGCAGCCGCAGCCTAACGAGGAAAACGGAACGGTCGACATCGTGTTCAACCTTGAGTCCAAGGCCAATGACCAGATTGAATTCTCAATGGGTTGGGGACAGACAGGTGTGATTGGTAAACTCGCCCTCAAATTCACCAACTTCTCAATAAAGAATCTCTTCCACCCCAGCTCCTACAAAGGACTGATTCCCCAGGGTGAAGGCCAGACATTCACAATCTCCGCTCAGACCAATGCCCGCTACTATCAGGCCTACAGCGTGTCGTTCCTTGACCCCTGGTTTGGTGGAAAGCGACCCAACTCGCTCTCTGTTTCGGCATTCTATAGCCGCCAGACCGGTGTGAACTCATCTTACTACAATAACCGTTGGGCCAACTCAGCCTACAATTATTACAGTGGCTACTACGGCTATGGATATAACTACGGTAATTATAACGACTATTACAACTCCACCATCACCGATGCCTATGACCCCAATAAGATCCTGCAGATGGTTGGTGTGACCGTCGGATTCGGTAAGCGCCTCAGCTGGCCCGATGACTACTTCACTTTCCAGGCCGCACTGTCATATAACTGGTACTACCTCAAGAATTGGGACTACCTTTATTATATGAACAATGGTACATCCAACTCTTTCACTCTTGGTCTTACTCTGGCACGTAACTCTATCGACAACACGCTCTACACACGCCGTGGTTCGCAATTCTCTCTCAGCCTGCAGATGACACCTCCGGCATCGCTGTTCGGAAAGAAAAATTGGCAGAAACTCTCCGAAGAGAACACCACCGAGTCCAAGAAAGAGCTCTACAAGTGGATTGAATATTGGAAGCTGAAATTCTCTTCCCGTACCTACACTCCGCTCACCAGCTATGAGAGCAAGTACACCCTCGTTATGATGACTCGTGCTGACTTCGGTTTGCTCGGTAGCTATAACAAGTGGTTGAAGTCTCCCTTCGAAACATTCTACGTCGGTGGCGACGGTATGACCGGATCTTATCAGTATGCCACTGAAACCATCGGTCTGCGTGGATACGACAACGGTGCCTTGACCCCCTACGGAAGCGAAGGTTATGCCTACTCCCGCCTCGGCGTTGAACTCCATTTCCCCTTCATGCTTCAGACCTCCACTACAATCTATGGTCTGACCTTCGTTGAAGGAGGTAACGCATGGAACCAGATGAAGCGCTTCTCTCCCTTCGAGCTCAAACGCTCTGCCGGTGCCGGTATCCGCATCTTCCTCCCAATGGTTGGTATGATGGGTATCGACTGGGCTTACGGTTTCGACAAAGTCTTTGGCGAGAGAGGTGGCAGTCACTTCCACTTCATCCTCGGACAAGAATTTTAAACTTTTTTCCTCGTATGGTGTCTTACTAACCAAGGAAACACATAAAAAAGAAAACTATGAACCTGAAAAAATCTCTTCTGTTGGCCATTGGCTTGCTGTTTTGCTCGGTAATTGGCCACGCCCAGAAATTCGCTTTGGTTGACATGGAATATGTCCTCTCCAATATCCCCGCCTATGAAGTGGCCAACGTTCAGCTCGAACAGCTTTCCCAGACTTGGCAGAAAGAGGTGGAAAACATTGCCCGCGAAGCTGAGACAATGTACAACGACTACAAATCCAAAATGCCCTTCATGTCTGACGAGCAGAAAAAGAAGCAGGAGGAACTTATCGTGGCCAAGGAAAAACAGGCCGCAGAACTCCGTGCCAAATATTTCGGCCCCGAGGGAGAACTCTACAAAAAACGTCAGAGTCTGATGCAGCCCATCCAGGACGATGTCTATGAAGCCGTAAAACGTGTGGCCGAAGAGCGTGCCTACATGTGCATCTTTGACCGGGCATCGTCAGCCGACATTATTTTTGCGTCCCCGAAGATTGATGTCAGCAACGAAGTACTTGCCAAGTTAGGATATTCAAAATAAAAACCTTATCTTTGCACCCGTCCTTCCGGGTCTTGTCCCGGAGGCGCACTTTCAAGAAATTCAATTGTAATATTAACACTCTATTTATATTATAAATCCAATGATTAAGAAACTTTTGGTCGCAATCATGATTGCGCTCCCTTCAATGGTCTTCGCTCAGAAATTCGGTGTTGTCAACACTGGTAACATCCTGCCTGAGCTTCCTGATTTCAAAACCGCACAGACTGAATTCGAAGCCGCATCCAAGAAATATGATGATGAATTCAAGAACCTTCAGGCTGAAGCTCAGAAAAAAATGGAAGAGTATCAGAAAGCCGTGGACGAAAAGGCTCCTCAGTCAATCCTTGACCGTCGTGTTGCTGAACTTCAGGACTTCGATCAGAAAATGCAGCAGTTCCGTCAAACAGCAGCTCAGGATCTTGAAAAACAGCAGCAGCAGCTCATGGCACCTATCCAGCAGAAAATCATCAATGCAATCAACTCTGTCGGATCTGAAGGTGGCTACACCATGATCTTCGAAACCGGCCAAGCCATATATGTAGGCTCAACCGTAACCGACGTTACAGCCGCCGTAAAGGAAAAACTCGGCCTTAAGTAAGGCATCCCTCAGAAAAAGATTTATAGCAACCGGCTACACCGAGCACCAGCCTCGAGTGGCCGGTTGCCGCATATATTTATTGCATATCGACTCCCGTCCGCATGGTTGCGCTGTAGGCGCATTTTAATAGTAGCCACGGGTGAGGCCGTCAGGCCGTAACCCGTGGAAAACCCAGAATAATGGGTCGCTCCGCATCGCGGGGATTCATTCAACCAACCCGCATGGTCAGGTTGTCCACCTGTACAACGATCTCCCGTAACCGGTTAACCCCTTTAACTCTCAGTGCTTTACGCTCTATCCATACCTCATGCTTCGAAATTTTCTCAAAAAATAAATGTTAAAAGATTTGGTTAGGAAAGGAAAAGGGT
>CAZASF010000045.1:0-19983 GCA_964487725.1 uncultured Bacteroides sp. | reverse complement strand
AACAAAACTGCAAAATCTTATATTCTTATTACATAGTGTCTTTATTGATATTTTCCATCATATCTTATTTTGCCAATTTGTAGCGTTGGAAAGTTGCGTTGCTTGAGGAAGCGTTTGAGGCGGTCGGAGTAATCCTCCGGGGTGAGGTTGTAGTCCTCACAGACAGAAGCAGTCCAGTCGGCATCGGCTTTCATTTGCTCGATCTCCTGCTCAAAGGTGAGATTGTAGCCGGGGTTGGACGTGGTAGTTTTCTTTTTTGGGCGACCGCCACGCTTGCCGAAAGCAGCACCTTTTTTGCCGTTCTCAAAGCGTTTGTTGTTGACATCAATATTGGGCTGAATGAGCAGGAACATGGCCATAGCGACATCGGAAATGTCGGTTGGCATCTTCCCCATCAGAGCATATTCAGCGATAGCCGGGTAAATCTCGGCTTGAACTTCACAAGGCATTCGTTTGATAGCCTCATAGAAGCTGCGATAGAAAAGAAAGCTTTCACGTTCCATAGCTACATCAGTTCTTCGATGGTAAAGACCACGCGTGGGTCCTTTTTGTCAATGAACTTCCGGGCGTGTATTTCGGCACACAAGCGGTCGTTCGTAATAGTCTCACTGGATTGCAGACAGTCGAGCAGAATCTTCAGGGCGTTGTCGAGGTCGGGTCGGTCGGATGAGTAATAGACATCAACGGAGAACTTGAAACGCTTGTTGATTTTCTTCCGGCGCAGGGTGTTCTGCATGAAGAAAGATTGCTCATACTTTTTGAGAGCGTCTGTCTTACCGAGGCTGGGGTGACCCTCAAACCGAACAATTTTGTAACTGTTCGATTTTGAGGGACACGCCCCGTAGATTGTTACTTGGGGATAATCAGCCATTGTCATTGGTGTTTGGCTCATTGTCTTGCTCCATTTCCTTTTTGGCTTCATCGAGCGACTTGCCACCCTTTTTGCCATGCTCATAGTAAGCATCAAAGATTGCTTCGGGAGTCTGCTTCATATTTGCCTCCTTGACTCCTACAGACTTTGTGCCGTCAGCCGAATAGACATACACGTCCATTAGGTTGGTTTCAACGACAGAGGCAATCTCATAGTCGGCAATCGTGCCTTTCATGAAGTCAACAGTTGTCTCGTGGGCTGCAGCATTAGAACCTGCGTTGACGATGTAGTAGACAGAGGATTTCTTTTCGGCTGCGGTTTTTTCGTCAATGGTAACGAAGTTGACTTTTACCTTGAACCACTTGTCGGCAACCTCGGAGGCTTGGGAGTTGCGCCCCATCAGTTTCTGAACCTCGGCATCATTGCGTGATGCAAGGTTGAACTTGTCATAGACAATCTCGGTGTACTTGGTGCGCTTGATGGCGATAACATCAAACTCGCCCGACATGTAGGGAGTTATTTCCCGGATAATACGCGCTTCGGCTTCGGAGAACGTGATAGCGTCAACGAGGTAAACCTCGGTAACCTTTTTGACGGTGCCATTCTGCATCATCTTGTCGAAGCGCACGGAGCATTCGTAGAGTCTCATTTTGCAGCGAGTTTAGATTTGACCTCAGCGGAGGGGATGAACTTCACGGCAAGGTGAGCCGGAATGACGAAAGGCTCATTTTTAGAGATGTTGCGAGCTGTTTTTTCTGCAACCTCACGGATTTTGAAAGTGCCAAGTCCACGAAGGAAGACACTCTCTCCTGAAGCTATCGCACCGGCAATAGCGTTGATAGTTGCGGTCACAGCCTTGTTGGCGGTAGAGGAAGCGATGCCCTCATTGTTGACGAGCTGGTCAACGATTTCTTTTTTAGTCATTTTTTTTGATTTTTGGGGTGTTTTGTTTTTCTAATTTTTTGAGCAGTATAGTCAGCATCCTGTGGGCGTTGACCGCCTTTAGGTCGGATGCGGGAATAGAATTTCTTGCGTACTGCATGACGATTGGAAGTTTGTCCATCAGCAGGGAGAAATCTGAGTTTGAGATTGACTTCATACACCATCATCGCAGTTGAGAAATTGAGATACAAGTTCATCAAAATAAAGTTCCTCCGTGGGAATATCATCATCGGCAGCCATTATCTGATTGGCGATTGATTTCTTCTCGTGGATGATTGAGTAGAGGGTGTGGTCAATGGTCTTGCGTCCGATAAGGTAGTAGCAGGTAACATTGTCTTTTTGACCGATGCGGTGGGCGCGGTCTTCGCACTGACAGCAGTCGGCATACGTCCAAGGGAACTCCACGAAAGCCACGTTGGAGGATGCTGTAAGAGTAAGCCCGACACCTGCGGCCTTGATAGAGCAGATTATTAGTTGCGCTTGCCCCGATTGGAAAGCGTCAACGGCAGCTTGTTTCATTGTCATGGAGTCTCGACCGGTTACGCTTACAGCGTTGGGAAAAGCCTTTTTAAGTTCGTCAACAATCTCGTGGAGCGAGCAGAACAGGATGAGCGGTTTGCCGTTGGCGAGAAATGTTCGCGTGAAGTCAATAGCTTGTTTAACCTTTCCCTTTGCAGAGAGTGAGCGCAGGGTCATAAACTTGACAAGAGCCTCCATGCGCATCTTGCGCCGGATGTCAACATCATCGCACTCGGTGTACTTGCGGAGATACTCCGCAAGGTCGGCTTGGGCAAGCATATACTCGTCAACGTTGGAGATTTCAACGTAGAGGTCGGTGCGAGTCTTGTCGGGGAGCTGCGTCAGCACCTTTGCCTTTTCCCGGCGTATCATACAGCGAGAGTAGAGTTCGTTGGAGAGTTGGTCAAGGTTGCGCGGAGCGTCATCTTCCTGCTTGCCCCGGCGTTCCTTGCTAATTTCACCTATGGTGCGACCTCGGCTGCACTCGGCATAGCCCGAACGAGTTCGGCTCTGCCCTCGTTGGCTCGAGGTTTCCCCTCCCCCATATTGAGAAAGGAATTTGGATCGACCGCCAAATTCGGGGAGTCTGCCCATGATGGAGAGTTGCGCGATGAGGTCGGCAGGGCGATTGACAACAGGAGTACCCGACAGAAGTATGCGCCACTCCTTGCCCTCGGCAATGCCTCGAGCGAAGATTGTCTGTTGGGCAGAGGGGTCTTTGACGCGGTGTGATTCGTCAATGATGATTGACTTGAACATCCGTATCTCAGGGCGAAAGACAACATCTTTGAGCCGGAAGCCACGAGCCGTGGCGCGCAAACTGCCATCCGGACACCTAATGTCCCACACGAAATACTTGCGGAGACTTTCGTAGTTGACGACCGCCACATGGTGCATCTCCATTTGCAGGAGATAAGGCCAAGTGGTAGCAACGGAGTTTTCCAACACCAATGCTCTCTTATCCGTGAATTTCTCAAACTCGCGTTGCCAGTTGATTTTGAGAGAGGACGGACAGATAACAAGGCAGGGATAAGCACCCGCGCAGTCAACGACACCGATACTTTGTAGCGTTTTGCCAAGCCCCGGCTCATCACCGATGAGGAAGCGTTTCCAACGCAGACCGGCGATAATACCCTCCTTTTGGTAGTCGTAGGGTTCAACACGAAGATTGGGGAAATCCCTTTCATCGGCTGCACTCGGCAAAGCCGGAGCAAGCTCCGCTCTGCGCTCATTTACGCGATGATTATGCTTGAGTGTCTCCATATCAGAAGCAGATGTTATAGGGTTGACCTTTGAGTGATGGCATACGTTCCTCAATGTGAGACTGAATGCGATTGACAGAGAATGTCGGTGTGCCGTCAGAGTCTATGCGCTCAGCCAATAAAGTGGAAATTCTGAACGTATGGACGAAGCGACCCCGGAGCATTACATCTATGCTGATATATTTTGCAAATCTTTTCATAAAGCGAAGCACCAGTATTTGAAAGCGAGTTCCTCGTATTTCTCACGACCGCGAGTATAGACGGCATCGCCCCGGTTGATGAATAGTTTGAACACACGGCAGTTCTTTTTGCTGATGGCATAGATAAAATCCTTGTCGGACTTGGCTATGTCCATGTACCAAGCGCGAGACCTGTCCCAATCGAAGAAGTCAACAGCATCTTCAAATTCCTTTTGGGAAGAAGCTGCGCAGGTTTTGAGGTCACCACCGAAGTGAGCCATGTCGAGCCACCAATCCCACTTGCAACGAGTGTCAAGCGTGAAGCGGAAGCCTCCATTGTCAAACTCCTGCGCCTTGTTGACCATGCAGCGTTGAGTGTCGGCAAGTTCAAGCACTTTTGCGAGAAAGGCATCGTGGCGAGCCTCGGCACGGAGGGCGCGTTGCATTTCACGAGCGTGGAGAAACTCATCTTCATCGACCGGCTCTCCGTCAATGGTCATGTGCAGGAAGTCAACACGCGAGGGTTCGGTGATGATAGCGTCAACGATAGACCCGAAGCGGAAAGCCGCCTCTCGGTCACCGAACACCAAGCGCGGATGCAGGAGTTCTTTCAATGCAGTGAGGTCGGAGTTGGAGACCTCCGGTCTACCATAGTAGTCGGCAACATGGCCGGAGGTCACTACATTTTCAACCTTTGGGCGATTGTAATATGCATCGGGATTCTTTGCGATTGACATAATTAAAGCGGTACAAAGCGATTTTCAATCGATGAGTTCATGCTCACTTTGCTTTTACTTCCTCTTCGTAGGTTACGAATGGGGAGTTGATTGTTTCGGGCGAGTTCTTGTCGTTGGCGAGTTTGTCAACGAAAGTTATCTGCTTTTTGAAAATCTTTTCCAGTTCGTCAAGAGGGAGGAATTGACCTTCCTTGCTCCACCACATGGAGAGGATAGCGAGAATGCCATCGGCATTGGCAGCCTTGACACGGAGTTTGACGGCAGTCTTGGGCTGATAGCCGACAGGGGTAGCCACCTGCGCGGCACCGAAAAGGCCGTCAAGTTCGTTGGCTTGGCTCTTGACCTGCTGTTGAGCCTTGGCTTCCTCCTCCTTGCGTCTGCGTTTCTCATCAAGGCGTCGAGCCTCGGCAGCTTCACGCGCTTTGAGTTCCGCTTCCATCCGTGCCTTTTCCTCGGCATTGGCTACGGCCATGCGCTCCAGTTCACGCTTCTTTGAGGGGAGAGCGTCAGCGATAGTGTCGCGGTATTCGCCCACCTCTGCCAAGAATTGCTCCTTGAACTGCGTGGAAAGTCGGTTGAGGATTGACTGACGGATTTGAGTTGCTTCGGCATCGTTGATTTCATAAGGTTTGTGTGCGTGGGATTGGCACTGCTGAAACCACGCGTTGCCGAGGTTGACGTTGAAACCCTTGATTTTTGCGCTTACCTCATCGAAGTTCTCAATGGTCAGCGACTGATTGAGACTGGTGAGGTCGTTGATGGTTGAGGTTATCAGCGCATCAAACTGACGGCGGTAATCGTCCTCCGCGTCTTGCTTGTAGCGGTTGATGGCCTGTTCGCGTTGCTGACGAGCCATTTCTTCACGCCGGGCGCGTTCAGCCTCCTCACGCTTGCGTGCTGCATAGGCGTTGCGGTGTTGCTGAATCTGATAAGGCACGGTGTCCTTTTTGGTAGGGTCAACGGCGTTCTCCATGCCAGTGAACTGGGAGCGTATCTCATCAAAGAGTTTTGTGATGGGTGCGCGTCTTTCGTTCATGGCCTTGACGGTGCGCTTGGCTTTGTCAACATACTCGGCACAGCGTTTGTCAAGTTCATCGGTCATACCGTGCTGTTGTATCTCGGCAAGGAGTTGCTGACCGAATTCGGCACAACGTTGGGAGGACAGCGCGTTGGTGTCGTAGGTCTGCGGTGCAGACTGGGCTATCATCTGCACATTTTCCTTGCGCATGATAGCAGCTTGTTGAGTTGTACTTACTTCATTCATTGTAATGTGGGTATTAGATGTTATCAGAATACATCGTCAGAGCCACCACCATTGGCGGTTGCGCTTGGATCGACCGTGATACCTGCGGAAGTGTCGGGAGCCGGAGCAAAGCCAGTGTCATGCTTGGAAGATACGACCTCGCCGGTTTCGGGATTGACGGTCGAGCCGTCCTCCAGTCCGTAAAGGTCATCGTTGACTTCCAGTTCATCGACCTGCTGAGACTCCAGTTGTGTGCCGCGACCGATACGAGCCTTTGGGTAGGTCTTGAAAGCGTGTTTGATGCACTTGGCGATGAGGAAGCCGGGGTCAATCTTGCAGACTTGGCCATTGAAGCCGTAGAGGGCGTTGGGGTTGCCCTGCTTGTATTGGCGTGTCTGATTATCCCACTGGCGGTTCTGACGTGCTGAGTAACCTGCAAGGCGAGTCCAATCTTCGGGGAGAAGAACAGCATAGTCGGCAGAGCCGTCAGCGCGAGTAATCTTCATGAAGCAAGCCACGATGTTGCCTGATGTGTGGGGCAGACGGCAGGTGTAGTTGACGAATTTCTGTCCGTTGCGTTCGCCAAATTCGAAGCCGTCCTCCTCATAGACGATGACGGGGTTGTCGGCATGGCGTATCTGACCGCAACGAGCGCGAAGAAGCAGCTCGCCATAGCCGGAGACAGTGAGGACGGCTTGTGTCTCGTACTGGTTTTTCTTCTGACCCGACTGGTCTTGGTATGTGCCGACTGCGATTGAGCGCGAAAGCAGGTAGGCTTGGGCGCGAGTACCCGGCTCGAGGGAAAGGCCGGAAATTGCCACGTCAAGGAATGCCGTGAACAGAGAGAAGCGGGTGCAGTTCTTGCGCAAGTCCTCTTTTTCTGCGAGGATGCGGTTGAAGTTGCGAGACTCTTTGTCATAGACGGCCTCGCCGGATACGCCGGTCGTGGGAGTCCATGCAGCTTCATAGATTTGGATGAACTTGTCGCGGACAGCCTCGTTGAGCGCGATGTCTTGCGGTGCAAGTTGGTTGATTTCCTCAACTTTTAGTGCTATTTTACTCATAGAACGAATTGTGAAATTATTAAACTTGATATTGTCTGTTGGTGGGAGGTGCAGGATTCGAACCTGCGAGTCGGTTTCCCGAATCCGATAACCGGTTGTATCAGTGTCGCCTCGCCCACTTGGCTAACCTCCCTATCAATCGAAGTAGTCTTGCTCAATCCGTTGAAGCAGTCGTAACTCCGATGTCTTGTATTCCACTTTTCCCGGACGCTTGGAGGGCTTTATCTTGCCGCTCTTGCGCCACCGCTCGACATTACTACGACCAAACATTGCAAATGCTTTGTTTTGGCTGATGTATTCGGGGTCGGTTGAGTCTTTCTTCATAAGGCCTACCACATGAGCCGCAACATCTTTGATGAATGTTGAGTAACTGACGCACTTGTCGGGAAACTTGATGAATACTTGGCTCATTGGAAATTCCATTTATGGTAGAACTCGCGCAGCTCTTTGACGGAGGCGCGGAACAGCAGCATATAACCGCTGACGTATGCCATAATGCCGAAGCAGACAGCGCAGAAGATTTGACCGTTGATGAGGCAACGGATGCCATAGGCGCACCCAAAGAAGATGACGCAGAGGGAGAGTAATACCCGCCCGATATAGAATATTGCTTTTGCTAAAGTCCACATAGTTGTAAGTGGTTAGAGGGTTTCTTGTACTGAATCGTAGAGTTCCCAACGGAGGTCGAGGAGGCGTTTGCGCGCCTCGTCAGTGTCGGCTATCTTGATGAGGATATCAATGTCGCGATAGTCATAGCGACTAAATTTGTCAGCTTTTTCAATGAGTTTTTTATCGAAGTCGGTCATAGCTGTAGAATTTAGATTATTTCTGCATCATCGCCTTCAAACCATGCTTGATAGGCTTCATTGTCACAGTAGCCGGCAAGAGATTTGAGTAGATGCCAAGCCCAACGGTTGATTTTGTTATCGTCATCACTGACGTATGTGCCGCGATATTCGTTGTCTTTGTAGTCGACAACTACATTGGCAGTGAGTGCCATGCGGAAATGTTCTCGTCCGATTTTTGTCAGCTTGACAGGCGGGCAAACTGCGATTTCGTCTTTGCCGTCTACCAACACATCACAGTCTTCGCCGAGGATGTTGATCGCGTGTAGCAGGTCTTGTAATGTTACTTCCATGATTGTGTTTGTTTATTAGGAAATTATTCTCTGACTAAAATGGCGCAAGGTGTGTCATTAGACTATGCTATTCTGGTAATTACAGAATATTCAGACCCTGAGTTATCGTATGTAAAGTCATAGCCCTTTGCGCGCATCTGGCTTACGGTGGACTTGACATTGTTGGCTGAACAATACTTAAAGGGGACGAAGAGCGTTGCCCCTACAGCAAGGTCGGCGAGCTCCCGTCCTAGAACTGAACGGGCATTCATAATGCGCGGTGAAATTGTTGATTTTGTCGTTGATTTCATTTATCTTTGCGGTTAAAGAATTAACTTCGACGCAAAGATATATCATTTTGATACGTTTTGTAAACAAGCGTATCATATTTAACTTTTATTAATACCCGTATGATATGAATGCTTTAGGCTCTCCCAATGCAAGACTTGACAAATTCATCAGGTCAATGAATATTACACGTACTGAATTAGCATTAATTTTGGGCTCATCTCAGCCATCTATGAGTGCAATTTTGTCGGGAGGACGCAATTTATCACGAGGAATGATTGCACGAATAAAGGAACAGTATCCAATGCTAAATGTGGACTGGTTGCTAACAGGCAATGGTGAAATGCTGAAAGACGGGAATAACGGCTCGGTATCATCAGAGACCCCGAGCACTATTCCATTGATCCCAGCATCAGCATTCGCTGGAAAAGTTGATGGTTTTGCCCCTGAAACATTATCTCATGAAGAGTGTGAGAAAATTACGTCCTTGGTTCCCGGAGCAGAATTGGCGATTCCTATTACGGGAGACTCCATGGAACCCGACTATCCTAATGGGTCTATCGCATACATAAAACGAATCAACGAAGCTTCTTTCATTCCTTGGGGGCACACCGTTGTGATGGATACTGAGAATGGGGCTTTCATAAAACGCATATATCCAGACTCAGAAGACGATGGGTACGTATGGGGTAAAAGCGTAAACCCTGATTATCCGCCAATGCACATACCTAAAACATCAATATTCAGAATATTTCGTGTGCTCGGTACGTCAAGGATATTCACAACAATGTAGCGTCTAATGCAGGATTTATATTGATGAAATATCAGAACAGAGAAAAGAATATATGGCAACTCTTGAGCGTAAAGACTCACAGATTGACAGATTGATAAGTTTACTTGAAGGAGAAACGAATAAAAATAATGGATAATCTTTATGTCTAAATTTATGGAAGAAAATCAGATACAAGAGAACAAACCGAATGTAACAATTGAAGATATAGTGTCGGTATTTGCAAACTATTCCGACAAGAAGAAATCAAAAGACATCAAATCATCTGTGAACGCCCTTTTGTGTCCTGACAATCTTCTTGCACTACCGGGTATTGATGACGAGGTGGACAAATTACTTCGCGCAGACAGGAAACTTGGTGACGAGTCTTTTCTATCATTCTCCAAAGGTTATTACACAAAGCGTAAGAAAAAACAAGCACCGGGAGAAGTCCCGATGCAAATATCAGAATACACTGGTAGAGCCGGAGAATGCGCAGTGATGTCAGAGTTACTATTTCAAAATTACAACGTTAACCGAATGATTGTTGATGAGGGCGTTGATTTGGTTGCAGTAAAGGATAATATCTACTACTACATCCAAGTGAAGACTGTTGCGATGAAAGACGGAAAGATTAACGCTCAGGTATCAGTCGAAAATTTTGATAAATTTATCGGCAATCAGATGCGTTACGTGATAGTGGCAAGATGCAAGAGCAAGGAAAACGTGAGAAATATCTTCTTCACATTCACACAACAAGAAATCCAAAAGGGTATCTACGACCGATACATAAAGAGGGGCGAAAAGTCAGTGTCCATCAAAATCAAGTTCCATGAACGTTCTGGAGATCCCATTCTCTACGATGAGAAAGAAACAAGTGCAAAATGGAATATGAACCGATTTGAGTTATAGCGTATCCAACCACTTAAACGCCCCCATTCTGTCCGAACAGAGTTTCCGGATCAAGCCCGGTCAGAATGGCGAACGCTCCATCGGCCTCGTTTTTTGCGTCGAATGAAGACCGTGTTTTCTCGACATAGATAAAAAACAGACGTGAGTACTGTCTGCGATAACGCCATTGGCGATATTTCACTTTAAACCATCTCATACGGCGAAACTACTGCTTTATAAACTCAATGGACTTTTAAGTTTTGAAACATGAACGGAGAATGGCCCTTTTGTGAGAGCGATGGCTTCTTTGAAGAATTGAAGCAAGCAGGGTGGAACATCCTGCACGAAAATCCCGGCACAGATTGTGGGGATTGGATATCCATGCTGATAGAACAATATCCTTTGGAGGTTGTGGACGCACTCGGAACAAATCCAGTGGAGGTTGAAGCGCAGCTCTGCGACATGTGGGAATGCAATGACTTCGAGGACGAGGAGACAGGAGAATGTCATTCGTTCGCCACTTGGGCGGAATACTTCGCCACCGAGCGCTCCATTGAACTCTACGATATGTTGGCCGACACAAAACGCAAAATAAGGCCCCCGGACGCACGTTCGAACAAAAGATGATAAAATCCTCATCCGAGCGCACAAAACGCGAAATATGGGCATTTCTGAAAGAATTAAGGGGTATTTACCCCACAACCATAGAAAACAAAATCACGCATGAAGAAATAGCACGAAACAAAAGAAAAAAATTACGGTTTTATCTATGCGAGTGTGGTCAACTTACAAAATTGACGTAACTCCAAGTCAATCTTAAAAATATGGGCGCGGCGCAGGCTGCCATCGAAGATTAAGCGTATATTGATTATATCAGACCTGAAAATCAGGCTGGGACAATCCTTTTCCCGGATTGTTTCAGCCTGATTCTTTTATAATCACACTAATCTACAACCATGATGACGATACTTACGCCAATAAGATAGAGTTTAGACAAAATCTAAATAAGATTTGTCAATGTGAAGTATTTTTCTCAAATTTGCATAAATTTATCGAACAACTGAATTTTGACGATGAGACTTGACGAACTTCCCACCGGGCAGAAAGGTGTGGTAGAAAAAATACTTGGACACGGAGCCTTCCGCAAACGACTCATTGAAATGGGGTTTGTCAGGGGCCGCGAAATAGAGGCTTTGCTTCAAGCTCCTATGCGGGATCCTATCAAATATTCCTTGCTCGGATATGAGGTGTCCTTGCGCCGGGCAGAGGCCCACATGATAGAGATTATTCCGACCGGTCCATCTGAGACCGTATTGAACAATCAGTCAAGCAACATCGCCGAGACTTCAGGACGCAGGGAGAAATTCAATAACTCCAAGGAAACTATAAATATAGCTCTCATCGGCAATCCAAACTGCGGCAAGACATCACTGTTCAACATAGCATCCGGTGCGCACGAGCACGTAGGAAACTATAGTGGCGTAACAGTTGATGCCAAACGAGGACATTTTGCATACGGCCGTTACAATTTTAATATAGTTGATCTCCCCGGCACTTACTCTCTTGATTCCTATTCTCCGGAGGAGTTATATGTGCGCCGGTATCTTGCCGAGGAAACTCCTGACGTTATTGTCAATGTGGTGGTGGCTTCCAATCTTGAACGCAATCTGTATCTGACAAGTGAGCTTATTGATATGGACCGACGGATGGTCATTGCCTTGAACATGTATGATGAGCTTGAACGCTCCGGCGACAAACTCGACTATGAATTGCTTGGCGAAATGATTGGTGTTCCTGTTGTGCCGACGGTAAGCCGATCAGGTCGTGGAATCGACAATCTGTTTGAAACAATAATCGACGTCTACGAGGATCGCCATAAGGCGGTACGACACATTCATGTCAATCTTGGGCCGGTCATCGAACCGGGCGTTACAGTTCTAAAGGACATGTTGAAGGCCGACACCTCGATATCTCCGCAATTCTCACCGCGATATCTGGCTATAAAATTGCTGGAGCATGATTCTGAGACGGAGGCAGCAGTGCGTGCCGGAAAAGACAGCAACAACATATTGTCGGCCCGCGACCGAGAGGAAGCTACCATAGAGCGACAACTGAATGAGGATGTATCATCAGCTATAGCAAGCGAAAAATATGGCTTCATATCCGGTGCTCTGGCCGAGACTCTTGTCAAGGGGACACGCGCAATGGAGAATTCCACTCACCTGATTGACGCCTTTGTAACCAACAAACTGTTCGGCTTTCCAATATTCATCGGTATAATGTTCTTCACGTTCTGGGCCACATTCGAAATCGGCTCTTACCCGATGGAATGGATAGAAAGCCTCGTGGGATGGATCGCATCACTTGTTCAAGAATATATGCCTGATGGATGGCTGAAAGATCTGATTGCCGATGGTGTGATTGGCGGAGTTGGGGGCGTTATTGTTTTCCTTCCGAATATCCTTATATTATATCTGTGCATATCCTTCATGGAAGATTCCGGCTATATGGCCCGTGCGGCATTCATAATGGACAATCTGATGCACCGCATAGGTCTCCACGGAAAGTCGTTCATTCCGCTCGTAATGGGATTCGGGTGTAACGTGCCTGCAATCATGGCCGGACGCAGCATTGAGAGCCGAAGCAGTAGGATAATAACGATACTGATAAACCCGTTCATGTCATGCTCAGCGCGATTGCCCATCTACGTGCTTTTAGTCGGAGCATTTTTCTCACGCAATGCGGCTTTAGTGTTTTTCTGCATGTACCTCGGCGGAATACTCGTGGGCACATTGACAGCCAAGTGCTTGCGCAGGTTTTGGTTCAAAAAGGACGAGACGCCTTTTGTCATGGAACTACCTCCGTATCGCATGCCAACATTTAAAGCTACACTCCGCCATGCCTGGGGCAAAGGGCAGCAATATCTGCGGAAAATGGGAGGTGTTATTCTGGTAGCCTCCATAGGAGTATGGGCTCTGAACTATTTCCCTCTTGAACACGAGGAAACCGGCGGGGATTCTTATCTAGAGGCAATGGGAAAGGCCGTCAATCCGGTCATGGAACCTCTTGGAGTACACTGGAAAGGAACTGTAGCCGCTTTGGCGGGTGTTCCGGCTAAGGAGATTGTTGTATCAACACTCGGCGTGTTATATACAGGGACTGACGATGTTGCCGAACAGACACTACAGGAAAAACTTTCCACGCCTGAACATACCGAAGAGGAGCCTCCGTTTACGGCAGCATCAGCACTGGCGTTTATGGTGTTTATCCTCCTATACTGCCCCTGTATAGCCACACTGACGGCCATAGTCAAAGAAACCGGCAAATGGCAATATGGTGCGTTTTCGGTGCTGTATAACACATTGGTAGCCTGGGTGATTGCGTTTGCCATCTACCATCTGGCCCTGTTATTCTAATTCAACAACGGTAATTCCGGCACCACCGAAACGGACATCCTCATCATGATACCTACGGACGCCCTTTACTGTTGAAAGATAATCTCTTATGCTCTGGCGTAAGGCTCCGGTACCGGTACCATGGAGTATCCGTACGCGTTCGGCGCTGAATTGAATTGCATCATCAATGAAATAAGTAACAGCCTGCAACGCTTCGTCGACACGCATTCCTCTGACATCTATATCTTGCCGGAACTGCAATTGTCGGTTGCGTATCATATCAGTAGTAGCAGACCCAACGAATGAAGACGCATTGCTTTTGGATGCCTGAGGCAACTTTGACAGCGTATGCTGCAACCGGCCAACATCAACTGATGTTTTTATCATTCCAAACATAACCTGAGCCTGACGTCCCTCTATGGCAACGACTTTTCCAGGAGTCCCCTCCCCGTTAAGCTTAACGATATCACCCACCTTGATTGGTGACATCTCCACGGCGGAAGCATGGACGGAATCCTTCTTGGATCGACGCGATTTCGGCGCCTTTTTCAGCAATCCCGGAGTTGAGTCATTGCGCCGGGCTATCTGCTCCTTTTCCTGACTAAGCTTTTGGCGTAAAATACGCGTTTGCTCCTTTTCAGCCTGGGCTCGACGGATTTCATGAATTGTGCGCTCCACGCTAGCGTTGGACTCCTCAATGATACGAGCGGCCTCAGCTTTAGCATCCGACAGAATTGCACGACGCTGCGTCCGCAGCTCATCGGCGTCCGATTCGTAGCGTTCAAGAACTTGATCAATCTTCTTCTCCTTCTGACGTATGGACTGCCGTTTGTTCTCCCAATAGCGGCGGTCTCGAGCAATGTCAAGAAGATAGCGGTCCATATTGATGTAATCACTACCCACTATCTCCTCAGCTTCTTCTATGATTTCGCGAGGCAAACCTATGCTGCGGGCAATCTCAACAGCAAAAGAGCTCCCCGGATTACCTATTGACAGGCGGAACAACGGTTGCATTTTCTGCCGGTCATAGAGCATAGAGCCATTTATAAGTCCGTCAGTATCTTCAGCGAAGTGCTTCAGATTCTGATAGTGAGTTGTCACTACGCCCCACATACGGCGTTCGTTTATCTGACGCAGAATAGCCTGCGCGAGAGCTCCACCAATCTGAGGTTCAGTACCACCGCCGAATTCGTCAATCAGCACCAAAGATGTGTCACGACCTTTCTGCAGCAGAAGTTTCATGTTGCGCAGATGAGAGCTATAGGTGCTAAGATCATTTTCTATTGACTGGTCATCGCCTATGTCTACGAAAATATCATCAAACACGCCAATATGAGAATTTTCGTAGACAACAGGCAGAAGTCCGCACTGAGTCATGTATTGTAATACTCCCACCGTCTTAAGACACACGGATTTACCACCGGCATTAGGCCCGGATATAACAAGGATTCTATCTTTAGAACTTAGAGTGATGTCAAGCGGAACTATTTCTTTTCCTTGACGAGCGAGCGACATGAGTAATCCGGGATGACATGCATGATATAGCTCAAGCTCGGGTACGGATGAAAAATTGGGCATACAGCCCCCTGTCTCCTTGGCGTAAAGAGCCTTAGCGTGGATGAAGTCAAGTTCGCTCATCACTGAATTGCTTGACGCTATGTCAGCGGCGTATGGCCGAAGTGAATTCGTAAGTTCAGTCAGTATGCGGGCTATCTCGCGCTTCTCAGCAATCTCAAGCTCACGGATACGGTTATTTGCCTCTACGACCTCAGCAGGTTCGATGAAAACAGTTTTGCCGGATGCTGATTCATCGTGAACAATACCTCCGAGCCTGCGCTTGTTCATCGGAGCAACTGGAAGCACCAATCGCCCGTCACGCATGGTTGGGGCAGCATCAACATCAAGTATGCCATCCTTCTGAGCGCGCATCATCACGCTACGCATAACTGAGTTAATTCTGCCGTTCATGCGGCTTAAATTGCGGCGAATCTCACCTAATTCAATTGAAGCACTATCAAGAATATTTCCGTAACGGTCAATAATTCGGTTTATCGCCGATATGCAACCATCGAATGTAATCATCCCGGCCACAATATCACTCAGACCGGGATAACGAGCAGGTCCATCATCGTCTGATTTAACGGCAAAGAAAGCGGACACGGCACTCATGGCTGACATCGAGTTTCTGAGCGCAATAATCTCGTCAGGTGCAAGAAATGCACCGCCAACCGAAAGCGTACGCAACTGTCCGCGAATATCATCGGCGGCCGGTAACGGCATATCGTTGTCTCCGCTTACAATTGTAAGCATTTCCGCAGTGGTTTCAAGACATGATTTTATTGTATCATAATCTGTCAGAAACGAAATCGCGCCGGCCATTTCACGCCCCAAAGCACATATACAAAATTCATCAAGGCGCTTTCTTATAGCTGTGAACCCTATCTTATCTTCAAACGATGCCGGATAAATCATTTCTTTAATTTTTATTACAAATTTAAGAGTATGTTCGGATATGACAAAATAAATTTGAAATTGATACGCAGTCAACAATCGGACTTACACCGTTGTTATAAAATTAGAAAAATTAACAAACTAATTCTCAATGTTATGAAATGCTCATTGAACTACTTCGGACAGTCCAAATATTGGTGGATAGTCCTGATTGTAGGAATCCTGATGGTAATAAGCGGATTCTGTTATTTCCTTTGGCCGGCCATAGGCTACGCCGTATCATCGCAGATTTTCGGATGGTTACTTGTTCTTGCCGGCATCGTACAACTCTGTGTGTCATCCTACAAAGACCGTCCACGCGGTTGGGGTTGGTGGCTCGCAGGAGGCGTAATCGATCTGTTCATAGGTTTCATGCTCGTTCGTAGTGTGATACTCTCTGAATTAGTGTTCCCCTACTTCATCTCCATCGTGTTCCTGTTCTGGGGTATCAATGCTATATTCAGCGCAGTTGACCGCCGTACAACTAAATATTGGTGGGTCTATCTCATCAACGGAATCCTGATGCTGATTATAGGATTCTTCTTCCTTGAGGCAGGATATGTTCAGGATATGCTGATGACAAGTTGGCTTACATCACTCGCATTCATCTACTGGGGCTTCTCAATAGCGATGCTCAGCTACGAGATGAAACCACGTGTAGAATGACATTATCTTATCACTCATTACTACCCATTTGGACAACCCGAATGGGTAGTATTTTGTGTAGAGTTTTGTTAATCTGTCTAAAATATTGGAATTTTTGTGTAAATAGGCTTTTTATTACAGATTCATTTGTTATATTTGTATTATCTAAGCGAAGTTTCTTTTTAAACCATGCTTGGACAATAAAGTCAAATTATTGAATTAAATATACGAACCAAGATGAATATCCGAATCTCTTCAATCATTGCCGCATTGCTACTCAGCATCTCCTCCACAGCCTTTGCACAGGATTACGATGACGACGACATCTATTTCAATCCGGACAAAGCCAAGGCCAAAGTCAAAGTTCAGAAACAGGTCAATAAAAAGACAACTGTAACTACTACAGTCAGCGATTATCCGGCAGCCGATACATACACTCCGGCACCGGAGGCCAACGCGAATGTTGACATTGACAAATACAACCGGCGCGGTGTATTTGCCAAGGCCGATACCACTACTAACAAGAACACGATTACTGACTTCGCTAACACTCAGAAAATAGAACGTTTCTACAATCCTGACGTTGTAACAGAGTCCGATGACCCGGAGCTCGCATCACTCTACTATTCGCAGCCCGAGACTACCATAAACATCTACGTAAACAATGACCCATTCGGTTATAATTACTGGGGCTACCCCTACTCTTCATGGTATTGGGGCTATCCTCGCTCATGGTACGCATGGAACTGGGGTTGGGGCTGGGATCCCTATTGGTCATGGACATGGGGATGGGGACCGTCCTGGTCCTGGAGTTGGGGCTGGGGTCCATCCTGGGGATGGGGACCCGCATGGCGCCCGGGATGGGGCTGGGGTCCGGCTATAGGCTGGTCGGCACCAATACATCGCCCTAACCACGCAGTCGGGAATTTGCGTCCGGGCTACGGCACACACTCAACCGGTAATTATCGCGCCGGGATCAACAGCCGTGCAGGTTACGGAGTGAATACAAATAATACATATCGTCCCGGTAACAGCCAGTCAGGCTACCGCACCGGCAACAGACAGTCAATCCGTCAGGGTGCCACACAGAACCGAAATAACACTTTCAACTACAATAATAACAATAGCAACACCACAAACAGCAACAACAGCTATCGCCCCAGCTACAACAATAATTCATCATCACGTAGCCAAGGCTCTTTCGGATCAGGCTCTACCGGCGGATTCCGTGGCGGAAGCAGCAGCGGTGGTGTCCGCGGTGGAGGCGGCGGACGCGGACGGCACTAATCGCCGATATCCAACCGTTAGTCTTCAACAATAACCTGATTAAACTACTTAAACAGACTCATTACTAATGAATAAGAGAGTAATTTCGGCAATTGCCGCAGTTTTACCCCTCGCAGTCATGGCTCAGACGGCCGTAGATGCTTTCCAGATGTCAAGATCTGACCTCAGGGGAACAGCACGATTCATGTCAATGGGAGGGGCCTTTGGTGCTCTTGGAGGAGACCTCTCCACACTAAACCAGAACCCGGGTGGTATCGGTGTATATCGCAAGAGTGATGTTGGCATAACGCTTGACATTGAGTTTCAAAAATCGACGTCGACAACGTCCCTTATGTCATATTCCCAGAATCAGACTAAGGCGGCAGTCAACAATGTTGGTTACGTTGGCACTTCATACACAGGCTCTGACATAATGCCATACTTCAACTGGGGATTCACTTACAATAGGGCTGCTTCTTTCAATCGCCATTACCGTGGCGCTTCCACCATGAGTGCTTCGCTATCCAACTATATAGCCGGATATACATCCAATGAGAATTGGACAACAGGAGAGTTGTCAGGCACAAATGACAACTACTTCTACGGTGGTGCTCCATGGATGAGTATCCTTGCTTACAACTCGTTCATGATTAACCCGGTCAATTCTTCGTCCACCACTTACAATGGTCTTTGGAGCAATGGAGTTACAACCGGAGAGAATGAATTTGAAGTTGAGGAGCAGGGCTACGTTGATGAATATGAATTCAATGTTGGCGGTAACCTGCAGGACGTTGTATATTGGGGTATTGGCTTCGGTATAACAGACATTGAATACAAACAAAATGTGTACTATCAGGAATTTCTTAATAATGCCACGATTCCGGTGGAGAATCTTGCAGGCGATGTTGTTGCCGGACCTGCAACAGCCACCTCTCAGGATGTAGGGTTTGGACTTGACAGCCGCAAACGAATCACCGGTTCGGGCTATAATTTCAAGGTCGGTGTTATTTTCCGCCCTATTAACGAATTCCGACTTGGCTTTGCAGTCCATACCCCCACCTATTATGATCTACAGCAGACCAATGATGGCGTAGTTGACTATGGCTACGGTTATTCTGACGGACAACTCAAACCGGGAAGCACTGGCTCGCCCGTTGAATCCGTCGACTGGAAGTTCCGTACTCCGTGGCGATTGATGGCAAGTGCAGCTTTCGTTATCGGCTCGAACGCAATTCTTTCAGCAGACTATGAGTATCGTCCATATCAGAGCATGTCACTTAAGGATGACCACGGCAACGAGTTTACATACGCCACCCAAAACGTGAAGGACTATTATAAAGCCGCCAACATAGTACGCATCGGTGCGGAATACCGTCTTAC
Source organism: uncultured Bacteroides sp. (assembly GCA_964487725.1). GTDB lineage: Bacteria > Bacteroidota > Bacteroidia > Bacteroidales > Muribaculaceae > Paramuribaculum. The sequence goes on along the minus strand of CAZASF010000045.1, from coordinate 925 downwards.
AAGCAATTTCAGCCTCCGTGCAGGCTATTCTTACGAATCGACTCCTACCGGATCGGAAGTTCGTGACAATGGAGTCGCCGTAGTAACATCAGGTCCGTATGATACCGGTACTACACCATCGTACACCCTTGACAACTCCACTCAATATATTACCTGCGGTATTGGCTATCGTAATAATGGCTTCTACGTTGATGCAGCATACGTCAACAAGAACTATAAGAGTGAGTTCCACCCCTTCACTCCAAATAACTACACGGCAGTTCAACCCGGAGCAGAAATAAAGACCAGCAACAACAATATCGTATTAACCGTTGGCTATCGGTTCTAAGACTATAAATCCGCATAAAAAAGCGGTGCCGCCTCATGGGTATGGCACCGCTTTTTATTCAGTAACCAATATCTACATAAAAACTGCAAACATCAATGGAGATGCTTGCAGTCGTTCTTTTTCAGGTAAGATTAAATCGTTGCCTATAGCATTATTCTGCAGCCGGAGCTTCCTCAGCGGGAGTCTCTGCTTCTGCAGGAGCAGCCTCGGCAGCAGCTGCGGCTTCAGCCTCAGCCTTAGCAGCGGCAATTTCGGCTTTCTTCTTAGCCACGGCTTCAGCTTTTGCAGCATTAACTGCCTGTTCTGCTTCAAGACGCTTCTTAGCTTCAAGTTCTTTAGCTGAAGCAACAGAGGATTTCTTAGCATCAACAACAGCCTGTTTTTTCTGCTTCCAAGCATCGAAACGACGCTGGGCTTCAGCTTCGTCAAATGCGCCTTTCTTAACGCCGCCCTGAAGATGCTTCATAAGAAGCACACCTTCCTGCGAAAGAATACTGCGAACTGTGTCAGTGGGTTGAGCACCGACATTCACCCAATACAAAGCCCGTTCGAAATTCAAAGTTACTGTAGCAGGATTAGTGTTCGGATTATATGAAC
>CAZASF010000044.1:0-21432 GCA_964487725.1 uncultured Bacteroides sp. | reverse complement strand
TCAGAAAGCAAATGTTAACTCTGAATCTCGCTGCAAAGGTAAAAGTTACACCGAGTCTTGGCGACGTGTGCCCGGCCAACCGCACTGCCACCCTCCGGCATCCGCAGGAGGCCGATTGAATCATCCCACCCTTATTACTCATCCCACACAATGAATACAGAACAATCATCCTATACAAATTAAGAATATATGGATTACATTTGATCGTTTATTTATTGTTAACGACTATATATGTATAAGCCAAAGCTATTCTTTTTTGTTGGAGTCGCAAATCTGGAAATCGATATGTCACAAACAAACTTTAATTTTGCAGATTCCATTGTGTAACTATAATTCGGGCGAACCCCATCAATATAATCATTGTGAATGTGATATGCATCACCCTCTCTATAATATGGACCGTTGTAGTTAAGTCGGACTTTAAGAGGTGTTTGCGGGGAATAGTGATAAGGGTTACGTTTGCGCATTTTGCCTAAATTGGAAGATATAGGGTCTGTTGAATATATGTACAAAGGGAAAGTAAAATCCATTCGGGAACCATTCTTAATGCATGAACTGATAATATCAAAGCCTTTCTGTATACCATCAATTCTGAACATAGACCAGGATGTTTTAGCTTTTGGTGGTAAAATGACGTAATCGTATTCTCCTCTTTCATAATTGAAAAGTAGCCCTATCGCCTTATCGAAGTCCGCTCCTGAATATGGTATCAAATCATCACCACTAAAATAGGAAATGTTATAGTTAGTTGATGATGGGTCAATTCCTATCCAGTGATTAGAGTTATTCGTGACCTCAAAAGTGATTTCTTGCCCCTTGTTATTTACTGAAATTTTCAGGGGTGAAGAGTTTAGTATGCTCGACACGGAGCCATCTTCGTTATCAATATTCTGTATTGTAACGTTGGGAAGCTGCCAATAGGAATAATAACCTTTGTAGGAGGATTGATTAAGTCCTAATTGTGAAATAACATTGGTTGACGGAGCCTCATTTACATACAGAGTCCCATCGTGAACCTCAATACGATTAATGGTGATACTCGCTGTTTGTGCAATTGTTGTGTTTGTAAAAATAAGAAGCGCTACAATTATGGAAAATAAAGATTTCATGCTATTATATGTCATCCAATGTAGTTTTTTCATTTTTTGATGAATTGTCAAAATCCTCATACGTGATTGCTATTCCGTATGAAGCGGGGAAGGTATCATAATCTATGATAGACACGTTTATAGAACCAAGTAGTATTGAACCTACATCTATAGGTGGTTCTAAAACCATTACATCAAAGTCAAACTCTTTATTTGTCGAATCTTCTAACATATCAGACGTTAGAGCCTGTCCTGAATACTTCTTATTAAGAAGATTCTTGTAATAGTAAAACGTGTTATGGGTTACTTCGATTGAATTACCACAATCGGTAACAACTCGGACTTGATAAACTTGTTTGGTTTTGTGGTTATACCAAACATAGATATTGCAATCTTTTCCAGCAAAAACACCTTTAAATCCTCTTATCCCAGTTGGAAGTTGATTGTTGTCCTTACTAAGAGTGCAACCCTTGGCTTGAAGTTTCGTTTGAAACGATGTGATTGTTCCGTTTATGGGTATCCCCATAAATTCCAAATGCTTAGCTTGTACAAATACACAACAAGCTACTGCAATGACACATGCTAATAATCTCTTCATATTTTCTTATATAGTTCTTTCATACGTTTTTTTACATCTATGTAATCAGAATATTTTAGGTCGGATTTTTGTAAGAAGCCGTAAAGTTCATCTGCCTTCGTAATCTTATATGCATTGTATGGTTTCATAAAAGGTGAGTTTATAATAGAAATTATAATATAAAAAGCGCAGACTAACTATGCCACGTCCTAAGTGAAGGCCCTGAGAAAGCCTGTGAGCAGATGCAACTATAGCAGTCCACGCTATAAGCGTGCGAACCACTATGCTATCTTTGCTCTGTGGAAAATTTCTCAGGTTTTCACTTACAAGATAAGCATAACGCTTCTTTTTTACAAAATGTCGCGGATAGACAAACGCCCATCCAAATGCGAAATTACAAAAATTCTGTCACATTACAAAAGGAAAATGATGCCCATTTCATCATATCTAATGCATAGGAACTTAATCAATAACTGTCACCAAATAAAAGTCGTCAATCAAAAGACCCCACCTCTCCTGCATTCATCATCCAGCATCGCGGGGCCTCAAATATAGAACCACGCCCACATCGCTCCAAAAACGTCACTACTTTTGCGGCATGCTCGCTGCACGAAAAATATCATGTCCGCTTCCCGCCGCCGTCCGCAAACCCCGGCGCAACTTCGCCGCACTCTTCGAACGTTGGCTCGGCTACAGCCTCCATCCCCATGCCCGCCATCTCATTGCCGAGCTCGAACGTCAGCGTGCACGCCACTTGCCACAGCGACTCTATGTCTCTGACTCCAACGCCGAATCCGGCCTGCTGCAGCGCGCCCTCGTTGACTACGTCCGTTGGCTCACCATCGTTATCCGCCCCACCACAAATTTTTGCGTGATCGCTCCCTCACGAGCCCAACTGAAATCACTCGTTCCGCGTCATCCCGACATCATTACCGCCACAGCACGTAGCCCGGAATACGTCCGTGGGCTCAATTTCCCAATGGCGTTGATTCTCGATGCCGACCGCTATCCAAAGAAGGGCCGACATCTTACCCGCATACTCCGCTCCGTCTCTCCAATAATCTACGATGGCCCCGGCACACTACTCGTAATCCATGGCACCCCGCACCCGCGAATGCGTGTCAACACCTTCACCAACGAACTCCGCCGAACCACCAACCCAATACCCTCAATCACACCTTCCGAGGCAGAGCCGCCCGACAAGACGGAAGACGCAGCGCAAGACCGCACCGTAACGGTCCACATCCCGACCGATGCCTCCGGCCGCGAAAAACTGCTACAGGAACCCACGACACTCGACCCTCTGGCCTTTCTCCCCTAAGCGGCGCCATGACCGCCCCTTTTAATCATGGCAAAGAGCTCCTTGACATACTGAAAAAAAATGAGCCCCACAGTGTTTGAAGCCACTGTGAGACTCAATAATAGTTTAGTGTCGCCTTGAAGCGTTGGTGTTACGCCTCTACGGGTTTAACGTTGATGAACTGGCGTCCGTTCTTCCCTTCTGAGAAGACTACAGTACCGTCAATCAGCGCGTAGATGGTGTGATCCTTGCCCATGCCCACGTTGAGTCCGGGATGATGCACGGTGCCACGCTGACGCTTGATGATGTTGCCGGCCTTGCAGTACTGGCCACCAAAAATCTTGACGCCGAGTCGTTTGCTTTCCGATTCGCGTCCGTTCTTAGAACTACCTACACCTTTCTTATGTGCCATTGTCTTTTAGATTTTTGAGGATTAAGCAACTACTTCTTTAATTAACACTTTGGTGAAATACTGGCGATGACCGTTTTTCCTGCGATAGCCTTTGCGGCGTTTCTTCTTGAAAACAATCACTTTCTCACCCTTTACAAGGGGAGTGAGCACTTCACACACTACTTTGGCACCCTCTACTGTCGGAGCGCCAACCTTAACGTCACCATCGGCATCAGCGAGGAGCACGCGGTTGAATTCAACCTTGTCACCTTCTTTAACGGCTTCGCCGAGATAATGAACATACAGGAACTTCTCGGCTTCAGCCTTGAACTGCTGTCCCTGGATTTCTACAATTGCGTACATTGGTTTGATTAATACGTTATTAGGTTACTCCCGCAGGCGGCTTGCCTCTTCTTTGGCTAACGCTTCTACGAGCCCGCCGGGAAAAATCGCCACAAAATTACACAATTATTTTCTACCTCGCAACCCCTTGCCCCTAATTTTCATGCTTTTTTTTTGACCCGTTCCAATGGCCAAATGTTTGTATAGGAATGTGAAAGACGTGTTTTTCCCGTGTTTTTTCGGTGGAAGTGGTTGGATGGATTGGGGATTTTAACTAAATTTGTGCGTTATGAAACTGCATGCGATATTTCTTAGCATATTGATGGCCGTGATGGCAGGTGTCGGGCAGATGTCGGCCCAAGCGATTGATGGCGATTGGACGGGCCGTCTGGAACTTGGCGGAGGGCGCAGTCTGAAACTGGTGCTCCATGTCAAGGCCGATTCCGGCATTGTAAAGATGGATTCTCCGGATCAGGGTGCATACGGGCTTGGCTGTCAGACGGTGCACATGGGCAGTGATTCAATCAATTTTCGAATACCGAATCTCGCAATGACCTACGAGGGCCGGGTGAAAGAAGGACGGCTCGGCGGCACTTTCCGTCAGGGTGGTGTGACGCTGCCTTTGGCGTTTGAGCGCGGCCTCGTGAAGCCTCGCCGTCCGCAGACGCCCCACCCGCCATTTCCCTACGCTACGGAGGAGGTCCGAGTCAGCAATGAAGCCGGAGGAGCCGTGTTGGCGGGGACGCTGACGTTGCCCGAGGGTTACTCACCGGCTACTCCCGTGGTAGTGATGGTCAGTGGAAGCGGTGCGCAGGACCGCGATGAGGCTCTGTTTGATCATAAGCCTTTTGCAGTGATTGCTGACCATTTCGCCCGAAACGGGATTGCTTCGCTGCGTTATGATGACCGGGGCTATGGGCAGTCAACGGGCAATAGAACTCTTGCCACAACCGAAGATTATGCCGGCGATGCGCAGGCCGTGGTCGACTGGGTCAGGAAACAACATCGGTTTGGAAAGACTGGAATTCTTGGACATAGCGAGGGTGGCATAATTGCCTATATGCTAGGCGCATCAGAAGATGGCCCTGATTTCATTGTGTCCATAGCCGGCCCATCGGTCAATGGCGCGGAAATTCTTGACTATCAAAACAAAGTCGCTCTTATGAACAGAGGTGTGCCGGAAGCGCAGGCTGAAAAGATAGCTGTTGAGGCGCGGCAGCGGATAGAGGCTGACACCACCATGAAGTGGATGAACTATTTCCTGACGTATGACCCATCGGTTGACCTGAAGCGGCTGCGAGTACCCGCACTTATAATTTATGGCGAAAGGGATCGGCAAGTGCCTCCATCGTTGAACTATGAACGAGCAAAGAGTCTTGCTCCTGAGGCTGTTGTGAAGTGCTATCCGGAACTGAATCATCTGATGCAGCATGCGCTGACCGGCAACGTGGAGGAATACGTAGAGATAGAGGAAACCATCTCCCCGCAGGTCCTCGAAGAAATCGCCTCGTTCATCACCCATCTCCCCTGAAAGTCTGCCTGTTAAATAGTAGGCGGGACAAATTTTTATCGAATTTATTGAGTATCTCTTGTCAAGAGATACTTAAACATTGCAAATATAGTAATAAAATCTAATACAGTGAGAATTACACTGAGCTAATGCGCGATTTTATCGGCAAAGTAGCAAATTGTTTAGCTAAGCCCCAATAATTTAAAGGTTACATTATTGACCCAAAGCCTATTGATGGTAGTGTATATCTCTTGACAAGAGAGGTATATGCCACTCATTAATCATATATGCAATATCGTTATGTTCAATCTACACAGAAATAAATACAGTGGTCACATTATGAAGCAAATTTTCTTTTTTATTATTTTGTTAAATGGTTTCCTTGCCTCGGCGCAGGCAATAGAGTATAAAACATTCATATACACAAGTGAAAATTTAGCATCGGATATACAGCGTGTTAATGATGTCCAAGATGATACGCGGCGGTTTGATATGGATATGCTCAATTCAGCCGTTGGAGCTGCAAAAGGTATTGGCGCCGGATATGTAACCTCGTTTGTAGATTTGGGCGTTAATGCCTTAGGCAATCTTATCACACGCAACGCGAGACAAAAAAACGAATGGGAGGCAATGGTTAAAGAAGAAAATGTGTGGTCAACAAAAATCAGTTCTGTCCAAGATATTAAGGACTTTTATAGCAAACCTTCTACGGCAGGAGCTCTTGATCCTTTGAATATGAACTTTGACGGAATAGGCTGTTTAAGAATGGAGGGCCCGGACACAGTATTCTTTATTTCTTGCCACATTGATCGTTCAAAGTTACAGAGAATTGTCAATCATTCAAAATTTGAATTGGTCTTGGATACTTTGATAATCAGTCCGCTACATTCCAATTTGCCTAATACACAGTTTCCTATTGAGTTTTCGTTTGATGAACGTAAGAACTTCAACCTTGCTATGAACATAAAACTCACATCTTCTTGGTTCACTGATGCTATAGAACTTCACAGCGATGCTTTGTTGGGAGAATTCAATATAAATATCCACATCGCGAAAGATGATGTAAATAAAGATGGGTTTATTAAATATGTTCGTCATGAGGACGAACCGTCAAAGTATGCCGTAGTAGGAGAGAGTTTTATTGTTCCTCGGTCATATATGGGTTATAGAGACGGAAATGGACGTTACAAAAACATTTGGGGAACGGGTCAGTACAAACTGGATATTGAGCTGAAAGAGACGTGCGATGTTACGCCTGAATATCGGGCCGATTGGAAAGCCGATCGGAAGCGAAGAAAGAAAATGGTGCCGTCATCAGGTCTTATTTCTTCTGTTTGGCAAACTGTATCATCGCAGCATTGGGATGAAATCACTCGCTCATGGGTAATAACCACAATTTCGGCCCCGGCAGGTGTGCTTAGCGATGAGTTAATAAAGGATCTGAAGCTGGAGTCTTCATCTGCGTCATCGGATGCTACGGGGAGTCAGGGTGTGATGATGCCTATGATGTGAAGTATTATTCCAAAAATGAAAGGGTAGTAAAAACAGTTCAAATATTGGGCTCGATGGAGGATAATAAAGGAGTGATGAGACGGCTAATGGTTTTGTTGGCTACTTTTGTGATATGTATTGGCGCTACAAAAGCTGATGAAAACATTGTTTCCATTTATAATCAATATCATAAATCATTGAAAGAGTTCCGGACAAATCATGATTATGAAAAAGGAATAGAGGCAGGAGAAAAATATCTTAAGGATATTGAGAAAGCAGAAAACGGAAAGAAAAAGCATTATTCACTGATACTAACTGGAATTTCTTATTTGTATGATGAATCAGGAAACCACAAAAAGGCCATTGAATATGCCCATGAAGCGGCGGATATTCAATTAAAGGAGTTGTCTGACACGTCTGATTTCTACCTTGCTTCATTAACCCGATTAGCTAATTTCTATTCACATGACGACCAGTATGGCAATGCTATTTCCGCTGCGGAGAAGATTCGCGATATATATATTAGATTAGGAAGGACAAATACAAGGGATTATGCTATTATAACAGGTAATATTGCAACTTATTATAATAAATTAGATAATCCCAAGAAAGCAATTGAGCTCCACACGGAGGCATTGAATGTAATTGAACAAATTCAAGGTCGGGATAGCAAGGATTATGCTGATCGACTGGCCATGTTATCAATGCCATTATTTAAAATAGGACAGTGTGAAAAAGCTATACAGAATGTTAAGGAGGCAATTTCAATATTGGAAAATGTCGTTGGACGTAATAATAGGGGTTACATGACATACGTGAATAATCTCAGCCAAATGCAAAGTCTGGTTGGCGAATATGTGGATGCGATGATACTTATGGGAGAGGCAATGGATATATGTGAAACCCTGTATGGAACTCAATCGCCTGATTATGCGTCATATTTGAATAATTATGGTAATTTGCAAGCAAAATTGGGAAAATATAGAGACGCGTTGCAAAGTTTTTCTCAGGCTTTGGAAATAAAAAAATCCATCTATGGTATGGATCATAGTGATGTCGGTATAACTTTGGGCTCAATAGGGTCCTATTATAGTAATTTAGGAGAATACACCGAAGCAATAAGAACAAAAAAGGAAGCATTAGAGGTGTTTGAAAGGTCTATTGGCAAGGAATCTGTTCTATATGCTAAGACATTGATGAATATAGCAACGGATTATTACTGGTTGGGAAATAATTATGAGGCAAATAAGAATATGACAGAGGCCGCACGTATAATATCTGAAAAATTGGGAGAAAACAGTGTGGAATATGCACGTATTTTATTATCAAAAGCCGCTTTGGACGTAAAGATGGGAAATTGCAGTGATGCAATTGCTCAGGATGACATTGTTCTTGAAATATTTAAGAATACGTTAGGGGAGAGAAATAATGAATATGCTACTGCACTTCATAACAAATCAAATCATTTGGCGAGTAGCAAGCAGTATACGGAGGCAATTGCATTGGGTGAGCAAGTGCTTAAATTAAGAGAGGATATCTTAGGCCGTTTGCATGATAGTTATGCAACGACTCTTCATAACTTGGGTAATTTTCATGCTGAAACCGGTAATTTTAAACAGGGCGGTGAGTATGTGCAAAAGGCCCTTTCTATTTACGAAAATATTTACGGACGTAAGAACCCGCGCTACATAAATTCTTTAGCCAGATTATGTGAAATGTATTTAGGCAGTGAAAACTATAATTCTGCCGCATTATATGTAACTCGATGTAATGACCTGATAACCGATCAGGTAATGCGTATGTTTATGGACCTTACCTCTCATGAAAGGAGTCTCGTTTGGAGCAATTACAGTAAATGGTTTTCAAATACTATTCCTCAAATCGCTTATCATACCAATAGGAAGCCGGTGATTCAATCGGCCTATAATGCACTGCTATTCTCAAAAAGTCTGTTGTTGAACACGGAGATAGAACTAATGAATTTGATAGCGGAGGAGGGTAATAAAGATGATATAAAGCTATATCAGTCAATTATGGATGCCCGTCGCCAGTTAACAAAGGTTTATGAGATGCCATTGGAGCAGCAAAAGAGCCGTACGGACTCATTGGAATTGTATATCAAGGATTCTGAAACCGTATTGTTGCAGCGAAGCAAGGCGTATGGCGATTACACGAAAAAACTATGTGTTACATGGGACGATGTCCGGAGATCGTTGGGGTCAAAAGATATTGCAATAGAATTTTCAGCATTTCATAACGTTAGTGAATCTTTTGGTGCTGACACAATGAAATATGTGGCATTCGTTATTAAGCCTGATTATGAAGCCCCGGTTATTGTGCCGATATGCAAAATCCCATATAATAAGAATCTGTTTGCTAAGGATGACTATTTGGATGTAGATAAAGGGAATGTGGATGTTTGGTCGTCGTTGGCAAGTGTGCTTGATGGTGTTGAAAATATATACTTTGCTCCTACGGCCGAGTTATATGATAACCCAATTGAATATTTGCCTTATTATGGCGATGATTCAAAGACAATGTCGGATGTATTTTCAATAAGAAGATTGTCTTCCACCCGCGAAATTGCGCTTCAGTCAAAAACGACGGGAAGTCCAATCGTAACAGCCTCATTGTATGGTGGCTTGTCATATCGTGGATTGGTGGATAATGAAAAAAGAAGCGTACTGCAGGATGATGACGATAATCTTAATGTTTTGCGCGATAGTTTTGGCCCACTGACTGAAACGAAAACAGAAATTGAAAACATCAGCCGATATCTCGGACAGATGAATGTAAAATATGAAATGTTTACAGACTCAGTGGGTACCGAGAGCTCTTTCCGCCAATTGTCCAAGAAAAATATCAGTCTGCTTCATGTTGCCACACATGGATTTTATTGGACAGCGAAAGACGTAGAGAAGTATAATTTTAAAGGATTTCTAAATCCTAACCGCTTTGCCAATTTCTCTGATGAAGACAAGGCTTTGGCTCGCTCGGGAATTTTACTTGCAGGAGCCGAAACTACGTTCCGGTCACTCTCAGATAATTTTGATCCTGACGATGGTATTGTTACGGCCAAGGAAATAGCACAATTGGATTTCAGAGGAATGGATCTTGCTGTGCTTTCGGCGTGTCAAACGGGCCTTGGTGACATTTCAACGGATGGCGTTTTTGGCCTTCAAAGAGGATTTAAGAAAGCCGGTGTACAATCTCTTTTGATGTCACTTTGGAAAGTAGATGATAAGGCGACTCAAATCCTTATGTCAAATTTCTACAAGGGCTTGTCTGATGGGTTGTCAAAAGTTGAGGCTTTGAAATCCGCACAGAAATTCTTGAGAGAATACGAAGTAGAGGAAGAATATGACGAAAATGACTCTCTGACCGCAAGTCAGCGTCGCCGTATCCAGAACTCTGAGGGTGAACTCGTAGCCGACATCAAGCTGAGGAAAGTCAAGCCATATTCTTCAGCAATGTATTGGGCGGCATTTGTCCTGCTGGATGCGTTGAATTAATAACGGAATTGAAATTATTGTACGTCATTTGACGTTGATGTAAATTTATATGCTTATAATTATGAAATTAAAGAGTATCGCGTCCCGGTTTATGCTCGCTTGTCTACTTGTGTTTGTATGTGTAGTGATAGCCAAGGCGGATGATGATTTGATCGAGCAATATAATGAATGCCAATTGCGGCTGTTGGAGTATCAAGAGAATCATGAATACCAAAAAGGAATAGCCGAGGGCAAAGAATTTCTAAAGCAAATTGAGCGCTTGGAGCAAGGGAAGAAACAACATTATGCTTCAGTGCTTATATCAATTGCATATCTCTTTGATGACGCAGGTGATCATCAAAATGCTATTGATTATGCGGCTGAGGCAGGTAATATCTACAAGCGAGAACTCTCTGATACCTCATCTCTATACATAGCAAATCTAAATCGTATTGCCGGGTTTTACAGTAGAGCCGAACAATATGATAACGCGCTGTCAGCTACCGCAGAGGCGCGGGATTTGATTAAACAAAAAGAGGGCGAAAATTCTCGTTCTTATTCAATCTTAACGGGTAATCTTGCTACATTTTACAGTAACGTTGGCCAACTTAAGAAAGCTATAGAAATGCAACAAGAGGCTTTGGCTATAATAGAGCGTACTCAGGGCAAAGAGAGTTTGGACTATGCTTCTACGTTAGGGATGTTGGCTGTTGTGCAATATCGAGATGGGCAGACTATGCCTGCCATCCAAAATACAAAAGATGCATTAGCAATATTGGAGGTTGAAGAAGGAAAAAACACTGTGAGATATATGACTTTTCTTAATAACCTAAGTACTATGCAAGGGGTTGTAGGACAATATGTTGATGCGATGATTAACGTTGGCGTAGCAAAGGATATATGCGAGAATCTCTATGGTACGGAATCGCCAATGTTTGCGTATTATTTAAATGGTTATGCTATATCTCAAGCTGATTTGGGGAAGAATGTCGATGCTATACGAACATTTTCTCGTGCTTTGGAATTAAGACGGCAAATATATGGCGATTCTCATAGTGATGTGGCAAGCACCATGGTGTCAATGGGAACGTGTTATGCGGATCTTGGTGAATATACGGAAGCAATTCGATTTTATAAAGAAGCATCTGAAATAATTGCAAAAACTATTGGTAAAGAATCAGTAATGTATGCCCAGACATTAAATAATATGTCTGTGGCATACTCTTGCTTGGGAAATTTTTACGAAGCAAGAAGAAACACAGATGAAGCATTGCAAATTTTATCTGCAATTTTGGGAGACACAAACCCAACTTATGCTAGTTCATTGATGTCTAAAGCATCTTTGGAGGCTAAGATGGGCAATCGTTCGACGGCTTTGGAATTATACGATAATGCACTGGATATAATCAAACAAACAGTTGGCAATAACAAGCAATACGCTTCTGTACTTTATAATAAAGCCATCGCCTTCGGAGAAATGGGTCAGACCGAGGAAGCCATAAGTTTATGTGAGGAGGCATTGAAGATACGATACGAATTAGTGGGGCGTATGCATCCGGATTGTGTAAATACTATGTGTGCTTTGGGTGTATTTTATGCTGAGACGGGTGATATGAAAACAGCTGTTGATTATATGAGCAAAGCTATGTCAATCGCTGAGAATGCATACGGCAGGAAAAATCCCACATATATAGCGGCACTTAAGGAATTGTGTGGCATGTATGTGTATGATCAGAACTATAGTGCTGCATCAATGAACGCCATTCGCTGTAATGAACTTATTACTGATATGGTTCAGAGAACGTTTTCGGATATAAGTTCGCATGAGCGAAGTTTATTATGGCAAAAGTACAGCAGATGGTATACCAATGTCATGCCCCAAATCGCTGTTAACACAGAGCGCAAGCCGGTGATACAGGCTGCATATAATTCGTTGCTATTCTCAAAAAGCCTTTTGTTGCACACTGATATAGAGTTATTCAATATGATTGCTGAAGAAGGTAATGAAGATGACCTCAATCTTTATCAATCAATGGCTGATGCACGCCGTCAGTTGACAAAGGTGTACGAACTACCGGTAGAAAAGCAGAAGAATATGACTGACTCGATTGAGGCATATCTTAAAGTTGCAGAATCTGAGTTGCTTAGCCGAAGCAAGGCTTATGGCGATTACACACAAAAACTTCGAGTGAGTTGGGATGATGTTCGGCAAGCGCTTGGCCCCAAAGATGTTGCCATTGAATTTTCTTCATATTATGACATCGTTGGTCGTGGACGGCCTGATTCGTTGCGATATGTGGCATTCGTCCTTAAAAGCGAGTATGAAGTTCCTCATATTATTCCGATTTGCAATGTCCCTTATAGCGGGAAATTGTTCAAGTGGGAGAGCTTCGAAAATGTGAAGGGTGACAATTTGGTATGGACTCCGCTGGCCGACGAGCTTGATGGCGTAGAAAATATTTACTTTGCTCCAACCGGCGAATTTTATAGTGTGCCTATTGAGTACATGCCATATTACGGCGATAAATCACAACTGATGTCAGATGTATTCAATATCAAACGACTGTCATCAACCCGCGAGATATATTTCAGAAAACAGAGAAGTGACAGACAATTGGCCACAGCTTCCCTGTTTGGTGGCTTACAATACGGTACAACGCAATTACTGGCCGACGGTTCGGAAATACGCGGTGACAATGTTGAGAACGATGATATCGCGATTCTCAGAGACAGTTTCGGACCGTTGCCCCAAACAAAAATCGAAGTGGAAAATATAAGCCGCTATCTAAATCAAATGGATGTGAAGTATCAACTCTTTACTGATTCGATAGGCACGGAAACTTCGTTCCGTAACCTATCTAAACAACATTTGAACCTCCTGCACATAGCTACCCACGGTTTCTATTGGACTGCCCAAGATGCCCAACGATTTAATTTTAAGGGATTTCTGAATCCCAATCGTTTTGCCAATTTCTCTGATGAAGACAAGGCTTTGGCCCGCTCTGGTATACTCTTGGCAGGCGCTGAAACAACATTTCAGAAAGTTTCCGACAATTACGACCCGGACGATGGAATTGTTACAGCCAAAGAAATAGCTCAATTGGATTTCCGCGATATGGATCTTGCCGTTCTGTCTGCCTGCCAAACCGGATTAGGCGATATATCTACCGATGGCGTTTATGGCCTTCAACGTGGCTTTAAAAAGGCCGGTGTTCAGACATTGCTGATGTCATTGTGGAAAGTTGATGACACTGCAACACAATTGTTGATGACGAACTTCTACAAGGGCTTGTCTGATGGGTTGTCAAAAGTTGAGGCTTTGAAATCCGCACAGAAATTCTTGAGAGAATACGAAGTAGAGGAAGAATATGACGAAAATGACTCTCTGACCGCAAGTCAGCGTCGCCGTGTCCAGAACTCTGAGGGTGAACTCGCTGCCGACATCAAGCTCAGGAAAGTCAAGCCATATTCTTCTGCAAAGTATTGGGCAGCCTTTGTCCTGCTGGATGCGTTGAATTAATATTTGTGATTGTTCGTAACACTTAGATGTTATATTACTATATATAATCTCGGCGATGTCGGAATTTCCATAAATTTAACATTTGGCGAACTTTTTATTTTGTACTTTTGTTACGCTATAAGATCCTCGTCGGGTGCAAAACCGACCGAGGGTTTTATTGTATGTAGATGAAACCAAAATTAGCTTTTCAGATGAAAATAACCAAATTTCTCTTGCCTGTCACTCTGGCTTTTGCGGCATCCGGTGCAGGCGCTGCCAACGCAACCGATAACTCATTGCGTTTCGATTCCGGAAATTACACGACCCAGTCAATCGTGATGCCTGATGGCACTACGGTCAGTTACAAGGCTTACGAGGGCATATACTATGTGAAGAATGTGGAGGATTCCACTTATCAGACTCTCAACATATACGTGCCTGAGAAGCTTGCGCAGATTCCTCGGGTGCCTATTCTTCTCCGCACCTACGTGGGCGGTTACATGGCTTCAACGGCCAAGAATCCTTCGGTAACGGATGCTACAGGGCGCGCTCTGCAGGAAGGTTATGTTGTGTGTATCCCGGGTTCACGTGGTTCTAATTCTACAATAGTAAAGGACGGTAGGACTGTTTACACCGGTACTGCTCCCAACGGGCTTCTTGACCTGAAAGCCGCCGTGCGTTATCTCCGCTATAACGATGACCTTATTCCGGGGGATTCGGAGCTTATATTTACCGATGGGACCAGCGCCGGAGGAGCGATGTCTTCGTTGATCGGGGCTACGGGTAATGCGAAGGATTATGAGCCGTATCTGAAGAAAATGGGTGCGGCCGATGCTCGCGACGATGTGTTCGCTTCCATCTGCTATTGCCCGATTACAGACCTCAATCATGCCGACATGGAGTATGAGTGGCTTTACGGATGCACTAATACAGGTGTGCGTAATCTTAATCAGAATCAGATTGTTATATCCAATGAACTTTCGGCGGAGTGCCCGGCTTATATCAATTCGCTCGGCCTTACAAAACCTGACGGAACATTACTCACGGCAGAGAATTATAAAGATTATGTCAAGGAATTTCTGATAGCTTCGGCTCATCGCGCTGTTCAAGAAGGTTGCGAGATTCCTGACACCATTGGATTTACGTTCTATTCCGAAAAAGGCGGAGGCATGTTCCCCGGTGGAGGAGGTCGTGGCGCAAGAGGCAATGCACGTCCACAGATGGATGGCCGTCAGGCTCCTTCATTCGGACCCGGAAATCGCCCGGCGTTCAGCCGTCAGCAGTCCGACTTTGTCAGCGGACTTGATTTGGACAAATATCTGAGCTATGTGGCATCGGTGACACCGTTGAAAACTCCACCGGCATTTGACCAGATGGGAGTGCTCGTGGACACGCCTTCACCCGAGAACAATGTGTTCGGAAATCCGGAGGGAACTCCTGCCAATTTCACTGATTTCAGTTTGCGCCATCGTCTCCACGATTCAAAGGCTAATCTCAGCGAGGAGATGGTGAAGAGAGTGGCGATAATGAATCCCATGAATTTCATAGGCACCGACAAGGCTGATGTGGCCCCCAACTGGTACATACGTCATGGAGCAAAAGACCGCGACACGTCATTCCTTGTCCCCATAAACCTTGCCACTAAATTGCAGAATGCGGGAAAGAACGTGGATTTCTTCCTTCCATGGAACCGCCCACATTCCGGCGACTATAATCTTGACGACCTTTTCCGCTGGATAAGCAAGACGCTGAATTAAATAACTATAGCGATGGCCGGGATTCAAGTCCCGGCCATCATTGTGTTTTAGCTCTAATCAGAACTGCTGATTATGAGCGGGGTGTTGATGCTTTCGAGTGTTTGTATTCTTTGATAAGTCGGTATTCTTGCCAGACAAACAGTAGTGCAAAGGGGACGACGATTGTCAGGGACGATGTGGCCAAGTAGGTCCAGCATAACAGTAGAACCATGCTTAATCCCTCAATGACGATGGCCTGTTTTGCAGGCATTACCTTGACGGTTTTCTTAGAGCAGAGTACGTATACTCCCCATGCGAGCCAAGAAAACACTACAATACCTTCGGCAAGAGCAAAGGCAACCGAGGGCCCGCTCCAAGACTTATCTATGGACAGAAACATAATATTCCCAAACATGCAGAATACTAAAATTAGTATGGCAATCTGAGTGACTGCGCTGTTAAAGAGATTTGCCAGTTGATTCTTCATCGTATAATAGGATTGTGTTATAGTTCCTCAATAAGCCATGATAGTTCATATTGTTTGCATTTGGCTTTCAAAAATACACAAAAATAATGAGAAGAACAAGAAGATTGAATGGCTATACCGCTACGAGCGTATCAGCTACGACCAAGAGGGCATCAAAGAGATGATGCTGAGAGAGGAGGCAATAATGGTCGGCATCCAGCAAGAGCAGGACAGTATCAAACGAATGGTGGTCTATACGGAGCGTAAAAGGCACGCTGAACGCACCCACACTTACTTCCGACCATCCGACAATTGGACTCCCGAATCAAAATCATACTGGTGATAATCAAGTTGACCGATGTGGAAGATAAGGCATCGGAGGAATATGATGATTTCTATGATTTTCTCTCTACGCTTGAAGATAAGTATGATTTCCGAGTGAAAGATTGCCTATATATGACAGTTGAATCACTCACAGAACGGAGCTTCAATATGTAATTTCCCTAGAGATAAATCATCTTTGATGGTTTATTGTTGTATGTCTTGATGTTACCTTTGTAGTGGCATCAAGGCTTTTTACCCAAGGCAAGATTAAATATAGCCCACACCTGTAAATGATGTAGTTATGTCGGATAACATATTTTATTCCACATCAGACAATAGCGCTGTTTGGTGAAAAAGTAGTAACTTTGTAGCCGAAACTAACTACTTAATTTCTGTCAATGAAATAAAATAGATAATCCGACATATTAAAGAAGTGTTTGCTTCTTACTTGATGTATTCTGAAAAATCGCCAATTTAACAGAGATATCCATCGCAGTAAGGGGGAAATGCTTGCACCATACAGGTGTGGGCTTTTCTTGTTTTGCATGGATATAGGCGTTTGGCGATGCCTTCAGAATAGCAATCAAGATCTTGCTCACATCTTTTTTTATGTCCTAACTCTAGGACAATGAACGAACCAAATACCAACAGTCACCCTAAGAAAAGCATCTTTTCTGCTATTATAGATGTTGGCTCAATGCCAATTTCTCGGATTGCAGAGATACCGCTGGCATTATTCTTCCCACTAAACAAAGCATTTGAAGCGGTATGGAAGTACATGTTTGAAAATCCTTTATCCGAATGGATGGGAGATATGAAAGATGAACACCCCAAAGCATTTTGGATAAGTGGGATTTTGTGGATTCCACTAGCTATAATCATCTACTTTTATGCAATAGATCTGCTTTTCATTATAGGTATAGCTTGTGTTGCAGTAATTATAGCACTGGCTGTTGTATTTACCATCCTAGCCAAAAGCATGTGTTTAATTTCTAAAGCAATAATATCAAGAAAATGAATATATCCAAAATCATATTAAAATTGCATGAGCTTCTTTGTCCTAAATCATATAAGCTCTGCTTGACACGTGACTTATACCTGCTATCTTTAAGCGATGGCAAGGAAACGGCGCACCGCACAGAACTACTTGCTGTATTTTGTGCTAAAGAGAACATCCCTCAATCTATGCTGAGAGAGGTGGTAAATAATCCTCTTGCCATAAGAGATTGTTACCCTCAATCAGCGCAGGCAAAAGAGAAATATATCTATCTTCTTTCTTCCATGTTGCTTGTTGAGGGAAACGTTTCCGAGAATGCGTTGGATCACTATAAGTATCCGATGTACAAACTTGGTCTTGATGATGTAGATATGGTCAAAGTCATAGTTGCCTTAGGACAAACTAATCCTAGATTTCAATCTGCCGCTATCTCATATATGGCAAATGTAGATATGGAAACCTTAACAGAGCTAGGAAAACGTGCAAACAACCGTAAATGAAAATACCAACCATACATTCTTTAAACAAGGTCGGTTTACCATTAGTCACTACTACTAGTAGTAGACCACATCGATGCTTCCTTGTTGATACACGATCTAGTCTTGATGTGTTGTTCTCATACGTATTAAACCCACCAGAACTAACCTATATTCATATATAAATTTTTCACTCTATCATGGGTATTGACGGCACGCATACCGTGGTAAACCAAATAGAAACAATTCTTTCGTTTGATGAAAAAGATGTATCAATAACATTCTCCGTGCTAGATGCCACCAATGCCATATCTTAAATTCAACAAGAGAATGGTATTCAAGTACATGGCATACTAGGTATTCCATTCTTGACACAGAATGAGTGGCCTTTTGATTTCAAAAACTTAACTATTAAAACTGATTAATCATGCAAACTACTCTTTTCCTTTTAGCGACTCTTTTGCTGTTTTCGGCCAATATAGTAGTACGAAAAGACGAACTTAATGAAAATTACTGTGTAGCATACGGTAGTTTTTGGTTCAACGCCTTGCTCATCATATTCCAACTGATAGCGATTATGATGGTATTCGGTCTAGCATCTGGTCTAGCATGGTATTGGAAAGCTATTATTATCGCAGGAGTATATTTCATTATAGCGCCTATCTTTGGTGAAATAATATACAGCATACTCGGCAGAAAAATAGGTGGTGGTATTACGTCTATAATATGTTTAGTCATAGGGGTATTCGCTCTTGTAGTATCATATTTCTTATAAGTATCTATGGAGGACTTTTTAATTCAACATACTAACGAAGCATATATTGAATGCATTAAACTTTATTTCACGTTAAACGACTCTCAACAAAAGTTCTTTGACAATCAAAATGAGTTTTGGCACGACATATTAAGTATACTAAGCGGAATACAGATTATTCACGGCTATAAGCCATCATTAGATGTAATTCATGCAGCGTTTTGTGGGTATTATACCACTTTCACTCTTACCAATGAGTACGGGGAGTATTATGAGGCTCCTAATTACGCAATACTGAATGGCATAAGATTAGATGTAATGACTCAAAGACCTATATCTATATGGCAAGCATATTTGTTTGTAAATATGACACGAATATTTTGTCAACTGCATAGAGCTCCGCAATATGCAGCCATACCAATATTCAGTCTAAAAGATCTTGATAAAATTCAAATTACGATTCCGGCTATAGAAAAAATTAAAATTGGATATAGTTGCTTTCGTAAAGACGTATTTATTCCGGTGGTTAAACTTGTAGATGAAGACACTTATGTTGTCTGTTGCTATTGGTGGAGTGATTTCAAAGGTCTTTTCCAAGAAACCATAACAATAAGATTGGAAGGTATACAACTGAGTTTAGATAAACGAGAGGAAATAATTATAATACCAATCAAAATGTAAAATGAAAAAGATATTGGCGAATAGTGTGCTTTGTAGTCTTTGGGCATTTGATTGCGAAAGAGATTTATATACTACAAATTGGGTGGACGACAATCCCGATGAAATTGAGAGGCTAAATGAATTGGGCATAATGGCCTCCAATAAAGATAATGATGTCAATAAGTCATTAAAATACTTCAAAGAAGCCATTGACAAAGGTTGTATATCCGCTATGTCAAACGGCTTTACTTTACTTTGGTCAAGAGGGCTTTATCAAGATGCATGTTCATGGCTTTATGAAATGTGTAATAAACCCACAAAGAACATTCGGTGTCTGTGGGATAGCTCTATGTTGCATTTCTATGGAGACAGAATAAAGAACAATCCAATCAAACGGAATAAGGATAAAGCAACTGAGTTGTTGGAATACATCGTCAGTCATTATTTTGATTTTATAGATGGCAAAGAATATCGTATCTTGCAAAAGGCCTATATCTTTATGCTGAGACATTCAATTCATAAGATTGGTGAATCTCCCATAACTGCTTTTGAATTATGGAAGAAGATGAATCTTGAGTGGAATTGTAATTATGCAGCCATTGGGCACAACATGTTTGTTGACTTTGATGAATATAAAGGAACACTTTGGGCTTTGGATAATATAGACTACATACATCATAATGATGAATTTAACAATAGAATTTTTTCACGGTTGGATGAACTTTATCTACCAATTGGATGGAAATTGGGCTATAAATATGAGGATATTTATGGATTTCATGTATGGAAGTCAAAGTTAAACAATAAAAAGCCATTAAACAAATACTTACTTGGCACTTGCTCAAAACGAGCTGCTTGGCAAGCCTATCTGCTTTATTCGTGGTATAGATGTATGCCTTTAGAAGACCATGACAACTATGAAGCATGCCGACCAATATTTTATGCTACAGACCTATCATTGTGGGGATTTGCATCCTATATGCCTGACAATGATTATGATGACGTAACGGCAGATTTAAAAGACATATTTACTGATGAGATGCTAATGCCAACAGTAGAATGTATTGGCACTAGAAATAACCAGTTTGGTATAACGTGTGTATGGTGGAATGACTGGAGAGGTTTATTCAAAGAAAAGGCGATAGTTGAGTTTGACAAAAACAACCGGCCAATTATGAAAGTCATATTTTCCGAGCCCCTCTATCCCTACGAATGCCCAATTGATTTATAATGGATCAGTAGAAAATTCCTGGTTTGTTGGAGCGAAGGACTGTGGGTTCTATAAAGTGTACGATGCAGGATGGGCCGTGGGTGGGGCGGTCGGTAGATTTAATCGGCCTCCTGTGGATGCCGGGAGTGGTGGGCGATGGCTGGCCGGTCACACCTCGCTGAGGCTCGGTGTAACGGTTACGAGAGATCGTTGTCCTGATGGACAACCGGGCCATTCGGGTTGGTTGAATGAGGCCCCGCGATGCGGAGCGGGGGATTTTGTTGGGTTTTCCACGGTTTACGGTCTGACGGCCTCACCCGTGGCTACTATTAAAATGCGCCTACAGCGCGACCATGCGGTCGATGGGGCGGTGAGATATCCAGTTGTTAGCGAGGAGTCTTCGGGTGGAGGCGGTCGCTACAGGGTAGCGACCTAATGCTGTTAACTTAAGGTAAAAAGGCAGGGTAATGTCGGCTAAATTGGTTAAATTTGCAGACTAAACTTTATTATCTGTATGAGTACAGCACAGGACGTATATATCTCACCCAAACAAATAATCTCTTATCTTATGGAGTTTGAGAAGCGACTGCCAAAACCCAGTAGAGATTATTATGTGCCAAGTTTGTCAATTCTCCCCATAACAAATGTAGCATTGAACCAAGAAGCCAAAAGAATGATGGATTTTCTTGGGTTGACTGTCTATAAGCCAAAATGTAAATTTGAAAATCTGAAAGAAGGTATAGGTGGCAATACACTTTGTTGTAATAACAACATTGAGGTGGAAATTAACGTATCTACCAAATATCAATATAATTTAGAGGCTTGTTTGGCTGTATTAGCTCATGAAGTCTGTCATAAATACCTTTATGTTCACGGCATATATTATCTTATAGAAATCATCAATGAGATATATACTGACCTTTGCACAATGTATGTGGGCTTTGGTAATATAATCAAGAAAGGTTATATTACTGAAACAAAAAGGCAGGAAGAAAGCGGGAAATATGTTACCACATATACGAATACTCAATACCTTGGCTATCTTAAATATCCAATCTATGAAAGCAATAGTTCGTTAAAATTTGGATGATCTAGGCGGAATCTCTGACCCCGAAGAACA
>CAZASF010000043.1:0-21597 GCA_964487725.1 uncultured Bacteroides sp. | reverse complement strand
GGTCAAATTTTGGCTATCGGCTCTGAATATTACGCTTTTCTGTGGGGTTTTATAGGTTGAACGGGCGTCTTTCTTACGCTGCGCTTAAGGGGCGCCTGCTTTTCATGCTTGACGGTTACGACATACTACACGATTTGAGTAATGTGTCATATACCGTTAATGCCCAGGGCCGTACGGAGACTTACCGCACTGTGTTGCCCCGCTATTTCATGTTTCATGTGCAATGGCGCTTCGCCCATACACCCCGGCGACGTTAATTCCCCCCCGTAATGTAAAATAAAGGAGGCTACGCGTCACGCACTAAAGGTGATTTGCGTAGCCTCTGTTTATGGGCTGAATTGGCTTTATCAGTTACAATTTGGCCAGAATGTCGTCAATCAGGAGAGTAGACTTGATGAGCATGCGGGGGATGTGGAACGGGCCTTTGAAAAGGTTGCCTTTGGCCGGTTGAGCCACGGTGCCATCGCGGTGCAGATAACCGAACCATTCGGGATATTCATGGTCAGGCAGGTGGGCGTACATCCAATCGTTGGCCTTGCGGTGAAGTTCAATGTAGTGTTCATCGCCGGTGGCGAGATAGCAGTAGAGAGCTGCTATTACGGCTTCGGTCTGCGGCCACCAGAATTTCATGTCCTGCGAGTAGTCCTGAGCGGGGAAGTTCTTGCAGTCGCGGAAGTTGATGATACCGCCGAACTCTTCGTCCCAGCCCCATACCCAGCTCCAGTCGAAGATTGTCAGGGCCAGCTCTTTAATGTCCTTATCCCAGTTGCGGTGACGTGCTTCCTCAAGGATGAACCATGACGTCTCGATGCAGTGTCCAGGATTGATGACACGTCCGTTAAGGGTGTCAATAAGTTCTCCTTCGGGGCCTACCATTTCAAGAACGGCCTTGAATTCGGGGTGCATGAAGTATTTGGCAATGGCTTCCAGCGAGCTGTTGATTTGCTGTTCAATGGCGGGACTGTCACCGGCAGCTTCGCGCACTCGTGCGGCGGTGTTGATGAGAATCATGGTGATGGAATGTCCCTGAGCTTTGAGCACCGGCTCGTATTTGGGCTGGAGGATTCCGGGAGTGTCAATGAAGTGAAGGATGCGCTCAAACAGGTCAACGGCGCGGGCTGCGTAGGCTTTGTCGCCGGTGGCAATTGAGTATTCTGCAAGGGCAATGCAAGCGAAGCATTCAGAGAACACATAGCGGCGCATGCGGAGGGGAGTGCCATCGGCTGCCACTTCGAAATACATGCGGCCATCGGCATCGTAGCAGTGGGCATCGCTGAAGTCAATGCAGCTCTTGGCAAACTCAAGGTATTCGGGGCGTTTCTCAATGTTGTTGTAGGCAAACGCGTAAATGAATGCGCAACGGCCCTGGAACCACACTGATTTAGTGGAGTCCATAAGGCGTCCTTCGCGGTCAAGGCAGGTGTAGACACCGCCGTTCACTTTATCCCATCCGTGTTCGAGCCAAAAGGGGAGTATGTTGCCGGTGAGGTCCTTGACATAACGCTCGCGGCAATCAAGGAGATATTTTTTCAGTTCGGTCTTTTCCATTTGTCAGACAATTAATGAATTTACAACGGGCAAAGTTATCTACAATCCGATAAAAAAACAACTTTTTCGGACCGATTTGTTCGTCAAGTGGGAAAATTGTTGTAAGTTTGTTGATTGAAAAGTAGCAAGATGAAGCTGATAGCTGACAGTGGAAGTACAAAAACGCAGTGGGCGCTGGTCGACTCTGACCGTGCGGATAGTCCTGTGCTGTTTGAAACGGCGGGACTAAATCCGACGCTTATGCCTGCGGCTGAGTTCAAGATGGCGCTGGCTGAGGCTTTGGCTCCGCTACATGGCCGCGTGATTGACGAGGTGCACTACTACGGCGCAGGATGTACGCCGGCGGTTGCCCAAATAGTTGTTGATTCTTTGCGGGCGGTGACCGACGCTCAGCGTGTGGAGGCTGCTTCCGATATGCTCGGGGCTGCCAGAGGACTCTGTGGCGACCAGCCGGGAATAGTGGCCATTCTTGGCACCGGCTCCAATTCGTGTTACTATGACGGCGAGCGGATTGTGGCTAATACGCCTCCACTGGGCTACATACTTGGCGACGAGGGTTCAGGTGCTCGGTTAGGAGTGGCTCTTGTCAATGGTGTGCTGAAAGGCTACCTGTCAGCGGATATATGCCGCAGTTTCCATGACAGCACGGGGCTCGGAAAGACTGAAATCATAGAGCGGGTGTATCGCCAACCGGCTCCTAACGCTTTCCTTGCATCGCTCGTCCCGTTCATTGCCCACAACATTGCCGATGACGAGTCGATTGCCGAGATGGTGAAGAGCGAATTCCGCTTGTTTTTTGAGCGAAACATCATCCACGCCTATCCTGCCGGAAATACGATTAATTTCGTGGGGTCAATAGCTCAGGTGTTCGAGTCCGCGGTCAGGGAGGTGGCCTGTGAGTACGGACTTGAGGTGGGTCGCATAGTGAGGCGTCCGCTACCGTTGATAATTGATTACCACACGCGAATCTGACAGTCATGTTACAAACCGGTCAATAAACAAGTCACATAAATAATTATTTATCATATAAATGAAGCTAATGAAAAAAGTAAAAAGCATGGTACTCATGGCGGCGCTCGTCAGTGGGATAACCGCATCGGCTGAAAGTCCGCTGTGGCTCCGCAACGCTGCCATATCGCCCGACGGCAACACGGTTGCGTTCACGTTCAAGGGCGACATCTTTACTGTTCCCGTAACCGGCGGACAGGCCCGTCAGATCACTACTTCAAAGGAGTATGACAGCTCGCCGCTGTGGGCTCCTGACGGAAAGAACATCGTGTTCACCTCCAACCGTCTTGGTTCGGACGACATCTACATCATTCCCGCTCAGGGAGGTACGGCCCGCCGTCTCACCACACATGTGGGCTCGGAGACTCCGCTCACTTTCCTTGACGCCAACAGGCTGCTGTTCTCGGCCAGCGTGATGCCCGGACGCACAACTGTGCAGGCTCCAATGCGAGGCATGCAGATGTATGTGATTGATGTGACGAAGGAGAATCCGCGTCCTGAGATGTATCTGTCAACATCGGCCCTTTCAGCCAGCGCTAATGCTGCCGGCAAGGTGCTTTATCAGGATAAGAAGGGCTTTGAGAACGTGTGGCGTAAACATGAACGCTCCTCGGGCACCTCTGACGTGTGGATGGTTGACCCGGCTGGAAACTTCACCCAGCTCACCACCTTCAATGGCCATGACATGAACCCCGTGTGGGGACAGGGCGACACTTTCTACTACCTCTCCGAAGAGGCCGACAATAACCTCAACGTCTACGAAGGCACTGCCAAAGCCGGCCAGAAAGGTAAGCAGCTGACATTCTTCAAGGAAAATCCTGTGCGCTCGCTCTCGATATCCAACAACGGACGCCTCGCTTTCAGCCAGGACGGCGAACTCTACACGATGGTTCCCGGCAATCAGCCTCAGAAAATCAACGTGGAGATTATCACTGACGATTTCAACAACGACGTGATAAAGAGCTTCCGCAACAGCGGCGCATCCAACATGGCTGTCAACAATAAGGGCGACGAAGTAGTGTTCGTAATCCGCGGCGATGTATATGCCACTTCGGTGAAATATCCCACAACAACACGCATAACAAACACTCCCGGCCAGGAACGCTGCATCGACGTGGCTCCCGACGGACGCTCCGTGGTCTATGACTCTGAGCGCGATGGCAACTGGCAGCTGTTCATCTCCAAAATCAAGAATCCCGAGGAGAAGAAGCTTGCTTACGCCACGGAATTTGTGGAAGAGCCTCTGTACTCATGCTCCACATCGGCACAGCAGCCCGTGTTCAGCCCCGATGGCAAGAAAGTTGCCTTCCTCGAGGACCGCACTATCCTGAAGGTGATTGACGTCAACACCAAGACTGTCACCACGGCTCTTGACGGCAAATACAACTACTCTTACACCGATGGCGACATCAGCTTTGCATGGAGCCCTGACAGCAAATGGCTCTTGGTTGACTATATCGGTATAGGCGGATGGAACAACTCCGACATTGCTCTCGTAGCGGCCGACGGCTCTCAGGTTGTTGACCTGACCGAAAGCGGTTACTCTGACTCGAATCCCCAGTGGGCTCTTGATGGACGTGCCATCACTTATTCCACCGGCCGTTATGGCATGAAGGCCCACGGAAGCTGGGGCAACCAGTCTGACGTAATGCTGATGGTCCTTGACCCCGAAGCATGGGAAGAATTCAACATGACCGAGGAGGAAGCCGCCCTGAAAGAGCAGGCCGACAAGGAGAAGAAGGACAAGGAAAAGGAAAAAACTGATGCTGCCGACAAGAAAGGCAAGAGCGGAAAGAAGGATGCCAAGAAGGACTCTAAGAAAGACGCTCCGGCTGCAAAGTCTGAGAAAGCTAAGGAGGTCAAATTTGATCTTGACAACCGCCGCTATCGCATGGCCCGTCTGACTCCCCGTTCTTCAATGGTGGGCAACTACTATCTGTCAAAGAAAGGTGACAAGTTCTATTATTGCGCAGGTTCCACCGAGGCCGGTTACAACCTCTACTGCCGCGACCTGAAGAAGGGCGACACCAAAGTGCTGGCCCGTGGCGTAAGCGGAGGCTTTGAGCCGGATGAAAAGGGCGAGAACCTGTATGTGCTCTCCGGACGCGGTATGAGCAAGGTTTCGCTGGCCGACGGCAAGACCACTCCCATTGAATTTGACGCGCCCTATAACCGCCAGCCCTCTCAGGAGCGTGCATACATCTATGACCACATGCTCAAGCAGGTCAAGAACAAGTTCTACGATGCTAATCTCCACGGTCTTGATTGGGATTCCATTGGCAACCACTATCGCCGCTTCCTTCCCTACATTGACAACAACCGTGACTTCGCCATTCTGATGAGTGAGGTGCTCGGCGAGCTCAACGCATCCCACACCGGCGCCTCCACATCGGCCTACGCTCCCGTAAGCTTCATGACCACTGCTTCGCTCGGCGCATTCTATGACCCCGCTTACACAGGCGATGGCCTTAAGGTTGCCGAAGTGCTTCGCCGTGGTCCGCTGGATCGCAAGGATGTCAATGTTGGCGTTGGCGACATCATACTCGCCGTTGACGGTCAGCCTATTGAGTCAGGCAAGGACTATTTCCCGCTGCTCGAAGGCAAGGCCGGACGCAAGGTGCGCCTGACGGTTAAGGACTCTAAGGGTGCCACCCGCGACGTGACCGTCAAGCCCATATCAAGCAACTACGAAAACGAGCTCCTCTATCAGCGCTGGGTTGAACACAACGAGCACCTCGTTGACAGCCTTTCAGGCGGCCGACTCGCTTACGTTCACATTCAGGGAATGAACACAGGCAGCTTCCAGACCGTCTACGACCGTCTGCTCGGTCACTACCGTAATGCAGAGGCTGCTATCGTTGACACCCGCTACAACGGCGGCGGATGGCTCCACAATGACGTGGCTCTGCTCCTCTCGGGCAAGGAATATGTTCGCTTCACTCCGCGTGGACGCTACATTGGCTCCGAGCCTTTCTCGCAGTGGACCAAACCATCGGTTATGGTGGTCAATGAGAGCAACTACAGTGACGCCCACGGCACACCGTTCACCTATCAGGCGCTTGGAATAGGCGATGTTGTTGGTGCACCAATCCCCGGAACCATGACCGCAGTGTGGTGGGAGAATCAGATCGACCCGTCGCTCACGTTCGGCATTCCTCAGGTAACATCCGTTGACATGAACGGTCAGGTCCTGGAGAACCATCAGCTCACCCCCGACGTTCTTATCTACAACCGTCCCGGCGAAGTTGAGGCCGGCAAAGATTCGCAGATTGAGGGTGCAGTGAAGCATCTACTTGAAAAACTTGACTCAAAGAAATAAAAAACATGAAACCAGGCGACAAAATTCCTGAAATCCTCGGTGTTGACGAGAACGGACAGCAGGTAAAGAGCAGCGACTACGCAGGCCGCAAGCTCGTGCTGTACTTCTATCCGAAAGATAACACGAGCGGCTGCACGGCCGAGGCGTGCTCCCTTCGCGACAACATCGAAGCCCTGCGGGCCAAAGGCTACGAAGTGATCGGCGTAAGCAAAGACAGCGAAGCCTCCCACCGCAAGTTTATCGAGAAGCATGACCTCCCGTTCCGTCTCATAGCTGACACAGACCATAAGCTAACAGAGGAGATGGGAGCATGGGGCGAGAAGAGCATGTGTGGCCGGAAATACTTCGGCACGCTGCGCACAACCTATCTCGTGGGCCCCGATGGAGTCATTACTGACGTGTTCACCCCCAAGCAAATCAAGACTAAGGAACACGCCACTCAGATTCTTGACAAAATAGGCTGATTCAGGGACAGTTCCCCTGCACACACCACATCCGTGAGGCGGCAAATCCATTGTCGCCTCATTTTTTTGTTGCCTTAGCGAACCATTTGATGCCGCTTGGCGTTAAAGGAAGTGAAGGAAAACAACAAAAATCTTAACAAGAAATGGAAAACAAACAGCTTCGCCGCAAGAATAAATATATCAACACCTGGGTTGCCATTGGCGCGATAGTTCTGATCATTCTGCTTATAATATGGCTCACTATGGCCGATCTATTCGGCGATACTGACGTGGCGGCAGCCGCACTGCCGTTCTTTGTATGATACTCCAGGATAATGAAAGAGGGCAAATCGCGAAGATTTGCCCTCTTTGATGTTTTTGAAGATGTAAAATACCGGGTCTCTCTTATTTCTTGATGACGCGGCGCTCTTTGATACGAGCTTTCTTGCCGGTGAGTCCGCGGAGATAGTAGAGTTTAGCACGGCGAACCTTACCGTATTTGTTAATAGTGATAGAGTCGATGAACGGAGATTCGATGGGGAAGATACGCTCAACGCCGATGTTGTCGCTCATTTTACGAACGGTGAAACGCTTCTTGTTGCCCTCGCCGGAGATGCGGATAACAACGCCGCGATACTGCTGGATACGTTCCTTGTTACCTTCTTTGATGCGGTAAGCCACTGTGATAGTGTCGCCGGGGGTGAATTCCACCTGATTTTTGCCTGCGGGGAAAGCCTCTTCGGCAATCTTGATTAAATCCATTTTTTTCTTTCGATTAAATGTTAACAATACTCGCAATATACGCAGGCCACTTATCCTGCCAGAGATTACGAATCCGGCTGCAAAATTACTATATAATATTCAAATAGCCAAATTTTTTGCCCCGGCAATTCAAAATATCTGCTATGACAGCGCTCCCCGCTCCCCCCGCTCCCCTCCAATAACAGGAGAGCGCGGAGAGCACGGAGAGCATGTTTATCATCGCGTGCAAATATAGAAACAGGCACACATTTGCCTGCCTCAGGTAGTATCTTTGCAGTGTGAATCACATACTCCCGCTGGCTTTGACAATATATGTTATATATATAATATATATAGGGATAATGTATTCATATTTTACTATCATAAAATATTCATCAACAAGGTTAGAAGTATGTCCCCCGACACAAAAAAATAGCCAGGGGGACACTCTTTTTTCATGTCGAGTGACACAAGCTTACGCTACAGCACAACACTGCGCTATAGCTACAGCGTAGCCGAGGGCTAAAGCCTGGATGTAGCGGCGCTATCCTGTAGCGACTGATAGCGTTAGCCGAGGCGACAGCGTAAGTCGGGACGACAGCGTCAGCAGGACCGAAGGTGTCAGCGAGGGACGATGGCGTTAGCGAGACCGAAGGTATCAGCCGAGACAGTAGCGTCAGTGGGGGGATATTTCCCTCGGACAGTAGCGTCAGTTGGGGGAATATCCTGCAGTAGCGTATATGTGGCGTTTGTTACCATGCTACCATGTTACCAATGTTACCGTCCCAGTATCATGGTAGCACGGGAGCGGGGGGAGCGGAGCTTGCTTCTCTGCTTCTCTGCTTCTCATATTGTGGGGACGAAAGCATTAGAAGCATAGAAGCGGGGGGAGCGGAAAACGGGGGTCAGCGGCCGAGAAATCGGCTGGTGTTGGCGTGGTCCCTGTATTCTGTAAACATGAATGTGGTGCCGGTTACCTGCGGATCATATTCCAGCCTGATTGTTATAGTGCCGAGCTGGTTGCAGTCGCCGTCATTGACTCCCACTCCGAATAAAGGCAGTTCTCCTTCGGCTGAACTCGTGGTTGCCGCAGTGCATCCCTCGCTATTGTCCACATATTCCATTCTCAGCACTTCCTTCTGCACGGTGAACCATTTGAGGGCGGTTGCGGCATCCGTTTCTTGGACTGAGGTTACTGCGTAAACTATCTTTGTGTGAGGATCATAACTTACAACGATGTGATGACCCTGAACCTGATTCTCGAAATAACGCTGCCCCACGGGCATGTTCTGTGATGCAGGACTTACTTTCCATCCTTTCTGATTCATGGCGCGGGTAAATGAACTGATGGTTCCGTTAATTGGTATTCCGTTGAATTTCAGGTGACTTGGCGCGCATTGTCCTATGGCGAAGCAGCTTACGGCGAGCAACAATAAGAGCAATCTTTTCATAGTCTGCATGATTCTACTGATTTGGCAACGTCTTCGAGGCTTGTGGAGGAGTCGTCGGTCTCAATGTGGAGGCGGTCGAGGGGGATGATGCGGGCTGTAGCGGGGTTGAAGTGGGGCCCGAGCGACAGGTGGAGGCCGGCGCGGAGAAGTTGGAGGGCTTGCTGTGGTTTGCCCCGGAAGCTGTGGATAATCCAGGGTTGACGGGGATTCAGCTCCCGTTTTATGGCCAATATGCGGTCAAAGGCCTTAACGCAGTGGATTATCAGGGGCAATCCCAGCGTCTCGCTCAGAGCCACGTGGCGGCGGAACACGGCTTCCTGAACCTCGGGCTGAGGGCCTCGGAGCATGTCGATGCCGGTCTCGCCAATGGCCTTTACCTGCGGGCTGGATGCGGCTTTAACAAGGGCAGCTTCATTGAAGGCGCCTGCATCCCAGGGGTGGACACCGATGGAGTATTCGTATCCGTCAGTGAGTGGCTCGCCGGGCGAACGGTTGACCCAAGCATTGTGGCGCAGATGGTGGGTGTGGGTGTCGAAAAGCTTCATGGTACCGGATCATAGCCGCTGCCTCCCCACGGATGACAGCGCAGGATTCTTCTGGTGGCGAGATATAGCCCTTTCACGGCGCCATGTTTGCTGATGGCTTCTATGGCATACTGGCTGCATGTGGGCGTGAAGCGGCAAGCAGCCGGCAGCATGGGTGAGATGCACAGTTGGTAGAATCTGATGGGGAGGATGAGGATACGGCGGAGAATCATTCTGTGGCTATATTGGTCAGAATCTTTGTGACGGCCTTTACCGATGCTTTGTAGGGGGTTAGCTCGGGCGCTATGTAGACGAATGCTATGTCGACAGCCTTGTCGGCGGGCAGAAGATGGCGGTTCAATCTGTAGGCTTCGCGCATGACGCGACGCATCCTGACGCGGTCCACAGCGTGGCGTAGCCGCCGTTTCGGCACCGAGATGAGGAATTGCGGGCAGCGTGGGCGGCGGTCGCCCTCGTCCCTTGTTCGCCACACGGCGCGCCAGGGATAGGCCATTACGGAATTGTTCCCACCTACGTGCTTGTCAGGTGAGAACAATGTTTCTATTGCAGTGAGGCTGCAAAGTTTTTCTTTCTTGTATAGTCGAAGCGATTCCACAGCAGAGGGGCCTCTGTCATTCGTCCGGCTCGTCGATCGGGTTCTCCTGACGGAGGAAAAGATCCAGCGCTGCGGTCATTGAAGGCGCTTTGGGCGACGGGGCCTCAAAGTCGAGGCGCAGGCCGGCGTTCTTGACGGCGTTGGCTGCCGAGGGGCCGAATGTGCCTATTCTGATTTCGCCCTGATTGAATTCCGGGAAGTTCTTCATGAGCGACTCTATGCCTTGCGGGCTGAAGAAGAGCAGCATGTCGTAGTCAAATTCCTCTTCGGGTCCGAAATCGTTGCTGACGGTGCGGTACATCACGGCTCTGGTGTAGTTGATTTTGTTTTCGTCAAGAATGTTGGAGTCATTCTTGTTAACGTCACTCACCACGTAGAGGTATTTCTCCTTGTTGTGCTTTATCAGCGCAGGGAGCAGTCCTTCGAGTTTGCCGGTGTTGCCATGGAATATTTTGCGTTTGCGATACACGATGTATTTCTGCAGATAGAGGGCAATTGACTCAGTGGTGCAGAAGTATTTCATGTTGTCAGAAACGGGGATTCGCATTTCCTCACAAAGACGGAAAAAATGGTCAATGGCCGTTCTTGCGGTGAATATTATAGCTGTGAAGTCAGCTATGTTGATTTTGGATTGGCGGAATTCCTTGGCAGTAAGACCTTCGACCTTTATGAATGGACGGAAAACCATCTCCACGCCGTATTTTTCGGCGATGTCAAAGTATGGCGACTTTTCCGAGGTGGGTCGGGGTTGGGACACTAAGACTTTCTTTACGTTCACGTCCGGAGTACTTTTAGTTAAGAGTTTGCTTGGTGTTTTTTAACCGGCTTTAAATTAGAGAGTTACCGTTAAGCTTGATGCTATCCTGTATATTATAACCGGGGGGATTATTTCCAGCGTGCAAAGATACAAAATAAAGTAGACAAGCGACGAATAATTGTCGTAAAAAATTCTAAATCCTTTGGAAACAAATATGATTCGTGCAGTTACGTAGAAGAGTACACTTATGGATAGCAGGAGGGGACTGAGGCCGGGATTGAACAGGGCCACCATGGCCGGAATGACGAGCCCGAGCCCAAGCAGCGACTGCGAGGCGTTGAAGCCTCTTATCCATTGAGTGGCTCCGTAGTCTTTGGTGAACAGGTAGCCCACGGTGCGATAGGCTGCGAGCTGCCACAAATAGTATATTCCGGCGAGCAGTGACAGCAAGCCCACGGACTGGAACGGTCCCGCTGCAACCTGAGAGCCGCCGGAGGTGATGGCACTGTACAGCAATATGCCCTCGCAAACGCATGTGAGCACAATCAGAGAGAGCAGTACGCGGGTTTCGCTTACGGTGTGGTTCTCGTTGAATGCGTTGGCACGTCGGCGCACGCTGAAGAGGTCTGTGGCAAACGTCTTGATGAATGTGGAGTAGTGGCGGCAGTTGGCTGTGATGACAAGGAAAATCACCACCATCATGCACATTATGCCGGAGTCATAGCCGGGGAGCGGTTTCACCGGCTCCGGTTCCACTCCTGAGGCGTAGGCCACACGGCCCAGCGTTACGTTTTTCAGATGCTGGACTCTCGGGGCATCGACTTCGTGACATTTCTTTTGTTCCAGAAAGTTGACAATATTAGCCTTGGCCACCATCGTTGTGTCGGCGACGGCGGTGGAATCAGTCACGGTGGCAACCGTTGGTTCCGGGTTATGGGCTATACTGTCAGGCATTTGTCAATGAGTTGTTAATCCAAGTGCGAGGTCAACGGCCTGGCGCGGAGTGGTTGCAACGCTGAACAGATCGTCGGTGCCGTCATGGCGCATGAATCCTTCTGCCTGTGCGCGGTTGAACATGGCAAGCAGTGGGTCGTAATATCCGTCGGTGTTGAGAATCACCACACGTCCGTTGTAGAGCCCGAGCTGGCGCCAGGTTATGATTTCAAGGAGTTCTTCGAATGTGCCGCAGCCTCCGGGACATGCTATGGCTGCTTTTGACAGTCGGGCCATTGTCTCTTTGCGCACGTGCATCGTTTCGGTCTCAATCATCGCAGTAAGCTCCGGATGTTGCCATTGCTTCTTGACCATGAATGCCGGTAGCACCCCCACGGCTTCTCCGCCGGCCTCAAGAGCACCATCAATGGCGGCGCGCATGAGTCCGAGCCTACCACCTCCGCACACGAGCGGACACCCCGCTTCGGCTATCAGCTTCCCAACGGCAAATGCGGCATCTTTAAATGTTTGCCGTATGTTTTCGCTCGATGCCCCGTAGACGGTGATGGCAGAGCCTTCCTTTATTGCACTCTTTGATTCCATAGTGAATTGTTTGGCCCACTCAAGACGTTGAGTCCCGAAATGAGAGTGCAAATTTACACAAAAAAGCTCATTTATGCCCGCTTACGCGATAAAAACGCGCAAACCCCACGCTATTTGACGTATGGAATCAGGTGTCCGTAGCCCTCGGCTTCCATCTTTTCCAACGGGATGAAGCGCAGTGCGGCAGAGTTGATGCAGTAGCGCAGGCCGCCCATCTCGACGGGACCGTCGGGGAACACGTGGCCCAGATGTGCGCCTGAGTGGGATGACCTTACTTCGGTGCGTATGCGTCCGTAGGAGGTGTCGGTGTGTTCGCTGAGCAGACTGTTGTCAATCGGTCGGCTGAAAGCAGGCCACCCGCATCCGGAGTCAAATTTGTCCGAAGAAACGAACAGAGGTGTCCCGTCAGTGATGTCGACATAGATGCCGTGGCGGAATTCGCGGTCATATTCGTTGTCAAAAGGGCGTTCTGTGGCCGCATTCTGCGTCACTTCCCATTGAAGCGGAGTCAGTCGCCGGCGCAGCTCCTCTTTGCCTGTAGCGGCCTTGGAATGGCCCACTTCGCGCGCCTCTCTGAACAGCTGCGGATTGACGTGGCAATATCCACCGGGATTCTTGACAAGATAGTCCTGATGATACTCCTCGGCGGGATAAAAGTTCCTCAAGGGCATCTGCTCCACCGCTATCGGCTCTTTCAGTCGGCGTTGAAGGGTGGCAAGACACGCCTCCACTACCGGAGCATCAGCCGGATCGGTCCAGTAGATACCCGTACGGTACTGCGTGCCGCTGTCACCGCCCTGACGGTTGACCGACAGAGGGTCAATGCTTTTCAGATACAGCCCTATAAGGTCAGTCAGCCCCACCATGTCGGGGTCATAGTCAACCCGAACTGTCTCCGCTGCCTCGGTAGCTCCGGTGCAAACTTCCTTGTAGGATGGCGATTCCACAATGCTGTTGGCATAACCGGCCACAGTGCTTTTCACGCCGGGAACCAGAGAGAAGAGCCGGGCTGTTCCCCAGAAACATCCGCCGGCAAAGTATATTGTCCTGATCATTGTCATAGTTGTCAGAGGGGTTATCAGTATCCGTTGTAATGCACTCGCTCCTCTTTGTATTTTTCCTTCGGTTGCAGCTTATCCTTGGGCACCCCTATCGGAATCACATTCAGAGGGATAACATCGGCCGGAAGCTCAAGCAGCGATTGTATGAACGCTGTGCGGTCAGGGATGGGATATATTCCGCACCATACAGCTCCGAGTCCCATTGCATTCGCAGCGAGCAGAACGTTTTCGGTGGCAGCAGAAAGATCCTGCACCCAGAACTCCTCAGCTTTCTCCCGGGCTATTGTCATGTCGCCACACAGAACCATTGCCATCGGTGCCTCGGCTGCCATCTTTATGTTGCGGCAGTTGGCGGCTATGGAGTCAAGTATCTCACGGTCAGTGACAATTATGACTTGCCACGGCTGCTGGTTGACGGCCGTTGGGGCTGACATGGCTGCACGTACCAGAGTGTCAATCTGTGCCTCCGTCACGAGCTTATCGCTGAATGACCGGCAGCTCGTACGGGTCATGATGTTCTCTATGGCCGGATTGGGCAGTTTAGCCCCGTGACCGCCGTGTCCGGAGGTTTCTTCTGTCGTTACTGGTTCGCTGTCAGCCGTTGGTTTCTTGGCAAGCTGCCATGATACTATGGCCAATGCTATGGCCAAAACTATGCAAAGAATCTGTGAAGTTTTCATAACTTTATTTGTTTTCCATATCCTGTGACATACGAAGAAGAGTTCCCGTGGGGCAAACGAAGCGGCAGTAGGGCCTTGTCACGAAGACTGACAGCACCACAAACACGCCTCCGGCTATGAGCACTCCCACACTTGCCGATTCCACAATGAACGCCGTGAACAGCTCATAGTCAATCCAGCTTGCAAAGAAGCCGGTCCAAAGGCAGAGCATCAGAACCATCCACAGAATCATGCGGAACCTCATCAGAGCCTTCGCGGTCCGCGGGCCAACCTTTAGTTTGTGGCGCGGGTTGCATCTTGAGGCCAGCTCCTGCAGCGATCCAAGCGGACATATCCATGCACAATAGTGGCCCGGAAGATTGAACAGAGGATAGATGAACGCCACGAACAGCATCAATAGCGTCACCAGCGAAGCCGAGGCTCCAAGTCCGTTGCTCATCACGCCGAGCATGAGGGTGTAGTCAACAAACGTGCCGGCCCAAAAGCCGAGGACTCCCACGTTGAGCAACTCCTGCAGCAACCGATAGCGTTTGTCCTTGATGAAAATAGGAATGATAGCGCCCATAAGGACCACGAGTAGCGCTGCGTAGAAAGCCAGACTGTGTGACGAACCTGACGCAGCTGCCGCCACATCGCTGTCAGCATATTCCTTAAGGCCGTTCTGAACGTTGGCAATCAGCGCCTTTGATGAAAATGTGGCTCCAGTCACGGCATCAACCTGCAGTCCGAGAGCCTCTTCCGGAGTCAAGCCATCCCATGCCGAAAGCAATCCGCTGTTCTGCACCTTTTTAAAGAATCCGGGTGTCTCCACATTGTCAAGAGGACGAACCTCCGCAACTTTCCCATCCTTCATGGTTATCTCCACCGGAACCGGGCCTGCATATCCTGTCAGCCCTACATCCACGCCTTCAGTGCTTATGGTCACCGTGCCGTCAGGGTTTTCCGTTATCGCCGCTGTGGCCGGAGCGTCATCGGTAGCCGCAAGATCGTGACCGAAAATACGTCCGTCGCGCAACATGGCTGCCGAAGCCATTAATATGAACACCAGCAGTAGCGAGCTAATGTTTACAATCAGTTTTTTTCTTTTCGATTTCATTTTGAACAGCCTATTCTATCTTTCAGCAGCAAATTTACGAATTTTATTTGGAATCCGTCTAAAATAACAAATCGATATTGATGACATGAATTCTGTGAAATTCATAATCAATGATTGATTATCTGTTCAGAAGCCATAGCCATGCCGGTATTACACGTATTATACGCCCGGATTCTACCGTAATTTCTTCGTGTTGGTCAGAAGTTATGATATACAGCTCATTACATCCAGTCGCCTCTGATGCTTCTATCAGTCCGGCTATTTCACGGCGGCGTGTTTCTTCATCGGTCATTCTCCAGGTAACTTGTATCAGGCTAATTATTTGAGTGCCACGTTGTAAAACAAAATCGCATTCTCCTTTGCCCTGATAGTAGAAAATATTGTCTATAGGAGTACGCTCACGATACAACTGAAGAAATATGGTGTTTTCGAGTTTCTTGCCGTCATCGTCGCTTTGTGGCATAAGGACGGCATCACGTAGACCGTTGTCTATGCAATAATATTTGGGTTGAGAACTCTCGATTTTCTGCAAGGACTTGCTGTAATTGGCAATGCGCAAGAACATGAATATATTACATGCGTATGCAGACCAGTCGTAAAGATCGTCTTTGCTGACTTTCAGTCCGCGCGATTTTATGTCACCGTGTATAGCTCGTATGGATGTGGGTTTTGTAATGTTTGCCATTATCCTTTTAAGATAATAGCGAAGTACTTCAATGTTTGATAAATTGTAGTGCTCTACCAAATCTTTGAGTAGCATTGCATCAAAGTAACCTTGAAGGATCTTGGCCTTTTGCAGAGGATTCTGCGTAAGCACCACTTCAGGAAATCCTCCTTCATTATTATATGAAAAGAATGCGTTTCGAATCTTGGCGAGATCCGTTTCATTATATCCATCGGGATTTATTCCGGTAAAAACACAATATTCCCTGAACGAAAGAGGCATTGTTTCTTCCTCATCGGGCCATCCGCGAAGTGCAGTCTTCAATTCTGAGCTTAACATCGTTGCATTACTGCCACTGATGAATATATTTTTCGAATAATGCTTATACAATCTCATTGCAAAGTATTCCCAACCGTCAATGAGTTGAATCTCATCAAAGAACATGTAAACGTCTGACATGCTTATTTCCGGATACATCTCGCGATATGCTTCGATAATAATGTCGAGTTCGTCCGATTTCATTCTAACAAGCCGTTCGTCATCAAATCCAACCCATAGGATTCTGCTTTTGTCCACTCCGTGATTCAACAGGTGATTCACCACCATCTCCATTTTTGAAGATTTACCGCAACGCCTCACTCCGGGCACGGTCACAATCTTCCCAAGATTTATTGGAAGTGGTTTTTCACGAGGTATAAGGTCAACCGGGAATTCCTGCTGACGCATCAATAACTGGGATTTAATGTAAAGCTTATCCATTCTGTCCTAAATTTGGGGACAAATATAATAAATTCTGTCCTAAATTTGGGGACAAATATAATAAATTCTGTCCTAAATTTGGGGACAGGGTGGTTAAAGCCCTTTCAGAGTGAGGATGTGGTTGAGGATTTCTACGGCGTTTTCAACGGTGCTGACGTGGTCAATGGCGAAGCTCCTCTTGCCTCCTTTTTCCCGGATGCGGCAGCGGCGTGGGTTCTCCTGAAGATACTGGAGGAGTTTGCCGAACATCGGGCTCTGGTAGTAGGCCACGTTGGTGTCATCAACGAAGTAGACATACATGGTGTCTTGCTTAAGAGATACCTTCTCTATGCCCAGACGGCGGGCCAGCCATCGCAACCGCGGTATGCGCAGCAACTCGGCAGTAACGTGAGGAATCTTTCCAAACCGGTCCTCAAGATTCTTTCTGAATTCCAGCAAATCGCTCTCTCGTTCAATGGAGTCAAGCTGCTGATATAGTGAGATGCGTTCGCTTTCCTGCGGCACATATTCAGGGGGCAGAAGCAACTCGAGGTCGCTTTCAATAACGCAGTCGGCCACGTAGTCCGTATCTTCCGGAGCGGTCTGCCCTCCCTCGCCAAGGTCATGGAACTCCTCAGTCCGTAGTTCGGTGACGGCTTCCTTTAGAATCTTCTGATATGTCTCGTAGCCCAGGTCGGCAATGAATCCGCTCTGTTCGGCCCCAAGAAGATTTCCGGCACCGCGGATGTCAAGGTCCTGCATGGCAATGTGTATTCCGCTGCCAAGGTCGGAGAAGCCCTCTATGGCCTGAAGGCGTCGGCGTGATGTTGCTGACAGCGGCACGTGAGGAGGTACGGTGAGGTAACAGAATGCTTTGCGTGAACTGCGTCCCACTCTGCCACGAAGCTGATGAAGCTCGCTGAGGCCAAAGTTTTGTGCGTTGTTAATGATGATGGTGTTGACGTTAGGCATATCAACACCGCTTTCTATGATAGTAGTGGATAGCAATATGTCATAGTCATGGTTGGAGAAGTCAAGGATAGCTTTCTCCAGTTTCTCCGGAGGCATCTGGCCGTGGGCAACAATCACTCTTGCATCCGGAACAAGCCGGGCTATCATCGCTTCCAGTTCATGCATCCCCTCAATGCGGTGGTTGACGATGAACACTTGCCCGTTGCGCGACATTTCGAAGTTTATAGCCTCGGTAAGAGTGTCGTCCGTCAGGGAGCACACTGTGGTGACAATCGGGTATCGGTTGGCCGGAGGCGTGGTGATGGCCGACAGGTCACG
This sequence comes from uncultured Bacteroides sp., assembly GCA_964487725.1. Lineage (GTDB taxonomy): Bacteria > Bacteroidota > Bacteroidia > Bacteroidales > Muribaculaceae > Paramuribaculum. The sequence goes on along the minus strand of CAZASF010000043.1, from coordinate 4,125 downwards.
TGCACCCATCAGCGAGAACTGCAGCGTGCGTGGAATAGGGGTGGCGCTCATGGTCAGAGTGTCAACATTGGTCTTCATCTGCTTCAGCTTTTCCTTCACCGCGACGCCGAATTTCTGCTCCTCATCAACCACGAGAAGCCCGAGGTCCTTGAACTTCACTGATTTGCCTATCAGCTTATGTGTGCCTATTATGATGTCGATTTTCCCATCGGCGAGGTCAGCAAGCACGGCTTTTGTGTCCTTTGCCGAGCGTGCACGCGACAGATAATCCACTCTCACCGGAAAGTCCTTCAGGCGCTCGGAGAATGTGTGGAAATGCTGGTATGCGAGAACCGTTGTGGGCACAAGTACGGCGGTCTGTTTATTGTCCACTGCAGCCTTGAACGCAGCTCGGATTGCCACCTCGGTCTTTCCGAACCCAACGTCGCCGCAAATAAGGCGGTCCATAGGTCGGGAGCTCTCCATGTCGGCCTTGACGGCTTTGGTTGCTGTCAGCTGGTCAGGGGTGTCCTCGTAGATGAATGAGGCTTCAAGCTCGTGCTGCATGTAGCTGTCAGGGGCAAATGCGAATCCCTTCTCGTTTTTCCTTGCTGCATAGAGCTTTATCAAGTCGCGGGCTATGTCCTTGAGCTTCGACTTGGTTTTCTCCTTCATGCGGTTCCATGCGCCACTGCCGAGCTTGTTGATTTTCGGCGGCACTCCCTCTTTGCCCCGGTATTTGGCAAGTTTGTGGAGCGAATGTATGGACACGAATATGGTGTCATTGTTGGCGTAGGTCAGCTTTATCATTTCCTGCACACGGCCTGACACGTTGGTGCGCAGAAGCCCGGCGAATTTACCAACGCCGTGGTCAACGTGGACAATGTAGTCGCCCGGTTCGATGGATCCGAGTTCTTTCAGCGATAGGGCCAGTTTGCCTGAGCGTGCGCGGTCGCTCTTGAGATTGTACTTGTGGAATCGGTCAAAAATCTGATGGTCAGTGAACAGGCAGTTTTTCGTCACGTGGTCCACAAAGCCTTCGTGCAGAGTGCTGTCAACGGGAGTGAACGCTATGTCATCGCCCCGGTCGGCGAATATGGCACGCAGTCGCTCAATCTGCTTTGTGCTGTCAGAGAGGATGAACAGGTGATAGCCATCGGCCATGAAATGCTTGAACGAGTCAGCTATCAGGTCAAAATTCTTGTGGTAGAGAGCTTGGGGTGAGCATTTGAAGTCAACAGATGCAGCGGCACCGACGCCGGGTTGGGCGGCTGCGGTGAATTCCAGCCTCCTGAAAGCAGCGAACGTGTCCGGCAGGTTGTTGGTGTCTATGACGTGTGTCATTGCGCTCCGGTCGCCCTCTTCGGCAATGGCAGCGCTTTCCGAGAAGGATTCTCCGGCCACTTCATTGATGCGGCTGATGGTGTAGGCGGCATCGCGAACGGCTATCAGGGTGTCAGGAGCCATGAAATCGAACATTGATGAATGGTTTCCGGAGGCCATGTTGGCTGTGACGGTCACCTCGTCAAGGCGCTGTTCGGAAAGCTGGGTCTCGATGTTGAAGGTGCGCATGGAGTCAATGTCGTCGCCGAAAAAGTCAATTCTGAACGGCAACTCGTGGCTGTAGCCGAAGATGTCGAGGATGGAGCCTCTGACTGCGAACTGCCCCGGTTCATAGACGTAGTCAGTTTCGCGGAATCCGTTGTCGCGCAGCCATCTGACTGTCTCCGTAAGGTCGGCCGTGCTGTCGGTCCGGAGAGTCAGGGTGTGGGTGGTTATTTCGCTGCGGTCAGCCACTTTCTCGGCCAGGGCCTCGGGATACGTGACCACGAAGCGCAGTTTGTCGTCGGAATACCAGCGGGCGAGAGCTTCGGTGCGGAGAATCTGCGAGGGCGGGTCGGCTTGTCCGTACTTGATGCTGCGTTTGTAGCCCGAAGGGAGCATTGCCACCGCCTCCTCACCTAATAGTCGCGTCAGGTCATGGTACAGGTAGCCTGCGTCATCAAGAGAGTCCCCGATAACGAGTACCGGGGATTTGGTGTCAGGGAGCAGCGACAGCATGACGGCTGCCGATGAGCCGGCCAGATTGTAGACCGAGACTACTTTACCTTTGGATTTCAGGGCTGTGTGCAGGGCTTTGCCGCGTGCCCCTTCCTTAAGTGTTTTCGCTATTTCTCCGAGTGTCATTTCTTCTTATTGGCTGCTGTCTGTGTTGCATCGGGTGCGGGAGAGAGCAGCCCGGTGTATTTGGCCGGGTCGTGAAGAACGTTGATGGCGCTGTCCACAGCCGCGTCATGGCGCAGGTAGCTTTGTATTTCCCCCGGGCGGTAATAGTAGCGGGAGGCAATCTCGCGTTCCAGATAGGGCGTTATGGCATCGCGGTTGGTGTCGAGGTCTTTGTCAAGCGGATGCTTCATCATTGACTCCAGCACGTCAATCTGCAAGCTGAGGCTGTCCGTCATGTAGCCCTCTATCTTGGCTGCTTCGCGAAGATTCTTCAGCATTGTCTCCAACACCTTGTCATAGTTGAACTTGTCAGGGTTTATGAACGCCTTGAAGTCATCATAGATGCTGTCAGTTATCACGAACTGGTCCGGAGGCAGCAGCGAGGGATGGTTGGCGTAATATTTGTTGGCGAAGTCAAAGGCCCAGTTGTCGCGAACCACGTTGTAGGTCAGTCGGCTTATCTCGGGATACTTCACTTTGATGTCGGGGGTAATTCCTCCGCCATCGCGCACTGTGCGGCCTGCGGCAGTGGTGAATGCTGTTGTGAGGCTGTCGGGGATACGGGCTACGGTTCCATCGGGGTTGCGGTGGGAGTCGTCAATGGCCTGGATGAGGCGTCCGCTCGGAATATAGTAGCGGGCCACGGTCACTTTCAGCAGCCCCTCGTAGGGAATTTCGCGGGTGGTCTGCACCAATCCTTTGCCATACGAGCGGGATCCGATAATCACGGCGCGGTCCAGATCCTGGAGGGCTCCGGCGGTTATCTCGGAGGCTGAGGCGGTGTTATCGTCAATCAGAACCACAAGGGGCAGCTGCGGCGCCACGGGCTTGTCCGAGGTCTTGTAGACGCGTTCGTCCATCACGCCCTTTCCGCGGGTGCGGAGCACTTCCGTTCCCTTTGGGAGGAAGTAACCGAGGATTTTGACTGCGCTTTCAAGGTAGCCGCCGCCATTGTCGCGAAGGTCGAGGATGAGTCCCTTTATGTTGCTCTCGCCGGTAAGGTGCTCGAGTGCGTCAAGGACTTCATCGGCCGATTTTTCCGAGAACTGTGAGAGCTGGATGTAGCCCAAGTCGTTGCCGACAACTCCGTAGTAGGGCACTGAGGGTATCTGGATTTTGTCGCGTACAATGTCAAATGTCAGTATGGAGTCCGTGACGTAGGGGCGTTTCACGGTCACTTTCACCGTAGAGCCGCGGGTGCCTTTGAGGCGATTGCTGACCTGCTCCGAGGTCATGCCGAGCACTGTTGCAGTGTCAATCATCATTATCAGGTCACCGCTGCGCAGGCCGGCCCGGGCCGCAGGCGAGCCTTCGTGAGGCCCTGAGATGTAGACGTTGCCGTCGCGCTGAATGATGTATGAGCCAATGCCGGCATACTCTCCGGTGTTGAGTGCGCGGAAATCCTCCTGCTCTTTGCGGGGCATGTATTCGGTGTATGGGTCGAGGCGGTTGAGCATGGCCGCTATTGCGGTCTGCACTGACTGTTCAATGTCGATTGTGTCAACGTAATTGCTCTGCAACTCCTTGACTACGGAATTGAAAATGGTGAGGTTGGCGTTGATGTCGGCCTTGGGGCTTCGGGTTTCGGCCCGGGACAGTAAGGCTGCGGCTGCCAGGAATGCTGCGGCGTAAAAAAGTTTCTTCATCTGGACGGTGATTGTTGACAATATGATGGATGAACTTTGGGCGGCCAAAGTTACTCAATAATTATAACAAATCCATGACCAAATATTTCAAAAACCTTAGAAAAAACTTTTTTCAATTAAATTTTTGCGTCAATTCTTGCATAATTCAACTAAAGGGACTAATTTTGCAGCGCTAAACTTCCGGAGGGAAGTCTCGGAGTCAATCAGGCTCAGAGCGGCATCTGCTTCAGTAGCTCAGTTGGTTAGAGCACCTGACTGTTAATCAGGGGGTCGT
>CAZASF010000042.1:0-22227 GCA_964487725.1 uncultured Bacteroides sp. | reverse complement strand
ACAGCTCGTTCAAGCCGCCGGTCTTGATATTACGTCTAACGGAGGGGTTTTATAGATTAAACACAATTGTGGAATGCTCCCACATACTCGTTGACAACGTCAGTGATGAAAAGCGCCACTACCTTGACCGCTTTGCAAGGACGATTGACATCAGCGCAGAAGTGCTCCGCACCCTCATCAATGATGTTCTTGAAATCAGCAATGCCGAAGCCGGAACACTGCCCATACAAAAAACCACCGTACCGCTGCGCACGCTATGCGTTGCCGCTATGGAAAATGCCCGACTTCATCACTCCAATCCCAACGTTGAACTCCGCTGGGCCAACGAAGAAGATGAAACCCAGGTCATCTATACCGATGCCCGACGTGTGGAGCAAGTTCTCGTCAACTTACTTCTCAACGGGCTGAAATTCACCGAGAGCGGATTCGTGGAACTATCTTACAAGGTTGATCCCTTGAGAGGAATGACAACTTTCATGGTGACCGATACCGGCATAGGGGTGCCTGACGGCAAGGAGGAACTTATATTTGACCGCTTCGTGAAACTTTCACCCATGTCGCAGGGTGCAGGTCTCGGACTCAGTATCTGCCGCATGATTACCGAGCTGCTTAAAGGGAAAATCTACGTTGACACTACATACAAGGGCCCCGGAACCCGCTTCATCTTCACAATCCCATCATCAATGTAACACAGCAAATGCCATGACAAGAACACTCGTTTCAATATTTTTTGTTTTAATGGCGACCATGGCTTGGAGCGCTCCCACAGTGATTAACGTCAGCCCCGCAAAAGGCGATTCCGGCAAAGCGCTCAACGAGGCAATAAAGAAGGCATCGAAAGCCAAGGGACCGGTTGTAATAAAACTTGCTCCCGGAACTTACAACATATCGAAGGTCAACAGTATAGTCCGTCCATACCGCGTCAGCAACACCGCTTCGGAAGTTGAACACAATACCGCCAACAAACACATAGGGCTTCTGCTCAAAAATCTCCACGATGTAACTATCGATGGAGGTGGTCAGGCCACACTGCTCACCCACGGAGAAATGACCCCCTGGGTTGTTGACTCCTGTTCCGGGATAACTCTGGCCGGCCTTACCATAGATGCAGCTGACCCATCAGTTACAGAGATGACAGTGATGGAGCGCACACCCGACATGATTCTGGCAAAAGTCAATCAACGCTCTCACTATCGTATAACCGACGGTAAACTCTATTGGCAAGGCGAAGGTTGGGAATTTACGGGTGGCATTGCCCAGATCTACAGCAAGGAAAAGGGAACAAACCTCCGCTGCGAATCACCTATGGACCGCTACACCTCGGTGGAGGAGACCACTCCGGGTGTACTGCGCTTCTCATATTCCGGCAACGCTCCCGCCTGCGAGCCGGGGGAAACGTTCCAGATGCGCCATGCCATACGCTCAGAAGTGGCAGGCCTTATAAATCGCTCCAAGGATGTGACTCTTACCGACATACGGTTCAAATTCATGGGTAATTTCGGCGTTGTCAGCCAGATGGCTGAAAACATAACCGTTAACAACGTGACATGCTGGGCCGACTCAGCGACCGACCGTACAGCTGTAGGGTTCGCTGATTTCTTCCAGATGTCAGGATGCCGCGGCCTCGTATCGTTTAATAATTGCCGCTTCGGAAGCGCCCAGGATGACCCCATCAACATTCACGGCACTCACCTGAAAGTAACTTCTGCCGATGGCAACCGACTATTGGCCCGCTACATGCACCATCAGACATTCGGCTTCCTCGGATTCACTGCCGGCGACACGGTATCCGTTACCGATCCGAAAACCCTTCTCCCCGTGGGCTACTGTGTGGTAGAATCCGCGCGAATGACCGATGAACGCACCACGGCCATTGAAATAAAGGATTTCGCACCGGTCGACGGACAGATTGCACCCGCATCGTTCGAAGGAATGATTTTAGAAAATCGCACATGGTGTCCGGCGGTAAGAATTGAAAACTGCCTGTTCACGCTCATCCCCACTCGCGGAATTCTTGTAACCACATGGCGTCCGGTTACAATTTCCGGCAACTGGTTCCTCAAATGCCCTATGGCAGCAATACTTATAGCCGACGACGGAAGGTCGTGGTTTGAATCCGGTGCCGTTGAAAACGTTACAATTTCCAACAATATTTTCGACCAATGTAACAACCCGGTAATCAGTATAGCACCTGAGAATGTCCTGACCGAGAACGGTTATGTTCACCGCAACATCACCGTAAGCAACAACCTGTTCATTTCCGACAGCGCGGTCAGAATAGGCGTACGCTCCGTAGATGGGTTTACTTTCGTTGACAACCGCGCCACATCCCTGTCCGGTAAGCCTCAGGAAATCATGTTCAACATTAATTCATCGCGCCGGGTAAATCTCTTCTGATTTACATTTGCAAACGATTCGGCAAACTTTAACACACACGCAAGGTCCTGCAATTCACCGCATTGCGCGTGTGTTAATAACTTATGCCCGTTTTTATTGATTTTTTTGGAGTTTAATTATGTAAATTATGAGTGAAAAATTGTAACTTTACAACCTCTTTTTTATTGACATCATACGCCCTCATCAGATGGAAGAACCCGCCTATCACATACCGGCATTGCTACCGGAGTGTCTTGCCGCCCTCAACCTGCGGCCTGACGGAATCTACGTCGACGCCACCTACGGTGGCGGAGGACACTCCCGTGCCATAGTCGAACGCCTTGGTTCTGAAGGACATCTGTACGGATTTGATCAGGATGACGAGGCTGTAAGCCGGGCTATCCGCGACCCGCGGTTTACAATTGTGTACGGCAACTTCCGTTTTATGCGTAACTTCATGCGATTCTATGGTCATGACAGAGTCGATGGCATTCTTGCTGACCTCGGAGTTTCATTTCATCACTTTGACGATGCTGAAAGGGGATTCTCATTCCGATTTGACGGGCCTCTTGACATGCGCATGAACCGCCATGCATCACGCTCAGCAGCCGACATTCTTGCCACGTACAGCACCGAGGAGCTCGGGCGGGTGTTCACCCTCTACGGCGAACTGCCCTACGGTCGCCGCCTCGCTGCTGCCATTACCTCCCGACGCGAAGCAGGCCATCCGGTGACAACCGTGGAACAACTTCGGCAGGCAGCGTCCGGGTTCATATCGCCCCGACGGGAGAAGAAAGAACTTGCAATGGTGTTTCAGGCTCTGAGAATCGAGGTCAACGGCGAAATGAAAGCCCTTGAGGAATTTCTGAATGCCGCGTTGCTCACTCTTCGTCCGGGCGGACGCCTCGCCGTCATTACATATCACTCGCTGGAGGACCGTATTGTCAAAAACTTCATCAGGAGCGGCAACTTCGAAGGCAAAGTCGAAAAGGACTTCTTCGGACGCGCCGACGTTCCGTTTAAAACAGTGAATTCAAAACCCATAATACCCTCTCAGGAGGAGATAGACCGAAATCCCCGTTCACGCAGTGCAAAACTTCGCGTGGCCGAAAAATTATAATCTGACACCGATGGCAACGACCCGTAACACACCCTCCGACAAGTCAACCGGCCACTCTGAAGAGCGGTCAGGGTCAGTAATGCGCCGCCTGCTATTCGGCCAGGTGGTCAGCTCTGACCTCTTCGCCCGCAACTGGCTGGCAATGATTCTCGGCGTGTTCATGATTCTCGCCTATATTTCCGGCAAATACAGTTGCCAGACCAAAATGGAACAAGTCACCAAGCTCACCAAGGAATACGAGATTGTCAATGCCGAACTCGTCAGATGCCGCTCGCGCTACATGAGCCAGATACGCGAAAGCTCAATGCAGCAGATGGTTGACTCGCTCCATCTCAACCTGAAGGTTCACGAAAATCCTCCTTACCGACTCAAAGCCGACAAATGAAAAAAGAGAACCGACGCAACATATTAATCCGATACGGCATAATAGTGGTGTTCATACTGCTGTTATCAGCCCGTATCGTATATAAGCTCGTGGACAACACTGTCCTCTCTGCTCCACAATGGAACAAACTGGCCGAGAAGGAACTGTCAGAGATTGACACCATAGAGCCCGAGCGCGGAGAGATTCTTGCCGCCGACGGCAGCGTCCTCGCCACCAACATGATTCTCTACACGCCCTGCCTCGACCTTCGCCACCCGAAATTCAACGTTGATTCCTACAAGGTGGCCGTTCCCAGAGTGGCCGACAGTCTCGCAGCCCATTTCCCGGGCCGATCTTCAAAGGAGTGGCAGGAATATCTTCTTTCGCCACTCAAACGGGCTCCGGAAAAATGGTCGCGCTCATTCCCCATTATCCGCGACATTTCGTTCTTCGAATGCGAGCTCGTCAAGACATTTCCCTTCCCCCGACTCAAATCCAAGGTGCCAAACAAAGGCCGTCTAATCGGATTCAAAGTGGAATCACGTCCGGTCCGCGTGCGTCCCTACGGAGCGATGGCTCGCCGAAGTATCGGAGCTGTGGGTGTCACTGACTCCATAAAAAGAGTCCACGGAAAATACGGTCTTGAGAAAGCCCTTGACAGCTACCTCTACGGCAAGCCCGGCCTCACCAAGAAAGTACCGCTCACGTCAGCGATAGTGAAATGGAAAGACGTGCCTCCGGTCAACGGCTACTCCGTAAGGACAACCATTGACATCAAGATGCAGGACATAGTGGAAAACGAGCTCAACAAAATGCTGGAATTCTGCGGAGCCGACTGGGGGACAGTAGTGTTGATGGAAGTGGCCACCGGCGACATAAAGGCTATGGCCAATCTCGAACTCAGCCCCAGACCGGGAGAAGGTTACATAGAGAGCCGCAACCGTGCGGTGCTTGGCTACGAACCCGGCTCTGTGGTCAAAACCCTCTCAATGCTCATAGCTCTTGAGGACGGTATAGTTACAAACATCAACGAAGTCATACCTCTGGGCGACAAATGGTACTACTACGGAAAGAAACCCATTCAGGACTCCCATTTCATTGCCTCGGCCGATATAACGGGCGTGTTGGAACAGTCATCCAACATAGGCATGGCCAAAATTATCACCCGTCGTTTCGGCCCGAACCCGTCGGCTTTCCGCGAGCGCGTTAAAAAGCTCGGTTTTCTCGAACCAATGAATTCCGGCATTGCCGGAGAGGAGGTCCCGAACTTCATACCACTGGAGAATAACGACCTCGGACGTCAGATGCTCGCCAAGCAGAGCTACGGATACTGCACCGAAATATCGCCACTCTACACCGCCTCGCTCTACAATGCGATTGCCAACGACGGAGTCTACGTGCGTCCGCGTCTGGTCAAGGGCCTTGTTGGCAATGGGATAGACACCATCTACCCCGTGACCAACATACGTGACCGTATATGCACCGTAAGCAATGCACGGACGCTGCGCAAGATGCTCTCGGCGGTTGTGTGGGGAAAACATGGTACCGCACGCCACTTCCTGCAATCTGATCTGGTGCGCATCATAGGCAAAACCGGCACCGCCAACATAAACCGCGAGGGGATAGGCTACACGCGCGGAGTCAACCGACTCGCTTTCTGCGGAATATTCCCAGAAGAAAAACCGCGCTACACATGTATAGCCCTCGTGTCATATCCCAAGCAAAACGCCATGGGAGCGGCCTCCAATGCCGGCACTATAGTGCGCAAAGTTGCCGAAGCCCTTTACTCCCGCGGAATGCTGGACTATGACGACAGCTACACCAAGGGGGACCACAACGACTCTCCCGTTCCAACAATGTATGCGTCACTTGACCCCACACGCAATGACCGCATCCAGAAATCGCTAAACCTCGGAAACCGCAAGGTTGTACTCGCCACTCCGAAGAAATCCACCGGAGGATTACCCAATGTGCTCGGTCTTGGACTACGCGATGCCCTGAAGACCCTTGAGACGGCCGGCTATCAGGTCCACATCAGCGGCAAAGGCTGCGTGACAGGACAGGTTCCCGCTCCGGGAGCCACGGCCCGGAAAGGCGACAAAGTCTATCTAACCCTCAAAGAATAAGGAATAACAAAAACATAACTGAAATATGAAATCATTGTCTGACCTGCTCTCGGCCATCATGGTTGAGGAAATCATAGGAAGCGAAAACAAAGAGATTACTTCGCTGGAATGTGATTCACGGAAGATTAAGCTCGGCTCCATGTTTGTGGCCGTGCGCGGTTACAATGTCGACGGGCACAAATTCATCCCCCTTGTAACTCTTGCCGGAGCATCGGCCATTGTCTGCGAAGAGTTTCCCGAAAGGTTGGAATCGAGCGTCACATATATAAAGGTGGCCAACACATCTGTAGCTTTGGGGTATCTCGCATCGCAATGGTGGGGTAACCCCTCGCGCAAACTCAAACTTGTGGGTGTTACCGGCACCAATGGAAAGACAACAACCGCCACTCTTATCTATGAAATGGCACGGATGGCCGGATACAAGTGCGGATTGCTGTCCACCGTGTGCAACTACATAGACTCCGAAGCGGTTCCCGCCAATCAGACAACACCTGACCCGCTGACACTCAACGAGCTGCTTCACCGCATGGTGGTGGCCGGATGTTCCTACGCCGCAATGGAGGTGAGCTCCCACGCCGCCCATCAGCACCGCATAGCCGGACTGACTTTTTCCGGAGGCGTGTTCAGCAACCTTACCCGCGACCACATGGACTATCACAAGACTGTTGAAGCCTACCGCGATGCGAAGAAAATGTTCTTTGACATTCTTCCCTCGTCAGCCTTTGCTCTTGTCAACGCCGATGACCGCAATGGTGCTTTCATGGTTCAGAACACTGCTGCAAAAAAATACACCTATTCTTTACGCAAGGATGCCGACTTTACCGGACGGATTATAGAAAGTCGCCTGGACGGAACGCTGATGCAATTCAATGGCAATGAGGTGGAAGTACTCTTCACGGGCCGGTTCAACGCCTACAACCTGACGGCCGTCTACGGTGCATCCATTCTGCTCGGATGGGAGCAAGAACAGGTTCTCGTTAACATGAGCCGTCTCGTACCGGTTGCCGGCCGATTCCAGACCATTCACTCCCCTGCAGGCGTAACAGCAATAGTGGATTACGCCCACACACCTGACGCCGTGGTCAATGTGCTTACAGCCATAGCTGACATCCTTGACAAGAAGGGGCGCATAATCACCGTTGTGGGCGCAGGAGGCAACCGCGACAAAGGGAAACGCCCCATTATGGCCAAGGAAGCCGCTCTCCGCTCTGACCGTCTCATCCTGACCTCTGACAACCCCCGCGATGAGGAGCCGGTAGAAATAATCCATGACATGGAAGCCGGGCTTGACACTCCGGAGCTCAAAGCAAAGACGCTGAGCATCACCGACCGCCGCGAGGCCATCCGGACCGCCATCATGCTCGCCTCAAAAGGTGATGTGGTGCTAATAGCCGGAAAGGGGCACGAAAATTACCAGGAAATAAAAGGCGTGAAACATCATTTCGATGACCGCGAAGTTGTCAGCGAAGTGTTCGCATCAATGAATTAAAAAGCAACCGCGACAAGTCATGTTATACTATCTGTTCAATCTATTTCAGGGTTCGGGATTTCCCGGTATCAGACTGATTGATTACATCACCTTCCGCTCCGGGGCATCTTTCGTGCTTGCCCTGTTTATCGCTCTCGTGTTCGGCCGCAAGATAATCGATCACCTGCGCCGGATGCAAATTGGCGAAATAGTGCGCGACCTGGGACTCCAGGGCGAGAATTCAAAAAAAGGCACTCCTACCATGGGAGGAATCATCATCATTTTGTCAATCCTGATTCCATGTTTGCTGCTAGGGAATCTGTCAAACGTCTATATGCTGCTTATGATCATAGCCACGATATGGCTCGGCATTCTCGGATTCCTTGACGACTATCTGAAACTCAAGCGCCACAACAAGGACGGAATGAAGGGTAAGTTCAAAATCGTGGGGCAACTTGGACTTGGGCTTATCGTTGGACTGACAATGTGGTTCAGCCCTGATATCGTAGTGCGACAGAACATTGAACAGATATCGGTTGACAACACTGAAACCGTGGTTACCCATATAAATGAAAACGTCAAGAGCCCGGAGACAACTATCCCGTTTGTCAAGGACAACAACTTCAACTATGGCTGGCTGACAAAATGGTGTGGCCCCGGAGCCGTAACCGCCGGATGGATAGTGTTTGTAATCGTCACAATCCTCGCCGTAATGGCCACATCCAACGGAGCCAACCTGACTGACGGCGTCGATGGGCTGTGTGCCGGATGCTCGGCTATAATAGGAGCGGCACTTCTTATAATGGCCTATCTTGGAGGGCACGTGGTCTATGCCTCATACCTCAACATTCAGTACATCCCCGAGAGTTCCGAGTTAGTTGTGTTCATGGCCGCATTCATAGGCGCGCTCATCGGGTTCCTGTGGTTCAACGCCAACCCGGCACAGGTTTTCATGGGCGACACCGGAAGCCTTACCATAGGCGGAATCATAGCTGTGTTCGCCATACTGATCCGTAAGGAGCTCCTGCTCCCCATTCTCTGCGGCATATTCTTTATCGAGGATCTCTCGGTGATGCTGCAGGTGGCCTACTACAAATACACCCGCAAGCGTTACGGCAAACCTCAGCGCATATTCAAGATGACTCCGCTACACCATCATTTCCAGAAATCGGGCCTTGAATGCACTGACGTGATTCTTCGCCGTCCGTACGCTCCCGTGCCGGAACAGAAGCTCGTGGTGAGATTCTGGATTGTGGGAATAATTCTTGCAGCAATTACATTCGTTACTTTAAAAATCCGATAGTCAAATAAGATATGGAAAGACAAAAGCTCGTTGTGTTGGGCGGAGGAGAGAGTGGTGTTGGAGCCGCAATCCTCGGCAAGGATAAAGGGATGGAAGTGTTTCTGTCCGACAAGGGCAAAGTGGCGCCTCGATATGCTGCCATACTTGAAGCCGAAGGTATCGAGTGGGAGCAGGGGCAACACACGCCCGAGAGAATCCTTGACGCCACACTGGTTGTGAAAAGTCCGGGAATACCGCCTACAGCACACATGGTGCAGGCTATAACCGAACGCGGCATACCCGTGATTTCAGAAATAGAACTGGCCGGCCGCTACACTGACGCCAAGATGGTGTGTATAACCGGTAGCAACGGCAAGACCACCACTACCATGCTGACATACCACATACTGCGCGATGCTGGCCTCAACGTGGGATTGGCCGGTAACGTGGGTCGCAGTCTGGCTCTTCAAGTGGCTCGCGAACCGCATGACGTTTACGTCATTGAGCTATCCTCGTTCCAGTTGGAGAACATGTATGACTTCAAGGCCAACGTGGCCGTGATTCTCAACATCACGCCTGACCACCTTGACCGCTACGAATACAAGATGCAGAACTACGTCAACGCCAAATTCCGCATCCTCAACAATCTCACGCCCCACGATGCATTCATCTACTGGCAGGACGACCCCGTGATCCGCCGCCAGCTTGAACAGGTGACCACTGAGGCCAAGATGTATCCTTTCGCCGAGCACGTTGAACGCGACACAAAGGCTTACGTTGACGATGAGGACCGGATAGTGTTTGACACCCCGGCCACATCCATGACAATGCCCCGAGCCGAACTTTCGCTCAATGGGCTGCACAATCTCTACAACTCAATGGCTGCCGGACTTTCGGCCTGCCTCCTTGACATAAAGAAAGAGGACATACGCCGTGCTCTCTCCAATTTTGAAGGCGTTGAACACCGTCTTGAATTCGTGGCCGACATTGACGGCGTCCGCTGGATCAATGACTCCAAGGCCACAAACGTGAATTCCTGCTGGTATGCCCTTGAAAGCATGCCGTCGGCAGCCGAACCGTCAGTGGTGCTGATTCTCGGGGGCAAAGACAAAGGCAACGACTACAACGAGATTCTGCCACTCGTGCAGAAAAAGGTCAAGGCCATAGTCTGCATGGGCAAAGACAATGCCAAACTACTTGAATTCTTCACCCCTCACGTCAGCGAAATAGTTGACACTCATTCCCTTGACGAGGCTGTCAACGCATGCCGGAGCATTGCTGCAAAAGGCGACACGGTGCTACTGTCGCCCTGCTGCGCAAGTTTCGACCTCTTCACCTCCTACGAAAACCGCGGCGACCTCTTCAAAGAGGCTGTCAAAGCACTAAGCCGCACTCTCTAACCTCCAATCCTCACGACATGGAACCGACAGAAACTCTTTCCACCGCCCCTATCAACGCAACTGCAACCGCAGCGGCAGCTGACCCACGGCTTGCCCCGGTGGCGAAAGGCGACAAACATATATGGGGTATCTACATAATGCTGGTAATCATCTCCATAGTGGAACTTTACAGCGCCTCATCCCGTGAAGTTGTGTCAGCGGGAATGGGCGTTTACGGCACGATTATCCGTCACGGAGCCATGCTTTTGGCCGGGTTCGGAATAATCTATATGCTGCAGCGGACTCATTATCGCACGATACTGCGCTGGATTCCGATGTTTGCTCTGGCAAGTGTGGTCATGATGGTCTATACCATGTTCTTTGGAAGCGAAATCAACGGTGCACGCCGTTCGTTCAACCTGCTTTTCATCTCCATCCAGCCATCGGAGTTCATCAAGATATCCGCGGCGATGATGGTGGCACTCATCATGTCGCGTTTCCAGCTCAAAGGAGGCGGCGTTGACTCAAAGGCCGTGGCCGTCACTGCGGTTGTAATCATGATTTTTGGCGGATTGCTTTTGCCGCAAGGTCTTACCAACACCCTACTGCTCATGGCCATAAGCCTCTCAATGATGATTATATCCGGAGCCGGGAGGAAACTGCTCGTGGTGCTCCTGGTCTACGGTGCCTGCTGCGGAGTCTACATGCTGATACCCCACGGCGAGGGAGAGTCGCGCAAAGGGACATGGAAAGAACGCGTGGAGTCATTCATAGGCGACGGCAAACCGAAATATGAGGAGAAAATAACGAGCGAAAACCGTCAGGAAATGCTCGGCTACATAGCGCAGGCCCATGGCGGTGTGACAGGAGTGCTGCCCGGCAATTCACGCGAGACATCCCGTCTGCCGCTGGCTTTTACCGATTATATATACTCCATAGTGGTTGAAGAGCTCGGCTTGTGGGGTGGAATAGTGGTGCTTGTTCTATATCTGTGGCTGTTGGGGAGGGCAAGTACCATAGCCTCGCGATGTTCAAGGGCGTTCCCGGCTTTACTGGTCATCGGTATGGCCCTGGTCATAGTGTTTCAGGCGCTGTTCCATATATGCATCGTCACCGGCGTCATTCCGGTTTCGGGCCAACCGCTCCCTCTTATCTCTAAGGGAGGCTCATCAATCCTCGTGACATCCATTGCTTTCGGTATAATGCTGAGCGTCAGCAGATTTGCCGTGCGCAACGGAAGCAAACGACGTGAAATCAACAACGAAATAGAAATGCTACCTGAGGAAGTCCGTGCTGACAATCCCTCGCAGCTTTAAACAAATTATACGCTTTGTTTGTATGAAGGATAAAAATTGTCCATTGAAGGTTATAATAAGCGGTGGAGGCACCGGCGGACACATTTTCCCGGCTCTGGCCATAGCCAACGCCCTACGCCGGCGCAATCCACAGACGGAGATTCTCTTTGTCGGTGCACTTGGTCGCATGGAGATGGAGCGGGTTCCCGCCGCCGGTTATGAGATAGTAGGGCTACCGGTAGCCGGATTTGATCGTAAACGCCTATGGCGCAACTTCGGTGTGCTGGTAAAGCTCGCCAAGAGCCTGGGTGGCGCGCGCAAAATCATCAAGGACTTCAAGCCTGACATTGCCGTGGGAGTTGGTGGCTATGCCTCCGGCCCGGTGCTGAAACAAGCTCAGAAACGGGGAATCCCCACGCTGCTGCAGGAGCAGAACTCCTACGCCGGAGTAACCAACCGCATGCTGGCTAAGAAAGCCGGAAAAATTTGCGTGGCCTACGAAAACATGGAGCGTTTCTTCCCGGCAGAGACAATCGTAATGACCGGCAATCCTGTACGTGCCGACATTGTCAACTCCGAATTCTCACCCGCCGAAGCCCGAATCAGATTGGGACTGGAACCGGCTCGTCCGCTCGTCCTCGTGGTAGGCGGAAGCCTCGGGGCCCGCACTGTCAACGAAAGCATAGCCCGATATCTTGACAGCATAACCGCCACGGGGGCACAGATTCTCTGGCAGACCGGCAAACTCTACTACGACCAATGCAAAGCCATAGCCGAAGGCAAACCTCATGTCAAGGCCGTGCCGTTCATTTCTGACATGGGTGCCGCATACCGTGCCGCCGATCTCCTGGTTTCGCGTGCCGGAGCAAGTACAATCTCTGAAATTCAGCTGTTGGGCATCCCGTCGGTACTTGTCCCCTCACCCAATGTGGCAGAGGATCACCAGCGCAAGAACGCACAGGCTCTGGCTGACCGCAACGCGGCCGTAATGATCCTTGATGCTGACGCTCCCGAACAGCTCGGAAAAACAGTAACCGATCTTATGGCCGACCCGGATAAACGTAAATCACTTGGCGACAATGTATTGAAAATGGCCCTACGCGAAAGCGACGACAAAATCGTTGATTGCATCTACTCTCTACTTGACAAGAAGTAACCACTGATGGAAGAAAAAAAGAACATATACTTCGTTGGCGCAGGAGGCATAGGCATGGCCGCTCTTGAGCGCTATTTCAAAGCCCGCGGCTACCGTGTGGGAGGCTACGACCGTACGCCATCGGAGCTGACACGAGCCCTTACTGCCGAAGGAATTGACATAACCTACGATGATTCCGCCGAGGCCATAGCTCCGGAATTCCGCAATCCGGCTGACACACTCGTTGTCTACACTCCGGCTATACCGGATTCACACCCGGGCCTGAAATGGTTTCGCGACAATGGATTCGAAGTGGTGAAACGCGCCGCCGTGCTTGGAGTTGTCACCCGTCAGAGCAAAGCCCTGTGCTTCTCAGGGACCCACGGAAAGACAACAACCTCCTCCATGGCTGCGCATCTAATGCACCAGTCGAAAGCCGGATGCAACGCCTTTTTGGGAGGAGTTCTGCGCAATTACAACACCAACTTCCTCTTGGACGACACATCGGACTACAGCGTTGTTGAAGCCGACGAATATGACCGCTCGTTCCATCATCTGCACCCATACGTGGCTGTCGTAACGGCCACTGACCCCGATCATCTGGACATCTACGGCACAGAGGAAGCATATCTTGAGAGCTTCGCCCACTTCACGGAACTGATACAGCCCGGAGGCATCCTGATAAAGCATACGGGATTGAAACTCAAGGAGCGTCCCGATCCATCGGTGAAAGTCTACACCTATTCGCGCGATGAAGGCGACTTCCACGCGGCCAACATACGCCGGGGCGAAGGGAGTATCACGTTTGATTTCGTGGCATCCGACGTAACGATTCCCGATATTGAGCTCGGTGTTCCGGTGGAAATCAACATCACCAACGCCATAGCTGCCCTCGCTGCCGTATGGGCTACCGGCGAACTTGACCCGGAGGTGGCCCGCAAAGCCATGGCCTCGTTCCAGGGGCCTAAACGCAGGTTTGAATTCTGGATGAAAGAACCGGGCGGACGAGCCGTGATTGACGACTACGCCCATCACCCCGATGAGCTGCGCAACTCTATTGTGTCAGTACGCGCTCTGTTTCCGGGCCGAAAGCTGACAGTAGCATTCCAGCCACATCTCTACAGCCGCACCCGCGACTTCGCTCCACAGTTTGCCGAAGCCCTGTCGGCTGCCGACCGCATAATACTCCTCGACATATATCCCGCACGCGAACTTCCCATTCCGGGAGTGACATCCGAGATAATCCTTGACAAGATAGCCAACCCCGACAAAGTGCTTATAGCCAAGAATCAGCTCGTGGACACTCTTGCACAGGAAGGATTTGACATTCTTCTCACCGTGGGCGCCGGCGATATCTGCAACTACCTTCCCGAAATAACAAAACTGCCATCACACTCATGAAACTGACTCCCCTTAGAAGATCCTGGCTATTCGCCTGCCTGTCACTGCTCGTGGCGGGCTACATGGTTGCCGCGTGGTTCATCACCGCATCGGCCTCCGACAGCCGGCTCTGTCAGGGGATACTGATAACGGTCCACGACACATCGGAAATTCATTTCGTGACGCCTCAGGAATTGTCGGCTGAACTTGGCGATCTGCCCATGACTGCCCGTTCCACCCGCCTTAAGGACATTGACATAGACTCCATAGAACGTGCGCTCAGCCTCTTTGACAAGATAGAGCGGGTCAACGTCAACCAGCTGTCCTCAGGGAAAATACACATTGACGTGTGGCCCATGCGTCCCGTGGCCCGAATATTCGATTCAGCCGGACATTCCTACTATATTAACCGCGCCGGTAAACGAATTGCAGCCCAACCGGGTTATTTTCTTGACGTGCCGGTGATTCAGGGCGATTTCGGCGCCGGATTCGAGGCAACATCACTCATCCCGCTCATTGACTATATTGAAAGTGACCCCGACTGGCGCGAAGCCATATCCATGATTGAGGCCCGGTCACCGTCGGACATCATACTTGTTCCCGTAATCCGGGGCCATCTGATAAACATAGGCGACTCTACGGACTACCCCGACAAATTCCGACGGCTCAAGCTCATGTATTCCAAGGTGATGAGTGCGAAAGGATGGGATTTCTACAAGGAAATTTCAGTCAAATGGCGCGGACAGGTTGTAGGAATCCGCCGCGATGCCAAGCTCAACGGTCCCGAATATATGATTGATGAGCATAACGATGAGGAAGCGGCCGACGTAACCACCGCCGAGCTCGACGATGGAGTCAAAACTCCGGTCAAGGCCGACACTCCCATTCCGGCTGCAAAGGCTAATCAGAAGCAGAAAGAAGAACCAGAGAATAAACCCGATAACGATAAAAATAAAACGAACGGCTAACACATATAAAAAACTACCCTCCGATGGAAGAAAAAAACATTATCGCCATTGAAATTGGCAGCTCCAAAATCAAGGGAGCCTTGGGAATCTACAGCTCCACAGGCGTGCTGACTGTCAAGACGGTTGAGGAAGAACCGCTTCTGGACTTCGTGCGCTACGGTGCCGTAAGCAACGTTGAAGAGACCTCCAAACTGGTGGCCAGAATCATACGCAAGATTGAGAATCAGGTTGTACCACGCAAGATATCAACCGTCTATGTGGCCCTCGGAGGGCGCTCATGCTGCTCCATGCGCAAAGACGTGGATCGCCAGCTCAACGAAGAGAGAGAAATCACTGACCAGATACTGAAGAGCCTGCGCGATGACGTTTCGTCAACTCCGCTGCCGGACCGCGACCTGTTTGCTGTTGTTCCGCGCCAATACGTCATTGACAAGACCGTGGTGGCCCATCCCAAAGGAACCGTTGGACGCAACGTGCGTTTCAGCGCCAACCTGATAACCTGCCGCCCGACCACCAAGCGCAATATTGACCTGCTGTTTCACGACAAGCTGCAGCTCAACGTAGGGGGCTACGAAGTGCGCCAACTGGCCTTAGGCGACCTCGTTGTGACCAAGGATGAAAAGCGGCTCGGGTGTATGCTCGTGGACTTCGGAGCTGAGACCACAGCCGTGTCAATCTACAAGGACGGTCACCTGCAGTACATGGCCACCCTGCCGCTGGGTTCGCGCAACATAACACGCGACATTATGGAGCTCAAATACCTGGAGGAGAAAGCCGAGGAGATAAAATGCAAGGAGGGCAACGCTTCCGGCAAGGCCCAGAACATGCCCCATCAGGGAGGTGTGGACTACACTCCGGTCAACAACTACGTGAGCCACCGTGCAGGCGAAATCATAGCCAACATCCGCAAACAGATTGAATACTCCGGCTTCAAGTCAACCGACCTCTCGGCCGGCATAATCATCGTGGGCCGTGGAGCCCGTCTGGCCGGATTCAATGACCGCCTCTCAGCCGCTACGGGGATGAATCTGCGCGTGGGAAGCATCACTGCTCCTGAAATACGCATTGCCGATTCAAGAATATCCGCTGCCGATGCCGCCGATGTGATAGCCGTTCTCTACAAAGCCGCAATCCACGGAGCCAAAGAGTGTCTGAGCGCCGACATTGTGGAGCTTGTGCCGGAGGAGCCCGATGTAGAAACTGAGACAGAGATCATCACCGACATTGACCCGACTCCGGAGCCCAAACCTAAAAAGCCGGGATGGATTGCCAGTATCCGAAAGAAAGTGGGCGACTTCCTTGATGACAGCTACGAGGAAGAAGAGGATGATGACCTACGGGATGATGCCGATTAAGAGCTTGTTAAAAACACATAACCAACACAAAAATGGACGCAAATAACTTCAACATAGACGAATTCGCAAGTCAATTCAACGACAAACGCCACGAGCGCAAAACTAACGACATAATGGTAATCGGCGTGGGCGGAGGCGGCGGTAATGCCGTCAACCACATGTTCCATCAGGGAGTGAAGGAGGTTACCTTCGTGGTGTGCAACACTGACCGCAAGGCCGTTGAGGAATCGGACGTGCCCAACAAGGTTGTGATAGGCAATGGCCGCGGAGCCGGCAACGACCCCAAGAAAGCGCAGAAATTCGCTGAGGACGACATTGACAAAATCCAGGCCATATTCGACGACGACACCCGCATGGTGTTCATCACAGCCGGTATGGGTGGAGGCACAGGCACGGGAGCCGGTCCGGTAGTGGCCCGTGTGGCCAAGGAGCGCGGCCTGCTCACAATCGGCATCGTCACAATCCCCTTCCTGTTCGAGGGGCAGAAGAAAATCATGAAAGCTCTTGAGGGCGCCGATGAGATGGCCAAATACGTTGACGCACTGCTGATAATCAACAATGAGCGCCTGGCCGAGATTTACCCTGACCTTGACTTCTTCAACGCATTCGGCAAAGCTGACGACACTCTCTCCACTGCCGCACGCTCCATTTCGGAAATCATCACCACAACGGGATATATCAACGTTGACTTCGAGGACGTTGACCGCACACTCCGCGGAGGAGGCACAGCCATCATATCCACCGGCTACGGCGAGGGCGAGCATCGCGTAACAAAAGCCATTGAGGATGCACTCAACTCACCGCTGCTGCGCAACCGTGACATATTCGGCTCACGCAGCCTGCTGCTCAACCTCTACATGAGCCGCAACGGCGACAACTCCATGGCAATGACCGAGGTTCAGGAGCTCCGCAACTTCGTGAGCGAAATCAATCCCGAAGTCGACATCATCTGGGGTGTTACCGTCGACAACAACCTTGGCGACAAGGTGAAAATCACCATCCTCGCCGCCGGTTTCGACGTGACCATCCGCGAAGAGGAGGAGGGAATCCTCGCCTCGGGGCACGATGTGGCGTTACCTTCCGTCGGCAGTAGCAAACCCATCAAACACACCTCCATCAGCGAAAAGATGCGTGACCAGTACGGCGATACATCTGACCTGAGCAAAAACTACATCATCCTCACCCCCGACCAGATGAATGATGATTCCATGATTGAACTGCTGGAGAAGCCCGCCACCTACAGCCGCGACAAGAAGATTGTCGATGACCTGCGCAAGGGCAAACCGCTCCCGCAGCAAATCAACCTCAACGCGCCGGAGAAGCCGGGACAAACCAACAGAATAGACTTCTGACCTCATGACACGCCGAATCAATCACATTTCCACCATGCGATGGTCACTGACGTTAGTAATTTTGCTGACCACGCTATTTGCACCGGCCTTCGTGTGCCGCGCCGGTGCTACCACAATTGTCCCGCTACCACGCAGCGTTGAGCAGCAGCAAGGCTCATTTACCATAAGCCCCTCCACCCGCATAATCTACGGCAAAGGGCTGAAACCGCAGGCCGACATGCTGCGCGACCGTCTATGGCAGGCAGCCGGGATGGACCTCACTGCCGTTGAGGGCAAGAGCGGAAGCGGAATCCTGCTGAAGACTGACCCTGCGAAAGTCAAGGAAGCGGAGGGCTATGTGCTTTCCGTCACGCCTGAGGGAATCACCATCACAGGCCACGATGCCGGCGGTGTGTTCTACGGCCTCCAGTCGCTTCTTCAGCTTCTGCCCGCGCAAGTCTACAGCCGCACACCCGGTCGAGGCATTGACTGGACAGTGCCCGCCGTAACCGTGAGCGATGCACCGGCCCGTCCCTGGCGCGGCATGATGCTCGATGTGGCCCGCTACTACTATGACAAGGACTTCATCAAGAAGTACATTGACATGATGGCCACCTACAAGCTCAACAAACTTCAGCTCCATCTCATTGACGATTCAGGATGGCGCCTTGAAATAAAGAAGTATCCCCGCCTGACCGAAGTGGGAGCATGGGCCGGCTCTGACACTCACCGTCTCGGAGGCTACTACACGCAGGACGACATCCGCGAGCTCGTTGACTATGCAGCAGCCCGCAACGTGGAGATTATCCCCGAAATCGAATTTCCCGCCCACATACTCTCAGCCGTCGTTGCCTATCCGTGGCTTTCCTGCACCGGCGAGCAGCACGAGGTGCCAACGCAGCATTTCATCAGCCGCGATCTCCTTTGCGCCGGCAAGCAGAGCTCAATTGACTTCCTTGAGGACGTGCTGAATGAGACTGTGGAGCTTTTCCCCTCAAAGTACATCAACATAGGCGGCGATGAGGCCGTCTACACCCGCTACGAGAGCTGCCCCGACTGTCAGGCCCTCATGAAAAAGCTCGGGCTGGAAAAGGCCTCCGAGCTGCAAGGCTATCTCACCAACGTGGTGGCCGACATGATGGCCAAGAAAGGCCGCACGGTAATTGGATGGGAAGAGATAATCCAGCGCGGGAAGGTGAATCAGCCCGTGGCAGCCCTGATTTGGCACAACGTGGCCGATACGATTCAGGCCACCGAAACCGGCCATAAAGCCGTGCTGACGCCCGCCACCAACATGTATCTTGACTTCCCCGAGTCATCCACCCCCGGAGAGGTAAAAGCAGCCTCCTGGATGCCTCCCATCTCCCTTGAGAAGTGCTACTCGATGCCGGTCAACGATTATTCGGAGACGTCAACCGTGCTCGGCGTGCAAGGCTCGTTCTGGAGCGACCAGTTCATCCACGGCACTGTGCTTCAGGAGATTCCCAACATTGACGAGAACCGTTCGGAGCACTACGCCGAATATCTCAACTTCCCGCGCATGCTCGCAGTGGCGGAAGTGGCATGGGCTCCCGAGTCCAATCGTGATTTCAAGGATTTCAGCCGCCGCATGGCCACCCAGTATCCCCGTCTTGACTACATGGAATGCACCTACCGTGTGCCTGAGCCGGTGATTGAGAAAATGAGCGAGTTGCCCGGCGGAGGAGTGGAGTTCACCCTCGCCCCTTCGGTTGAAGGCTCGGAAATACGCTACACCACTGACGGGACCTACCCAACCGTCCACTCTCCGCTCTACTCCGGCCCCGTAACTGTGGCAAGCAAGGATGACTTCCGCGCCCTGACCGTGGTGACACCCACCCACTATTCGCTCCCCATCTATTTTGCCCCTGACTATTCGGCCTACGAGCAGTTTGGCAAATATGCCGGCGAGTGGAAGCCGCTGATGATTCAGCCTGACAAGGCGCTGCCCGTGCGCTTCGACGTAACAGGTAAGATTGCCGGCAACGGAACCTACGAAGTCACCTTCATCCCCACCCGCGGAGCCAACGGAATTGCCCTCGGAACCGCCAGCCTGACGAAGCGCAACGAGCTCCTTGACCGAAGCGAAGCCGAAGCCACCACAGTGAAACCCGGCTCCCAACGCACTTACACCCTGAAAGTTGACTCGTTCGAGGCCGGAACGCCGTTCTACATCGATGTTGATGCCTGCGGCAACGGCTCCAACGACTCGCAGGGACTTCTATTCATCCGCAAACTTGACTGATTAATAACCCACCCGGAGCGCCTCAACGGCACTCTCAAATAACACAACCAACCCAATGAACCTCAAACAAACCATGATTGCAGCGGCAGTGCTTCTGAGCGGAGCATGCACCGCCATCGGCGCCCATGCCGATGTCAACGCAAAACCGTTCACCGTTCCCGAGATTTCCCAGTGGAAAGGCGGAGAAGGACGCTTCACACCCCAGGACGGAACAACACGCATTGTGACCGATGGCAAGAACCCCGAAGCAGCCCGCATAGCCCAGATGCTCGGACAGGACTACACCACGATGACCGGCGTGAACCTCCCGGTGAAGAACGGCGAAAAGAGCCGCAAAGGCGACATTTCACTCGCCATCAAGAGCCGCAAAGGCGCCAATGAGGAGAGCTACACCATCAGCGTTACTCCCAACGGCGTGTCGATAACCGCTCCCACCGCACAGGGCCTCTACTGGGGCACCCGCACTCTGCTCCAGCTCTCGGAACTGAGTCAGGACCGCTCACTCCCCGTGGGGACAGCCACCGACTCGCCCGAATACAAGCTCCGCGGATTCATGCTGGACTGCGGACGCAAATACATCCCCATGAGCTACCTCTACAAACTAGTGGACGCAATGGCCTACTACAAGATGAACACCCTCCACATCCACCTCAATGACAACGGGTTCGTCTACTACTTCGACGATGATTGGGACAAGACGCAGGCCGCTTTCCGCCTCGAGAGCAACACCTTCCCCGGACTGACCGCCCGCGATGGCTCCTACAGCAAGAAGGAGTTCCGCGACTTCGTGAAATACGCCGCCACGAAAGGCATTGAAGTGATACCGGAGATTGACGTGCCGGCCCACTCACTCGCATTCTCAAGATACATGCCCGAAATAGGCTCAACACCCGAGGAATACGGCAAAGACCACCTCAACCTCATGGAGCCCAAAACCTACGAGTTTCTTGACAAGCTCTTCGCCGAATACATGGAGGGAGAAGACCCGGTGTTCAACGGCCCTACAGTCCACATCGGCACTGACGAATACTCCAACCGCGACTCCGCAGTTGTGGAGAAATTCCGCTATCTCACTGACCGCTACATACGCTACGTGGAGAAGTACGGCAAACGTCCCGCCGTGTGGGGCGCGCTGACCCACGCCAAAGGCCAGCAGCCGGTGAAAGCTGACAACGTGTTGATGTACTGCTGGTACAACGGCTATGCCGACCCCAAAGACATGATTGAGCGCGGCTACGAAGTTGTTTCCATCCCCGACGGATACGTCTACATAGTTCCCAACGCCGGTTACTACTATGACTACCTCAACAACAAAATGCTCTACGACAAGTGGACTCCGGCCAACATAGGCGGAAAAGTATTCTCGGGCGACACGCTGAAACAGATTCGCGGCGGCATGTTCGCCGTGTGGAACGACCACCCCAACAACGGCACCACCGTCAAGGACATCCACCACCGCATCATGCACTCCCTGCCCACAATGGCAGCCAAGACATGGAACGCCGACAAGGTCAGCCTCCCCTTCGATGAATTCGACACCCTCAGCAAAGGCCTTTCCGAAGCCCCCGGAGTGAACTATCTGGCCCGCTACGGCAAGCAGCCCGGCGTTGTGCTGGAACAGGCTCAGGTGACCCCCGGCTCCACTCTCCCCATCCCCGAGATTGGCTACGACTACACCGTTGAATTCGACCTCACGGGCGCTGACGAAGCCAAAGGCACCAAGCTGTTTGAAAGCCCCGAGGCTACATTCTGGATCAGCGACCCCATTAGCGGAAATCTCGCATTCAGCCGCGAGGACAAGCTCGTCACATTCCGCCAGAACATTCTCCCCGGCGAGAAGCTCCACGTGAAAGTAACCGGCGACAACAAGGGCACCCGCCTGTATGTCAACGGACAGCTCGTGGACGACCTCAACATACGCTCCGTCAGCTACAACAAAGGCAAAAACATGATGGCCGACGTACGCACCCTCGTGTTCCCGCTCGAAAAAGCCGGCGACTTCAAGTCCAAACTAACCAACCTGAAAGTCACCAACTTCATAGAGTAGCCTGCGCTCCACCACACACCAGTGCTACCATGCTACCAACGCTCCCGCCCCAGTAACATGGTAGCATGGAAGCAGAGAAGCACTCATCCGTCAGGCGTAGGGGCTCAGCCCTGTAGCGACCGCAGCATATACACCGCCACAGATACGCTACCGCAGAATATCCCCCCAACTGACGCTACTGTCTCGGCCGACACCTTCGGTCTCGCTGACGCTATCGGTCGCTACATCCGCCGCTACATCCACGCTTTAGCCCTCGGCTACGCTGTAGCTATAGCGCAGTGTTGTGCTGTGGCGTAAGTGTGTGTCACTCGACATGAAAAAAGAGTGTCCCCCTGGCT
>CAZASF010000041.1:0-22768 GCA_964487725.1 uncultured Bacteroides sp. | reverse complement strand
AGCCGTGGAGCACGATGGGGAATCCGGGAAGTTTTTCCATAACGGCGTCAAGTACGTTGAATGCCAAGGGCGGGGGTACGAGTTTGCCGGTTTTCGGGTCGCGGGTACACTGCTCGGGAGTGAACTTGTAGGCACCGTGTGAAGTACCGATAGAGATGGCGAGTGAGTCGCAGCCTGTGCGGGTAGCGAAGTCGATAACCTCTTCGGGGTCAGTGTAGGTGTGGTGGTCAGAAGAAACTTCATCCTCAACGCCGGCGAGAACGCCGAGCTCACCTTCAACGGTCACGTCATACTGATGAGCGTAGTCAACAACTTTCTTTGTGAGGGCAACGTTCTCCTCGTAGGGAAGATGTGAACCGTCGATCATCACGGATGAGAAACCGTTGTCGATACATGATTTGCAGAGTTCGAAGCTGTCACCATGGTCAAGATGGAGCACAATCTGGGGATTTTCCCAACCGAGTTCCTTAGCATATTCCACAGCACCCTGAGCCATGTAGCGGAGCAGAGTAGCGTTGGCATAGTTGCGCGCGCCTTTCGATACCTGAAGGATTACGGGCGATTTTTCTTCGGCAGCAGCTTTGATGATAGCCTGCAGCTGCTCCATGTTATTGAAGTTGAAAGCAGGGATGGCATAGCCGCCCTTGATGGCTTTGGCAAACATCTCGCGGGTGTTTACAAGGCCTAATTCTTTGTAACTTACCATAGGTTATGAATTTATTTTTTAGTTAGAGTATTTTTCTTTGCAAATATACTAAATATTTGAGGCATACCAATCAATTGGCATCAAATTTATTTTTTCAGATGCACATACGTGCTGACGGCTCCCACGAGCAGAGCGCCGCCTATGATGTTGCCAATTGTGGAGGGTATGAGGTTGGCGCAAATGAACTGGCCCACCGTAATGTTGGCTCCTTCGAGCATTCCGAGCGGAACGAAGTACATGTTGGCAATGCAGTGTTCGTAGCCGAGGACCACGAAGGCCATCACCGGCAGGAAGCACCCGAGAACTTTTTCAACGAGATTATGCCCGGCCAAAGCGAGCCACACTGCCAGACACACGCACCAGTTGGCTCCGATGCCCTTGACCATACACACCAACCATGGCATGGAGCACTTGGCTTCAGCTATACCCGTTATGGCCGAATGATAAGGCTCGGGAGCGGTGATGCCTGCATAGTAGACGAATAGCCACAGGAAGAACATGGCTCCGGCAAAGTTGGAAAAATAAACCACGGTCCAGTTCTTCACCACGGATTTCCAGCCGTAGCTGCCTTTCAACACTCCGGGCATGAGCAGGCCGTTGTTGCCGGTGAAAAGTTCAGCTCCTAAAATCACCACGAGGATAAGGCCTATGGGGAACACGAGTCCGCTAAGAATTTTCTGCATCGAGGGATTCATGGCCGTCACTTCGGGGAATCCATAGCCCACGATTACCGAGAGGGTTCCGCCGAAAGCCACGAACGTTCCGGCTTGAAATGCCTGAATAATAAGTTTGCTCAGTGGAAGTTGAACTTTGCTTTTTCCAATGCCGAGCGTAACGTCGGCTATCTCCTTTGGTGTCTTGACGTTCATTTATAAAAAAACTTGTTTTCTTTCCGACTGCGAAAGTAACCAATTTCCTTGAATATTCAATCAAAACTATGGCGAAAAACCGCAAAAAAGCCGGGACAACGTCAATTGCCCCGGCCTGATACCGAATGATTTTTACTTCCTATCTTTTATTTTTTCCAGCTGGCGCTCAATGGCCTCAAGGCTGACATCAACGGCCTCCTCGAATGTGTCGGCCACTTTGGTAGCAACCTGCTCGCCTTCATGCGGCACTATTACTTTCACCCGCGCCTCTTTGTTCATGGCGGTTTCCGGTTTTACTACCCGGAGTACTACTTCAAAATAATCTATCGTCGGGAAGCGACGGGTAAGTTTGTCGGCCTTCTTGTTTACGAACTGGGTTAATTTCTCACTAACATCGAAATGGATGCCTTGAACCTTTACTTCCATGGTAATCCTCCTTTGTTTTGTGCACGTGGATGTGCGAGTTGATAATTTTGTTTTAATTCACGAATCGATATATGTGTATATACCTGAGTGGTAGAGAGTGACTGATGGCCGAGGAGCTGCTGCACCGAAGTGAGCCGGGCGCCGTTGTTGAGCATGTCGGTTGCAAATGAGTGGCGCAACACGTGGGGGCTCATGCGTGAGGCGTGGACGTTCTCCTCCATAGCGCGGTGAACAATATTGTAGACGAGTTTGCGATATAGCGGTCGGCCGTCGGGACGGACAAACAGCGTGTTGCAACCCGCACCCACCTTGTCCGAGCGGAGCGCGCGGTAACGGTCAATAAGGTCAGAGAGCTCTTTTCCGAAAGGGACTATACGCTCTTTATTACGTTTTCCGAGCACTTTTAGTTCACCTTTCACGGTGTCAACGTCCGCATCCTTGAGCCCTATCAGCTCTGAGCATCGCAGCCCTGTGGCGTAGAGCATGTCCAGAATCAGAGCATTGCGGACCTGCGTCAAGTCATCGCCCCCATTGCTTTCCATATTGTCAATCATTGACATGGTCTCTTCCTGGCGCACGTAGACGGGGAGCTGCTTCTTCTGCTTGGGCACGGTCAACTCGGCAGCGGGGCTGTCCTTGAGTCCGTGGAAACGCATCATGTAGCGGAAGAATGCGCGAAGGGCCTGAATTTTACGCCTTACCGTGCGGGCCGACGCTCCCTGGCGCGAAAGCTGAGCGAGCCATAATCTAAGGTCCGACACCGAGGCGGTTTCAGGACGCAACTCATAACGGCCCCCGGAAGTGGCGTAGTCAGCCCACTGACGCAAGTCGCGCCCGTAGGCCTCAACGGTCAGGGCCGACAGCCCGAGTTCATTGCGCAGATATTTAAGAAATTCCTCTATCATAGGCAAAAAAACGTACGCCAATGGGAGCTCTCCATGGTTTTACATCCGCAAGTTAGCGATTTTTTTCGTCATTTCAAAACCCCAAGCCTCACATTTTAACAATATAGAGTCATCTGACCATCCTTTCCTCTTATTTCGCAAGATCTTATTAAACCAATTCACACGGCAATCGTCCGACAGGACGATGATGTTGCGTAACCCGGGTACACGGAGCAACCGCGACGTGTGCCCGGCCATCCACACCACCACCCTCCGGCATCCGCAGGAGGCCGATTGAATCCAAAATCCCACACACGACTCATTCGTGCATCTTGCATCCATTGCTTGTAGGGCAGTCTATCCTATAGCGACCGCCTCGTCTCGCAAACTCATCGCCGGCAGTCGGATAGCTCACGTGGGGAGGTTTAGCGTATGTGTAGAGGCGCGTTGCGCCGGAAGGAACCCCACCCTCCGCTGCGCTGCGTATGGGGTTTCACTTATTTTCGGCGCTACGCGCCTTGATAACTCATGCCTAATGGGACAGCTGTGGGGATCTCCTACTCCGTAATGGGTCAGTAGAAATGTCTTGTCTGCACGGTTGCGCCATCGGCGCGACTTAATAGTAGCTACGGGTGAGGCCGTCAGGACGTAACCCGTGGAAAACCCATCAAAACGACCCGCTCCGCATCGCGGGGCCTCATTTTTAGAACCACGCCCACATCGTCCCAAAAACGTCACTACTTTTGCGGCATGCTCGCTACACGAAAAATATCATGTCCGCTTCCCGCCGCTGTCCGAAAACCACGGCGCAACTTTGCCGCACTCTTCGAACGATGGCTCGGCTATAGCCTCCATCCCCATGCGCGCCGTCTCATCGCTGAACTCGAACGGCAGCGTGCACGCCGCATGCCACAGCGACTCTATGTCTCCGACTCCAACGCCGAATCCGGCCTGCTGCAACGCGCCCTTGTTGACTACGTCCGTTGGCTCACCATTGTCGTCCGGCCCACCACAAATTTTTGCGTGATCGCACCCTCACGAGCCCAACTGAAATCACTCGTTCCGCGTCACCCCGACATCATCACCGCCACAGCCCGTAGTCCGGAATATGTCCGCGGGCTCAACTTCCCTATGGCATTGATACTCGATGCCGACCGCTACCCCAAGAAAGGCCGGCATCTTACCCGCATACTCCGCTCCGTCTCTCCGATAATCTATGATGGCCCTGGCACACTACTCGTAATCCACGGCACCCCGCACCCACGAATGCGTGTCAATACCTTCACCAACGAACTCCGGCGGACCACCAATCCCATACCCTTAATCACACCCTCCGAGGCGGAACCGCCCGACAATCCGGACGGCACCACGCAGGACTGCACCGTCACGGTCCACATCCCGACCGATGTCTCCGGTAACGAAAAACTGCCACAGCCGCCCAATTCATCCGACACCCACGCCTTTCTCCCCTAAGCGGCGCCATGACCGCCCCCAAAATCATGGCAAAGAGCACCTTGACATACTGAAATATCCATCCACATCAATTGTAGGGTCGCCCATCCTATAGCGACCGCCACCGCTCGCATCCCGCATTCAAATCGTACATCGTGAATCGTGAATTGTGCATTGTTCATCGAGCATCATGCTTTGTACATCGTGCATTGAAGTACATCTGCATTTTTCGAGGCCTGTTTTCTGCGGATATATGATGGCGCAAACTTATCTTGGATTAATTTGTGTTAAAAGCGTCGGGGGTTGGGAAGAATTGACTAACTTTGAGATTCAAAACCAAATATCCATTTCAAAGAGATTAATACCCCATGAAAACTTATCCCAAGATTGGTATCCGCCCCACTATCGACGGTCGTCAGGGCGGTGTGCGCGAAAGCCTCGAGGAGAAGACAATGGCTCTTGCCAAGGCTGTTGCAGAACTCATAACCAACAATCTCCGCTATCCCGACGGGACTCCCGTGCAGTGCGTAATTGCCGATGGCACCATAGGACGCGTAGCCGAGACTGCCGCATGTGCTGAAAAATTTGAAAGAGAGGGCGTAGGCGCCACAATTTCCGTGACTTCCTGCTGGTGCTACGGCTCGGAGACCATGGACATGAACCCTTACTGGCCGAAGGCTGTGTGGGGCTTCAACGGAACAGAGCGTCCCGGAGCCGTTTACCTCGCAGCTGTTCTTGCCGCACATGCCCAGAAGGGACTTCCCGCTTTCGGCATTTACGGACATGACGTGCAGGACCTTGACGACAACACCATTCCCGCTGACGTGGCCGAGAAGCTTCTGCGCTTTGCCCGCGCTGCCATAGCAGTGGCCTGCATGCGCGGTCAGAGCTATCTTTCAATCGGTTCGATGTGCATGGGTATAGCCGGCTCAATTGTCAACGACCAGTTCTTCCAGGAATACTTAGGAATGCGCAATGAGAGCGTTGACGAAGTGGAGATTCTCCGCCGCATGGACGAGGGTATCTATGACCACGAAGAGTATGAGAAGGCCATGGCCTGGACCGAGAAGTACTGCAAGGTCAACGAAGGCGAGGACTTCAAGAACCGTCCGGAGAAGAAAAAGACCCGCGAACAGAAGGATGCCGACTGGGAGTTCATTGTTAAGATGACGCTCATTGTTCGCGACCTCATGAAGGGCAATCCCAAGCTCAAGGAGATGGGATTCAAGGAAGAGGCTCTTGGCCACAACGCCATAGCTGCCGGATTCCAGGGCCAGCGCCAGTGGACTGACTGGAAGCCCAACGGAGACTTCACCGAGGCTCTAATGAACACTACTTTTGACTGGAACGGCATCCGCGAGGCATTCGTTGTTGCAACGGAGAATGATGCATGCAACGGCGTTGCCATGCTGTTTGGCCACCTGCTGACCGGCATGGGCCAGATGTTCTCCGATGTACGCACATACTGGAGTCCTGAGGCTGTTAAGCGCGTAACCGGCAAGGAACTGACCGGACGTGCGTCAGGCGGTATAATCCACCTCATCAACTCAGGAGCCACCACACTTGACGCTACCGGTGCCAGCACCAATGCTCAGGGCGAAGCCTGCATGAAACCCTCATGGGAAATGACTGAAAAGGACGTTGAGGCATGTCTAAAGGCCACCACATGGTATCCTGCTGACCGCGATTACTTCCGCGGCGGCGGCTTCTCATCCAACTTCCTTACCAAGGGTGGGATGCCTGTTACCATGATGCGTCTCAATCTTGTCAAAGGTCTTGGTCCGGTTCTCCAACTTGCCGAAGGCTGGACAGTTGACATTGATCCGGAAATCAACAAGGTTCTCGACATGCGCACTGACCCCACCTGGCCTACCACGTGGTTCGTTCCGCGTCTGTGTGACAAACCCGCGTTCAAGGATGTTTACTCAGTTATGAACAACTGGGGTGCTAACCACGGTGCTATTTCCTACGGACACATTGGCCGTGACCTCATCACGCTGGCTTCGATACTTCGCATTCCGGTGTGCATGCACAACATTGAGGATGACGGCATATTCCGCCCGGCCGCATGGAACGCATTCGGCATGGATAAGGAAGGCTCTGACTTCCGTGCCTGCAAGAACTACGGCCCGATCTACAAATAAGCCCAATCTCCAACATAAAGGTTATGAGGGACCTGCTACAGCATCGCCCCTCATAATCTTTTAAGTATCACAATCATATCTCTTAAACCACATTTCAACAATGGAAGAAATCACAAAAGAACATATAGAGGAATTCGTGAAACAGGCCCGCCGCGTAGGCGACCACGGACTCACCATCTGCTCCAGTGGCAATCTGTCATGGCGCATAGGCGACAAAGTGCTTCTGTCAGGCACAGGCTCATGGGTGCCTGAACTGACGGCTGACCGTGTGGCCGTGGTTAACCTTGCCGATGGCACCTCGCTCAACGGCGTGCGCCCCACAATGGAATCAAGTTTCCATCTCGGAGTGCTGCGCGAGCGTCCGGACGTCAACGTGGTCCTACACTTCCAGAGCCCCTACGCCACATGTCTGGCCTGCCGCAAGAATCTTCCTGACACGCTGAACTTCACTGCCGAGGTGCCTCTGCATGTCGGTGACACCATTCCGGCCATTCCCTTCTACCGTCCCGGTTCAAAAGAACTCGCCGAGGCCGTTGTGGCAGCCATGGCCAACCACAATTCCGTAATACTGAAAAAGCACGGTCAGGTGACCTGCGGCAAGGACTTCAATCAGGCCCTTGAGCGCGCCATGTTCTTTGAAATGGCCGCACACATAGCCGTGGTCAACGGTGACAACATCGACCCGCTGACCACTGAGGAAATTGACGCTCTCGAAGAATATTTCCTCGGCAAAGGACACTGATCATGGGCACGGCAACTTTTCTGGCCGTAGACTTCGGAGCCGGCAGTGGCCGCGTCATAGCAGGCACGCTAACTCCGGAAGGCCAACTGACTTTAAAGGAAATCCACCGCTTTCCCAACGCTCCGGAGAAGCGTGATGGGTTCATGCGTTGGGATTACAACCGTCTGCGTGGCGAAATGATGTCCGGTCTGGCCAAGGCAGCCCGCGAATGCTCCAACATCGTGGGTATAGGCGTTGACACATGGGGCGTTGATTTCGGTTTAATTGACTCCAACGGCAATCTTGCCGGCGATCCTCTATGTTACCGCGAAACCGCATGGGATCCGATGATAGCAAAACTCGAGACCATTGAGACCCCGGAAGAAATATACAGTCAATGCGGACTGCAACCCATTGCCATAAACTCCATCTACAGGCTTATGTGGATGGCTGGCAACGGAGTGGATTTCAAAGATAAGAAGCTGCTCTTCATGCCTGACCTATTCAACTATGCGCTCACTGGCGTTGCTGTCAACGAGTACACCATGGCTTCAACCTCCGGGCTTCTTGTTGCAAAAGAACGCAACTGGAACCATCCGTTGATGTGCAAAGCGGGAGTGCCACACGCCATACTGTGTCCCATAGTGAAGCCGGGCCACATTCTTGGCCCTGTCACAGCTGACGTGGCATCCGAGCTTGGGCTTCCGGAAACAACCAACGTGGTTGTGGTGGGCGCACACGACACCGCGAGCGCAGCCGCAGTGACAGGCGACCGTCATGACACTGCGTTCCTTAGCTCCGGCACATGGTCGCTTTTGGGCATATCGCTTGCCGAACCGGTAACTACTGAAGCTGCACGTCAGTCGGGCTACGCTAACGAGGGTGGCAACGATGGCATACTGTTTCTGCAGAACATCACCGGAATGTGGATTCTGCAGCAACTGATGCGCCGATGGAAAGAGCAGGGCAAGAACTATGACTTCCCTACTCTGACCGCTATGGCCGAAGAAGCGGAGATTGACACTGTGTTCAACGTTGACTGCCCTGAGTTTGCCGCTCACGGAGACATGGAGGCTACAATCGAGGCCCATTGCGAAGCCAACGGGCTTACCGTTCCGGAAACCGACGGACAGATGGTGCGCGCACTGCTGCAATCGCTCGCCGCTCGCTATGCACGCGGTCTTCAGGACCTTGAAGGTGTTACCGGAACGGGTGTTAAGAGGCTCCACATAATAGGTGGCGGCTCGCGCAACGCATTGCTCAACCGTCTTACGGCCGAAGCCACCGGACTTGAAGTAATAGCAGGCCCGGCCGAGGCCACTGCCATAGGCAACATCATGACCCAAATCAAAGCTCTCGGTTACCCAATGCCGAAAGAGATAGTAGAATAACCAATCCAATACCATCACCTCACAATGACAAAATTAAAGGCACCGCTTATAGATCGCCGTTATAAAGTGACCTTTGTGCTGATCACCATACTGTTCGCGCTATGGGGATTCGCAAATGATATCACCAACCCAATGGTGGCCGCTTTCCAGACCGTAATGGAAATATCGGCCACAAAAGCCTCTATGGTGCAGTTTGCCTTCTATGGCGGCTACGCCACAATGGCCATTCCTGCAGCCCTCTTCATACGCCGCTACAGCTATAAGAAGGGCATCCTATTGGGCCTCGCCCTTTATGCCGTAGGAGCATTCCTGTTCATTCCGGCAGCCCAGCTGCAGATGTTTTCATTCTTCTGCATATCTCTTTATGTGCTGACCTTCGGTCTAGCTTTTCTGGAAACTACGGCCAATCCTTTCATACTCTCGCTCGGAGCACGCGAATCGGCCACCCGACGCCTCAACTTCTCTCAATCATTCAACCCCATGGGGTCGCTGATGGGAATGTTTGTAGCCTCCCAAATTGTGCTTCCGAACCTTCTTTCCGACAAACGCGATGCCGCCGGCCAGATGATATTCAGCACTCTTTCGGAGGCTGAGAAAGCCCAGATCCGCGTCCATGACCTTGCCGTGATTCGCGACCCATACGTAGCCATAGGCCTTGTTGTTCTGGTAATGCTCGTGATTATCGCCATCACCAAGATGCCCAACACCGCTGCCCGCGGAGAGAAAGTTTCTGTCAGTGAAACGCTCTCACGTCTGTGGGTCAACAAACGTTACCGTTTCGGAGTGGTTAGCCAGATTTTCTACGTGGCCGCCCAGATTATGGTGTGGACTTTCATCATCCAGTATGCTGACAATCTTGGAATTGACAAGGCCACCGCACAGCAGTATAACATCTGCGCCATGTGTATGTTCCTTGCGTTCCGTTTCATAGGCACCTACTCCATGAAATGGATTCCTGCATCACGACTTCTTGCCGTATTCGGCATCCTCGCATCACTCTGCTCTCTGGGAACCATATTTATAGTTGGGTTCGGAGGCCTGATGTGTCTTGTGGCCACGAGCGCCTTCATGTCAATCATGTTCCCGAGCATCTACGGTATAGCACTTGAGAACGTTGAAGAACGCGATGCCTCGCTCGGGGCTGCATTCCTTGTCATGGCAATCGTTGGCGGCGCACTGATGCCGCCTCTGCAGGGCATGATCATTGACATGAAGTCAATAGGCAGCATGCCGGCCGTAAACGTGTCGTTTGTGCTTCCGCTTATATGTTTCATGGTAGTGAGCATCTTCGGCTTCTACACCTCGCGTGGCAAGCGAATAGCTCTGCAAAAATAATAACCGCCTCACCAATACATTAATTATCCCGGGGAATTTCTCCGGGATAATTTTTTAGGAGACGGGATTGGGGATTTGCGGCGGATTGATTAATTTTGCATCTCTACAACAACCATATATAACAATAAAAAAAGAACTAAAGAACAATGGCAAACTGGTTTGAATGCAAGGTACGCTACGATAAAATGATGGAAAACGGGGTGGTGAAGAAGGTCACAGAGCCTTACCTTGTTGATGCTCTGTCATTCACAGAGGCAGAGGCCCGCATAATAAAAGAGCAGACACCGTTTATTTCAGGCGATTTCTCGGTGACCGCCGTGAAACGCACCAAAATATCAGAAATATTCCGCGATGACCGCGCCGACAAGTGGTATCTTGTGAAGGTGGCTTTCATCACCATTGATGAGAAGTCAGGGGCTGAAAAGCGCTCTATTTCTCAGGTCCTCGTTGCCGGAAGCGAGTTCAAGAATGCCTACGACAATTTCATGGAGGGCATGAAAGGCACTCTCGGCGATTTTGAAATTGTGTCGATAACTGAGACACCGCTCATGGACGTGTACGACGCTGAGCTTGGTAATCTTCCGGAGAAAGCCTAACATTATAGAAATGTCAGTCCGCGAACAGATTGATAAAATCCGGGCCACACTCCCTGCGGGTGTGGAGCTGGTTGCTGTATCAAAGTTTCATTCGGCCGAGGCCATTGCCGAGGCATACGCTGATGGTCAGCGAGTGTTTGGTGAGAGCCGTGCGCAGGAGCTGACCGAGAAGGCCGGTCGGTTGCCTGAGGATATCCGCTGGCATTTCATAGGTCATCTGCAAACCAATAAGGTGCGTCCTGTGGTCACACACTCGTCTCTGATTGAGAGCATTGATTCGGAACGATTGCTGAACGCAGTTGACCGTGAGGCCGAACGGCAAGGGAAGTGCATGAACGTATTGATGCAGGTCCACGTGGCTAAAGAGGAGACCAAAACCGGGTTTACTCCGGCCGAACTGCTGGATTATTTCCAGCGAAGGGAATTCGAGAATCTCCATTCAGTCCATATATGCGGTCTGATGGCCATGGCATCAAACACGGATGACCGGGAGCGCATACGCCGTGACTTCACCGAAGTTGCAGACCTGCGGCGAAAGATACTTGAGATGTGTCCGGACCTGCGCGGCTTTGACACGCTGAGCATGGGCATGAGCCACGACTACCTGACTGCAATAGAATGTGGGGCAACGATGGTGCGCATAGGCTCAACTATTTTCGGCGAACGATATTGACCGGTTCCATACCGTACATAGAGTCTGGCCCATAATCTTTGATTAACAAAAGCTCCCCGGCGGTGCGTACCGTCGGGGAGCTTCTTATAGCTTAAACCGGAATGGTTTGTCAGGATTTAGCGATGATTGAGTCGGCGATTATCTCTGCATCGAGAGCCTCGGGGTCAAGAAGACCTGAGAGGTCGTCCTTGGAACCTACGATAAGACGCTCGTACTCACGCAGACCGGTACCGGCCGGAATGAGCTTACCGCAAATCACGTTTTCCTTCATACCCTCAAGGTAGTCAGTCTTGCCGTTGATAGCAGCCTCGTTGAGCACTTTGGTGGTTTCCTGGAATGATGCGGCCGAGATGAACGAGCCAGTCTGGAGAGCGGCACGGGTGATACCCTGAAGAATCTGCTCGGATGTGGCGGGCATTGCATCACGAACCACAATCTGACGGAGGTCACGGCGCTTGAGAGCCGAGTTCTCATCGCGTAGTTTGCGGGCTGTGATAATCATACCGGGCTTCACATTCTCGCTGTCGCCGGCATCGGTAACAACTTTCTTGCCCCAGATGCGGTCGTTCTCATCAAGGAACGCACGTTTGTCAACCACTTGCTGCTCAAGGAAGCAGGTGTCGCCCGGATCAATAATGTTAACCTTGCGCATCATCTGGCGTACGATAACTTCAAAATGCTTATCGTTGATCTTCACACCCTGCATGCGGTACACATCCTGAACCTCGTTGACAATATATTCCTGAACGGCTGTCGGACCCATGATGTTGAGGATGTCGGCAGGCGTAATAGCTCCGGCTGAGAGCGGAGTGCCGGCACGCACATAGTCATTCTCCTGTACGAGCAACTGCTTGGAGAGGGGTACAAGATATTTCTTGACCTCGCCGAGACGTGAAGTGACAGTAATCTCGCGGTTACCACGCTTAACCTTGCCATAGTTGACCTCGCCGTCGATTTCGGCAACCACTGCGGGATTGCTCGGATTGCGGGCCTCGAACAGCTCGGTAACTCGGGGCAGACCACCGGTGATGTCACCGGCACCACCTGACGATGAGCGGGGTATCTTGACGAAGATATCACCAGCCTTTACCTCAGAGCCTTCATCGAGCATAAGGTGAGCACCTACAGGAAGCGAAACGGTCTTGACAGTCTGTCCGTTGGCATCTACGATTTCAGCCTCAGCAACCTTGGTACGGTCCTTTGACTCAATGATAATCTTTTCGTGGAGGCCTGACTGTTCATCGGTCTCAACGCGGTAAGTCACGTTCTCAATCAGGTTGACATATTTGATCTTACCGGCATTTTCGCTGACGATTACGGCGTTGAAGGGGTCCCATTCGCAGATTACATCACCTTTCTTGACGGTGGCGCCATTGTCAAAGTAGAGTTTGGAACCGTAAGGGATGTTGGCTGTGGTATAGATCATCTTGGTGTTGGGGTCGATGATTCGCATTTCAGCCATACGTCCGATCACTACTTCCACATTACGTCCGTTGGCATCAACCTCGTCTGTCTTGACGGTACGGAGTTCCTCGATTTCAAGGATACCATCGTAGCGTGATGTAACTGAAGATACAGCGGCGATATTTGATGCCACACCACCGACGTGGAACGTACGGAGTGTGAGCTGAGTACCGGGTTCACCGATTGACTGTGCGGCAATGACTCCGACAGCCTCACCCTTCTGAACAAGGCGATTGGTGGCGAGGTTACGACCGTAGCACTTGGCACATACACCGCGCTTGCTTTCGCATGTAAGAACCGAACGGATTTCAACTGATTCTATGGGCGAAGCGTCGATTCGGTCGGCAGCGGCATCGTTGATTTCCTCACCGGCTGCAACAACCAGCTCGCCGGATACGGGATCGTAGACA
Organism: uncultured Bacteroides sp.; assembly: GCA_964487725.1. Lineage (GTDB taxonomy): Bacteria > Bacteroidota > Bacteroidia > Bacteroidales > Muribaculaceae > Paramuribaculum. The sequence continues at coordinate 9,697 of CAZASF010000041.1, read as the reverse complement.
TCATGCACGGAAACACGTCCGAGAATGCGTTCGCCAAGTGAAGCCACGACTTCGTCATTTTTCTTAATCTCGGAGCATACAAGACCACGCAGCGTACCGCAGTCTTCCTCACGGATTATGACATCATGGGCAACATCGACAAGACGACGGGTCAGATAACCGGCATCGGCAGTCTTCAAGGCGGTATCGGCAAGACCCTTACGGGCACCGTGGGTGGAGATGAAGTACTCAAGCACGGAGAGTCCCTCCTTGAAGTTCGCAAGAATCGGGTTTTCGATAATCTGACCGCCTTCCGCACCGCTCTTCTGGGGCTTGGCCATAAGACCACGCATACCTGAGAGCTGACGAATCTGGTCCTTTGAACCACGAGCACCCGAGTCGAGCATCATATATACCGGGTTGAAACCCTGCTGGTCAGCCGAAATCTGCTTCATCAGAGTGTCAGCAAGTCGGGCGTTGACGTGTGTCCATATATCGATAATCTGGTTGTAGCGTTCGTTGTTGGTGATGAAACCCATAGCATAGTTGTTCATCACTTCCTGAACCTGCTCGTAGCCTTCGCGCACGTATTCTTCCTTCTCCGGCGGAATGAGCACATCGCCGAGATTGAACGAAAGACCTCCCTTGAACGCCATGTAGTAACCGAGGTTCTTGATGTCGTCAAGGAACTGTGCTGAACGGGGAATACCACATTTCTTGATTACCTTGGAAATGATTGTACGGAGCGATTTCTTTGACAGAATCTCGTTGACATATCCTATTTCCTTGGGTACGTACTGGTTTACAAGTACGCGACCAACGGAGGTGTTCTCAACAAGATGGCGGACAGGGTTACCGTCCTCGTCAATATCGTCAACCACAATTGAAACGGGAGCGTGCAGGGTTACACGACCCTCGTTGTAGGCAATCTGAGCTTCCTCCGGTCCGTAGAACTTGAGGCCCTCTCCGAGGTCGCCTTTGCGGAGCTTGGTTATATAGTAGAGACCAAGCACCATGTCCTGCGAAGGCACGGTGATAGGAGCACCGTTAGCGGGGTTGAGGATGTTGTGAGAACCGAGCATGAGAAGCTGCGCTTCAAGAACGGCTTCATTGCCAAGAGGCAAGTGAACGGCCATCTGGTCACCGTCGAAGTCAGCATTGAATGCCGTACATGCAAGAGGATGGAGCTGAATTGCCTCTCCTTCAATCATCTTGGGCTGGAACGCCTGAATACCGAGACGGTGAAGTGTCGGGGCACGGTTGAGAAGCACCGGATGGCCTTTCATAACGTGCTCCAGGATGTCCCAGACAACGGGCTCCTTGCGGTCAACTATTTTCTTGGCTGACTTCACGGTCTTCACGATGCCGCGCTCTATAAGTTTGCGAATCACGAAGGGCTTGTAAAGTTCAGCAGCCATGTTCTTGGGAATACCGCACTCATGCATCTTCAATTCCGGACCGACAACGATAACCGATCGGGCTGAATAGTCAACACGCTTACCGAGCAGATTCTGACGGAAACGACCCTGCTTACCTTTGAGCGAGTCAGAAAGCGACTTGAGCGGACGGTTTGCTTCGGTCTTGACAGCCGATGACTTGCGGGAGTTGTCAAGAAGCGAGTCAACGGCCTCCTGGAGCATGCGCTTCTCGTTGCGGAGAATCACTTCAGGAGCTTTGATTTCGATGAGTCGCTTCAGACGGTTATTACGGATGATTACACGACGATAGAGATCGTTGAGGTCGGATGTTGCGAAACGACCACCATCAAGCGGCACGAGCGGACGCAATTCAGGCGGAATAACAGGAACAGCCTGAAGAATCATCCATTCGGGTTTGTTGCGGTTGCGCGATGCGCGGAACGATTCAACAACCTGAAGTCGCTTAAGAGCTTCTGTTTTGCGCTGCTGTGAGCCGTCTCTGTCAGCCTGATCACGAAGCTGATATGAAAGGCTGTCGAGATCAAGACGCTGGAGAAGGTCATAGACGGCCTCAGCACCCATCTTCGCAATGAACTTATTGGGGTCTGAGTCATCGAGCATACGGTTCTCCTTGGGGAGATTGTCAATGATATCGAAGTACTCTTCCTCTGTCAGGAGCTGGAGCGGTTCAACCTGTTGCTCAGGCTTAAGCAGGCCCTTGTCCTTTGCATCGGGATCCTTTAGCTCATCCTTAAGAGCAGCACCGGGCTGGATAACCACGTAACGCTCGTAATATATTACCGCATCAAGCTTCTTGGATGGAAGCCCGAGAAGATAGCCGATTTTGTTGGGAAGAGAACGGAAGTACCAGATGTGGGCAACGGGTACAACGAGCTTTATGTGGCCCATGCGTTCGCGACGCACTTTCTTTTCAGTGACTTCCACACCGCACCGGTCGCAGACAATTCCCTTGTAGCGGATGCGTTTGTATTTTCCGCAGTGGCACTCATAGTCCTTTACAGGACCGAAGATGCGCTCGCAGAACAAACCGTCACGCTCAGGTTTGTAAGTGCGGTAGTTGATAGTTTCAGGCTTCAGCACCTCGCCGCTTGACTTCTCGAGGATTTCCTCGGGAGAAGCCAGGCCTATGGTGATTTTCGAGAAGCCGGTTTTGGTTTTATTTTCTTTTCTAAAAGCCATATATGTTTGACTGTTTTTGACAGAAAGTGTGTGTGATTAATCGAGAGAGATGCTCAGACCAAGTCCGCGGAGCTCATGGAGAAGCACATTGAGTGATTCAGGCATGCCGGCAGGAGGCATGGCATCGCCTTTGACAATGGCTTCGTAGGCCTTCGAACGTCCGGTCACGTCGTCGCTCTTAATGGTCAGGATTTCCTGAAGGATGTGGCTTGCGCCGAATGCTTCCAGCGCCCATACTTCCATTTCACCGAAGCGCTGACCACCGAACTGAGCCTTACCACCAAGCGGCTGCTGAGTGATGAGAGAGTACGGGCCAATCGAACGTGCGTGCATCTTGTCCTTAACCATGTGACCAAGTTTGAGCATGTAGATGACGCCTACGGTTGCCGGCTGGTCGAAACGTTCACCTGTACCGCCATCGTAGAGATAAGTTTTACCATAGCGGGGCAGACCGGCCTTATCGGTCCATGCGTTGAGGTCGTCAAGTGTGGCACCGTCAAAGATCGGAGTGGCGAATTTTTCTCCGAGTTCACGTCCGGCCCATCCAAGCACGGTCTCAAATATCTGACCGAGGTTCATACGCGAAGGCACACCCAACGGGTTGAGCACGATGTCGACGGGAGTACCGTCGGCAAGGAACGGCATGTCTTCCTGACGGACAATACGGCTGACAATACCCTTGTTTCCGTGACGACCGGCCATCTTGTCACCGACGCTGATCTTACGCTTCTTGGCGACATAAACCTTAGCCATCTGCATGATTCCCGAAGGAAGATCGTCACCTATGGATATGTCATTTTTCTTGCGGCGGAGTTCTGTTTCGATTTCCTTAGACTTGCGCAGATAGTTAACAATACAGTCGCGGATGAGTTCGTTCTTGTGCTCGTCAGCCGTCCATTTGCTTAGGTTTATGGTATCGAAGTCAATGTCGCGGAGAATAGCGGGAGTGAACTTGGCACCCTTGGCCACGATATCAGAACCGAGGAAATCCTTGACACCTTCCGAAGTAAGGCCTTCGGTTAGGGTCATGAGCTTGTCAACAAGGAGGTTCTTGAGGTTATCGAGCTTTTCTTCGTACTCTTCATCAAGCTTTGGAAGCAAAGCGTTAGCACTCTGTCCGCGTTTCTTCTTGGTAGCGCGAGAGAAAAGGTTTGTTCCGATAACGACACCCTTGAGCGAGGGAGATGCCTTGAGCGAAGCATCCTTGACATCGCCGGCCTTATCACCGAAGATGGCACGCAGAAGTTTTTCTTCCGGAGTGGGATCGCTTTCGCCCTTCGGGGTGATTTTACCAATCATTATGTCGCCGGGTACAACGTGAGCACCCACACGGATAATACCGCGTTCGTCAAGATCCTTGGTTGCATCTTCGCTCACATTGGGAATGTCAGAAGTCAATTCCTCCATACCGCGCTTAGTCTCACGCACTTCGAGCGAGTACTCGTCAACGTGGACTGAAGTAAGGATATCCTCACGAACCATGCGCTCGTTGAGCACAATAGCATCCTCATAGTTGTATCCTTTCCAGGGCATGAACGCCACCTTAAGGTTACGTCCGAGGGCGAGTTCACCGTTTTCAGTGGAGTAACCCTCAGTAAGGATGGAGCCGGCAGTCACGCGCTGACCTTTCTCGCATATCGGGCGCAGGTCAATGGTTGTACTCTGGTTGGTTTTGCGGAATTTGGGGATATGATATTCCTTGACAGCATCCTCGAAGGCCACGAATTCCTGATCGGGAGTGCGGTCATAACGGATGCGAATCACGGTTGCGTCAACGAAGTCAATCACGCCATCGCCTTCGGCAGTGATCTGAGTGCGGCTGTCGCGGATGAGCTGGCCTTCAAGACCGGTTCCCACGATGGGCGATTCACTACGGAGCAGAGGCACAGCCTGACGCATCATGTTTGAACCCATGAGGGCGCGGTTAGCGTCGTCATGCTCAAGGAAGGGAATCAACGATGCTGCAATAGAGGCAATCTGCGTGGGCGACACGTCCATGAGTTCCACCTGGTCAGGCGAAACGATAGGGAAGTCGGCGTCAAGACGAGCCTTGACACGGTCGCGTACGAAAGTTCCGTCATCGTTAAGCGGGGCGTTACCTTGAGCAATCACTTTTCCTTCCTCAATTTCTGCGGTGAGGTAAGTGATTTCATCGTTGTTGAGGTTCACTCTGGAGTCAGCTACCTTGCGGTAGGGGGTCTCTATGAAGCCGAGGTCATTGATCTTGGCATATACGCAGAGCGAGGAGATAAGACCGATATTAGGTCCTTCAGGAGTCTCGATAGGGCAGAGACGACCGTAGTGAGTATAGTGTACGTCACGCACCTCGAAGCCTGCACGCTCACGGCTTAGACCGCCGGGGCCAAGGGCCGACATACGGCGTTTGTGAGTCATTTCGGCCAGAGGGTTGGTCTGGTCCATGAACTGTGAGAGGGCGTTGGTGCCGAAGAAGGTGTTGATGACGGACGAAATAGTCTTAGCGTTGATGAGGTCAATCGGGGTGAAGACTTCATTGTCACGCACGTTCATGCGCTCACGGATAGTGCGCGACATGCGGGCAAGGCCCACTCCGAACTGGTTGTAGAGCTGCTCACCTACAGTGCGCACACGGCGGTTACTCAGGTGGTCGATATCATCGACAACTGTCTTGGAGTTGATAAGCTCTATCAGATATTTGATAATGGCGATGATATCCTCCTTGGTAAGAACTTTCACCTCGGGAGAAATGGTGAGGCCGAGTTTCTTGTTTATGCGGTAACGGCCCACGTCGCCAAGATCATATCGCTTCTCCGAGAAGAAGAGGTTGGTTATGACCTCACGCGCGCTTGCATCATCCGGTGGCTCGGCGTTGCGGAGCTGCCTGTAGATGTACTGGATTGCTTCCTTTTCGGAGTTGGTGGTATCTTTTTGAAGTGTGTTGAAGATAATTGAGTAGTCGCTCGCATTGACATCCTCCTTGTGGAGAAGAATTGTCTGTGCGCCCGATTCGAGAATCAGGGGTATGTCCTCCTCAGTAAGAATCTTCTCGCGGTCAATCAGCACCTCATTACGGTCGATTGACACAACCTCGCCGGTGTCTTCATCAACGAAATCCTCAACCCATGTTTTGAGCAAACGGGCAGCGAACTTGCGACCGACACATTTCTTGAGATTAGTCTTGTTGACCTTAACCTCCTCGGCAAGTCCGAAAATCTCAATGATATCCTTGTCACTTTCAAGGCCGATGGCACGCAGAAGAGTGGTTACGGGAAGTTTCTTCTTACGGTCGATGTAGGCATACATCACGTTGTTGATGTCAGTGGCAAATTCGATCCAACTGCCGCGGAACGGGATAATACGGGCGGAATAAAGAATAGTGCCATTGGCATGAGTGCTCTGTCCGAAGAACACACCGGGAGAGCGGTGAAGCTGTGATACAACAACGCGCTCAGCGCCGTTGATAATGAACGTTCCTTTCTCGGTCATATAAGGAATCAGACCGAGATACACGTCCTGTATCACCGTAGCAAAGTCCTCGTGGTCAGGGTCGGTACAGTACAATTTCAACTTGGCTTTGAGGGGAACGCTATAGGTCATCCCTCTTTCCAGACATTCCTCAATAGAATAGCGTGGGGGATCAATGTAATAGTCGAGGAATTCGAGGACAAAGTTGTTACGGGTGTCCGCAATAGGGAAATTCTCGGCGAATACTTTATATAGTCCCTCGTTGTTTCTTTTTTCTGGCGGGGTGTCGAGCTGAAGGAAATCACGGAATGATTTCAGCTGCACCTCGAGAAAGTCGGGATAAGGAACCGGGTTCTTAACCGACGCAAAATTTACACGGGGTTTAACTGTGGTAACTGACATCAAAAAAACTAAAGTGTTATAGGGTAAAACGGAACTCAAATAAATAATAAACACAAGAGGTTAAGTGGCGGCAATCCCTGCCCCACTTAACCTATAATCCTGATAATCAGGGTGATTATTTAAGTTCGACTTCAGCGCCGGCTTCTTCGAGCTCTTTCTTCAAGCCCTCGGCGTCAACTTTGGGAAGGCCTTCCTTGATAACAGAGGGAGCGCCATCAACCAATTCTTTGGCTTCCTTCAGGCCGAGACCGGTCTGAGCCTTAACTACTTTCACGACGTTCAGCTTGCTTGCGCCGGCTGCCTTGAGGACAACATCGAATGAAGTTTTTTCTTCAACAGCGGGTGCACCAGCAGCGGGACCGGCAGCAACTGCAACAGCGGCAGCAGCGGGTTCGATGCCATATTCGTCCTTGAGGATCTGAGCAAGTTCGTTTACTTCCTTAACGGTGAGGTTAACAAGTTGTTCTGCAAAAGCTTTTAAATCTGCCATTTTAGTATGTAATTTATTTGTTATTTACTGATTTGTTGAATAAGGATTGTTGGTCTGAGGAGAGGGTGTTGGGACGTGCTTCTCAGTCCTCTTTCTTTGAAAGTGTTTCGAGAATACCGTGGATGGTGTTACCGCCGCTCTGGAGCGCTGAAATAACGTTCTTGGCGGGCGACTGAAGCAGAGCGACAACGTCGGCGATAAGTTCGTTCTTGCTCTTGATAGTAGCAAGAGTGTCGAGCTGATCTGCACCGAAGTATACGGTCTCTTCAACGTAAGCAGCCTTTAACGCGGGAAGAACATCGTCCTTCTTGACGAAATCCTTGATGAGCTTTGCAGGTGCGTTGGCAACGTGCGTGCACATCAGCGAGGTGGGGCCGGCAAGTGCGGGATACAATTCGGAGAAATCTCCTTCAAGCTGCTCAAGAGCCTTGTGGAGAAGGCTGTTCTTAACCACGATGAGCTTAACCTCTGCCTTGGCGCAAGCGCGACGGAGGGCTGAAGTCTTTTCGGCGTTAAGGCCGGCGGTCTCTACGAGGTAGAAGTTGGGATACTCCTTAAGAGTCTCGGCAATCTTGTTGATAATGATACCTTTATCTTCTTTTCTCATGTTGCTGCAATTTTAATGGGTTAGTCATCGATGGTTTTTACGTCGACTTTCACACCGGGGCTCATGGTGCTTGAAAGATAAATGCTCTTGATATATGTACCCTTAGCGGTTGCGGGTTTCAGTTTGATGAGGGTGTTGACGAATTCGCGGGCGTTATCCTTCATCTGCTCGGGGGTGAAGCTCACCTTACCGATAGAAGAGTGAACGATACCGTTCTTGTCCACCTTGAAGTCAATCTTACCTTTCTTAACTTCTTCCACAGCCTTGGCAACGTCAACTGTAACGGTGCCGCTCTTGGGGTTAGGCATCAGGCCACGGGGACCGAGGATACGGCCGAGAGCACCGATTTTACCCATGATGGCAGGCTGAGTGATGATCACGTCAACGTCAGTCCAACCAGCTTTGATCTTGTTGATGTACTCGTCAAGACCAACGTAGTCAGCGCCGGCAGCCTTAGCGGCGGCTTCGGCATCAGGGTTGCAGAGCACAAGTACTTTCACTTGCTTACCGGTACCGTGGGGGAGTGTCACCACGCCACGTACCATCTGGTTAGCTTTACGAGGGTCTACGCCAAGGCGCACGTCGATGTCAAGTGAAGAATCGAATTTGGTGAAGGTGATTTCCTTAACCTTTTCGGCAGCTTCAGCAAGAGTGTACGCTTTCCCAGCTTCAATCTTCTCGAGGGCCAACTTTTGGTTTTTTGTAAGTTTACTCATGATTTAATTGAAGTTTATTAGTTATTTTCAGGGAATGTACCTTTGACGGTGATACCCATACTTCTGGCTGTACCAGCAACCATACGCATTGCGGATTCAACAGTGAAGCAATTCAAGTCAGGCATTTTGTCCTCAGCTATAGCCTTCACCTGATCCCAGGTGATCTCAGCAACCTTCTTACGGTTAGGCTGAGCAGAACCACTCTTTAGCTTAGTAGCTTCGAGCAGCTGCACTGCAACCGGGGGAGTCTTGACAACGAAGTCAAAGCTCTTGTCTGTGTAATAAGAAATTACAACAGGCAGAACCTTACCGGCCTTGTCCTGAGTGCGGGCATTGAACTGCTTGCAAAACTCCATGATGTTGATACCCTTGGAACCAAGAGCGGGACCAACAGGAGGTGATGGATTTGCTGCTCCACCCTTAATCTGCAATTTGATTTGTCCAGCAATTTCTTTAGCCATTGTTCAATCTTAATTTTAGATATTGGTGTTGATGTTTGAGTCTGTGACTTTCCAAAACGAAAGCGCCAATGCGTAACCAAGGGCGCTGTTGCAGAGCGTCAGACTCGCTCTACTTGCGAATTTTCAAGCTCCAGGGGAGTCTTGCGGCCAAAAATCTTGACCATAACCTTCAACTTCTTCTTTTCGCGGTCAACCTCCTCAATTTCGCCTGTAAAGCCATTGAAAGCTCCGGTGATAACCTTGACAGTCTCTCCGACCAGATAGTCATTGAGTGAATCAACGGTCACATCGGCCATCTCGTCGGCCATTCCAAGCATTCGCTGCACTTCGCTCGGGCGAAGTGTCTCGGGGCGGGCCTCTTTACCACGTGGCCTCAGGAAGTCAATAACGTTGGTTGTGTTGCGCAACTCATGCTCTACCTCACCTTGAAGTATAGCTTCGATGAACACGTAGCCGCTGTAAAGGTTTTTCTCTTTGATAGCCTTTTTGCCGCCACGCACCGTAAGCACTTTTTCAGTGGGTATAAGCACCTGAAACAGATATTTGCCAAGGTCAGTGTTGCGCATCTGCGCTTCCAACACTTCTTTAACCTTGGCTTCTTTTCCGGATATGGCACGCAACACGTACCAAGCTTTCTTTTCTTCAGCCATTTGATTTTGCAGAGTTAACGAAAAGCTTCGTGATTGAGGTTTTGGTCAGTGATTATTTAAACCAGGATGGGATGTTATAGATTATGTCGCCCATAAAGAAGCTACAAACCTTATCCATGCAGAAGATTATCGCAGCGATAATAATGGAAGCAATCAGCACGATAACAGCGCTTTTGACAACCTGGCTTTTTGTTGGCCAAGAAGTCTTGTACCGAAGCTCGGTATAAGACTCCTCAATATCCGTAAGTAATTTTAATTTTTTCATGTTCAATTTCTTAGCACGGGAAGAGAGGCTCGAACTCCCGACACCTGGTTTTGGAGACCAGTGCT
>CAZASF010000040.1:0-23774 GCA_964487725.1 uncultured Bacteroides sp. | reverse complement strand
TTTTATTTAAAGCATATTACAACCGGAAGTCCGGGCGACGGGCAATAATATTAAGTTAGCTCCGTTATTGTTAAGCATAATTATGAACCGATATGAACAGAACTTGCAATATTGTAACCTCAATCATATTTTTCCTCCTGATATCTTCATGCAGCACAACCAAGTGTGACCTCAGCTATTTTCAGGACCTCAACGGGAAAAATTCAGGGACTCTTGTTACCGTACCGCATACTAACACAATTGAACCGGAGAACCAACTCGTCATCACCGTGACCTCCGAAATTCCTGAAGCAACAGCCGATTTCAATCTGCCTCACGTCAATCCCGCCGCTCCGGGAGCCACCCAGCTGAACACATCTCCGCAACTCAAGACCTACGCGGTTGACAACGCCGGTGACATTGATTTTCCCCGGCTCGGAAAGATCCATGTGTCGGGACTGACAACATATCAGCTCCGCGACCTTCTCACTGAGAAAATAAGCCGTTACGTCAAGGATCCTATAGTTAGCGTCACAATGACCGGTTATCGAGTTGTGGTGATGGGAGAAGTGAAATCACCGAAAACCATCATAACCACAGCCGACCGATTCAGCGTACTTGATGCCCTTGCCGAAGCCGGTGACCTGACTGACTATGCTCTCCGCGACAACATACTTGTGCTCCGGCAGACTGCCGACAACCAAATTGAATATCACCGCATAAATCTTCATGACTCAGGAATAACGCAGTCGCCGTTTTTCTGGTTGCACAACAACGATGTGGTTCTTGTATCGCCCAACGAAATCAAGGAAGCTAACTCAAAATATAATCAGAACAACGCCTACAAACTTTCAGTCATATCAACCATTGTAGGCGTAAGTTCCGCAATAATCTCCCTGATCATAGCTCTTACGGTAAAATGACCCGAACTGACAGGATTTGCGTGTGGATAATGATTGCCGGACTTGCCCTGCTGGTCCCGAGTTATCAGTATGCGAAGTTCTGTGATGAACTGTGCTCGATGGCTCTTCTCGGGGTAGCTGCTCTTGACTGTGTGGTCAACGGGAACTGGCGCCGTTACCGACTGCTTTTCCTCATAATCGCAGTCATGACCTTCTATGCAGCCTACTCAGTGCTGTTCAGGCATTACAATACTCCCGCCTACATCCTCGTTGATTGGATTATAGAGATAAAGCCCTACATACCTTTTTGTGTTTTTTTGGCGGTAAGGCCAAGACTGACAAACGTTGAAAAGCAACTAATAAAATTTGTGTCAATAGTCAACGCTGTGGCTGTGTGCATTATTTTGGCGTGTGGCGAAACGGTAGTGGAAACGGCACTCCACCACATAACCTACGTGGGTCTCACTCTTTTTGTCAGCGCTATGATGATTCTTTATTGCTCAATGAAAGAGGACGGCAGCGTTGACCTGCGAAGCATTGCCCTCACGTTGCTGATTCTGACCGCAGGCCTCGCCACGACCCGCGCGAAGTACTATGGCATATATGTCCTCTCGCTATTCTTCCTGACCGCCTACCGCCCCGGCATGATGCGTTCGCTCAACGCTTGGAAAGTTGCAGGAGCAATTGCGCTGCTGGGCGCCGTGATTGCGGTGTCATGGAGCAAGATTGATTTCTATTACCTTTCCGGCGGCAGCGATAAGTTTGACCGGTCGGTTGCCGAATCGTTCGCCCGCCCGGTATTGTATGCCACAGCCGGACTGATTTTAATTCAGCAATTTCCGTTCGGCTCCGGGCTCGCATCCATAGCCACGTACGCGTCACAGCAGAACTATTCAACCCTATATTATGAATACGGTATTGACAAAGTCTACGGACTGTCACCACAAACGGGCTACTTCATCTGCGATGCATTTTTCCCATCGCTGGCACAGTTTGGGGTGATTGGGGTGGCTCTTTATGCAGCTTTCTGGGCATTTGTCTACTCTTATATCAGAAAAATGATACGCAGTGGTTACAAATGCTTCCGATACCCCGTAGCAATAGGGATATTGATCATACTGCATATATTCATCGAGTCGACCAGCGGCAACACTTTCACCCAGCCGTCAGGCATGATGGTGCTGTGTCTGCTCGGCATTATATGCGGCAATGCGGCCGATATTAAAGAAATCAGTAGTGATGAGGAACCCATCGGACAAACGACTGAAGAATTTCAACTGCGAAAAATATGATTATGAAAGATAAGGATACTATTGATTTGCGCCGGTTATGGCGGGCGGTAAAGCAGCTTAAGTGGGTTTATCTCGCCGTGGCTGTGGCATTTGGAATAATTGCAGGCGTTTATGTCAGCCGCATGCTCCCGAAAGTTCCGGTTACGGGCCAAATGCTCATAGGCGAAGAGAGCATCGACACCTCAGCCGGCACTCAACTCGCTGCCAAGGGGGCCGGTGGCGTCTCTCAAATGCTGAAAACATTTTCAGTCGGAGGCTTCGGAGCATCGGCCGTGGACAACGAAGTGCTGATTGCCGGAAGCCATGAAGTACTGAAAAACACTGTAAAAGCACTGAACCTAAACAGGTCCTACGTTGGAAAAACCGCGCAAGGGAAAAGGAAGATGTTGTTTCGCGACATGCCCGTGACGGTTGAAGCTCCGGCCGAATATTTTGACACACTGTCCGTGAGCTACACAGTAAAAATCTCACTTCACGACGGTGGGAATGCAGATGTGAGGGTTATGAAGGGCCTGTTGAAGCGCACGGTTGCCGAAGCTGCTGACCTTAAGCTCCCGGCCGTAGTCAAATCGCCGCTCGGCACCATTCAGATCCATCGCACCGACATGTTTGAAAAGTCACCCTACAGAGACATCACCGTGAAGGTTTCCGGAAATGATATTGCCGCCGAAAATCTTTTCCACGAAGTTGAAGTTGACGTTGCGACAAAACTTAGCGACATAATTCAGATTGACCTTGATTATCCCGATGCCGAACTCGGCAAGGCGATAGTCAACGGCATAATGAGCGAATACAATGCCCTACGTCTCGGACGAATACATGAGACTGCCCGCAACACAATAAAATATTATGACGAACGTCTTGCCGAGACACTCGGACAACTTGAGTCTGCTGAAAAGAAAGTAGCCGATTACCGCAAGGACAATTCAATAGTAGCCCCCGAAGCGGAAGCGGCCGGACTTCTGGAGCTGACTCAAGAGCAGAAACTGCAGGCAATGAACGCGAGCAATCAACTTGACTACTACAGCAAGGTGATATCAACTCTTCGCGGAAGCCTGAACGGAGATGAACTTATACCGCAAATCGAATCAATGGGCGACACTTCCATAGTGGCCTACAACAATCTGGTTCTCCAGAAGCGCCGACTGGAACGATCAGCAACCCCGGAAAATCCACAAATGATTATCGTCAACGAACGCCTCTCCACTCTGCGCAATCTCATACTTGAAAATTCCGAGAAATCGGTTGCCAAAGCCCGCAAGGATGTCGGATTCCAGTTTGGTGTGGCTAATGCGGCTGATTCACGTCTTAACCGCTACCCCGGAATGGAACTTGAACTTACATCCTTGTCGCGCGACCGCAGCTTCCAATCTTCGCTTTATCAATTCCTTGTCCAGTCAAGAGAGAACGCAGTACTGAAAATGTATGCCGACACAGATGTGGGCTACGTGTTCCAACCTGCCTACATCGCCAAAACCGGCTTGCCAATCAAGCAGATTCTACTGGTAATTGCCGCTATTATTTTGGGAATTTTCACTGTATCCGTCGTTGCGCTTATTGTAATGTGGCGCAGCCGTAATGTGCGCGAGCCTATGGATGTGGCCTTTATGGGAGTTGAGGACCGGACTGTTGGAGAGCCGAACATGGAGGATGCCCTCCTAAGAATGCGCAGTATGCTGATGTCACGCAACGATTTAAGAACAATATACGTGGCAGATTTCTCTGACACTCCCCGCGTTTTCAAAGGTCTTACCGATTCTTTTGCACAGGCGGGGCAGAAGGTTGAGATAATCGAGAGCTCCGACAACTCCGCTCTGCTTATCCCCGCCACGGTTTCATCCTTAGCAACAATCACTGATGCTGACTCTTACGCACTTATTAAAGTGCCTGAACCGGAAAAATTATATGTTCTTGAAGGGGCTATCGACAAATCAGGTGCATGTCTGTTAGCAGTTGTTCCCCGCACCATGAAGAGGAAAAATCTGAAACGTTACCTGAAAGGACAGACTTCACTGCGTGTCTACATAATTATAGTTGAGTAGTCATTTATGAAACCAGCGGTCCCCTCACCTACGGATGCCTCCATAATCCTGACCTACAGGTGCCCCATGCGTTGTAAAATGTGTGGAATATGGCAGCATCCCAGCGACTCCCGTAAGGAACTCCGTGCAGAGGACCTCAAAACCCTTCCACGACTTAAATTCATAAATCTCACCGGCGGAGAACCGTTCATACGTGAGGACTTGCCGGAGATAGTTGAAGAATGTTACCGCCATGCACCACGAATCGTAATCTCCACTTCCGGATGGTATTCAGAACGGGTTGTGGAACTTGCCCGGCAGTTCCCCTCCATAGGAATCCGCATTTCAATTGAGGGGCTCCGGGAGAAAAACGATGAATTACGCGGACGTGAAGGCGGATTTGAAAAAGGATACCGGACATTACTACAACTCAAGGATATGGGCCTTAAGGACATAGGATTCGGATGCACGGTTTCAGACATGAATTCATCGGACATGCTCAAACTCTACGAACTCGGCCGTAGCCTGGGCCTTGAGTTTGCCACAGCTGCGTTCCACAACTCGTTTTATTTCCATAAGGATGACAACGAGATAAAACACGTGGCGAAAGTCCGGGCCGATTTTGAAGAGCTTATTCGCCGGCAACTTAAAGAAAGCAATCCGAAGTCCTGGTTCAGAGCTTATTTCAACATGGGGCTCATCAACTACATAGAGGGCAATCGACGGATGCTCCCTTGCGAAGCCGGCTCGGTTAATTTCTTTATTGATCCCGAAGGCGATGTGTATCCCTGCAACGGCATGGAAAATCGGTTCTGGAAAATGTCAATGGGCAACATCCATGAGTTGCCGTTTGAAGAGATATGGCGAGGGGAACGAGCTGCCGAGATCAGAGAAAAAGTGGCCCGATGCCCCAAGAATTGCTGGATGATTGGCACTGCATCGCCTGTCATGCACCGTTATATAATCCATCCGCTCAAATGGGTGGTAAAAAATAAAATCCGTTCCATCGCTGGACTTAAGCCATCACTTGACATGCGGTGGCATGACGTTGGACAAAATCCGGAACAGGGGGCCGGTGCAAGATGAAAGTCGTAGTTATAGGCACCAGAGGCTTCCCGGAGGTGGCCGGTGGTGTGGAAACACACTGCTGTGAATTATATCCGCGACTGGCAGCACTCGGTGTGGAAGTAATAGTTTTGCGGCGCACCCCCTACGCCACCACCGATAACGAATACCGGGGTGTCAGCTTTCATAATGTCTACGCTCCCCGTGGAAAATATTTCGAAACTATTGTCCATACTTTTTTATCCGTTATAAAAGCCCGGAAATTAAATCCCGATCTGCTGCATGTTCATGCTATTGGGCCGGCGCTCGCCGTTCCATTTGCCAAACTACTCGGCATGAAGGTAGTTATGACTCATCACGGAGCCGATTACAACCGAGACAAATGGGGCCGATTGGCTAAGAAGATGCTGCGGCGTGGCGAGAAAGCCGGTGTCAGGCGGAGCGATGCTGTAATTGCCGTATCAGATGAAATCAGGCAACAAGTGAAAAAAATCAATCCTCATGTGCGTTGCTCAATGATTCCCAATGGGGTAAACAGAGTCACCCCTGCAACCTGCGACCAATATGTCCGAGCCCTCGGACTTCAACCAGGGCGCTATGCACTCGCCATGGGAAGGTTTGTCCGCGAAAAGGGATTCAGTCATCTTATCGATGCGTTTCAAAAAGCATCGCCCGATGGTATCCGCCTCGTTATAGCCGGCGATTCCGATTTCCCCGATGCTTATTCAAAAATGCTTAAAGCCAAGGGCGCTGCAGCCTCGGTTGTAATGCCCGGCTATATATATGGCGAGGAGTTACGCCAGCTCATGACTCACGCTGCGCTGTTTGTCATGCCATCAAGTCACGAAGGCCATCCGATTGCCTTGCTGGAGGCCATGAGTTACGGACTTGACATCATTGCAAGTGACATTAAAGCCAATCGCCTTGACAATCTTAGGCCCGAAGATTTTTACCCTGTTGGTGACACGGATTCTCTGGCACGGAAATTGCAGGAAAAACTCAGGAACGGCGGCCATCGAACTTACGACCTATCGGCCTACGATTGGGACAGCATAGCCCACCGTACACTGGACATATATCAGACCGTATTAACCACTGACAATCATAGAAATAAAACATAACCCCAAACAGAGTGCTTGCAACCTCTTAAAAAACAAGATTATGAACAAAGCTGAAAACAATTCCAAAAACCGCACGCCCCTATCTCCTACATTTCTCGTACTGACCGTGCTGTTCTGCGTGTGCCTCATCGTTGCTAATCTCATGGAGATAAAGACTGTGGATTTAGGACCCATGACAATAACAGCCGGCGTGATTGTGTTTCCAATCTCCTACATTATAAATGACTGCATTGTGGAAATCTACGGATTTGCACGGGCACGATTCGTGATATGGCTCGGATTCATCATGAACCTGTTCGTAACGCTGCTGCTTCAGATTGGGCTATGGCTTCCGGGCGATGCGGCATGGACCGGCCAAAGTGCCATGGAGTTAGTGTTTGGAGCCGTTCCACGCATTCTCGTTGCAAGTTTCACGGCTTTCATCTGCGGCTCGATGGTCAATGCCTACGTAATGAACCGCATGAAACTCAATTCCGGAGGAACCGGAAAAGGATTCTCTCTCCGAGCCATAGTCTCTACAGTGTTTGGAGAGGGTACTGACTCCGCCATATTCTTCCCTATAGCGTTTGGCGGCGTGCTTCCTGTATCAACAGTGATCACCCTTATCCTCACCCAAACCCTCCTGAAAACAGTTTACGAAATTCTGATTCTCCCGGTAACAATCAAAGTTGTGGGGCGTTTGCGCCGAATTGAGAGCGATTTTTCGGATAACGATAGCGTGTTTAATAACAAATGGCGGAAAATCAATGAAATTTAAAGGCAAAGATATTAAAGTGGTGTGGCTTGACCTCGATGACACCATTATAGATTTCAAGACCAACAGCCGGCACGCCCTTGAACGGCTTCGCCGTGGCGAGCCGTTGATAATGCGGCTATTCCCATCTGATACAGAATGGATTGACACATACGAGCGCCACAATCATGCCCTATGGGATGCATACAGCCGTGGAGAAATAACCCGCGACCTTCTACGTCACGAACGATTCCGACGCCCGTTCGCCGAAGCCGGCGCATCCGAAAGCGAAGCCTCGGAAGCTGCCATGCGATATGATACCCTTTACCTTGACCTGCTCGCTGAGGAAACGGCCCTTATTCCGGGAAGTATGTCCCTTTTGCAGTTTCTACGCTCCCGAAATGTGAAAATAGGATGTCTGAGCAATGGATTCACGGAAGTACAATTCAGAAAAATACGCAATTGCGGGCTTGAACCGTGGTTTGACCTCGTTGTACTCTCTGACGACATAGGTTTTACCAAACCGGACATCCGCCTGTTCCTATATGCCATGAAACAGGCCGGAGAACCGAATCCGGATAATCACCTGATGATTGGCGACAACGCCATGACCGATATTGCCGGGGCCATCGGTACAGGATGGAGCGTCGTCCAATACCTGCGCACCCCGGATGCAGCATCATCCGATGAATGTCCGGATAAGTCAGGCTCCCTGTCAGAGATATTGGAAATACTTCAAAATGCAAGCATGCAATAATTCGGGCAGCAAAATTGGGCTAAAGCGCTAATATTTGAATATTTTTCTCCGCTTTTTGCGCGTAATTGAAAAAAAAATACGATATTTGCACTTGCAAATCGCCAAGGGTATAATCCGGAGGCTTAAATGAATGAAAATCAACGTATCTAATCACATATATTTTAAAATATTGAAAAAATGACTAAAGCTGACATCGTAAACGAAATTGCCAAGAGCACAGGTATCGAGAAGGCTGCCGTACTGGCAACTGTTGAAAAGTTCATGGATGTGGTAAAGGACTCACTTTCAAAAGGCGAAAACGTCTATCTCCGTGGATTTGGTAGCTTCATCATCAAGGTTCGTTCAGAAAAGACTGCCCGCAACATTTCAAAGAACACTACCATCATTATCCCCGAGCACAAGATTCCCGCTTTCAGGCCCGCTAAAGTGTTCATGGAAGAAGTTAAGTAATCAGCTTCCCTGAAGAAAAAGATTATCCAAACAATATCCAAATAATTTAATCACTCACAACAATGCCCAGCGGAAAGAAAAGAAAAGGCCACAAGATGGCCACGCACAAGCGCAAAAAACGCCTGAAGAAGAATCGTCATAAGAAGAAATAAACCCTTCGGGACTTTTCTTTACGGCTGATTTTGTCAGTCAAAATACACTGAACAAACTTGACGTGGCTCAGGCAACGAAAGTCCGGAGTCAATCAAAGTTTGTTCTTTGTGTGATAAACCACTTTTAAAAACCCAAAATGCCAATGCAAAGCGATCTAATTGTCGACGTTCAGAAAGAAGAGGTGTCAATAGCCCTTCTTGAGGACTCGCGGCTCGTTTCCCTCCAGAAGGAAGCGCGCAATCAGGCTTATGCCGTGGGCGACATCTACCTGGCCAAGGTCAAGAAACTGATGCCGGGACTCAACGCCGCCTTCGTCAACGTCGGGTACGACAAGGACGCTTTCCTCCACTATTTGGATCTTGGCTCCCAGTTTTCCTCTTACAGCTCGTTTTTGGAAAAAGCGCTCGATAAGAATCAGCGCTCAGTTACTCAAGTGTCGAAAATGACACTTCTTCCGGACATTGACAAACACGGAACCATTCCTGACCGTCTAAAACAAGGGCAGGAACTTCTGGTGCAGATTGTCAAAGAACCGATATCCTCGAAAGGTCCACGCCTGACCACCGAGATTTCTCTAACAGGACGCTACATGGTTCTCATGCCGTTCTCCGACAAGGTGTCCATTTCACAGAAAATCAAGACCCCTGAAGAAAAGGTGCGTCTACGCCAGCTCATTAAAAGCATACTTCCGAAGAATTTCGGAGTGATTATCCGCACATCAGCCGAAGGCAAGCGGGTTGCTGAGCTCAACAACGAAATGAAGACTCTTGTCCGCTACTGGGAAGAGACTGTGGCCAAAGCCCGCACAGCGACTGCTCCGGCCCTCGTTTTCGAGGAGGAAAGCCGCACCGTAGGTATGCTGCGCGACATTTTCTCGCCCAATTTTGAAAACATCCACGTCAATGACCCCGAGACCTACAAACAGATCCGCGACTACGTCAGTCTCATTGCTCCTGACCGGGTTGACATTGTCAAACTATATGAAGGCGAACAGCCCATATTTGACCATTTCAACATAACCCGTCAGATCAAGACCTCGTTCGGAAAAACTGTCTCTTTCAAGTCCGGCGCCTACATTATTATCGAACATACCGAGGCGCTCCACGTTATTGACGTCAACTCCGGCAACAGAACCAAAGCCTCGTCCGACCAGGAAAGCAATGCCCTTGAGGTGAATCTGCGCGCGGCTGATGAAATAGCCCGCCAACTGCGACTGCGCGACATGGGCGGAATCATTGTCATTGATTTCATTGACATGGCCAAGTCCGAACACCGGCAGGCTCTTTACGACCACATGCGCGAAATCATGGCCAACGACCGTGCCCGTCACAACATTCTGCCTCTGTCAAAATTCGGGCTGATGCAAATCACCCGCCAACGCGTACGCCCGGCCCTTGACATTGAGACAACCGAAACATGCCCCTCTTGCTTTGGAAAAGGAACCGTCCGTCCATCGCTACTGTTCACCGACACCCTGAAAGAAAAGCTCCACTATCTCATTGATGACCTGAACGTAACGGATTTCATAATGTACGTTCATCCTTTTGTGGACGCTTACATAAAGAAAGGGCTCATTTCGACTTACCGCCGCTGGCGCATGGAGCTGGGGCGCAAATTCCGCATTGTCCCTGACCAGTCACTCGCCTATCTTGAATACAAGGTGGTTGACAGCGCCGGAAATGTCCTTGACCTTAAGGAAGAGAAAGATATTGATTCATCCGCAACCAAAACCAAGCGAAAAGCCAAAAACCGAAATATCCCGGAGGAAGCCACCGCCTGACTTCCCAAACGAAAAAACAGATTTACGAATCCGGAGCAGAAGTAATGTTCCGGATTCATTTTTTCTGAAATAGGGATTTTTAGCTAAATTTGCAAAGAATCTGATTCAAACTAACTGTATGAAGAAAATAGGAGTCATAGTAGCAATGGACAAGGAGCTGCAACTTCTTCTGCCTCTGCTCGGAGATATGAAAAGCCGTCAGGTCAACGGCTTCACTTTCTATGCAGGCTCACTGGCACAGAAAGAAGTAGTGGCCATGAAGTGCGGAATAGGTAAAGTCAACGCTGCCCTTGGTGCAGCTTCCATGATTGACGGTTACGCTCCTGATTTGATAATCAACTCCGGTGTGGCCGGAGGCACCGGTGGTTCGGCCGGCATTCTTGACATAGTGGTAGGAACCAGGATTGCATATCACGATGTGTGGTGCGGTCCGGGAACGGAATGGGGTGATGCGGCAGGATGTCCCCGATTCTTCACTACCACTGACCGCGTGAACTCTCTCAAATGCCTCAGTGAGGACAGCACCGTGAAACACGGGCTGATATGTTCGGGCGACATTTTCGTATCGCGCCCTGAGGATGTCAGCCGTATAAAGGCTCTCTATCCGGAGGTTGATGCCGTTGACATGGAATCAGCTGCCATAGCACAAACATGCTATTTGAGGGACGTGCCATTTGCATGCATACGCGTGGTTTCCGACACACCGGGAGCCGCTGACAACATTTCGCAGTACAACAATTTCTGGGAAGAGGCTCCACGTCACACCTTCGACAAACTCCGCCAGGTAATCGAACAAATCTAATGGAAAAGATAGCAAGCTTCACTGTTGACCACAATAGGCTCAGCCGCGGGGTGTTTCTGTCAAGGACCGACCGCACTCCTTCAGGCGATGTAATATCAACTTTTGACGTACGCATGACCGAGCCCAATCGGCAGACTCCCCTTACGGGCGCGGCCATCCATGCCATGGAGCATCTGGCGGCGACCTTTCTTCGCAACCATCCGGAATGGGGAAAACGCATTGTCTACTGGGGCCCAATGGGGTGCCTTACGGGTAATTATTTGATTGTAAGCGGAGAATATACTTCAAGGGAAATGCTTCCACTCTTGCGCGAAACGTTCCGGTTCATCGCCTCATTTGATGGGGAAATACCCGGAGCCACTCCGCGTGACTGCGGCAACTACTCCTTCATGGATCTTGAGGGGGCAAGAAAAGCATCCGCTGAATATCTTGAAATTCTGGATAATCCTGCGGAATCCAATCTCAACTATCCGGATTAATGAAAGATATCCACGCCATAAAGGGCAAATACTACCTGCAGAAGGTGATAGCCGAGGGCGAACATGAAAATCAGGATTTCAAGTTCGCCATTTCCGATGCGCGCAAAATTGCGCGGTCAATATCGGCCTTCGCCAACAATTCCGGTGGACGGCTTCTTATCGGCGTGAAGGACAACGGTGTGATTGCCGGCGTGCGCAACGAGGAGGACATATACGTGGTAGAGCAGGCCGCACAACTTTACTGCCGACCTGAGCAGGAGGTGAAATTCACCGCCATAAAAGCTGAAGAAGGGGCTATAGTGATACGTGCCGACATAGCGAAATCTCCGGTAAGACCCGTGCAGGCATCTGAGACTGACGGCACATGGAAAGCATACTACAGGGTTGCCGATGAAAACATCCTCGCGCTTCCGCTAATGGTCAAGGCATGGCGCATGGAAGCCTCGGACGGTCCTGCCCTGCTGAGTCTTTCCAACAATGAGAGGCTACTGATTGACTTGCTTCAGAGCAGTGACGGCCTTGATGTGGAGGACATTATGCGCAGCTGCATGATGTCGAGACAAGTGGCTGAAGAGACTGTTCTAAGGCTATATTCATTCAAGGTTATTGACTTCAAATATATCGGTCACAGGTTCCGAATCGTGGCCCGCGAATCGGACGAGAATTAGCAGCGATGGGGTGCAAGATTGCCGTTACCGTAGTGGCCTACAATGCCGCCGACACTATTGCCGCCGCAATGGAGTCAATCGTAACGCAGGACTACGATGATTTTCAAGTTATTTTCTACGATGATGCATCCACTGACGGAACTCCCGACATTGTCCGTAGCTTTTGCTCGCGATGCAATCTCATCATGAACGTTGCTCGGGAGCACTGCGGAAAAGCCGAGGCCCACGCACATGCGTTCTCCCTCTGCAACAGCGAATACGTCATAGCCTGCGATGCCGACGATGAATTTCGGCCGGGAGCATTAAAAATGCTGGTTGCCGAGGCCGTTGCTACAGGAGCCGATATGGTTATGGCCCCCATGATCATGGTTCGCAACGGCAAAAAGAAGCTCATGAAACTCAATAGGAATATTAACTCTCTTGACGACATGGCTATAGACACCGTCCACTTTTCGCTGTGTAACAAGTTGCTGCGAACCGAAACGGTGAAACGCTCATGCATGCCCATCGGTGGAATAGACCGCTGGGAAGATCTCGGGGTGATAGCCCGCTTCATGTCAACTGACCCCGTGATTGCCCGGATTGACACTCCTGTCTACAATTACATACGCCACTCCGGACGGAGCTCTTTGACCAAATCGCCAAAAGAAGAGGTTCTTGCTGACCGGTTGGCTATGACTCAGCAGCTTCTCGACTGGGTCAATGCCAACGGATTGTCAGAAAAAAATGCCGGTTTTATCCAGCTGCTAAAGTTTCATGCACGCATAAAACTTGCCCGCAATCCCGGTCGCGACATCAGAAAATGGGCTTCCACTTTTCCGGAGATAAACCGCTTTACAATGAGTATGCGTCACCTATCGCTGCCGGTCAGAATTATCTGCACGGCCATGTTGGCAGTGGCTCACATCGGTCAACGTTTGGAAAATTGAAGCGAATGGACTATTTTTGTATCATTAACAAACAAGCCATAAAATGAAAAGAACTTTCAATTTCATCGCGTTGATGCTTCTGACGGCTATAGCCGCAGTTGCCATAACGGTTCGCGAGGTCCCCTCGAAGTATATCAAGTCGCCCGGTCTGATTTCGGTTTCCGTTCCCGCCGGCTATGAATCCGGTGCACAGGAGAACTACCCGGTTCTATATCTGCTCAATGGACATGGAGGCAATCACACAACATGGCCCGGCATAATAAACACCGACAGCCTCGCAACGGTCTATAGCATGATAATAGTGTGCCCTCAGGGACGCAACTCATGGTACTGGGACTCCCCTGTTGATTCCAACATGCAGATGGAAAGCTACATAACGAAAGAACTTGTGCCCTGGGTTGACGCCAACTATCGCACTCGTCCCTGTCCCGACCAGCGCGCCATCACCGGACTAAGCATGGGCGGCCATGGCGGTCTATGGCTCGGCCTACGTCACCCCGAATTATTTCACAATGCCGGCGCAACTTCCGGTGGCGTGGATATCCGCCCGTTCCCCACACGATGGAACATGGCTGACTTCCTCGGATCAAAGGACGAATACCCCCAACGCTGGGATGACTACACCGTAACAACCCTCATAGAGAAAGTCAATCCCGAAGGCTACGGAATCATTTTTGACTGCGGTACAGAAGATTTCTTCTATCAGGTCAACTGCAAACTGGACAGCATAATGACTGAGCGCGGAATTGAACACACCTACCTGACATCGCCCGGCGCCCACAACGGAGCCTACTGGAGCAAGTCAATTCTTCCCCAGATGATGTTCTTCCACAATCGCTTCTATCATCAGCCAAGTAAATCGAAATAACGCTTCGCCACCATTCGCCCTATCAGCAACTCTCGCTTCCGGTCAAGGAACTGGGCCACATACTGATGAGCGTTGGCAATAATCTTTTCAGCCTCCCCGGGATGGTCAATGTAATATTGAAGCTTCTCGGGGAGATCTGTATAGTCCGGCTTCACTTCAATATAGTGGTACCCACCTATGAGGCTCCCCTCCATGAACCATGACTCAACACGGGGACGTGGCATGACGGCGATGGAATTGGACGACATCACCCACTTGAGATTAGTGGCTACGTCGTGCCCCTCTATAGTTGCGATGAACTTGTAGCCAAGCTGTTGCTCAACCGATAGGTATCCCTTTATGAAGTCGCGGTTCGTAACGTAAGCGTCATCATTGACCTGACCGGCATCACACATCGGATGGTTGTGATAGAGTTCAAGAAATGCCGTGCGCCACGGCTGATTTCTCACCACGTTGCGAAACACCAGCATAGGCTTCTTCTCGCTATAGGGAATTTTGTCCTTGATGAAAGCGAAGTGGCGAACCGAATCGAGTTTAACCAGCACTGAGTCCGTTGAGCAACCGTCAGAGGCCACCGGCCGGCTTTTGACAAACGTGGCCGAAGGAGTCTCATAATCAATGTCGCCGAAAAGATAATTGAATCTGTCATCGGGATTCCCTATCCTGACGAGAGGCAGAAGGTCAAAGAAGTATCCTGAGAACCGGTGTTCCTTATGCCAGGGAAACTTGAAATCACGCACGGCCACAGCATCCGTTTCATCAATGTGGGCTTCAGGACTGAGTTTCACATAGTAGTTCACGCGGCTTTCCGCATACGCCCTCTGCTGCTCTGACAGGGAACGAAGCTGCCGGTGAAACCGCCGGCGGAACCATGACGAGGGCATGTAATAACGGATAAACCCTCCCGCATAGAAACCCAATCGCCTGAAAAACTTGGCCAGCGAATGATAGTCAAACCGTATTCTCATCGCCGACCACTTATTTTCCCAGAGCCTTGAAATAGGCCTCTACCCCGGCTATATCCTTGCGGTTGTCAACCGAGAGTGACTTGCAGTGGCAGTTATAGTAATAAATCGGCTTATGATTTTCGATGAAACGGAACGAGTCGTTCTCCTCAATTTTTTCAATCGGACCGCGCGGAGTGTTATGATAGAAATCGAGAGCTTTCCGTGTGAACGCTCCCACTCCCACAAACTTATGGAACACATAGTCCATTGCACCCTTGGGGAACGGAATCGGGCTGCGGGATATGAAGAGGCAGCGATCGTCCTGGGCTGTGACAATCTTTAGATTGGTGGCATCAACAACCTCAACCGGATTCGTAAAGTCGGTCATCAGATTGCTGACAAAGAAATCATCAGGTTCAAGACCCTCCGGCACACACTGGATAATTGACTCGCGGGTGAGCAGCGGTTCATCACCGTTGACCATCACATAAAGGTCAGCCTCAATGCGGGTTGAAACTTCGTAGAGGCGCTCGGTAGCCGTGTCATGGTCCGAGCGGGTCATTATCACCTTTGCCCCGAAGCCTTCAGCCACGGCGCTGATTTTTTCAGAATCAGTGGCCACATAGACCTCACTGAACATTTCAACTTCCTTGCAATGCTCGTAAACCCACTGAATCATAGGCTTACCGCATATCAGCGCAAGAGGCTTCTCAAAAAAACGGGTTGACTCGGCTCGGGCCGGTATAACGCAGATTATGTTCATATTCATATAGTGTTTTTGTTTTCTTCAGGAGTTGCCGTGTAGCGCCAGCGCTTGTGTGACCACAGCCAATACGGTGGCTGACGGCGGATTGTCGCCTCGAGCATTTTCATATACTCGTGGCTTACGGGATAGTCGCTCCACTCGTGTTTTATCTCCAACGGCTTGAACGTCAGCAGATAGTGCCCGCGGCGGATTTTTTCAATGTCAAGATATAGATATTCAGCCCCAACCCTGCGGCCTATTTCCTCAGCACCAACATTGATTATCGTGCCGGGATGGTTGAGAAATTCCATGTAATGATGGGAGCGGCCATGATTGGGGCTGTGGTCATCAAGGATTCCGACAATGTAACTGCCCTCACGGCTGAGTGCAAACAGTGTGCGCAGAGCCTTGTCCTGCGGAATGTTGAGAGGATGGAATCTGGAGCGCAGTTTAAGCATCACTCTATCGAAAGCCTTGTTGCGGAGCGGCTTGTATATCTGTGCACACACTTTAGGTTCCCGGAAATGGCGCGTTATGGCAGGCACCCACTCCCAGTTGCAGAAATGGCCGAGATAGAGAAACACCGGCTTACCCGTGGCGGCTATCTCCTCAACAAGATGTCCACCGACAACCTCAATGTGACGGTCAACCGACCGATCTGTGAAGTGCAGAAGCTTTATAGACTCAACTATGTTATCGCATAGCTGATGGTAGAACTCCCGCTCTATTGCAAGTAGCTCATCCTCCGTCTTGTCCGGGAAAGAAGCCCGTATATTGCCGCGCACAACCTTTATTCGGTAGTGCAACAAACGGTAGAAAACAAAATACAGAAAATCGCTTATGGCATACAGTACGCAGAACGGCAACCATGCCAAAGGCACGAAAATGCACAGGTATAATATATACTTCACTTTTTCGGCCATAACGATGCTTCAATTGTTTTGACTATGTCGGCGGTAGCACCCAGATTATGCTCCACGTATTTACGGGCTGTGACCCTTATCTCATCCAGCTTCTCCGGCGTAAGCGAATCAATCCAGAGCGAAAGGTCAGCGGCAGACTGCACCATTGAGCCTATTCCGAGTTCCATGAGCTGCTGCGGTGTCACCTTGCGCTCTATGCGGGGTCCAAAACTAACGGGCACACCGTAGACCGTAGCCTCTATAACGCTATGCAACAAGGGCGTGAATCCGCCACCCACGTATGCCATCGTGGCGTAGCGGTACATATAGGCGAGTTTCCCCACCGAATCCACTATTATTACTCGCACATCCGGATTCCCCCCGCCTGCTTCAAGTTCCGACAAAAGCGAGCATTCACATTCAAGCGACCGTCTCACGGCCGATATGGCTTTGGAGCTAATATCATGGGGCACTATTATAGCCTTCAAATCAGGATGGGAGTTGACGGCTGCTGACACCAACCGCAGGTCCTTGCTGTCACTGACGCTGCCGGCAATCAGGACTCTCGCATCGCCACTGCAGAAGCTGTCAAGAACCGGACTTGACCACGGAGTGTCAGCCACCAGCGATGCATTGTCAAAAAGCGGGTCCCCTGACAAGGTCACGTTGTCATACCCGAGCATCTTAAGATTGAACAGCGAGTTACGGTCAAGGACAAAGAAGCGAGTGTAACAACTCAGCGCCTTGCGGAAAATCTTGCCATACCAGCGGAAAAATGCCGAATCATTACGGATTATAGCCGACACAAGATAGGTAGGGACGTTGCGGAACTTAAGCTCTTCGAGCATGTTCGGCCAATACTCCGACACAAGAAAAACCGCCACAGTGGGATTCACCGCCTCAAGAAATCCCCGGACATTATCGCGGGTGTCAAGAGGAAGATAGAACAGATGGTCAATCCCGGGATGGTTGTCGCGCAAAGCCCTGTAGCCCGATGGAGAGAAAAATGTCATGACCACTGTCGCATCGCCGTCAGCCTTTATCCGGGAAATCAAAGGCCGTGCTATGGCATATTCTCCAAGCGACGAAGCGTGAAACCAAATCACACGCCGTCCCGATGTATCAGCACGCATCTCAGCGGCAATACGGCGAACAAGAGCTATGCGCCCTTTCACAAATTCCGGGAATTTGCGATTGACATGGCTCGGCAGACAATGGGCATAAATCTTCAGCGCCGCATTGACCGTGTTGACCGCTATGTTGTACTTCATGTTCATGCCGTAAAGAGCTGATACGGGACAAAGGTACGAATAATTCAGCAATTATCCCTTTACGGTGGACTAAATTAGTGATTTTAACGCAGAATGCACCTATTTTGACCAACATGACATGAAAAGAATTTTCACGCCATCACAGCTTCAGCAATGACGATCCGTTGTCGGAATTGTTTAGCGAGCGGCGCGAAGAGCGGAAAATGGAACCGAAATCAGCTGAATAACTTACCGACAGCACAACCATGTTTCCGTTGTTCTTGATGTAGCGCTCCTTGAAGTAAGGATTGACACTGGAATACCCCCATGAGGGATATTTTGTGCCTTTCACGTCAAACATGTACATCCACGAGAGTCCGAGCGTCCAATGCTTGTCTGGCTGGTACTCCAGACTTAGAGCATCACCGTTCTCTTCTCTTGACACCTTATTGCCGCTAAGCGATTTG
Source organism: uncultured Bacteroides sp. (assembly GCA_964487725.1). Taxonomy (GTDB): domain Bacteria; phylum Bacteroidota; class Bacteroidia; order Bacteroidales; family Muribaculaceae; genus Paramuribaculum. The sequence goes on along the minus strand of CAZASF010000040.1, from coordinate 5,464 downwards.
CCGGGAATCTTGCGCCAATACGTGATTGTATAAGGCCCTTTGTTCCACCACAAATTGAAACTTGCATTGAACGCAGTCAGATGATTGCACCAGTTATCGCCGAGAGTTTCATAATGGTCTAACCCGATATTGACATTAGCTCCAAAACCGGCAATGCCACTCAGCTTCATGTTAAGATTTCCCCATGCTATCCAGGAGCGATGGGCATTGACGGACTGAGACAGGAACATTTTGTCACCGATGTAAAACATGTCGCTCATCACGAAGTCAACACTGTTGCGGTAATTCATCAACAATGACGTGCTGAATTTCTTATACTGAAATGACGGCATGAACTGATAGAGGAAGTTATGCGCCACTTTAAGGTTGGGATTACCATTTGATATCAGATAAGGTGTCTGCTGCTGGGGATAATCAGTCAGAGCCGACAGCGAAGGGATGCTCGGAGAATATTGGAATGCAGCAACAAGATTCCAATTCTGAGAAACGTTCCATGACAACTTCACAGTTGACAAGTTTCGGACATAATGCCTTTTGTTCGAGTCATTTTTTATCCAGTACAACTTTGCGCCTGTGGCCAATGACAAATAAAACCTGCCCATCTGCTGCCCCAAACGGGCATACACATAATTGTTGTTCTCCGTCAGCACCGGCTTGTAGTCCGACAGAAGATAGGTGTTGGTGCTGTATGACAACGTGTTCTGATAGCCCGTTGACAGTGATGTCTTATCGCTGAACTGATGAGTATAGCTGATTTCGCCGATAAATGACCGGCGGCGACTGTCAACGTCCACAACATAATCCGATATTGATCCGTCACTGAACGTGTAGTCATTGCTTCTGCTATAGTCACTCGCGCTCAATGTTCCCACCATCTGAATTTCCAACGCGTTCTTATCGTTGAATTCACGTTTGAAAAACAGGTCAAGCGATGGGTCGATATCCTTACTTTTTGTGAAATTACTGTTACTATAATCTCCATAATATGAATCAATAGTCTCAGCAAATGTCCGTCTTTTGCTATAACTCGGAGTGACTCTGAACGTGGTGGAGAAAAGGGTGCAGATGTTCGGACTGTAATCATATTTCACCCCTATGTTGTGGTAGTGGTAATTGAACGGATTGCGGTCATGTTCCTCGAGATTCACGCGGAAATCATCGCCAATGTAACTTTCGGTTGTGTTGTCAAACACGTCCTGATAGTTTCGCCACGATGGATTGTATGACAAGGTGAACTGCGATGGCCCCTGATGATATGACGCGCGTACATTTCCATCAACAAAAGCCGTGTTGACGGCACTCCGGCCCCAGAGGTACACCTGTCCGCCGTCATTTCGCTTTTTCAACGTTATGTTCAGAAACCCGCTGTTGCCCCGGTCGGCATATCGAGCCGGAGTGATTCTGGAAAATTCAATCTTCGCTATATCTTTAGGCTGCAATGCGTTAAAATCATCAATCGTTGAAGGGATGCCATTTATAAGTATCACGGGTGTTCCGCCATCCACAGTAATCGATCTGTTGATGGGATTTGCCTCCAATCCGGCCAGCGGCAATTTCTGAAACAAACTGATTGCCGTGGACGATGCTCTCACATCCGACCCCGATGGGAATATCACTGTTCTTCCTCTTACGTCAGTCACTGATTGGGTAGAGACCTCCACTTCCCCCAATTTTATGCCCTCGGAAAGGTAAATCGTCCCCAAATTTACATTCTTATCTGATTCTATTACTATCTCAGTTGGATTGTAGCCTAACATGGAGATTTCGAGGACTACTTTTGATTTTATCCCGGTAGAGATTACGAATCTGCCATTTTCTTCCGTAATTACACCGTCAACAAACTGATTTCCTGACATCAGACGGCAAGTTGCACCTACAACTGCAGTTGAATCCACGTCAGACCGGACTTCTCCCTGAATGGTTCTGGCAGAAACAGAAACTGCCGATAAAACTATAACCGACAATAGAATTACACTACGTAACATTTTGGCGAAAATATTGAAACACGTTACAGGAACAAGATATTATTTAAGGGCTGCGATACACTGATTCAACAGACTGTTCAGAATTGTCTCGGAGTATTTCTTATCCATGACCATTCCTTTCAAAATCTCGCGAACTGCATTCTTATCAGCCTCTGTCACATCGGAATATGTGGATGATTCCTGGATCAGTTCATACACCTTTGTGGCAAGTGAAATTCGCGTCTGGGTGTTAGCCGATGACATACTCCGGACAAACGTCATCACCCGTGTGAACCATTTGTCCTGTGTCTTTCCTTTCGTGTTAACCACAACATAGCCATTTGACAAATTGCGGAGATTCTCATAATGGCTCTGCTTCTCCATCTCCTGTCGGTATTTCAACGTTGTGGCGTACGTCACCACGAGTTTCCCCTTTATTTTCCCATCAACCTCTTTATAGTTAATTCCGTAGGCATATCGGTAATTGCCCTCCGGATCCTCTGCCCTTGGAGCCAAAAACAGAGCATAAGCATAGTCACAATTGGAATCTGTGATATGTACTGCCTCTTCACCGCCCTCTCCTACAGCCAGATTTATATTGGGGTCCTTATCCGAAGTTGAGCCCCTCTTGATGCCGTAGGACATGTCGACATCCTTGTCAAACGCCGAAACCACGTTCCTGACAAGATTAATCTTGTTGGCCGGCAACACGAAATTATACACATCACTCTGCCCAACCTTGACATTTGTCTCAGGATTCTTGTCAAGGCTGTGGCTTTCCGTTATCTGAGCCACCGGGCATTTGATTATGGCTTCAAAAGCCGACTTGATGTTGGTCTGCGCGGTAATCGCCATAGGTATCATGGCAACTGTGAGGCCAATAAGCCTTAGTAATGAATTTCTCATGATTATTCTATTGTAACTTTTCTGATTTCATTTTCCAGCTCATCATCGCGTCCACCGATAATATCGAGTATCGCCATGAGATTATTGTATTCGTCTTCATAAACCGCCGCGTTTTGCATGGCTATATCATTGTCAATGCGAGCCTGCTGTATGCGGAGATATTCGTCAATATCCATTTCGTTTTGCTCTCTTGGTTTGACCTTTACGGTAGTCCGTTTTTTTACCTTGACCGCTACCACTTCCGCCGCGGCCTCTTTCGGAATCGGCTCTACCGACAGCGGCTCCTCGGCAACGGTTGTCTCCGTCTTTGCAATAATCGCAGTCTCCTTCGGAGTGAAAACCTTATTGATAATCTTCACTGCTATCCCGGATGCTAACATCACTCCTAAAAATATGGCGGCGACCCTCATCACCCATTTCATCGGCGTGGGCTTTCTTCTGAGGCGTGGACGGAAACGCTCCCACTCGGCCTCAACATCCGGCTCAGGCTGACAGATACAAGCACTGCTGACAGCGGCCGACATCTCATATATGTCCTTCAGGTCATCGTCGTGCAACATTGCGTCCAGCTCCTTCTCCGTCAATGAAGATGGGGAGTCAACGATCTTTGCAATCAACATGTCTCTCTGTTCGTCTGTCATTTTTTGTCGGTTTTGAAATGGATTCTCAATTTTTTCAGGGCCGCAACCAGATTCTTGTTGATTGCCGATACGGATACTCCAATATCTTCAGCCGCATCCTTGTAACTCAGTCCATCAGCGTAGATTTTCTCTACAATCTGACGCTCTCTGGCCGTGAGCAGGTATCCTATTGCCAATGTAACTTCTTCATAGCGCCGTTCGATGTCAAAATCATCAGGCGGAGGGTCAAGTGTCAATCGCTGGCGAATCCTCTCACGCGTGTCAAGCATCTGGATTCTGTTAAGACTTGCATTGCGTACTGACCGGATTACAAACGCCATTGGGTTTTCAACCCGAATATCCGACTCCCATCTGAACCACATCGCGCGCTTCATCCTCCTCATGGAGCAGACTGACAGCCAGTCTCATCGATGACGGAAAACACCGCTTGTACAGGATTTCGAACTCATTTTTGGAATATCGCGACATTGAACCGTCTACTTCAACAAGTAAATTTACGTCATTTCTACATATCTATGACAGTTAACCCGCAGAAATAATTACCCTCTGCCACTATTTTTTCAAAAATTTGTTTGTGTACTCAGTATATACCCTTTCTTTTTCAGGGAGTTTATTGTGATCGTAGGGTCACTGAGCAATTTGCGAATATATGTTATCTGAACGTTGAGAGCCATTGAGTTGGAATAGCTCGTATCGCCCCAAACGGCATTGAGGATCGTGTCGCGCTCCACTATCTTCCCCATGTTCTGTGCGAGTATAGAAAGAATTTCTGATTGACGCACCGAAAGCGAATGCGTCTCGCCGTTATATGTCAGTGATAAAAGGTTCGGCCTGAACAAAGTGTTGCCAAGCTGATATTCCACATCCTGACTTATCAAGTCACTTTCAAATCGTTCGTTGATTTTAGCTATCAGTTCTTCGGGATAAAACGGCTTAGGAATGTAATCGTTGCCTTTCAATTTAAATCCATACAACCGGTCCACCTTATCCGTCCGGTCTGTGAGGAAAAATATCAGCACCTTCTTATCATCTTTCCTGACCGCTTCTGCAACCTCGAATCCGTTCATCTCAGGCATATTGATGTCAAGAAGAATAAGGTCAGGGTGAATGTCTTTGTAAAGTTCGTACCCTATTTTGCCATTGGAAGCGTATGTCACTTCGTAACCCTCCAACTCAATGAACCGCTTGAGCAGCATTGAGTTTTTCAAATCGTCATCAACTAACAGTATCTTCTTCATTGCGGCAATCTTACAGTGAATGTCGACCCAACTCCCTCCTCGCTCTCAACGGATATTTCCCCTCCGTGGGCCTCCGCAAGTAGTTTTACGTATGCGAGGCCCAATCCCATGCCGGGGATGTCGGATGACGATGCTTTTCCCCGGTAGAACCGGTTGAAAATCTTGTGTTGGTCTGAACCTGCTATGCCATTGCCATTATCGGTAATTTTTACAGCAACACAATCAGTTTTTGCCTCAGCGCTGACCTTGACTTCAACATCTTCTCCGGAATATTTAATGGCATTCTCAATCAGATTAGTAAGGATATTCATAAGGTGAGAACAATCGGCTGATACTTGTAAATCGTTCGGAATGTCATCCACAAACTGCACCTGTTTGCCTCCCGGAATTGTAATAGACCGAACTATGCCATCTACCAATTCTTTAAGGTTAAATGAAGATAGATTCAGCGGTATTTGCTCTACATTGTTGAACGTTATATCCCTGAGTTTTGAGAAATAAGACGATAGATTGTCGAGGGCTATGCGTGTCTCACCCATAAGCTCATGCCGGAGTTGGACATCTTTCATCATACTGTCATTATCTATGCCTGAAACGCACATTTTCAATGTTGAAATTGGTCGTTTCAATTCATGAATCATTGTGGTGATAAAAGAGTTTCGCATCTTGTCAAGCCGTGTCAGTTTGGCTATTGTCTTTATCTGCCAAACAAGAC